>NZ_JBTCHQ010000001.1:0-785579 GCF_054254355.1 Ancylomarina sp. YFZ004
CAGCGAGTGCCATTATCGAACCAATTACTTGTAACGGCTCGTATAAGAATAGTAGCCGATTTCGGAGCTCTTTCCTGTCAATTTACAAGAAAGTTAAAGCGGGCAACAACCTTTGAGTTTACTAATATCTCGGCTATTATTTTTATACATTGTTAGCTTTTCGGTTTTTATTTTGATGGCAACTTATGTTCTTTTAAAAATTCAGTTACAGCTTCAAAAAAACCATCATATTTTTCTTCATCAGAAATACGGTCACTAGGGTGATAGCTATTTATAAGCAATAAATCTTCGTCTTGATTATAATAACACCAGTTGTTTATCTTTTTAAAATCAAGATTAGGATAAACTATGTCTTTGGCAATATTAAAAACGGCACTATTTCCTCCACCTCCGCATACAACAATGTTTGGTTGTAAAATACCCAGAATTTGTTCTCTTAATAAATGTTTGTCTTGGTTTGCAAATTCCCATAATTCTCTATCAGTAACATAACTTCCTCCAGCTTTCTTTTTTATGTTGACAATTGCAAGAGGATACTTTTTGTTATATTGACCATTCGTTTTAGGGTATTCATTTTGTTTTATTTCATACAACCCATTTAACCACCAAAAAATAACCTTAAAAAATTTCCGTGTAATATTATGCCAAGGCCATTCTCTATAATCATCGTCTGGATTACCGTTAGTGTCTTTCATTAAAAAGACAATCTTTTGATTCATTGAATTCCATAGTTCTTCCTCATTGCCTTTCTTGCAATTGAATCCTTCGTTGTAAATTTCTCCATTATAACAGAGACCATCAAAACAAAGATTATCAGCCAATCCTAAATCCTTGTAATGAGTTATATACTTGTCGTATAAAACATCTTCTTTTTCGTGTATTTTAAGTGTCATAAGATTTTGGTTCGTGGGTCTATTTTTAACTGAAAGCTAACGGTCTTGCTAAGTTTCGTGGGCGATTTCAAAGAATAATCTTATCAAACCGCCAAGTAAGCAAGCCGATTAAATTTATATTTTTAAGCAAACCTATTTAATTGGCTTGCTGGTGTTTCTTAATTGAACTAAGGTTTCAAATTGAGCGTCAACGCCTATGAAATTTAGCTTTTGTTAGCAGCTTTTTTTAATTCTTTGTTAGAAAACGTCTTAATATTTCAAAATATCGAGTCACAAAATCCGAATTACGAGCCAAGCCTCAAAGAATTTAACTTAATAGAGATTAAACTTCTAGTTTCAGGAATTTTTTTTCGACTATAAATTTATTTTTTTTTCAGATAATAATAATTAATAATTCCACCAATTGTAGAACATACAGCCACTCCTAATCCAATTCCTGCTGCTATATTATCAATTCCGACACCAATTCCCGTTCCAACAATCATTCCTATTATAATACCCATTGTAAGGCCTTTGTTAGAAAAATTTGATTTCATGCTTTTTGCATCAGAATTTGTTGTTTTTTTATTCATATTTAGATATTTAAAATTCAATATTCGTTTGATTATAGTCTAGTTTTACGAGTCTAGATCTTCATGCATTTATGACATCGAAACTGCTTTCGTATAGTTTTCAATGAATTGATTTATACTCAATTTTATTACAAAATTACTTTTCCAAAATCGAGTGGAAAAGTTTCTCTAATAAGCAGTTTTCGATTCCTAATTGCTGCTAACGGTCTTGCTAAGTTGCGTGGGCGATTTAAAAGAATTTACTTTTCAAACCGCGCGGAAGCAAGCCGATTAAATTTGCTTATATTTTTGAACAATCCAATTAAATTGGCTTGCTGGTGTTTCTTAATTGAACTAAACTTTCAAGTTGCTTATCAGCGCCCATGAAATTTAGCTTTTGTTATGCCCTGGTGTTTATTCATATTCAATAGTCTCGTTTAAATATTCAATGTCCACAATATTTTCCTCAACCCAATTGACGAGTAGTTTCATTGCTTTATAATCTATTCCTAACAACTTTGCATCTTTATCTACTTTATCAAACATTATGCGACCGCCTATCAGTTCGCAATGTCCAAATTTCGTTTTTTCGCCAAAGTCTTCAGATTCTTTATAGATCATTTCATATTCTACACCAGAATTATCAATGTTTGGAACTTCACTTAAAGTAATTGTGTCAACTTTTGAACCATTGGGAGCTATGTTATATAATTCTGTTAACTTTTTGATATCATCTCTTGGAATTGACTTTTCTTCCTTTAATAAGTATTTATGAATTTCAAGATGTCTTTTGTATAGGTTCGTTTCTTGTAACCTTTTTAAAGAAACTTTTTTGGGTAATTTATGATGGTCATTACTACTTTCAATTTTTAAATTCTTCCATCCACTACCAAAATAAGAAATAACAGTCTTCTCAATATTCGCAGCCATTTCAATGAAATCGTTTCGTAAAATAATTCCTATCTGAAGGTAGTTTTCAGAAGGAGCCTTTTCAAGCCTTTTATCCAGATTTACAATATAGTCTTGAATAAAATATAATTCTCTCGTTACTTTTAATCCGAGCCAATGAGAATACTCATTTGTGTTTAAAAAGAAAGCGCTCCGCCATTCTTGAAAACTTTGCTTTGAACTAAAGATAATAGGATAAGTAATGTACACATTTTCAACATTGACTTTATCTATAGAGTGTGTGGCTCTCATTGTTTTAGCAAGAGTTAGGATTTTCTCATGCGCGGCAATTCGTTTCTCTATTAATTGGCTCGAAATTTTAAGTTTAGTTTCTCTTTTCTTAAGAACTAATGATGTAGTAAACGTTAAAATTGTTCCAATAAAAACACCAATTATTGTAAATATTGGAGTAAGTAGTCCTAATGTTTTTAATTCTTCTATCATTCAGTTAGTATCTTTATTTACACTTGGGCATAACGGTATTGCTAAGTTTCGTGGGCGATTTCAAAGAATTATCCTTTCAAACTGCCAAGTAAGCAAGCCGAATAAATTTATATTTTATGCAAACCCATTTATTTGGCTTGCTGGTGTTTGTTAATTGCACTAAACTTTCAAACAACACATCAGCGCCCATGAAATTTAGCTTTTGTTGTGCTTTCGTGCTTCATTATTTTTCTGTCCATGGCTTTTTAGTCCATGACTCGTAATAATTATCAACCTCTTTAATTCCTTGTGAATTAAAGAGGTTACCTTCTATTTTCCATTCAAACAATTTTAATGCAAATTCAATCTACTTGTTCCAATTTTCAACTCGCTTTAAATTTTTAGCAAACTTATCAAGTGTCATTTATAGTTATCATCTGATAGTTTTTTCAAAAGTCTGTATGCTACTAAATTCTGGCATTTTTATTTAGTCTGATTTTTCTCGTCGTATCGGTTTGAGTAAATCATACTCATTATTATTAAAATCATCGATATTATACCTAAATAACTTCCAGCATTTTCTGACCAACTTAAATCGGTGTATTCAACAACACCAAGTTGTCCTATTATGATAACAACAGCAAAAGTTATTAATCCAATCCTAAATTTTCTCATAGTTTAATTCTATTTATGGTTTTGTTTATGAATTTTTCTTGTTTAGAATTCACTCTAAATAATCAAGCATAATCATTATCTGACGTTTCCCTGCATGAAGCACAACAATTCGCTAAAGAGAGTGTGTTATATACAGACTATGTCTTTATTGCGAGTATTACGACAAATCTAATGAATCTATTGGACTAACGATGTTTTTTATGTTACTAATTGCAACCTCAGTATAAATCTCCGTTGTGCTTGTACTCGAGTGTCCTAACAGCACTTGTATATAACGCAAATCGGTACCATTTTCGAGCAAATGGGTGGCAAAACTGTGTCGTAACATATGTGGTGTAACTCTCTTTTTAATGCCAGCTTTATGTGCAGCTTCGGTCACAATTTTGGCAATGCTGGTCGGTGAATATTGCTGCCCCAATGGTCCTTCGAAAAGATATTTTTTGGGTTTATATTCTTCGAAATATTTTCGCAAATCGACCAAAACACTTTGGCTTAATAAGCTGTTGCGGTCTTTAAGCCCCTTGCCTTTTAATACATTTATCACCATGCGTTTACTATCTATATCCGCCATTTTTAAATTTAACACTTCGCCTCGTCTTAGCCCAGCCGAATACAGCAGGCTAATAATACATCTGTGTTTAATATTCTTAGTGCATTTAATCATTAAGCCAATTTCTTCTTTCGATAATACTTTGGGTAGGGCCTGACTTTTTCGAGGTCTTTCTATACTATAAAAACGATTGGGCATACCAAGTACAACTTCGAAATAAAATTTTATAGCATTGATACTCTGATTAATATAGGAATCTGATTTTTCATGACGAATCAGTAATTGTAAATATGCTTGAATGTTTTCTTCGTCAATATCAAGCAAGTCAACCTCTTTATAAGTGTTGATAAATGCTTCGAAACAGCTGATATACACCCTAGCTGTGTTCAGTGCATATTTTCTCAATTCCAATTTTAAAAGAAAATCTTCGGGGCATCGCCTATAAGTTTTTGGGGTTTCTCTCCTACGATATGATTCTATATCAAGTGCTGAATTCTCGGAATTTACATTCCTCTTTTTTTCTAAAAAATGTTCGCAATTGATCCAAGCGACACCTTTAAACGTATCGAAAATGATAGATAAATTCTCTTTTGTGTTGAGAATATAAACCATATTATATATATTGCTCCATCGCGGATTTGGAAGAGATTTTATGAGTGCTTGTATCACCTTGTCAGGATAAAATTGCAAGCCTATACATTTCGTATTATTGATTAATAAATGCTTTAGTGTAATGTATTTCTTAATCATGATAGTGAAATTATTTGTTCATCTCATTTTGCTAATATCTACTTTCGTATTTATATTATATAAATAAACATAAATATCTGACTTAAAGGTATAATATGCGTATATTATACGAATAATATATCTTTATGAGAAAAACTGTGCATTTGTCTTTAGTTTTTATCAATATTCATGGCAGTAACACGGTCAGAGCCGAACGCTTAGGCCTTATTGCATTGATAATGTAGTGACTATATCAATAATAAAGGAGAGTGTCAAACAGATAAAATTATGGATACAGATATAAAATGCCTCAGCTGCGGGGAAACTATCAGAGGTCGAAAAGGCAAAAAATTTTGTGATGTATATTGTAAATCATCATATCAGTATCAACAGAAAAAAGATATGGCTCCCGATTTTTATGCTAAAGTCGATAAGCAACTAAAAACCAATCGCAAGCTTTTAAGAGAGTACAATAAAGCTGGTAAATCGACAGTTCGGGCCGATATGTTATTAAATCAGGGCTTCAACCCTAAGTTTTTCACACATTATTGGAAAAATAAAAAAGGTGATGTTTATCTATTTGTTTACGAATTTGGATTTATAAAACGCCAGGAAAATGCACGCGATAAATTTGTATTAATCAAATGGCAGAGCTATATGGGCTAAAGCTTTTGTCACCACAAAGGTATTCACTGTGGACCCAAAGGGGAAATTTGTGTTAATCTACGGTTCATTCTTTTAATGGAGAAACCAACACTTCTACACAATCAATAAAACAAAAAGAGTGATATCTAATTAATAGATATCACTCTTTAAATCTAAAAGGCTAAGTAAATTAGTCTGCTGGATACATATCAAACCTCTGTCTGTCGAAATAGGACAGTCGATTATCATTCACATATTCTATAATGTCTCTCACTTTCCAACTGATTCTATCTGACCTGTATGCTACTGCAAAATAGGTCAAAAAACTCTCAGCGATATCCTCACGATCGGGATGCTCCTCAGCGTATTCCGAAATAAAAGCCTTATCTGCACACATGGCCTCTCTATATTCCGCATTATAATGATAAGGATCCAGACTCACATGGCAAGCTTCGTGAAAAATGCTTTCTTCAAGAATTCCTTCTTTATCGTACCAATAGGCTTGCTCGGTATGAATAAGAATATCACCATCTCCTCCACCAAATAACTGATCACCTTTATGAATGGTCACTGTTCTTATATCCCGACGCAAGCAATTAGGCATTTGACCAATAACAGTGGCATATCGAATAGCCTGGCTCATTGCCTCATCCATCGAACCAAATTCAGGATTCAATCGAAACTCACAGGATAAACCATCGTCGAAACTAACACTAAAAACATAAGCAAGTACTCTAATGTCATCATCGTATCTACGATCAAACAGATATCGATCAAAACGGCCTTCATACAAAATGCCATTAAAAGCACTGGCATCCTCGTACGTAATAATATCCGGTTCGATGAAAATGGTCCCCTCTCTAAATCCAGGTGCTTCCATTTCATTGTAGCAATTAAATTCATCCTCTTCCAGTTCACAACTCGAAAGAAAAAGACCACACATTAGAATAAAAATACTTATCAACTTAGGCTTAATCATATGCTATTTTTTAATATTTTAAATGATACCAATTCAACAGGGACCGTATCATCACTTGAGTTTCGAAATAAACAAATACTATGCCTAAAACTCATAATTCTGATCAGTACCCAGCATTTATATCAATACAAAAAAATAAGCTCCTAATAAATAAGAGCTTATGAAATTGAATCAAATTCAAAAAAAATCAGTTTTGATTAATAACAGGCACCAAAACCTCTTATCTTTTTTTGGAAAAGCCGAGAGGAAGTATTTAGTGTAAATACCTGTTGGTTCTTGTTTGATAAAACTCTAGCCGCAAAATTTTATCGAGGCGGTTGTGTGTTTCTTATTGAACTAAATAGCTACGCGTTATTTTTTCTAATATTTCTTTTTTTATTGGTTTCGAGATAAAATCGCTACAACCTGCTGCCATAGCTTCTTCCATGTCTTCCTCGGTAGTGAATGCAGTTTGGGCAATAATTGGTACAAACTGATTGAATTCCCTAATTTGTTTGGTGGCATCAATACCGTTCATAACAGGCATCTTAATATCCATAAGAATTAAATTGATGTTTTGATTGGTCTTATAGATATTAACCGCATCTTTTCCATTTTTTGCATGAATAATTGTTATTTTTTCATCAAAGCCAGTAAGTAGAATATCTAAATACATGAAGTTCACTTCTTCGTCTTCCACCACTAAAATTGTTTGTTGCTTTGCTTTGTTTGAATTTGGTATTTGAACATCACCATTATATTTATCAGTATATCTAGGGTTTACTGGCTTGAAAGGAATGCTAAGATAAAAGGTTGAACCTTTCCCTTTTTGGGATATTAAAGTAATTTTGCCCCCAATAAGTTCAGCATTTTCTCTCGCGATTGATAAGCCTAATCCTAATCCAGTTACATTATGAGAGATTTCTTTCCCCCCTCTTGAAAATCGTTCAAAAATCAATTCTTGGTTTTCCGGATAGATCCCAACACCAGTATCTTTCACATGAATTACGATGCTGTCATTTTCTAGCTTATATCCCAATTCAATAAACCCATCATTTGTAAATTTCAAGGCGTTTTCCAATAAATTGCTTAATATTTTATTTAGTTTGTGAGTATCGGTCAGTATCGTACTAGCTTTATCTGAAAGACTCTTTTTCAGATACAATGGTGTCTTATTTTCTTTTGCCTTTATATCGAATATAGAGAACAATTCTAATAGCAAATCATTTAAACATGTTTCTTCTATCTGAGATTTAACTTGTTTTGTTCCAAGCCTTGATATTTCAAGAATATCATCGATTATATGTAATAATTGATTTCCGCTATTTTGAATAATCTTGAGGTAATGTTGTCGCTTTGTCTCAGTAATATTTTTCTCATTTAGTAAATCTGAAAAACCAAGAATTCCATTCATTGGAGTCCTAATTTCATGGGACATGTTATTTATGAATTCTGATTTTAGTTGGTTGCTTTCTTCTGCTTTTTCTTTTGCAGTTTTAAGTTCTTGTTCTGTTTTTTTCTGATCTGTAATATCTCGAAATTCAACCACCCGTACATTCTTATCAAAGTATGGAATTTGGCGAGCTTCTAATCTAATAGGATATTCTTCTCCATTTTTACGCAAGCCTACACCTTCATATGGCTTTTCATAAGCATTTGAAATATTTCCCACAACTAATTCTCGCGAATGTTCTGCGATAAGCAACAATCCATTCATTCCAATTAATTCCTCAACGGAATACCCCGATATAGCTGCCAAACCTTGATTGCAATCTAAAATATAACCTTTATCATGAATGGCAATACCACCAAACGAAGCATTGTGGAGAACTTTAAATCTTTTTTCGCTTTTCTCTGCTTTTTCTATAGCAAATAATAATTCTTCATTCTGAGTTTGATATTCTTCGTTAAGAGCTATGTATTCTTCATTTTGTTGTTGAAGACTTATCTCAGCTGCTTTCTTATCGGTGATATCTTCAACACTTGACCAGATAAGGTCTTGATTATCTTTTTTTATAATTTTCCCATACAACCTTACGGGAATTAATTTTCCCGATTTGTGAATGTATTCTTTTTCGTACGGGCCATAGCCCCCTGTTTTATTTAACGAAGCCAATTGAACGTCTTCTAGTTTGGCATATTTTTCTGGGGTAATATCCCAATATGATAGTTTTAGTGCTTCTTCTGAAGGGTAGCCTATAATATTTGTGAAAGCTTCATTAACATCAACTAATTCACCGGTAAGTTTGGTTAGAGCTAAACCAATTGGAGACTCATCAAAAAGCATTTGAGTGAACTTTTCACTTTGTATGGCTTGTTCCTTAGATCGAACGATTTCCTTGTATTTTTCTTTTAATTCTTTCGATTGTTCTTCAATTAATGCTTTAGTTTTTTGCTTTGAGCTTATTTCTGCTGACAGCCATTTTTTTAAAAGAATAGTTAAAATTAAAATGGCTACTATCAAATTCAATAGCTTTGGATAAAATACAATCTTAGGTTGTGCCAAATAATTGAATGTCTCAATGGGAATTATTTCTGAAAGAGATGTATACCAAGCGCCAAAATAGACACTTTCAAAAAGTGTTCGAAAAGCATCTATCGACAAAACAACAAGAAGTAATTTCAATAATTTATCTGACTTTTTAAGAATTCTTATTTTCCTAACATAAAATACAAGAATATATGACCAGACTAATACTAAAATCCAATAAATAATTGGTGTCGTGTATTTGAAAAAAATGTCCATACTATTTATTTGCGATTAAAAATAATTGCGATACATATGGTATAATATACTCATTATTATGAAGATTGAGAATTTTGCAATAAGTAAAAGCAGTATAAATAGAGAATAAGAACTCAATTGTCTGATGGCTTAGGCACGGGTTAATAAAGATTTGGTATAGCTTAATCTAGTATTATTATCTGGTAGTTTAGAGTTTATAAAAACTTAAGGATTGGATTTACAACTTGAATTAAAGAATTTAATGAGAGCCAAAAGTCAACATTTCTCTGGTCGTGGCTCAAATTCATGCAATACACTTTAGTGTTCATGGGGCATCAATTCTACAGTCAAGCATATAGCAATCAAAAACGACTTTCATATAAAATGCCATTAAAAGCACTGACATCCTCGTCCGTGATTATATCCGGATCGATAAAAATAGTACCATCTCTAAATCCAAGTACTTCCATTTTTTCGTAACAATCAAATTCATCCTCATCGAGTTCACAAGCCGTGTGAAAAAGATCACACATTAGAATAAAAATACTTATCAACTTAGGTTTAATCATATGCTGTTTATTAAATTAATAAACGGGAATTTCATCAGTTGAGATATCTATTTATTTGAAGTGCGAAATAAAACGAATACGATGCCTCAAACTCATAATTTTGATCAATACCCTGCATTTATCCCAATAAAAAAAGCCCCTAATAAATAGGAGCTTATAAAATCGAATTCAGAAGAAACAGATTAGTTTCGATCAATAACAAAAACCAGAAATGCGATCACTTATAAATCACTTTGCGTACATCAATTAGAATTGATAGTAAAATCTATCTTATAAAACACATAACATTCACTATAAGCCTTCTATTAAATTACCTATTTGTATCAATCATATTCTGTAATAGAAATTTACAATTTCCACAATCGGTACCCGCTCCTGTTAGTTCTCCAATCTCATCTACTGTACATGCCCCACCATTAACTGCATCAACAACAGTTTCCATAGTGACCATTTTGCAGCTACAGGCTAATGCTAATATTTTTTTTATATCTCCAATACAATTCCCACATTCAGTACCAGCTCCTGTAATTTCTTGTATATCCTCTACAGTACGGGCACCACCAACCATTGCTCTCCTAATGTCACCGTAACTCACTTGTTTGCAGTGGCAAATAATTCGATTTACAGGTATAAGAAAAGCCGTTACATATAGATCGCCATCAGTTTTAAGGGTATGCATCGAACCAGCAGGAGCAACTAATACATCGCCTACGTTTAGCTCTACTTCTTTGCCATCTACTATGCCAAGTCCAGAACCCTTTATGCAGTAAAAAATTTCATCTTGAGTTCCGTGTTCATGATAAGGAACTTTTAGATCTGGATGAATATGATATACGTTTGTTTTGATTGCTTCTTTAATACTATTTGTATCCATTTTGTTATTGTTTTATATTTTGATTTGTTTATGTTCTAAATCTCTAATAGGCTACTCGTATTAGAGCTTCATCTTTTTTGATTCCCATTCGTAATTAACTTACTTTTGGTAAGTCAAAGGTAAATGGAGAGTAATAGACATACAAGAAGGTACCGCAAGGTGCTAGACTTACTTCGAAGTAACTAATAGTGATAATCAAGACGATATAATGGAAAATAATTTGGAAATATTTTCTCATTTTGAGGAATGCCCAGTAAGAAAAATATTAAATAGATTTGGCGATAAGTGGTCTACATTGGTTCTTATGGTTTTAGGTGAAGTAGACAATATGCGTTTTAATAAATTGCATAAAACAATTGGCGATATATCGCAAAAGATGCTAACAGTTACCCTGCGTACTCTTGAAGCTGATGGTTTGGTTAAACGTACAATCTTTCCTGAAATTCCACCTAGGGTTGAATATGAAATTACTGATAGAGGTCGATCTCTATTAATCCACATTAATAAGCTCGTATATTGGGCAGATGAGAATATGGAGGATATTCTAGAATCGAGGGAGAAGTTTAAAGCCTAATTATAAGCTAACTTTAGTTCGTATATACAATCTCAAAAGACATGCATATTAAACCCGACGGCATACAATTCAACCACTAAAATCTAGGCAGTATCAAACTGGCTATATCGGCTTCCTGTAGTGAAATGAACAATTTTAAAGGTGCCTAGTTCCACACCTCGGTTTTATATATGGTGCAAGATGGTCGTGTCGAAATTGAAGTGGGTAATGAAAAGCTTAATATTGGAGAAAGCCTTTATCTCAACAATCAGCATATTCCTAATGAAATTTGGTGGTTAGATTAAGTCGTAGGGGAAAATGAATTATACATCCGGGGTAAACAATATTAGTTTCCATTCACAGAACCTCCTCATCTCTGAACAACAGAATAAACTCATTACTAATCATTAAAGAACTACAACCAATCATTTAAGTCTTACATAAATAAACTTTGAATAGAAGGGAAACAATATTTTAATAAAAAAATGATATTTTAGTCCTATGAAAGGACTCTCTACTCTAAGATCAAACATACTCGAATTACTATATAAGGGTACATCAGAAATAATTTTATTAAATAAAATTATTGAAAATGCAGAGAAATATTCTCCTGAATCTATATGTTCTATTTTATATATTGATGAAGAAGGAAAACTCCTACTGCATGGCGCAGGCCCTAGTCTTCCTGATTTTTATAATAAAGCAATACATGGTTTTCCAATCGGTTTTGGGGAAGGATCATGTGGAACAGCAGCCTATACGGGTGAAAGAGTCATTGTAGAAGATATAAACACTCACCCATACTGGGAGGATATTAAAGAACTGGCAAAAAAAGCGAATTTAGCTTCTTGTTGGTCTGAACCCATAATAGATCCTTCAGGAAGAATACTCGGTACATTTGCCATTTATCACAAATCTATTAATTCACCCAATGCTTCAGATCTAGAGTTGATTTCCAACTTAGCTGATCTTACCGCAATTGTTCTAGATAGATATAGAATGATTACTCAGCTGGAAGAAAGTAAAAACAAATTCAAAACATTGGCAGATGCTAGTTATGAAGCTGTTTGTATCATCGATGGGGATAAAATAATAGAAGCCAATCAAAGAACTTCAAAGATGACTGGCTATTCAGATCTTGAGTTAAGTCAGATATCGATCTATGATTTTATTCCTAAAGAAAACTGGAGTAAACAGTTGGAAGGAGAAACCAAATATCACTTTGAGACTATTGGTGTAAAAAGAGATGGTGCCAAGATAAATATTATTGTAAATGTTAAGAATTCCATTTTTAATGGCAAAATAGTAACACTACTCTCTATTAATGATATTACTCGTTTAAAACAAACCGAAACAGAGCTGAGAATTCTATCTCAGTCTATCATTCAAAGTCCGGTTTCGGTTGTTGTGACAGATTACGATGGAAAAATCGAATTTGTAAACCCTAAATTTTTAAAGTTGACAGGCTATTCTTTACATGAAGTAAAGGGAGAAAATCCAAGAGTATTAAGTTCTGGAAACAATTCTAAGGATACTTACCAAAATTTATGGGAAACAGTTAAAGCAGGCAATGAATGGAGAGGTGAATTACAGAATAAGAAAAAAAATGGTGAATTATTTTGGGAATTTGCCAGTATTGCGGCCTTAAAAAATAGCCAAGGAGAGATTACTCACTTTATCGCTGTTAAAGAAGATATTACCGAACAAAAGCGTCAGCAAACGATTCAACAAATTATCCTCAACATATCTAACGCTGTTTTTACACACAACAGCTTGTTTGAGTTTATTGAATACATACGTCTCGAGTTAGGAAGGTTGATTAACACAACTAACTTTTTTGTAGCCCTATATGATGACCAAAATGAAACATTTCACTTACCCTATCATAAAGATGAATTAGATTCTATTGAATCATTTCCAAAAGAAGGTACTATTTCTAGTTGGGTCGTCGACAATAAAAAAGCGTTGTTAGCAAACGCACAAACCCTAAAGGAGATGGCTTCGAGAGGTGAAGTAAGATTACAAGGTATAGCTTCAAAAATTTGGCTCGGAATGCCTTTAAAAGGACACGATAAAATTATGGGTGTACTAGTCATTCAAAGTTACGAAGACGAACATGTGGTTACCGAAAAGGACAAAGAAGTCTTAGAGTTAGTTTCACATCAAATTAGTGTTTCTATCGAGAGAAAAAGAAACGAAGACGATTTACGTAAAGCCTTACATGATGCAACGGAGTCTGATCGATTAAAATCTGCATTTTTAGCTACTATGTCACATGAATTGCGTACGCCACTAAATGCTGTTCTTGGATTCTCAAACTTAGTAGACCTTGATACACCCATTGAAACTGCTGTTGATTTCTGTAAAACCATTAATCAGAGCGGTAATCAACTTCTAGGTATTGTAGAAGATCTATTTGATATTTCTTCAATCAAATCTGGTATTATAAAGATTGATTGTAACAATTACCCTCTTGCAACTATTCTATACGAAATTGAAGATCTAATCAAAGCTGAGCAATATGCATTAAACAAAAGCCATATTGAACTCAAACTGAATCTTTCTACTGACGCGTCAAAGTACATGATCAATACAGATCCTAAGCGCTTTAAACAGATATTTTTAAATCTCTTAAAAAATGCCTTGAAATTTACAGAAAAAGGCAAAGTTGAATTTGGTTTTCATAAAGATCAAAAGGAATCGACATCAGTCGTTCAGTTCTACGTAAAAGATACAGGCATTGGAATTTCTGATGAAATTCAGGAGAGTATCTTTGAAATGTTTAGACAGGCCAACGAGAGTAGCTCTAGAGAATATGATGGTATGGGCATTGGTTTATCTATTTCAAAAAAATTAGTAGAACTTCTTGGTGGTGAAATATCAGTGGAATCAAAACTGAACGAAGGTTCAACTTTTTATTTTACCCATCCAAACTTTCAAATAGAACAAAGTGCTTTAAACGACAATTAGGTCAATTAAGATCCTGTATTTTGGTTCTGAATAAAACCCTAGAAATCTATAGAGATAAAAGCCATTGCATAAGTTTGACTTAGACAATGGCTTTTGTTTATTTTAATACGGGTGACAAGCTACTCTCTCTGCAACATTTTCAATAATATTTCAGCTACAAGAGCCGATGATGCAGGATTTTGTCCAGTAATTAGATTGCCATCCTGAACAGCATAAGCCTCCCAGGTTTTACCTCGACTATACAATCCCCCATTCTCTTTTAGCATATCTTCCACCAAAAAAGGCACAACATTGGTCAACTGAACAGCTTCCTCCTCTTCGTTGGTAAAGCCAGTCACTTTTTTACCTTTAACAAGGAATTCTCCTTGAGCATTCTTCACATGGCGTAAAGCTGCAGGAGCATGACAAACAAAAGCTATTGGTTTATTGGCGGCATCAAAATCTTGAATCAATTTAGCTGAAGTGGCATCCTCAGCCAAATCCCAAAGCGGACCGTGCCCACCTGGATAAAAGACAGCATCGTAGTCTTCAAAATTAATATCAGCAAGCGCAACTGTTTCATTAATCATTTTCTGAACGGCCTCATCTTTATTAAAACGCTCGGTATCTTCCGTTGCATTCTGAGGCAGATTCGAAGTTGGATCGATTGGTGCTGCTCCACCCTTTGGTGTCGCTATAGTAATTTGTACACCTGCATCTACAAGTGTGTAATAAGGATTGGCAAATTCCTCAACCCAAAAGCCTGTTTTATGTCCCGTGTCCCCCATCTGAGAGTGAGAGGTCAGGACAAATAAGATATTTATAACGCCAGTTTTAATTAACATGGTATTTGTATTTAATGGTTAATAATAAATTATTAATAAGAAAGTTAAGCATTAATATGTCATCTCAACAATATTTGCCACATCTGTTGGACTTAAGCTACCTCGCTCACCAATGCCCATCCAGCCACGATCAGTAAATCGTTTTGAGATCTCTTCGGCTGTACCCGCATAGTCTTTGGTATATGCAGATAGCTTTGTTTGTATTCCCAAAGTCTGGAAGAAAGCTTCAGTAGCATCAATCCCAGCAAGTGCTTTCTCTTCAATATTACCTTCGGTGATATTAAAAATACGCTCGGCATATTGTGCCAACTTCTCTTTTTTACTTGCCATATTGTACTTATAATGGCTTGGCGCGATAACAGCTAGGGTACGAGCATGATCTATACCAAACAGAGCCGTCAATTCGTGTCCCATGGCGTGTACAGCCCAGTCAGAAGGTACACCCTGTGAAATCAACCCATTTAAGGCCATGGTACAGCTCCACATAAAGTTGGCTGCTGCCTTATAATCGCTTGGATCCTTCAGAATCTTTGGAGACACCTCAATCACGGTTTGCAGAATGCTCTCAGCAAATCGATCTTGCAATAAAGCATCCGTCGGATAAGTTAGGTATTGCTCCAATACATGAGTAAAGGCATCGGCCAAACCATTTGCAATTTGTCTCTCAGGAATCGATTTGATCACCTGAGGATCGAGAATGGAAAACTGAGGAAACAAAGCAGGTCCGCCCATGGCTAACTTTTCTTTTGTCTCTCTGCGAGTCACAACAGCTCCAGAGTTCATTTCCGACCCCGTTGCCGGTAAGGTCAACACAGAAGCGAAAGGCATAGCTTTCAATACAGGCTTTCTACTTGTTAGAATATCCCAAGCCGTTTCGCCTTCATAGAAAGCTGCAGCCGCTAAGAATTTAGTCCCATCGATAACCGATCCTCCTCCAACTGCTAAAAGGAAGGTAATCTCATTCGACTTGATGAAGTCCAATGCATTCATCAAGACAGAATATTCAGGGTTTGGAGGAATCCCGCCGAATTCCAATACGTCAAAATCAGCCAGTGCTGTTTTAACTTGATCGTAAATGCCATTATTTTTAATACTCCCTCCTCCATAAAGAATCAGGACCTTTTCCTTTGCAGGAATCTCTTTTGCCAGTTCAGCAATCTTGTTTTGACCAAAAATGATTTTGGTTGGATTTTTATATTCGAAATTATTCATTTTTTACAATTAATGATTGATAATAAGTGTTTAACAATTGGTAATTAATGATCTGAATTAAATTTTCACAATCATTTTCCCTTTATTTTTTCCTTCGAAAAGATCGATGAAAGCTTGAGGTGTATTCTCGAAACCTTCTACAATTGTTTCAGTAGAAATTAGCTTACCTTCCATTAACCATTGAGCCAATTGAGGAATTGCTTCAGCATATTTGTCTTGATAATTGAATACAATAAAGCCTTGCATCAATACTGAATTCTTGATTAAAATAGGCTGGACTCTAGGTCCCATTGGCATGGATGTCGCGTTATACAATGAAATAGCTCCACAAACTATAACCCTTGCAAACTTGTTCACATTCACCATCACACCATCAGAAACCTCGCCGCCCACATTATCGAAATAAACATCAACACCATTGGGACAAGCTTCTGCAATTGCCTGGCTCATATCTGTAGTTGTTTTGTAATTAATTGCTTCATCAAAACCATATTCCGACTTCAATAGCTCAACCTTTTCGTCAGTCCCCGCAATTCCAACCACACGACAGCCTAATAGTTTAGCAATTTGACCTACAACGCTACCAACTGCACCGGCAGCTCCCGAAACTACAACAGTCTCACCTGCTTTAGGTTTACCAATTTCTGTCAAACCTAAGTAAGCTGTCAAACCTGTCATACCTAGTACACCTAAATAAGCTGATAAAGGTCCCATATTGGGATCAAGCTTCATCAAGTCTTTACCATTGTGAGCCTGATATTCTTTCCATTCTAACATACCCGTAACAAATTCTCCTTTGCTGAAGCCCTCAAGTTCAGACTCAACAACCTCAGCCACCATACCTGAACTCATCGCTTGATTCAATTCAAAGGGCTCGATATATGACTTGCCCTCACTCATTCTTCCTCTCAAATAAGGATCAACTGAAAGATATGCAGCTTTTAAAAGCACTTCTCCCTCATTCGTTTGTGGCTGCTCCTCAGTCACCAGTTTGAAATCTGACAGTTGAGGTGTACCTACTGGTCTTTTATTTAATTGTATTGTTTTCATATATTTATTTTTAATTTATTCTTAGTATACGTTAGCATCTGGTAAATGTTCTTAAAACCTAAAACATTTCCTTATTCACTCTTCATCTTAATTATTAATGAACGTTCATTCATTTTTTTGGATAAAAAAAGGATAAAAGAACTGAATCCTTATGTCAAACTTCCCAGTTCTTCTATCTTATCCGACTCTATAATCCTTAAATTCGGTTTAGATTGTGCCAAACGATGCATCACTTTCGCAATGGTACCCGCTTCAATGGCTCTATATTTCTTATACTTTCCTATTAGAAATGCTTGAGCAATGCTCATTACAATAGCTCCGATAGCTTCCCCTATTCGTTGCTCTTCCCTAAATCCTTTAATTAGTGAAGGCCTTATAATATATGTATTGGGGATATCCTGCATTAAAACAGCCTGTTCCATTTCCCCTTTGGTTCGGTTATAAAAAACATGACTCTCAGCATTGGCACCTAATGCAGAAACAACCAGAAAGCTCTCAATCCCATTCCTCTTACATAATTTAGCAGCAGAGACAGGTATACCAAAATCAATCTGCTTGTATTTATCCCTATCCTTTGTTTTGCTGGCTGTTGTTCCTATACAACAAAACACCTCATCCCCCTTAAAATCAGATTCAAACTGTTCTAATTTTAAAAGATCACCAATGAATACTTCCAACTTTGGATGCGTTAAGCCTAAATCTCTACGAGAAAAGACTTTGACACACTCATAAGCTTCATCAGCTAACAATCGATTTAAAAGTAATTTACCTGTCAAACCTGTTGCTCCAAGAATTAATGCTGTTTTTTTCATGTCAACTCTATTAAATTCTAATACTATCCCAAGCCGCTTGAAAAGCAATTGTCTTAAGATCATCTTTTAATTCAAAATCTCCTCTTTGCTGCGATGTCATCAAAAACGCCAAAGGATATATGGTAAAAGCATAAAGAATGTAGGGGCAAATGTCTTTGATTATACCTTCGCTCTTTCCCCTCTCCCAAAGGTTTAATAAGGGCTCAATATTCTTTAAACCTTCTTGTCTACTTTTCTCATCAATCATGGGTGTGTTATCACACTGAGATAAGAAATTAGATTCTTCTGGCTGATTAATTTTATAGCTTGCCATATTATTCCAAATGATTTCAAAACCTTTTTTTACGGGTAATCCTTCGGTATAGTTCTGAAAAGAATGTTCACTAAAAGCCGCTTTCACTTCAAGGTAAAGCTGATTGATTAAGTCTTGCTTATTCTCAAAATAGATGTATATAGTCGCAGGTGACACTTTAGCCAACTTGGCAATCTTAGACATGGGTGCCGCATGAAAACCATTATTATTGACCAAACTAAGAGTCGCTTTTAGTAATGCCTTGCGTTTATCTGGACTTTTTACTCGTGTTGCCATAGTTTACTTACTTGAAGGTGATGTTACTTGCTTTATTTTCCAGGCTATTGCCAGAAATAAGAATTGAAATGGTAATCGAATCAATGCCGCTTTATGTGACCCGATTGCTGGTGTATCGGTGATGATATCCCAAACATGAACGGGTAAAAATAATAACAGCAGCATAAAGATACCTACAGCAGCTATTTTTGCATACTTCCTAAATAAAAGAAGCAAACCCAAAGCAATTTCAACAAAGCCCGACAAATAAATAATCGTCATTGGGAAAGGTAAAAAGTTGGGTACAAAGGGCAAATAAAAATCTGGTTTTAGAAAATGTTGCACCCCTCCCATTATCATGAAAAGTGCAAAGAGAATTCTAACTCCTACCCATATCTTACTTATTAGACTCATTATTTTGTTTTTAATTAATTCTTAAGATGCCATCAGTATTCAATCATTTTACTCATACTGATGATACAAATATAGATAAATTATTCACAAAGTGAATGAACGTTCATTTTTATTTTAAATAAAAACAGAATACGGCTTAAAATAGTGCATTCAATAAAATATAGTATTCTTTATTATACAGGAACAAAAAACCCACCAACATTGCTGTAAATGGGTTTACTCATTCTTTTGTGATGCAAGAATCAACTATGCTTCATACATGATTAGGAAAGCCTAATCGTATAGTTGCAATTATAATCAGATTCTCCTCTTTTTAACGGGAAAATAAAAATTTACATGAAGAATTCAGGTTCCTTGCGGGCTGAGCAGTTGCTTACAAGTAGGTTTGAGATATTGGTAATGACTGGGTGATCGAATATACGTGCATTTTGTGGGCAGGCTTTCACGCAGGCACAGCACCAAGTACAATCCGCCGCCTGTGTTTTAACGTCAAAATTTACCTCAATACAGCCTGTAGGGCATACACTAGAACAAATCCCACATAAATTGCAATTTTCAACAAGCGTAGTGGGACTAATTATAGGAAACTTTCCTAGTTTTTTATAAGGTATGTCACCAGGAACCTTTAAGTCTTGAATACCATCGACACTATTAATATTCTCAATCTTCTTTAATATTCCCCCGACAAATCGTTTAACATTTAATAAATCAGCTTCATCTGGACGATCTTTGGCAATTGCTTTATTATCGGTAGAATATGAATGCTCACCTATAAAAGCTGAAGCTCCCAGAGGTGTAAAACCTAAGTTTAACGCAAAATTCTTTAATTCGATAAGCGCATCTTCAAATGCTCTGTTTCCATACACCACCACAAGAATCACAGGTGCATTTTTAGCTTTGAATTTATTCAATCGATTAATGGCCTCGTATGGTAATCGTCCTCTATAAACTGGAATACCTATAATCGTTAACTCATTCTCAATGCATATATTTTCAGAATCTACAAAAGAAGCTGACGTCATATCAAACGTCTTAATTTGTTCTACACCCAATTCCTGCCCAATAGCGTTTACGATTTTTTTACTAGTTCCTGTTGGAGAAAAGTAAATCAAATTGACCCCTTTTATTTTCATTTTCAGTTCTATAATTTTATTTTTTCTAAAGATAATGACTTCTTCAATAATTCTTGAAAATGAATAAGAGTTCCAAAGCACAATAAGGGCCGAAACTAACGTCTCGGCCCACAAACTAAACTTGATCTGTAAAGAGATACTTAAATTCGTTCTCTTTTTTTAGCGTTTAGGGCGCAATTGGTAAATTATATATCTAAAGAATTTAATTCTATCTCACAATATCAATGGATGTTACATTTTTTCACTATTTTGACTCAATAATATATCAAGTACCCAAATAGACAAAGCAAACTCATGAGATATCTTCCAATAGTTATTCTAATCCTTTTGCTTAGCCAATTTAGCTATGGACAAGACAAAATTGATAGCCTAAAGCAGGATCTAAACAACTCTGAAGAAAAAGATAAAGCTTATATCTACTACTTATTAGCCAAAGAAGTTTTTTATAAAGATACCTATCAGCTCATTTCCTATTCAAAAAAAGCAGATTCTCTAGCCGAGAAACATCAAATTGACAGCATTAAAGTCAATGCTCTCAATCTTTTATCATATGCTTCCATACACACAGGAAAACTTGATGATGCCATTGCTTATAATAAGAATGCATTGGATATATCAGAATCGAAACATCTAAAGAAAGAAAAAATTTCATCTCAATTTTTCAAAGGTTATATTCTCTATGCTACTGGACAGTCTGACAGTTCAATAAATGTATTAAACGGTGCATATGAGGCGGCTTTAACTAGCAAAGAACTGAAAATTCAATTGCAATGCCTTAATACCATTGCTGCTAATTATCTAAATCAGGGTCAATATAAAGATGCACTTGATAAATTCACATCAGCTTACCAATTAGCTGATAGTCTAAAACTCTACGATAAACTCATTAATCTGTCATTGAATATTGGGACAACTTTTTTATACAACGAAGAGCTTGATAAAGCCATTGAATATTTTGAAAAGGTAATCGCTCAGTCAGACACTTCAAGTATTACAATTGCCTATGCATCAGCACTAAATAATATGGGATCTTGCTATAGTCGAATGGCAAAACATGAAAAAGCTCTTGAGTATTTTGAAAAAGCACTACCTGCTTATCTTAAAATTAATAACAAACTTCAACTTGCTCAAGTTTATACAAACTTAGGACAATCACATTTCTTTTTAAACAATAGCGAACTTGCATCAAAACATTTACAAAACGCCATCAGGCTAAACAGAAAAAACCAATCACAAAATCAACTGATTGTTAATTTAATACTCTTTGCAAGGCTAGATATCTCACAAAAAAAAATCAGCCAGGCAAAATTCCACTTGGATGAAGCCTTAGAACTCACAAATAAGTTCAATATAAACTATAACAAAACTGATTTATATCGAACTTATAGCTCTTATTATACAAAAACAAAACAATTCAGAGAAGCGCTTGAATACAAACAGAGAGAATTAAACATAAAAGATAGTATCTTCGATGTAACACGTCAACAACAGATATCAGAGTTAGAGACCAAATTTAAGACCAAACAAAAGTTAATTGAGAATGAGTCTCTCCGAAAAGATATTTCTCTTAATAAGCTACAAATAGAAAAACAAAATCAAAATAACAATTATCTAATCCTACTCTCATTCATCGTCATTGTATTAATTATAATCCTACTAAATAGAGCTAGAATCAAGAAAAAATCTCATTTGATTATACAGAATCAAAAGTCAGAACTGGAGATACTCAATAAAACAAAAGACAAATTCTTTTCAATTATTGCTCACGATCTTAGATCACCCTTTAATGCTTTAATTGGCTTAAGTAGTATATTACATTCATCGTATGATAATCTTAGCGATGAAGATCGAAAAGATTTCATCAATGATTTAAATACGGCTTCAGAAAATGCGTATGGCCTGCTTGATAATTTATTAACCTGGTCAAGGATTCAACAAGGGAGTATTATTATCCAGAAGAATGAAGAAAACATCTCAGAACTAATTCATGAATGTATTCTTCCGCATGAGGCAACAGCAAAACTCAAGAATATTTCTATTGAATATTCTGAAACAGAAGAACCAATTGTATCAATTGATAGATTTTCAATTAAAACAGTTATTCTAAACCTGATCAATAATGCGATTAAATTCACCCATGAAGGAGGTGTGATCATTTTATCAACAGAAAAAAGGGGTTCCAAAACGATAGTCTCTGTTTTAGATCATGGTATAGGAATGACTCAGGAACAAATTGACCACCTTTTCAAAATAGATCAAGGCTATTCAACTTTGGGTACTAATAATGAAAAAGGAACAGGCTTAGGTCTTATTTTATGTCAGGAATTTGTACAGAAAAATGACGGACAGATTTGGGTAGATAGTACTGAAAAAGTTGGATCTACTTTTAAATTCTCACTTGATACAGTCATTGTTTAATCCAAGATGATCATAATCTAGTCTTATAAAATAGGCCGAAACTTACGTCTCGGCCCACAAACTAAACTTGAAAAACTAAACTTGATCTAAAATTGATTATTTAGGTTCCTGACTAAAGTTTTTTAAAATTAAAAAACCTATCAAGCCAGAAAATACAGATGCAATCAGAACAGCAATCTTCGCCAGACTTAAAACAGCAGGATCATTAAATGCCAACTGAGACACAAAGAAAGACATGGTAAAACCGATTCCTCCAAGGAAACCAATTCCAATAATTTGTGCCCAACAGACATCAATAGGCTTTTGAGCAAAACCCAAACGCACGCCTGCTAGTGCAAAAAGATATATACCTAGGGGCTTTCCTAGAAAAAGACCCAATATAATTCCTAAGGATATGGGCTCGAATACCTGCCCCAGTAATTGATGGTCTATAATAATACCTGCATTGGCAAAAGCAAAAAGAGGCACAATAAGATAGGCTACCCATGGATGCAAAGCATGCTCTAATCGCTGCAATGGAGAAATAACTTCCTTACAATTTTCCTCAATCGTTTCGACTGATGACTGAGTGTGTTTATCCTTCTCTGCAATTGTTGATTCTGCAGGGATTTTTCCCATTTGAGTCAATAGCGATGTACCAGACTTAATGAATTCAAAAACCTCACGATTTGCACGGGCAGGAATAGTCAATGCTAAAAGAATACCTGCCAGTGTAGCATGTACGCCAGATTTTAACATGACATACCAAAGGAGCAGTCCTAAAAGTAAATAGACAGGTATACTTCTTACTTTCATAAGATTTAAACACCAAAGCAAAGCATAAATACCACCTCCATAAATCAGATACATCCAATCGATTTCTGAGGTATAAAAAAGAGCTATTACAATAACGGCACCGATATCATCCACAATGGCAATAGAAGTTAACAGAAGTTTTAACGAAACAGGTATCTTGTTTCCTAAAAGGATAAGTATTCCCAAAGCAAAGGCAATATCTGTCGCCATAGGCACTCCCCAACCATGTGTTCCTGCACCCGTTTGGTTAAAATACACATAGATTAAAGCTGGCACCAACATACCACCTATAGCAGCAAAGATAGGAAGGGTCGCATTTTTAAAAGATGACAAACCTCCCGTCAGCATTTCTCTTTTTATCTCTAGGCCAACAACAAAAAAGAAGATTGCCATTAAGCCATCATTAATCCAATGAATAAGAGTTTTACTCAGCTCCCAATCCCCGAAATTAAAGCCAAAGTATTTCTCCCAATGTGCTAGGAATTCCTCTCCCATTGTCGAATTTGCAATACCCAATGCCAATAAAGTAAATCCCATAAGAACAATCCCACCAAATGCTTCTAACCTTACAAATTCTACTAAGGGATCTTTTATGCGTTCTAGTAGTCGTTTTCTCTTTATAAATTGTATCATATTAATTCTTTTATTACATGTCAGTCTTATATACAGACCTGACATAGTAAAATAACCAAGTCAGGTCTTTGGAACGAAGGTCGATTCATTCCATTCTGTATGCTGCAAAAATAGTAGGCTCTACGAGTTTTAGAAAGGGGGAAATCCCTACTTCGAAAGGAATTTTCAAACTAAAAATCCAATTCGGATTAATCCCTTTTAGTTTTCTTTAAGCTTTAATTTAATGATAAATCTAGAAGTTTACAATTTGGTTCTTAAAAGCATAAATCACCAAGTTTACGGTATTGAAGGTGTTGGTTTTTTGAAAGAGGTTACTCTTATGCTTTTCAACGGTTTTAGGACTTAAAAAAGTTTTCTCAGCAATCTCCTTATTCCCGTATCCTTTACAAATAAGATCAATTATTTCCTTTTCTCTCACAGTAAATACAGGCAATGTGGCTTGCTCCTTTTTACGCTTCCTAAAACGATTTAACTTATCTGATAATAAACTAACGATCTCGTCGGAAAAATAATTCCCTCCATTATGCACTTTCATAATGGCCTTTTCGAACTCATCTAACTCCGAATTCTTTAGCATATAAGCCTCAACACCTGCCATCAGCATTTTTTCCAGATAATCCTCATCGAGAAAGGTTGTGAGGGCAATAATTTTGATATTCGGAAATTGCTCAACAGCTCGTCTACTAGCCTCAACCCCATCAACATGAGGCATATTAATATCCATAAAGACAATTTCAGGAACTTTAGTTTGCAGTTGATCAAGGAATTCTTGTCCATTCGAAGCCTCACCTATAATTTCAACATAAGGAAAACTCTGCAACAAAAGACGAAAACCATCTCTAAAAATCTTATGGTCGTCAACTAAAACTATCTTTATCTTTTCCATCTTACAGCTATTAATTCGTTCGCTTAATTAAACTCGATATTCATTACAAAGCCCTCTCCTGGCGATGTTTTCAGCTCACAATGTCCCCCTATGGATTCAACTCTCTCTACAATATTAGAAAGTCCCATCTTGTCATTTTCGTGCATGGCTAACTTACTCATATCAAATCCAACACCATTATCCTGATAAGAGAGAATGATACGTCCCTTTTGTCGAGACAAATGAATACTTGCTTTATCTGCCTTAGCATGCTTCAAACTATTATTCATTAATTCACCGGAAATTCGATATAGCATGACTTCAGTACTCTTGGTCATTTCCCCACTAAATTTACTGCTATCAAATTCAAGTTTCATCTCACCTATACTATTGATCTTGGTACACAAGCGTTCAAGAGATTCTACAATATTATAGCGATTCAAAATAGAAGGATTCAAATTATTGATAACCTCACCAACAGCTGCCAAAGCCTGATTGGATAGATTTGTGATATGTTTCAACTTTTCAGCAGCGGGCTTATTTTCCACAAGTTCTTTTTCTAGAATCTTACTATACATCCCCACACTCGATAAAATGGCACCCAAACCATCGTGTAAATCCATGGCAATTCTTCGTCTTTCTCTCTGTTCAACATCCATCGTATTTTTGAGAATTTGACGTTCTGCTTTTATAAGTGAATCCATTAATCGAGCGGTCAAAGTCAAACTCACAAGCAGAATAAAAAAGATAGCTACTAATAGAAAGAAAATCTCTTTTTTAAGTCTTGAATTACTTTCATTAATATAATCCTGAAGGGCTTTTTCGTATTCAGTAAATATTCGATTAAAGTTCAGATAGGATTGTAACATTGTACTATCCACAGTCTGTTTCTTAAGATAATTTCCAGATTTTATCAACTGATCCAAATGCGCAACAGAAGCTTTAGTTTCAAACAACTTCTGCTGAAATAGTTCAGTGCTTTCAGGAACTGCATTTTTAGTTTCAGTTAGAATTCCCTCTAATCGAATTAAATATAAGTCTGCCTCATTAAAACTCTTTGCGATTCCATCAAGAGACATGCTATCCCTTTGCATAAGGAAGTTGTCCATTTCAATTCGTCCATTAAAAACCTCTACCTCTACCTGTTCAGAGTATTCAACTAACTTAATATGTCTCGCATCAATTATTGAGCTGGTTCGAAATGTGTAGATAATTCCACCAAAAGCAAAAATACTGAATAGGAGCAATACTGAAATAACTTTTTGCTTTATACGAAAACTCTTTTTTGTAAGCATAATTAAAGGATCTTAAATCTGTTTTATCACACAGGACCAAACAAAATTACAATTAATAACGAGCTCTAAACATATTTAAATACTTTTTCAAGTCAAAAAGGGAAAGCTTCCTACCACAAACCAAGGAAACTTCCCCAAACACTTACTACAGCGACTTGCCCCTAAGCATCAGCGAGTGTCGTATACGCTTAATTGACCTTTTTATGATTACTGTCATCACTTTATGGGTTCATCACAACTTCTTTCAAAACTATTTCCTCAGTTTTTATGCTAATGGGTACCTGAACACCTAATAAGTTTTTGAAGTAAGTAGCCTTATCGGTGCCTAACCTTAATACGGGTTTTATTGAATCATGCAATAATCTTGAAATAAAATTCTCTGATTGAGAATCACCAAAGAAAACATCTTGTGCTCCCTGAGCTAAAACTAAATCAGCTTTTTCATGCTTGACATATTGCAAGATCGTTTCAATCTTATCTTCACCCGTATTCTCAAATATTTTAACCTCACAAGCAATCCCTTCATCTCTTATTGAACGTTCAAGTAATTTTGCTTTTTTATAAGCTAAACTCTTTTCTAAATCAATCTTTACATTCAAAACTGAAATTAATGTAATGCGAGTATTTAATTGCTTTGCGAGATAAATTGACCAGTTCAATAGATCTCTCGACTGTTGTCTAATATCAACAGGTACCAATATATTTCTAACACCCCTATATGTCCATCTATCTTTCACCGACAATACCGGGCAATTAATATCTTGAACAAACTTATCGACACTATGCTTTTTAAGCTTCCCGACTAAGCCTTCTATTCTTTCATTCTTACGAATAATAACCAAGTTGTAATTCTCATTATTTGCCACTTCGATAATTGTAGGAACATGCTGACCAATTTCAACACGGAGATCTACATATTCCGGGATCCTTCCCTTAAACTGAAGTTTAGCAAATCGAATCAATCGAATCATCGCTCTTGCTTGCAACCTTTTATTAAGTGCTGTTTCTACCAAACTCTTTAAATTTGATGCAGCAGGTGTCACATGAATAAGAGTAATTTTAGAATTCATTTTCTTCTTAAAAAAAACAGCTTGTTTTAAAGCATCTTCTCCATCTCCATTGAGACTAACGGGTACAAGAACACGTTCCAATTTAATATCTTTCATATCAATCTACCTTATATTTTTAAACACAAATACCTTTACTTTTCAATAACCAAGAATTCAAACAGGCTTTCATACCACTATGAAATTTGCGTTGCGAGTTCTTCTCAAACATAAGCAGTTGACTAAACCCTTTTCTTGTGAATTTATGAATCTCGTTTTGTCCTTCTCCTTTTTCGATTTGGGTAACAGTTAGATATGCACCCTTGCAATTTTCTATTAATGGTAACACTCTGTTCTTTCTCTCTTCAGATGTTTCAAATGAGCGAGACAAACAAACATTGATATTTGGTTTTTCACTAATGGCTATTTTCTTCAATACAGATAAGTTGGAAGTAGCAGTCTCTGATGTATCAGCAAGCATAAAAATATCCGATATCGAATTATTGTCTTCAAATCCAACTAAAACAAATAGATCTTGTGAGACCTGATCTATGAGTTCATTCATTCTACTCATACTAGGAAAAAGACTCTCATAATTTCTTGAGCCCATTACAATCTGCCACTCTTGAGATTTGTACGACTCCGTTTTGAAGTAAGCAGGTAAATCACCTTCAAAAGGGATTAAACGAATCTGATCATCGGGCATTGAATAGCGAGTTTGCAAGTGTGATTTTAAACCACCCAATTCACTATTGGCAATACCCTCAAGTATAGGTGATAAGTCACGTACCATAGAAGATCCAAAATTGGGTTTTTGCCAAGTTTGAATAATATGAATCAATGAGCCAGGACGATAAAGGTATCGCATGGCAAAATGAATGGCTGCCCCATTCCCTTCTGAATAGTCAGCTAAAATCAGAATATTCGATTTTCCCTTTATAGATGTATCAATTTCCATTGTTTGCATGTCTCAATTTTTATTGGACAAATGTATGAGGTCTATTGAATCGAGGAAACAGGGCAGGTCCTAAACCTAATGGGGGAAAACCCTACATTTCATTCAATTATAATAATTTAACAATCATCAAAACTAACGTTTACAGCCTCATTAGTAGGATATTAAGCATGATTAAGATCGGTTTAATGATCGTAGAAATTGTTGAGAAGATAATAAGCCGTATTACCCCTCCTTTTTTTATATACATTTACATGATCAGAAAAGAAAATGAAAAACTTTAGCATCCGTTTCATACTACTTATTTTACTAGTTGTTGTAGGCCCTACAATCCAAAAAAGGATAATAGGGACACAACAAAAAGATCATCTTAGTGCGTCAATTTCTGATGTTGAAGAATCTAAGTTCGAAAACGAATTTGAGGAATCTGAAGGTCAGTTTATCTGCTCATTTTTTAAGTATTTTAAGCATTTAAAATTACCGCTTCAATTCTCTTTTCAGACTTCACTTCTATGCATTAGTCTAGCTGACACGATCGTTTTACCCCCACCTCAATTTTAATCGTAAAACGGAATTTCCCCGTTCTTCTTAAGCAAAGCTTCGAGAATTAGACATTTTCATCACTGCTCTACATAAATATGTATTGGTCAGTTATCAATTCATAAGCATATGTGCGCTTAAGATCAAACTAGCAACAGCAAATCCTTTCTCAGGATCTGCTCTTCACTTTATACCATTAGAAAAGAGAAAATAATGAGATCACAATCAGCACCAAAAAATCGAAAATCCAAACTTCAACTTATACATCAATATTATTCTTATACAGGATTTTATAATTTTATATGGGAGAATATTAAGAAGTCGATTATACCATTTATTCTAATTATAGGTGGGCTTATTTTAATTGATCGATTTGTAATCGACTTTAATTCCTTCTTTGCATACATTACAGAAAACTATTCTGCCATAAGTATTTTCTCTCTGTTTTTCACTTCAGAATCTCTACTAGGCTTAATTCCTCCAGAGTTATTCATTGCATGGGTTAATACCTTACCTACCCCATTTTTAAATCTATCCCTTTTGGCTTTACTGTCCTATTTAGGAGGTAGTGTATCATATTTCATTGGCAGAAGCATACTGTCAATACCTAAGGTTAGTCATTACCTTGAATCCAAAATGGCAAAACACATTATCAATATCCGAAAATGGGGTGGTTTTCTTATCATTGTGGGAGCACTACTGCCTATTCCATTTTCTATGGTTAGTATTGCTGCAGGAATCATTAGTTTTAGTTTCAAAAGATATTTAATGTATGGACTTTTCAGGTTCTTACGTTTCTATTTATACGCTTTAGCCATTTTCTCATTAATGAGCTAACAAAAACAAATCCCAGCCTATTGGCTGGGATTTGTCTTTTATAGATTTTATATCTGAAACACTTTTTAATATCTAATTACTGTTGGTATTAATTCAGATTGCTAATTACAATTATCAACTTATTTTGAATCTCAATTGCAATTTCACCTAATGTATCATTTTCAACTTTAGCCATTGATGCGATGGGATCAACTGCAGATACCTCGATATCCCCATTATCGTGTTCCTCAACAATAACATTACAAGGAAGGAAAACACCTATTTTATCTTCTCTTTGCAAGGCTTTATAAGCATAATGTGGATTACAGGCACCTAAAATCACATACTTTTTAAAGTCTGCATCAATTTTCATTTTCAGAGTCGCCTTAACATCAATTTGTGTTAAAACACCAAAGCCTTCTTTTTTCAATTCAAGTGTTGCCTGCTCAATTGCTTGGTCAAAGTTTTTCGTTTTTAGTACTTTATTAAAGTAATAGCTCATACTATATAAATTTAAAGTTCATAAAATTCAAGATTACACGACAATTGTTTTTAAATGTTTTTTCAGATAAGTCGATAATACCTCTTGTGAAATTGGTTTTGTAATATAATCATCGCAGCCGGCATCAATAGCTTTCTGTTTATCTTCAGACATAACATAAGCCGTTTGCGCAATTATTGGAACGGTGGTATTCATTTTTCTAATTTCCTTTACAGCATCCAAACCATTTAAAACAGGCATTTTTATATCCATCAATATTAAATTGATTTTATCATTCTGTTTAAACATTTCAACTGCTTCCCTACCATCTTTAGCATGGATTATTTTATGATTATAACTCTTCAATAATTCCTCCATATACAAGAAATTAGATAACTCATCTTCGGCAAGTAGAATGGTATATTGAGTTTTAGATTTTAAGATATTCAAAGGTTGTTTCATATTATCAATCTCAGTATTCAATCTAGAAACAAATGGAATCGTGAAGTAAAATGCACTTCCGATTTCTGGCTGAGAAGACACCCAAATCTGTCCCCCAAACAAATTCACCAATCCTTTTACAATAGATAGACCTAGACCTGTTCCTGCACCAGATTTAGAATATTCATTAGAAACCTGTCTGAATCGCTCAAAAATAATAGCTTGCTCCGAAGAGTTTAAACCAATTCCTGTATCCTTCACATAAAACTTAAGCATATCTTGTTGAACAGAATACCCAAATTCGATGCTCCCTTTCTTTGTGAATTTCTGAGCATTTTCCAATAAATTAGATACAATTTGGATTAATCTGGTTTGATCTGTTTCAATAAAACCTTCTAGATCTGGCAAACCTTTACTTGATGTCAGAATCACGTCCGGATTGGAAGATGTTAAAGCGAATTCGCTTTGTAAATTATCGATAATGACATTCAAATTACATATCTCCAAATTTAAAACCAATTGCTTAGCATCGATTTTGGAAACATCTACAATATCCCGAATTAAAGAAAGTAATCTCTTTCCTCCAGAATCAATTAATTGTATGTACTCCTCTCGCAAATTTTGTTCTAAGTTTGAGTCAGCTAAAAGAGAAGAAAAACCCATAATCGCATTCAGAGGTGTGCGTATTTCATGAGACATATTGGCTAAAAAGGCCGATTTTAAATTATCACTCTCCTCCGCTCTTTCTCTAGCTTGAATCAAATGATCATTCGAGACTCTCAATTCTTCATTTAAAGCAATGTAATCGTCATTTTGTTGCTTCAAAAGGATCTCATTCTCACGTTTCAATTTCTCGGAAAGCTTCCTTGATGTAATATCAATATTAGTCCCTAAATAGCCATACAATTCTCCATTGAGATTATATAGACCTTTAGCATTCCCTTCAACCCATATAATTTCATTTTCCTTGTTCACAAAGCGATACTCATACGACCACTCTCCGTTAAGTTGAACAGATTTGTACCAGTTTATACTTACTTGTTCTCTATCATCAGGATGAAGCGCTGTTATCCAGCCCATACCCAAAGCTTCTTCCAACTGCATACCCGCCATATCAAGCCACTTTTTATTGGCATAAATACAATCACCCTCTATATTGGTCGTGTAAATTCCTATTGGAGATTGAATTGTAAAGGCTTCAAATTTAATTTTACTTTCAAGTCCTTTTGCCTGTTCCTTAGCTAGATTTTCTTCAATTTTCTTTAAATCAGTGATATTTTTATAGGCTCCCAAAACTCCAAGAGATTTAACCGACTTAATTTTGATAGCATAAAACTTTAAGCAAATCGGCTCACCATTAATATCCGTATAACTTAGCTGGTGTTCCCAATATTCCCCATCGCCATCAAAAAAAATATGAAAGCTGGATAAAACAGATTCCAAGTCTTTATTCTCCAATATATCATCGGGATAAGAATCTTCTATAGAATATCCTAAGAGAGAGAGTATCGTAGACGTAAGCAAATGTTTCTTTAGCTGCGTTATATCCCAAAACCAAAGTTCATCAATAGAATGATTTTTAATAAAATCAAATACATAATCATCCTCTAAAATTAACTCTGAAATTGTTTTTTTTATGTCTGCATGCTGATTCATATGTTTCAAGATTAAATCTAATTAAAGATTTTCAAAGGTGAAGTTGTATTCCTCTGTAATTTACCAAATAAACTCTCACAAAAAAAGACCTTAGATGTCAAATCCAAGATCTCATGATATAAATTGTGAATAACAAACTTATTTCTTAGTAAAGGTTACAGTAGCAAAATCTGCTGACAGATCTGTTCCGTCTCCTAAAGGACTGTCTACAAATAAAGATATAGGAGCTTGTGGTGTGGTAACAGAATTATCCGAAGCAAATGTTATTCCACTATCGGTACCAGCATCGTAAACAGCTGCAGTGACCGTTTTAGTATCAACAAAATTACTACCATCATACAGATTTACATTTAGAGCTGCAACATACCAATCAGGACTTGGAGCTACCATTGAAACCAAAGTTACTGCAGGATTTGCTGCATCAACTGTCACTTCAACTGTAATATCACCCGTTCCACTTCCCAAACCACTTCCTAGAACAAAATCCAAACCTTCACCGGCAGCAATCTTAGCCTCTAGTTCTGTTTTTAAAGTTCCTGTACCACCTGTTTCAGCCATCTCTTTAATTCCTGCTGATGCAGATGTTTCAAGTTCAAAAAAGTCACTTGTTGTCTTATGACTCCATCCAATAAGTGGTGAAAAATGTGCATTTGATGGATAATCAGTTTCAAAATCAGCAGCACTCCAATGCATCGTAAAAGTGACTGTATAAGTCGCATCACCCTCGATTCCAGTCTCAATTGGACCATCACTTTTTGAACAACTCACAATGAAAACTACAAGTATTATGTATAAATACGATTTCAAATTTCTCATAAAAAAAAATATAATTTCAAAAATTCACATTAAACAATTAATCCTGGATAAAAACAGTATCTATCTGGATTTGATAAATAAAAATAGTAAATATTATCTATAATCACTATTTTTATTTAGTCTAATTAGTATAACTTTATTTAAATCAAAATCTCTTTCTAAACCTCAAGCGTAACACTTTGTTATTCGTCTCCTTATGCACCAGTTCTTCAAGTAATTCAAAACCATATTTATCGTAGAAAGTTCTCCCTACACTGTTTCGTTCAAAAACTTCGACCTCCATCTCATCATGAAAATCAGAAACAAAATCCATTAATTGCCTACCAATACCTTTTCCATGATAATCAGGACGAACAAAAATGGCCCCAACCTCGTTACCCATCATCGAGATAAAACCCAGAACAAGCTCCTCTTTTTCAAATACCCAAGTCGATGTGTTGGGAATATAAATATCGCGAATATTCCTCTTCTCCATGCCCATAAAATCAGCATCTAAAAAAGGATGAGCCATTCTTGAAGCTTGATACCAAACCTCTAAAATTTCTTCTATATCACTGTTTTTATATTTTCTTATCATTTTCCGCACTTGTTTTCGATACCAAATCTCAACTAATGTCAGTTTGCCTGACTCGTTTAATTTCAATGATTTAAATACAATTTCAACGTTTAAAAATACAACCCTATAAGTTACGAATCATAGAGCAAAGAATCAATTCTAATTTCATTTTTTTTAACTAGAATTTGTTTATGAACGAAAATTGCAATAACATTACGGCATGCAAACAAATATGACACAAAATAAATTTTGGTGGAACTTCTCAATAAATCATATCGAGAAGGGATAGCCATATGCACTTAATTCATATACTAAAAGACCTGCTTCTCGCAGGTCTTTTTTTTTTGCACTAAATCGTAGAATTCTAACTATAAAATCAAAATACCATGACATTCAAAGACTATTTTAAAAATTACCCGAACGAAGAAGGCTATTTCGGTGAATTTGGCGGAAGCTTCATTCCCCCTGCACTGGAAGAAGAAATGAAACGCATCAATGAAGCTTACTACTCTATCAGTAAATCTCATGAGTTTATTTCTGAATTAAGAAGCATCCGCAAACACTTTCAAGGACGTCCAACGCCTGTGTATTATTGTAATCGTTTATCAGAGAAGTACGGCGGACGTATTTACCTAAAGCGTGAAGACTTAAATCACACAGGCGCCCATAAACTTAACCACTGCATGGGCGAGGCTTTACTTGCAAAGTATATGGGAAAGAAGAAGCTAATTGCTGAAACAGGTGCGGGGCAGCATGGTGTTGCTTTAGCTACAGCTGCTGCTTATTTCGGTCTTGAATGCGAGATTCATATGGGCGAAGTTGATATCGCTAAAGAACATCCCAACGTTGTACGTATGAAAATACTAGGTGCAACAGTTATTCCAGTTACTCATGGTTTAAAAACCTTAAAGGAGGCTGTAGATTCTGCATTTCAAGCCTATTTAAAAGATCCTATCAACACCATTTATTGTATTGGCTCTGTCGTTGGTCCTCACCCATTCCCCATGATGGTACGCGAATTCCAACGTGTTGTTGGTATCGAAGCTCGCGATCAATATCAAGAAATGACCGGCGAATTACCTGACAATATTATTGCTTGTGTGGGAGGTGGTAGTAATGCTATGGGTATATTCTCAGCTTTCTTAGATGACAAAAACATCAAACTACATGGGGTTGAACCAGCTGGACGTGGGGTAGACAAGGAAGGACAACATGCGGCAACTCTAACTCTTGGAAAGCCTGGTGTTATTCATGGTTTCAAATGTTATATGCTGCAGAATGAAGCTGGAGAACCAGCACCAGTTTATTCCGTTGCAAGTGGATTAGATTACCCTGGTGTGGGACCTGAGCATTCCATGCTTAAAGATCTTCAAAGAGCTGAATATCATCACATCGATGATAAGGAATGTATAGATGCATTCTTTGAGTTAAGTCGATTGGAAGGGATTATTCCTGCACTTGAGTCAGCACATGCAATTGCTTATGCTATTAAATTAGCTAAAGCTAATCCGAAACAATCTATTCTTGTGAACTTGAGTGGACGCGGTGATAAAGATCTTGATTTTGTGATTGACACCTATGGTTTACCCGAAGATAGAGATTAGGCAACTTAAGCTGATAACAAAAATGGCGACCATATGGTCGCCATTTTCTGATATATTATACACAGTCTAGTGACCTGCTTCTTCTTCATTCAAAGATTGAAATCCTTTACCAATGATTTCGTTAGCTTCTGTAACATTAACGAATGCATTAGGATCGACCTCTTTAATATGTAACTTAAGAATCTCAAGTTCTCTACGACTCATTACCGAATAAATCATTTTTCTATCTTGTCCTGAATATGCCCCTGTTCCAGTAAGAATAGTAGCACCACGCATCAAATCATTCTTAATTTTAGCAGCAATAGACTCATAATGATCAGAAACAATCATTACCGTTTTGTGATAACTAGCTCCACTTACCACCATATCGATGATCTTACCTTCAATATAGATAATGATTAAAGAATAAATTGCAAATTCCCATCCAATCGCACCTGTTTCAGTAGGCTGAACAAGGGTAAATAGAACAATAATACCATCAACAATCATAACTAACTTACCAAGAGATAATTTAGTAAACTTAGCCAAAATCATGGCAATGATATCAGATCCTCCAGAAGTAGCACGTGACTTAAAGACTAATCCTATTGAAATACCATAGAATACTCCGGCTACAATACTATTCAACATCGGATCAAGAATTACCTTTGGGAAACCAACAGAAACATAAGTTTCCATAATCCATACAGTCGTTAGAATTATTGCAATACTTACAATTGTCTTAACCCCAAATCGAGGCCCAAGAATAATTGTACCAAGAATTACCAATGGAACCTCCATTGCGAAAGTACAATAACTAATTTTCCAGCTAAACATGGTGTTTAAAACTGTGGCAATACCATAAACGCCACCTGGTGCTAATTTGTAAGGTACTACAAACAAAATGTCTGAAACAGCAAAAATAATACTACCTAGAATCAGGTAAGCGTAGGTAGAAAGCCATTCATTAGACAAAAACTTTTCTTTTGTGATAAAAGCCATTATAAAATTAGTGTTAGTGTTAAAACTGCTTGAATTTATCCTACCGCTTTTTTATGCTTATAAAATTTACTGTAAAACAAATACCAAACAGTCAATTAGTGTTTGAAATCGGCGACAAAAATAATCGGCTTAGCCACAATAACAAGCACTTTAACAAAGAAAAATTCATGTCGAAAAACAGCATTTTATTAGCCTATTCCTCTTGTAAATACAAAATCTTCTTTTCATCGTATAAATAGCTCAATACATACTCATGAATAGAGCGTTTACAGTATTTCTATGAACCATAAAATTTATATCTTTTACAGTAAAAATGCTAGATTGAAAGAATTAAGCAAAAAAAAGACCCCAGTTGAAGAACTGAGGTCGAAAATCTTTAATAATAGCAACTTAATTCAATCCACTACGCTTCAATAATGGTGCGATAGATGGCTCCTGACCACGAAAGCGTTTGTAAAGAACCATTGGATGTTCACTTCCTCCTTTTTCAAGGACATTCATTCTAAATGAATCAGCTGTTTCACTATCATATATTCCATTTTGTTTAAAGGCATCAAAAGCATCGGCATCTAGTACCTCAGCCCATTTATAGCCATAGTAACCTGCTGCATATCCTCCTGCAAAAATATGAGAGAATGCAGGACTCATACACGATGTTTCCAGTCTTGGGAAAAGCTCAGTAGCCTGCATAGCTCCTGTTTCAAATTCAGCTACCGTTCCTTCAATTGGTTTTTCAATAGAATGCCAAGCCATATCGTTCAAGCCAAAACTGATTTGACGAATAAAGGCATATCCTGAATGGAAATTACCACTGTCAATAATCTTCTGAACCAAATCAGCAGGTATCTTTGCTCCTGTTTCGTAGTGTTTAGCAACCTTATCCAGCCATTGCTTTTCGAATGCATAGTTTTCCATGAACTGAGATGGCAATTCAACAAAATCGCGGTAAACGCTAGTGCCTGATAAACTTGGATACGAACATTGTGATAGCATACCATGCAAAGCATGGCCAAACTCGTGCAAGAAAGTTGTGACCTCACCAAAACTTAATAATGAAGGCTTGGTTTCAGTTGGACGTGTGAAATTACATACAATAGAAATATGTGGGCGATGATCTTTACCCGATTGCAGAAATTGCTCACTGTAAGAAGTCATCCAGGCACCACCTTGTTTGCTATCGCGAGGATGGAAATCTGCATAAAAAATTGAAAGAAAATCGCCTTTTTTATCAAAAACTTCGTAAACATCAACTTCCTCATGGTACTTATCAATCTCAGTGTTTAGCTTAAAACTCAAGCCATACAATTCAGTAGCCAAATCGAAAATGCCTTGCTTAACACGTTCCAACTCGAAGTAAGGACGTGTTAGTTCATCATTAACCTGATACTTTTCTGTTTTCAATTTCTCAGCATAATAAGCCCAATCCCAGCGTTGCAATTCAAAGTCAGCACCTATCCTTTTTGCATAAACCTGAAGCTCAGCAAACTCTTCTTTAGCTTTAGGCATCGACGCTTCAAGCAATTCGTTAAGGAAACCGATAACTTTATCAGGATTCTCTGCCATGCGCTCCTCTAATACGAATTGTGCATAGCTTGGATAATCAAAAAGTTGCACTTTCTCCAAACGTAAGGCTACAATTTTTTTAATGATTACCTGATTATCAAATTCGTCATTAAAACAACGAGACGTATACACTTTAAACATTTTTTCGCGCAGTTCACGATTATCGGCATACTGCATAAAAGGTACATAAGAAGGGAATTGGAGGGTAAATACCCAACCTTGCTTATCCTTAGCTTTTGCAATAGAAGCGGCCGCTTCCATTACACCATCAGGCAAACCTGCTAGCTCCTTTTCATCTGTAATATTTAACTCAAAATTATTAGTTGCAGCCAATACGTTTTCACCAAACTGAAGGGTTAGTTGAGAAAGCTCCTTAGAAATCTCTCTTATTCTAGCCTTTTTATCTCCTACCAAATTAGCACCGGAACGTACAAAGGATTTATAACGCTTATCCAAAAGCATAGCTTGTTCAGCAGATAAGTCCAAAGCTTGTTTATTATCATGAACCAATTTTACTCTTGCAAAAAGAGGCTCATTCATTACAATATCATTGGAGAATTCACTTAATAATGGCGACACTTCTCTAGCTAAAGCTTGCATCTCATCACTGGTATCAGCATGATTCAAATTGAAAAACACAGAAGACACTTGATCAAGCAGTTCTCCTATATAGTCCATCGCTTCTATGGTATTTTCAAAACTCGCATCTTCACTATTATGGGCAATAAGCTCAATCTCCTCTTTGGCTAGCTTTATTCCTTCAAGAAAAGCAGGCATGTAATGCTCCATCTTTATTTGACTGAATGGTGCTGTATGATGAGCCGTGCTGAACTTGCTCAATAAAGGATTTATATTTTTAGTCATGATTCTATTTCTTTTAGGATGTATATTGAGAATAAGTTATTAGATCCAATTCTCAAAGAATAACAAATATAAGAATTATCTGATTCTTAGTGACCCAAAATTAGAGTGGACAATTTCAATCTCACTTATTTAACTTTTATTCACCTATTCTGTTTTGCTTACCTATTTAATAATAATTTGGAACTATTTAAATTATTCAAGATATAGTCATATAACATGTCAGTATCAGCTTATCTATAGTCATAGAATGAGAGAATAATTCCTTAAAAACGCCTATATTAGGCGGTAGAATTACTCATTTATAAAAAACACCGCAATGATCAAGCATATAGCCATGTTTAAGTTTAAGGCTTTTGAGTCTGAAGAAGAAAAGGAAAAATATTACGAAAGACTAAGAAAAGCCTTTGATGGACTTGATAAAAAAGTTCCCGAAATCAAATTCCTGCAAATCGGATTTGACGAGCTTAAGTCTGAAGCATCCTTTGATTTCATTGTTAATGTAGTGATCGAAAAGCTCGAAAATCTATCGGATTATGCAAACCATCCTGAACATCTTAAAGCCTTATCAGTCTTAAAGGAAATGATGATGGATAGAAAAGTGATAGATTACACTTTTTAATTTAAAAAAAAAATTCTTAAAGCTGACTATCCCCTTGGCAAGCCAAGGAGCATTTCGTCAACCTTTTTTCAACTTAAAAGTTGAAAAACAAATTTTCCTTATTTCAACCCTCTATCAGTCATCCGACTGACATCTCCACTTTAATTCAGGGGAGACAATAATAAAACCCCGTGGCAAGCCACGAGGTTTTATTTGATTAAATTTCAAGCAGAAAACTCGGTCTCAGAAAAATTACTATATTTAATGTCGATTATTTAAGCGCTTAGCCTTATACCAACAGATATTGTTATGAAAAGATTCAAAACTCTTATCGATAAGACGAATAAAGATGTATTAAAATTTAATACATCTTGCTTATTAATGCCTCTTTTTGCCCTTCATAATCCCCTTGGGTAAGATAATATTTCCCACACATTAACTAATATTAGAGCTTGTTCAGAACTAGCCCATTTATTGTGCAACACGTATTTATCACACGACAGTAAATCACAATTTACTGTCGCCGATAATAATTGTTGTATCCTTTTTGGCATCCTGCATTTCTACCACCATAAATGTATGCGGTCGCCATAAGTTATCGACGTACCATATTGGTGCTTATACCCTAAAAACATATGAAAAGAATTTGCATTAAAATAGGATCTAATGTTCTAACTAAGAACAATGGCGAACTTGATAAAAAAAGAATTGAAAATATCGTTTATCAGATTTCTGAATTACGAAAACAGGGCTACGAATGTCTTTTAGTCTCCTCGGGAGCCGTGGCAATTGGCCGTAGCAAAATAAAATTGAGCGATAAAACGGATACAGTCTCTGCTCGTCAAGTTTGGGCATCGATTGGGCAAGTAGAGCTGTTAAATATCTACTCCAAATTTCTTTCAAAGTATGATATCCAATGTGCTCAAGTATTAGTAGCGAAACAGGATTTCAGTACACGAGAGCATTATTTAAATATAAAAAATTGCTTAAACTCCTTATTATCGAACAACATACTACCAATTATAAACGAAAATGATACTGTTTCGGTAACGGCACTCATGTTTACCGATAACGATGAATTATCAGGTTTAATCGCATCGATGATGAACGTTGATGGCTTGTATATTTTAAGCAATATCAATGGTATTTATAATGGCGATCCTAATAGAGCTTCATCCACTCTTATTCAAACAATCAATGGAGATATTAACCAGTTGAAAAAGTTCATTACGACAAAAAAATCAAATTTTGGAAGAGGTGGCATGCTTACCAAATGTAATATTGCTGGAAGAATTGCCAAGTCTGGCATTCCGGTTCATATTGCCAATGGAACGGAAAATAACATTATTACTAATCTGATCAATTGCCCTGAAAAAATCGAACATACTCAATTCATACCTAGTCGAAAATCATCTAACGTAAAACAATGGCTAGCCGGTTCTGATGGTTTCGAGAAAGCAAGAATCATGATTAATCAAGGTGCTGAAGAAGCACTGCTCTCACAGAAGGCAAGTAGCCTGCTACCAATTGGAATTGTAGCTATGCAGGGCGTTTTTGAAAAAGGTGATATCGTTAAAATCATCAACTCAAGAGGTAAAACAATTGGCTTAGGCAAAGCGCAATATGGCAAGTTAAAGGGAGAAAGCTATATGGGTAAAATTGGAGTAAAACCATTGGTGCATTACGATTACCTATTCCTATATTAGAGTATAACTTTCCATTTAAATATTGATGCGAAATAATTTTCAAATAAATTATTAAAGAATATCAAGATGAATATTAGAAGACAATTAGAAAAAATAAAGAAAGTAACCAGAGAAATGGCTTTTCTTGAAAACATACAAATTAACAAAGCGCTTCTTTCATTGGCTAATAATTTAAGGTTATCGAGTGATCTTATCATTTCTGAAAACCAAAAAGATTTAGATAAAATGGATCCAAGTCATCCCAATTACGATCGCCTTCTTTTGGATGATAATCGAATTGAGAGTATGGCTTCTGATATCGAAAACATAGTTGACCAAGCTTCTCCTTTAGTTAAGGTTCTCGATAGAAAAACGCTGGACAATGGTCTTGACTTAGAAAAAGTAAGTGTGCCACTGGGAACAGTTGGTGTTATTTATGAAGCGAGACCAAATGTTACGATCGATGTATTTGCACTATGCCTTAAATCTGGCAATACCTGCATTTTAAAAGGAGGATCAGATGCTGAAAAATCAAACCAATGTCTTGTTCAAATCATAAGAGATTCTCTCGAACAATCGGGGCTTAATTCCGATATCATTCAGCTTTTGCCTTCTGACCGACAGGCAGCTATAGACTTGATGCATGCAGAAGATTATGTTGATGTATTGATTCCAAGAGGTTCACAAAACCTGATTAATTCGGTAAGAAATAATTCTACAGTTCCTGTAATAGAAACCGGAGCAGGCATTGTACATACCTATTTCGACAAAGACGGTGACATTGAAAAAGGGAAACAAATCGTATTTAATGCAAAAACACGACGCGTTAGTGTTTGTAATGCTCTCGATTGCTTGATTGTACACCAGGATAGATTGTCCGATTTACCTGAACTAATAAGGACATTAGAAAGTAAAGAAGTTCAAATTTATGCTGATGAAAGAGCCTACAATGAAATTAAAGGTGAATACTCAGCCAATCTGCTTCATTTAGCTAATGAGGATTCATTTGGAACAGAATTTCTAAGTCACAAGCTGTCTATCAAAACGGTTGACAGTTTTCAAGCTGCTCTGGATCATATTCATCAATACAGTTCAAAACACAGCGAAGCAATCGTTAGTGAGAATAAGGATAGCATCAAGAGGTTTTTTACGGCCGTTGATGCAGCTGTGGTGTATTCAAATACGTCAACTGCTTTTACAGATGGAGCACAATTTGGTTTAGGTGCTGAGATTGGCATTAGTACTCAAAAATTACATGCACGTGGACCTATGGGATTACAGGAGTTATGCTCATACAAATGGTTGGTATCTAGCGATGGTCAAACTAGAGAATAAGCAAATTTTAGAAAACGCTCAATCCGGTATAAGATTGAGCGTTTATTTTTTTTGTTTGAATAAGAGTAGCTACAATTAGAATCATATCAAATAGGTAAATTGAGGAAAATCCCATTCTCAATTAAAATACCAACTCGTATCGAATGCCTATATTTAGGGTTATTGCATGAAAATATGGTTTTAAAATTCGATTGAAAAGTTCATTTCATACATTCTATTAGACGTTTTATGCACTCCCCATATAGTTTTACGCATTCCCTTAGTCAACTTTCACATTCCCCCGATGAATTTCTGCATTCCCCTAAATATTTCACATCCTCCAACAGTAGTTTTACGTATTCCTTTTGTCAATTAACGCATTCCCCTTATCAACTTTTATATTCCCTTTAATCAGTTTCAAAAAACCTTAAGCTTCTGAATGGTGAAAATAAAAAAACTCCAATCGAGTTTCTTACAAGAAACCCAATTGGAGTTGTATATCTGTCTTACAATCGCTATCAGCAAGTGTAATACTAGCAGTATTTGCTTTTTAGTCCACTACAATGGCGAACAAATCGTAATCTTCTACATCAGTTACTTCAACATCACACATCTGTCCAATATTGAGATTGAAATTTTGGCTAGAAATTAAAACTTCAGGATCAACTTCATAAGAATCAAATTCTGTACGTCCGTAATAAAAGTCTTCATCTTTACGATCGATGATGACTTTCATTTTCTCCCCTATTCGAGACTGATTAGATTCACGAGATATTTCTTGCTGAAGCTCCATAATCTCGTCCTTACGAGCCTCTTTAACTTCCTGAGGAATATCGTCGATATAATTAATAGCTGCATAAGTATCCTCCTCGTTTGAATACGGAAAAACACCTAAACGCTCAAATTTCATTTCTTTAACAAAGGCTTTTAAGTCTTCCATATCAGCCTCTGTCTCACCTGGATGTCCAACCAACATGGTGGTACGCAAAGTAATACCTGGAACCTCTTCTCTAATTCTATTAATCAGCTCAACAGTTTTCTCACGATTGATACCACGACGCATCAAACCAAGCACATTATCGCTCGAATGCTGAAGGGCAATATCCAAATAGCGACAAACCTTCGGGTTTTCGCGCATCACCTTAAGAATATCATAAGGGAATTGAGTTGGGTAAGCATAGTGCAACTTAATCCACTCCAAACCTTTAACCTCTGAAAGCTTCTCTATAAGTTCTGCCAACATCGATTTGCCATACAAATCGTGACCATAGTATGATAAATCTTGAGCAATCACTAAAAATTCTTTAACTCCTAAAGCAGCCAAATTAGTAGCTTCTTCAACAATTTCTTCGACGGGTCGAGAAATATGTTTTCCTGTAATAATAGGAATAGCACAATATGAACAGCCACGATTACAACCTTCTGAAATTTTCAAATAAGCGAAGTGCTTAGGTGTTGTAATCATTCTCATGTTCGAGAAATCGGGTTTGTACTCTTTATGAAGCTCTTTTACGATCGATTTCCATTCAAATTTGCCGAAAAACTTATCAACTTCAGGCATTTCGATAGCCAATTCGTCGCGGTAACGCTCCGACAGACAACCCATCACAAAAAGTGTATCGATAAGGCCTTCTTTCTTAGCATCTGCAAACTGCAAAATCATATCAATAGATTCTTCCTTAGCATCACCGATAAATCCGCAAGTATTAATAATAACAGTTCGGGCATCGCTATTGTCTTCGTCACAGCTCACCTCAAATTGGTTCGCATCCAACTGCTTCATCAGAAGTTCAGTATCTACCAAGTTTTTAGAACAACCAAGACTAATTATATTGATTTTATTTTGGCTCATGATTAATTATTATCAGATTTGAATAAATACTAAGTAAGCAATTCTTACTCAGCTCTATTTTAGCGCACAAAAATAAGATAAATTTTAGATATCTAAACAAATATTTGATCAGCAATTATTTGCTCTCAGCGAATTAAAACATATTTACGATATCTTCAAGCTTTTCATCTTGACTTAATCCTAGTTTTTTTCGCAAGCGGTAGCGAGCTGTATTTACACTTGCCTTGGAAACTGCCAATATTTGAGACATATCTTGAGTGCTTAAGTTCAGTTTTAAAAGGGCAAATATTCGTTCTTCATTCTGTGTTAGCTTTGGGTATTTAATCCTCATATTATAAAAGAAGCCTGGCAGCACCTTATTAAAGGTTTTCAGAAAACTCGCCCACTCATCATCAGTAGCCAAATTGGAATTAAGCAAAACACCAATATCATCCGACACAGTCACACCATTTTCATCCATCTTACTGCGAAGATCTTCATTCAATTTATTAATAATCAGATTCTGATCACTTATTTCATTTTGAGCATCACTTAACTTTGTCTCACTTTCCACAAAACGATTTGCAACTTGGTTCTTTTCTTCCTCTTTCACTTCAATCACTCTCTTAAAACGAATATTCCTATAAAGATAAATTGATAAAACCAACAAGAAAGCAATTGTTGCAGCTATAATAAAACCCAATCGATTCTTATGAAGCACTTGAAATAAGTTTTTTTTCTCTTTAAGTAGAGCTTGTTTTTCATCTTTGGCTTCCGACAGCCTAAAATCTCTTTCATTTTGATAAAGAGCAATTGTATTTTCTTGTTTAAAAATCTTATCATTAATATACTTCGATACTTTTAGGTACTTAAAAGCACTGTCTGACTGTTGCTTATTGTCATATATACCTGACAATTGCTCAGCTATCAGTTTTTTCTGATAAACATCCTTTAACGACTCCATAAAGGCATAAGCCTTCACACTACAAGCCAATGCCTTATTTTCATCACCCAAACGCATATAAGCTTTTGCAAGACTGAAGTTACCCAAGACAAGCACACCATTGTACTGATATTTATGAAGCATGGCACCAATCTTGTTAAACCAGTCGATTGCTGCTTTAACATCATTGTCTTTCTCCAAGGCAAGTATTCCTTTCCAATAATAAAATTGGGATGTTTGGTGATTACTGTGCGTCTTATTGATAATTTTTTCAACTTCATCGACATGATATTGAAGTAAATCATATTTTTTCTGTTTGGCATACAAGCTGGCTAAGTTAATATGAGCTGCTCCCATATTATCTACTCTATGTTGGCGTGTATATATTCCTTCTGCAGTTTTAAGATGTAATTCAGCATCCTTAAAATTATGCCACCTGGAAAACAAGCTTCCAATCTGGTTATGCACATATGCCATTCCAATAGAATCATTTATTTTCTTATAAAGTTTCATACTCCCAAACCTCATTCCGAAACAATCCTTTAAGTTACCAATTGATTCATAAGATTTGGATAGGCTCATCATAATCCAGGCTATTTTCAGATCTGACTTTTGCTCTTGGGCAATTTCCAATGCCTTACGAAAATATTTTATTGCAAGGAGACTTCTTTTACTGTTTTCATAATTGGAGCCCAAATAGGCATTGTCCTGGTACTTATCATCAAGACTCCCCTCTTTTTCACTAATAGCCAAGGCGCCCAGTAGATATTTCTCAGCCGCCTGATAATCTTGCCCTTGCAACATGAGAAATGAAGTATTAGAATAAACACTTCGTTCCACATCCTTAGGTAAAGTCTTGGCCTTCTTTTCTATTGATTTAAAATAAGAAATGCCTTCATCAGATTTGCCTGCATAATAATAGGTATAGGACAGTTGTTGCAAACCTCCCTTGCAATAGGCTCTAGCCTGATTGTCGCTCGATGCTTCAATGGCCAATTTCGAAGAAACTTCATACATTTTTTTATACCAGTCAATTGCCTGTTCGTACTTCAGTTCTTTTTGATAGCAACGCGCAATCATATACAATAACATCACATGCCTTTTCGGATAATTTTTAATACTTGCCATATTCAAAGCCGATAAAACTACCTCACGTGACTGTTCATATTCCTTTTTGGAAAAGTATCCAGCTGAAATAAAAAGTTGAGAAGAAACCAAGGCATATGTATCCTTATATTTCTTGGCTAAAACAAACGTTTTTTTTGCATAATAAATTGTCGTATCACCATCCGATTCGTATGAGAATTCTTCGGTGAGCTTAAGCATTGTACTTAATAATTTCTCGCCCTTTTGATTTTTGGATACCAGAGTTAAAGAGTCCGTTTGGAGATTGGCTTTTGAAACTGTGGAAGCTAAAAGCATATATATACATAAAAAAATAATCCTAGTCATAATAAGCACTTTCTATTTGTCAATAATCAGCTAATATTCCCAAAACTGCAAACATAATCATTATATATTACAATAGCACGCAACTACAAAACCAAAATACAACATCATATCACACTCCTTTCATAACGTGACACTTAGAGATCATACATCATTTTGTCTATTCCTTTGTCTATCGTAAAGAATAGCTTTTAAAGCTTAAAAATCATTATTTAGCTAATGAAATATTTGGGCTTAAAACTCAAAGAAAAAAACAAAAACCACACATTAACATAATATAAATGAATTAATCATTGATTTCAATCAATCAATTTTGATCAATCAAGACATATTATCACCATAAATGAAAACCCAGTAAAATAAACACGAAGTCATCCATTTTGTAAACGCGAAAAATCATCCCTGTATTATATTATTTCAACAAATGTCAACACATAATTAATCGCCTATCAGCCCAAATTGGATTCTGAGAGAAGAAATTATTAAACCCAATAGTAATAAATTCAAATTCGTAAGTATGAAAAAGAAAAATGATTGTAGAGAGTCCCTGAAAGTTGTTGATTATACCAAGTTAACCGCTTCAGGTGTTTAGTCACCTAAATCAGATTAGAACTATTAAAATTTACTTGAAACGAGTTATTTGTAAAACCTACAAAAAGCATAACTCTGTAGACAGCAATAATATAAAAATTAAAACTAAAATTATGTTTCTAAGAATCATCTTGTGCTTACTAATTAGTTTAGGTGCAAGCAATATCAATTTAAGTGCTAAAACAAAAAGTTCAAAAGAATTTAAAGCACTGTATCGTAAAGCTAAAAATGCCAAAAGTGAAAAAAATTATTACGAGGCTGTAAATTATGGAGCACAAGCTGCAGTCTTGGAGCCGACGAACAAAACTATTGTGAATTTTGTTAGTAAATATTATAAAAAGTCACTGAAATCGGAATCAAAAATCGAATCTACCGCAAAAAGTACTGGAGGTGAATTTGTAAACGATAAATTGGTTGATATTTATTCCGATTTGGTTGATATGTATGCTTCACTTGCTAAAATGCCTACCCTATACAACAAGAAACAAGTAGAACTAAAATTCGAGATAAAAGAATATAGCAAAGAGTTCGAAGCAAGTAAGAAAAATGCAGCTGAAGATCATTACAATAAAGGGAAAGACTTATTTAAGTCAAACGATATAAAAATCGTAAAAAAGGCTTGCGATCAGTTTGACAAGTGCGGGGAGTTTATAAAAGATTATAACGACTACAAGCAATATATTGCTAAGGAGGCTATGAATAAAGCAAACAGTTTGATTAATAGTGGTAAGCGTTTAGATAAATACAGAGCATCGCTTATACTGAACGAAACTAGAGGCTATTGTCCTGAGGCTGAAAACAACAAAAGATATAAGTTATTTAAAAAGCTTGGACAAGAAACAGAAATACATATATATATGCCCGACTTGGGAGCTGTTCGCGATTGGGATGTTGAAAATCAGATATTTATTGATGGAAAGAATTCATTATACAAACGAGAATTTGACTCTAGCAAAGCCGATTTGCTGAAGGATGGATATAAGGCAGCTGCATATATCGATGCAAAGTTCTCGAACTATAAAGTGCAGGCAGAGAAAAAGGTAAATACCGAAACCCGTGAAGCTTTAGTACAGTACGAAACTAGCGACAAGAAAAAGATTACAAATGTATCCGTAAAAGGACCTTCAACTTTTGAGCGTGTAGCTTATGGACTCATAATTTCTGAAAAGAAAAAGATGAAAACCAATGACTATAGCATTTTAACCTCTGAGATAAACACTTACGAACTAAGCTCAAGTTGCGATTATGTCATAAGCATAAATTTGCGCAATACTAAAACGGGTGAAACCATTAGCTCTATCAGCAAATCGGGAAACATTAGCGATGTGCAAAAACGAAAAGAAGTAGTGGGTAATGAACAAATTATTTGGAAATCGGATAAAAAACTACTGCAAAAGAAAAAGATTGTTCCTGTCTCAAAGGGAAAACTTGAATCAACTGCTAATTATAATGAAACGAGCAAGTTAATGAAAGAATTCAAAGAAAAACTGATTAAAATATATGAATAGGCTTTCGGGGTAAGCTAAATAACAAACTAAAAAAAAAGGCAGTTGGTAGATTTTTACCAACTGCCTTTCGTTTTAAGTTTTTATATGAAATCTTAAATCAAAGTTATTTAAAACACATATAATTCTTTTCAATTAATTATACGAAATCCTTTATAATTTTGGTTTAAAATACGCCAGTAATTATAAGTAATTACTAATCTGAATCCATCTGCTTAACTAAATAGAGAATCAACAAATTCGTCCCGGTTGAAAACCTGCAAATCCGTCATGGCCTCACCAATTCCAATATACTTTACAGGAATTTTAAATTGATCGGAAACACCAATAACAACACCACCTTTGGCAGTACCATCCAGTTTGGTAATGGCTAAAGCATTTACATCGGTAGCCAAAGTGAATTGCTTAGCTTGCTCAAAAGCATTCTGTCCTGTAGATCCATCTAAAACCAAAAGAATCTCATGTGGAGCTTCAGGAATCACACGATCCATGACACGTTTTATCTTACTCAACTCATTCATCAAGTTGATCTTATTGTGCAATCGTCCTGCTGTATCGATAATTACCACATCAATACCATCTCTCTTAGCTTTTGTAAGTGTTTCAAATGCAACCGAAGCTGGATCAGCTCCCATGCCTTGATCTACAATAGGAACCTGAACTCTATCTGCCCAAATATGTAACTGTTCTACAGCTGCTGCACGAAAAGTATCAGCAGCACCTAACATCACTTTGCGTCCTGATTGTTTAAATTGATGAGCCAACTTACCAATAGTCGTTGTTTTACCAACACCATTAACACCAACAACCATAATCACATAAGGGTGATCTGATTTTGGTAATTGCCAAGCCTCATAGTCACCTTGACTGTTCTCTTGCAAAAGAGAAGAAATCTCTTCTTTAAGAATACGATTCAACTCTGATGTACCTAGAAATTTATCTTCTTCAACGCGTTTTTCAATTCTATCAATGATTCGAACAGTTGTATCAACTCCCACATCAGACGAAATTAGAATTTCTTCTAATTCATCCAATACCTCTTCATCAACTTTCGATTTTCCGACTACAGCTCTGGATAACTTTTTAAATACGCTATCCTTAGTCTTTGCAAGTCCTTTATCTAGATTTTCTTTTTTCGATTTTGAAAAAATGCCAAATAATCCCATAGTATATAATACAGTTTAGGTCGGCTAAATTACAAAAAAATATACTGCTTTGGATTTATAATTAATTTTTTATTTGATAGCAGTCATCATTTAGGCTTATAATCAAAACTAAACTTAACTGAACTCCTTATTAAGCCTATAATAACAAAGAAAAAGGCATAAAAAAAGCTCCTCAAGATTGAGGAGCTTTAAATCGATATAGAAACTCTTTACTATTTAGCAAAGAAATCTTTAACATTAGCGTTAGGAACGATCTCTTCTTTAAAAGAATATGCTCCTGTCTTAGGCGACTTAACCATCTTGATTACTTTTGCGTAACCACGACCTTCACCTTTTTGTAGGGATGCTACTACTTTCTTAGCCATAACTTAATATTATTTAATTTCTCTGTGAAGAGTAACTTTTTTCAAAATTCTATTATACTTCTTCAACTCCATACGATCAGGAGTATTCTTTTTGTTCTTAGTAGAAATGTATCTTGAAGTTCCAGGCATTCCACTATCTTTATGCTCAGTACACTCAAGAATCACTTGTACTCTATTACCTTTTTTAGCCATCTTATATGCCTTTTAATATTTTTTAATAAATCCTTTTTCTTGAGCTTTTTTCAAAGCACCTTCAACACCTAATTTGTTAATTAGACGTACTCCGGCAGCAGAAATTCTTAATTCAATCCAGCGATCTTCCAAAGGAAGATAGAACTTTTTATCGAATAGATTCGGATAAAATTTTCTTTTAGTTCTTCTTTTTGAGTGAGAAACGTTATTTCCCACCATTACGCTCTTTCCAGTAATTTGACAAACTCTTGACATAGTCCAGATTATTTTTTTTCCTTAAATGCTTTTCAAACAGTGCGCAAAATACGCAATAATTTTCGAATTATTCAAATCTATTTGTAAGTTTTTTACAGTGAAATCGCAAATTTTATTTTCTGACTGACATGTAGCATCAAGAAAGCCTAATAATAAAGTAGCACACAGCTTTTTCTTCAAATTATTTGAAGGGGCAAAGTTAGCATAAATCCCTATTTATAAGCCAAAATTCGAAATTATTTCAAGCTTATTTTCTATAAGACATCCTTAATCATCGGAATTAAGGATTTTATAGAGATAGCAACGTTGGTCATGAAGAGTTTTACCGATATTGCCAACAGAATGATTCCGAACACTTTTCGTAATATATGTATCCCACCTTCACCTAAAAAACGTTCAACAATTGAGGTCGATCTTAGTACCATATAAACGATAAATAAATTCAAAACTAAGGCCACAATTATATTTTCAAGTGCATATTCAGCACGAAGTGCTACTACTGAAGTAAAAGAACCTGCTCCTGCAACTAATGGAAATGCAATTGGAACAATTGAAACACCAGAAGGACCATCATACTTTATAATTTCAAGACCAAGCGCCATCTCCACTCCCATTATAAATAGAATAAAAGAACCTGCTATTGCAAAGCTTGAAATATCAACACCGAATAATCCTAAAAGCTTCTCTCCCAAAAAAGTAAAGCCAATTAACACAGCAAGTGCCACTAAACTAGCTTTTAAGGCTTTTATCTCACCACCTTTTTTCTTCAGGTCAACAAGAATTGGAATAGTTCCAATAATATCAATTACAGCAAACAAAACCATAAAAGCAGAAAGAATCTCAATAAAACTAAAATGCATACTATTATTTTTAAGCCCCGAATGTATCAGGATGAAACATATTTACATATTGAAAAGAATTATCCATTTAATTCAAACAATCACCACATATTGTTAAAAGATCAACTCAATTCGAAAATCGAGCAAATATAACACAGTTTATTTGTTTTTTGTTAGAATTATAACATTTCAATCATGCATCTAATTAAATTAGGTTCTCAACTGCAATCACCAGCTTTGCATTTATACGCAACATTAACTTCTCAATTAAATCTAAGAAATTCTCAAAGAATAAATCTTCCTCAACCAATCCTTCCAGTTTTGACAATTCATCTCCAATTTGCCATATATCCTGTTCTGATTTATTCCAGCTCTTGATCATTTCTATAGCATGAATAGGTAAAATAATTGAAAAGCCATAAATTGGAATTAGAGTCAAGTCCATTGTGTTTTCATCAAATATCTTATCCATCTCCTCCCCAACTGCATTCAGATAACCATTAAAACAATCAAAAAGATTTTCAATAAAATCTACATCATTAATATCCAATTCATCTAGTTCTTGTGAAGAATCAGTATATAAAGCATGCATTAATAATAAATACTCTTCTATTTTCTCCAAATTTCCGTCTTTATTCATTCCTGGTTGAACTTTATAAAATTCCATTATATTTTCTAAAATCTCCAATCGTGAGATACTTTCTTGCTCCATCGATTCTACATCTTAATATTACTAATACAATATTACTTATTTTTGAGCGACCAATAAACAATTGTTAAGTGTAAATAAACTAATTAGCAATTGACTTAAACTATATTCCATGAGCAAGCGCGATTTAAAACGATACACACATGATCTTAACAAAGAACAATTACAAGATCAAATATTAGAACTCTACACTCGGTTTAAAGAGGTAAAAGAATACTATGATTTTGCTTTTAATCCTAAAGAGAATAAACTGATTGAAGAATGTAAGTTTAAAATTTCAAAAGAATACTTCCCTCATACTAAGAGAAAAGCTAAATGTAGACGCTCTGTTGCACAAAGCTATATACGTCATTTTAAACGACTCGGTGTTGATCCATCTCTAATTTCCGACATCATGCTTTATAATATTGAAATTGCACAAACCTATTCGGCAGAAAAAGAGATTATCAAAGAAGCTTTTTGTAAAAGCATATTAAAATCATACGAGGAAGCTATAAATTACACATCTGATAATGGTCTAATGAAAGAATACTCAACTCGTTTTGAGAAAATTGCGGATCAAAGTTTAAATCAAAATTGGTTTAATCAAAATTTATTTGAACGCTTTTTAAACCGTCTATAGAGTAAACAATAATTAAATTAACAAATACAGACATCCACATATTTACAACTAACCATCAGCAGGTTAAACATATTTCCCACTCGATAAAGCAACGCTTTTTCACGATTAAAAATGAGTAGTAGATTTCTTATGTCCTTAATAAAATCGTTATAAACAAGAAAAATATGATTAAAATTAGATTTATAAATCAATTATATTTATATCTTTAGTTCGGAGATTCTATTATAGAAATATAGGATTTGCAAACAAAATGATTACAAGCGAAAGCTTGGTTAGTAGGTTAATTAGTCCTTTAGAGTATTTGCCCATGTCCCCCTAAGACGTGGGCATTTTTTTTGCAAAAATTATTCAACTCAATTCTTAAACTAATTTTTAAACCGATATATTCTTCAAAAATAAAAAGGCCAGAATATTCACTCTCATATTAAGGTAGATTTTATTGTTTGGAAAACTCCCTCCTTTTAAGTAAATTATGAATTCCGATATGAGATAATTAAACGCCCTTTTTAGTTGTTTTTTTTCTTGTATTAAAAGAAAAACATCACAGAATTCATTTAAATCTTCATTTTTACGGAATCGTTTGCATGAAATATGATTAACACTTTTTTTCTCTAATAGAGTGATATAAAAAGACAAGACAGTCTGAAACAATTGATAATAAAGACCTAAGGAGAGATTGTAAAATAGAAAAAAGTGGAAATGCTAATATATCAGGTAGATATACAACTTCTTTCCCACGGTAAACCTACAAAACATCAATGAGAATAGATAATAAATAAACAGAAAAAATAGATGTACATATTAGGATAGTTAAATATCTCATCATAGTTTTGGGGTTCCAAACCTAAAAATAATATGATGAGTACAATTCAAATAAGCATGATTGAAGAACTACAAAAAGTTTTAGAAGCGCATCAAGATGTTAGAGAAAATCTTTCTAGAGAAGATTTAATTACAAAGGCAGTTGATAACAAAGATGCCATAGTAACACCCAATGGAGCTCTTGCAACTTGGACACCATCTAACTCAACAGGTCGTAGCCCTAAAGACACATATATTGTTAGAAACCCAGAAAGTGAATCAAATATTGACTGGACTTCACCTAATAATATCGGTCTTAGTCCGCAAACGTTTGCACTCATCTATGAAGATGCATTAAAGACTATTCAAAGCAAAAAGACTGTATTTACAACAACCAGAGTAATTGGGGCTGATTCAAAATATGCTCTTCCAGTTAAAACAACTTCTGACAAAGCTCTAAATCAGGTTTTCATTGACAATATGTTCCGACCTGTACCAGAAGATATTCAGAATTCGGTTTTTGCTGGTCAAGAATTCCAACTTATTGCACTTCCAAACGACGAGCTTGACAAAGATCGTTATAAAGGCTTAGTACGCGACTTGCCTAATGGTGAAACATCTGGACTTTGTGTCGTTGTTGATGTTGATAGAAGAATTGGTATTGTATATGGCTCTCAATATCAGGGTAGCATGAAGAAATTGATGTTTACTGTGATGAACTACCTACTTCCTTTTAATGGTGTATTACCATTACATTGCTCTGCAAACGAAGGGAAAGGAAAAGATTCAGCATTATTATTAGGCCTTTCAGGTACTGGTAAAACAACACTTTCTGCTGATCCTAATCGTGCACTTCTAGGTGACGATGAGCATGGTTGGAGCGATAAGGGTATTTTCAATTTTGAAAATGGTTGTTATGCGAAGATGATCGACATGGAGCGAAAAAATGAGCCAGAGATTTGGGATGCAGTCATGCACAATGCCGATTATAAAAAACATGGTGCTATTATTGAGAATGCAATGATGTATCCTGATGGGAATATCGATTTCTTCGATACCAGATACACGCCAAACTCTCGTGCCTCATACCCTCTTGAGTTCTTAAGCAATATTAAACCAGAGTCAACAGCTGGTCATCCAAATACAATTCTTTTCCTAACTGCTGATGCTTATGGCGTATTGCCTCCAGTATCAAAATTATCGAAAGAACAAGCGATGCTTTGGTTCTTAATGGGATATACATCAAAGTTAGCTGGTACAGAAACCGGAGTAACTGAACCACAGGCTACTTTCTCTCGTTTCTTTGGACAGCCATTTATGCCATGTAATCCAAATATCTATGCAGATATGTTAGGTGAAAAAATGGATGAGCATAACACCAATGTATTCCTTATTAATACAGGATGGAGCGGTGGCTCATACGGAACGGGATCTCGTATCAAGTTGAAGTATACCAGAGCAATGGTTGATGCTGCTCTTAATGGTGACCTTGACAATGTTGAGTATGTTAAAGATGAATTATTCCACGTGAATATTCCTACAACTTGCCCTAACGTTCCTACAGAAATGTTAATTCCTATCAATACATGGGAAGACAAAAATGCTTATAAGATAACTGCCGAAAACTTAGCACTTAAATTCTCTGCAAATTACGACAAGGCTTATAGCAAGCAAGACATCGAGGCTAATATCATTGCTCAATGTCCTGGTAAATAATAGATACTCTGATTTAGTCAGAAACCAAGCATAAAAAAATGGCTATCAATTTAATTTGATAGCCATTTTTTATTTTATCCTCGAAATATTTTCGATCATTTATATTGTATTGCAATCCTCCTCTTCTAACAAATTGAGATATTTCATCAAATGTCCTTTCTCACTTCCAACTATCTGAGTGATACTAACCGTTCTTACAAGGCCTCTTCTATTCATAAATAAACCATACTCCATATTACCAACTCCACCCGTTTTATGGAACTTAAGAATAGTATTTTCATCTAAATGAGTTTCATTATCCAACCAATTCCTAAACCATTGTTCACGTTCCAATTTCATATCGTTGGTATATAAAGTTGTTGATGACCAAAAATTAGTTTCATTGCTTAGTAGTTCTCTCACATGTAATTTTTGCTCATCCCAAACAAGCTCTGTTAATTGCAGTCCACACTTGCTTTCTAGAATAACGAGTGTAAATGCTTCAATACCTTCAAACTGATAATTGTCGATAAATCTTCTGATACTTGGATATTGAAAAAAATCTAGAAGCATCAATCCTCTACTTTGTCTATAATCTGTTCGGCGCTGATGTCTTTCAAAAGCACCATTAAGTAAGCAGAGCGTCGTATCAATACAATTACTAATTATCCAACTCCCATTGGCTTTTGAATCTTTAGGATAAAGAAGTTCAAGCCCCTTGTGGAGGTATTTCTTTGGACTTAAAGCAATACGTCTAGGGTTTTCATCTCTATTGGTTGTTAAAATGAAATCCTTATCTGAAATAGGAATATAGCTTAACGTGCACATTGGTTTTTATTATAACGAATTGTAGAATAGGCTAAACCAAAATTGGGATCAATATTTATATGAGAAAATTGTTGATCGAGAGCAATACGCATCAGGGCCATATGATGAATTGCATGCTCCAAATTATAGGCTAACTCACGCATTAAATTAGACCTAACTTGCTTCAAAGTATCATTCTCCATATTAAATTGGAAGTAAACACTCATATTTTTATTCACTGTTAATTCATCTAACCAAGACAAAATAGAAGCCAGTCTATCCTTTGCAGCTTCAAATTCAGTCTCAATCTGAACATTACGAACACGAGTGTCATAATTAACTTCTCCAATCTCTGAGCCTTCTCTTAATAAATCATAGAATTCAATGATATGGCGCATATGCTTTCCAATTGAACTTCCCATTAAAAGAGAAGAGCAATGGGCGTATTCCTTATTGTCTAATTTATCGCACAGCTGAAATAACTGTTTGCATATTTCTTTAGAAGCATTTATGATTTGCATAGAGTTAGATTTTTTCAAAAACAAGATATTAAAAACTAGCCGTATTATATAATTCTTTAATGATGAATTTCACTTGGTTCTATATTTAAGATTTTCAGATCTTTTTTATTGAGACTATACTTATAGATTAATATTTCTTATATATTTAAAAACCTAAACCTAAACTATGACCCGAAAGAAATATTATTACCCTCAATTTATAATCAAATGGATCAATTTTGAATTTTGGCCATCCTGGTTATTCTATGCACCCATGTTTTTATATGGTTTTGTTTTAGCCATAAAAAGCAGATCATTTGCCTATTTCACAGCTGCTAATCCCCAGATGGCATATGGTGGTGCCTACGGAACAGATAAAACTAAATTACTCAATTTACTGTCTTCAGAATATCATACCAAAGATTTTTTCGTTGCAAAAGAAAAATCTAAAGTAGATATTACTAAACTCATGAATGAAAATGAGATTCCGTTTCCTATCATTGCAAAACCTAATGTCGGAGAGCGAGGCCGTGGTGTTGAAAAGATTGATAATGAAAAGGACCTGGAAAACTATCTGAAAATTATCAATGAAGATCTTATTATTCAAGAATTTGTTGCCCATTCAATCGAATTGGGAATCTTCTATCATCGTTTCCCAAACAGCACACAAGATGGCATCAGTTCTGTCGTTATGAAGGAATTTCTTAGCATTACTGGGAATGGACGAGATAGCTTTGGGAAATTATTATCTAAGAAATTCAGAGCAAGATCTCGTTTAAAATATTTTAAGAAAAGATACCCTAATAAATGGAACATCATCGTTCCAGAGGGCATCACATTTAAAGTGGAACCCATAGGTAACCATAGTCGTGGGACAAAATTTCTAGATGGCACACATTTAATAAATGAAGATCTAGTAAGAGTCTTTAGAGAAATTGCTAGGCCTTTGGATGGGTTCTTTTATGGTCGTTTCGACATTAAAGTCAATAGTATTCAAGATTTATATGAAGGTGAAAATATTAAGATTTTGGAAATTAATGGCACCAATTCTGAACCTGCCCATATTTACGATCCAGACTTCTCCCTGTTTAATGCTTATAAGGAAGTCATCAAACATATGAATTTGGTTTACAGAATTAGCCAAGCTAATATAGCTTTAGGAATTAAACCTATGCCTTTTTTCGACTTGATCAGAGGATTATTACATCACCTTTTTGGTAAAAAACGGATATCTAAGCCCATTAATGCTAAATGAAAATACAGTTAATCATTTCTAAGTGTTTCAATTAGAAGTCTATTTTACTAAATCAATTAACTCCTGCTTTTTTTAAGACACAAATTAGCTAAATTGCAGCCCAATTTTTAAACACACTTTATGGAATCATTTATTTCTCCCGACAGTCATTTTATACTCTTTTTCGTTGTAGCCGGTGGTGCTGCTTTTGGTATTTATTCTGAACACAAAAAATGGTTTGGAAAACTATCGGGAATTCTTGTTACCATGATATCCATGTCAATTTTAGCCATGTTGGGTGTTCTCCCTGTAGCTTCTAACCCAAACGTGAAGGTTGAAGTTTACGATATGGTTTTCACCTATTTTATTCCTATCTCAATTCCAATGCTATTGTTTAGCTCTAATTTACTGAAAATCGTAAAGGAAAGTGGTAAGCTACTATTAGCCTATATTATTGGAGCGATAGGGATAGTATTAGGTTGCTTTCTAGCTTTTTCATTGATCGATTTGGGTGAAGATGCTGGTAATACTGCTGGTGTAATTGCTGCCACTCTAATTGGGGGTAGCGTTAACTTTATTGCAGCTGCAGAGAGTTTAAATTTCAGCACCAATCCTATGTTTACTGCAACTATTGCTGTAGATAATTTGGTTTCAAATCTTTATACGCTATTTCTTTTTCTAACACCATCGCTCATGTTTTTAGCGCGATTCTTTGTAAAACCAAAGAAAGAGAATGAAATCGATTCTAATGAAGATAATCAGAAGGATGAATACCCAATTACTATAGAACGTATTGCAGTATCTGTTTTCATTGCAGCCCTAATTGCTGGAACAGGAAATTTCTTAGCTCCTTATTTACAAAACTTAATAAATACGGAACTCAATCTTAGCATTCTACTCATTACCCTATTGGCTGTTTTAGCTGCCAACCTTTTTCCTAAACGCCTAAAAGCATTAGAAAACACGGCTTTTTCTGTTGGTATATGGATGATGTATATTTTCTTAGCGGTAATTGGAGCAGCAACTAATATTCATCAGATTTTCGAGATCGGTCCTGCAATTCTAGGATTCTATATCACTATCATGACGTTCCATTTCGTTTTCTTATTGGCACTGGCAAAACTTTTCAAATTAGATGTATACGAAGTCGTTATCTCGTCTGCTGCAAATATAATGGGACCTTCTGTAGCAGCACCTATGGCTGCCTCAATGGGACAAAAGAAACTAATTACTCCGGGAATTCTAGTCGGTATTTTAGGCTATATTATCGGAACATTTATTGGTGTATCTATAGCAGTATTCCTAAGCTAGATCATACTTTAAAATATGAATTCAAAAAAAACAATTGAAGTCACAGCTGCGATTATCCAAAAGGATAATCGCTTTCTTTGTGCACAAAGAAAAGGTACCAGCGAACAGGGAGGTAAATGGGAATTTCCGGGTGGGAAAATTGAAATTGGTGAGAGCCCCGAAGCCTGCATAGAGAGAGAATTACATGAAGAATTCAATATTCAAGCTAAATGTGGCAAGTTTCTATGTGAGAATACCCACGACTATGGAGACAAAATTGTCAAGCTAAAAGCATACTTTGTAGAACATATCCTGGGCAATTTCCAACTTTTAGCTCATCAGGACATAAAGTGGCTGACTTTAGATCAAATTTATGATCTAGACTGGGCAGAAGCCGATTTACCAATTGTTAACAGATTAATTGACAACTCCAATTAAGTCAGCTGCTCTCCCCCATCACAAAACAAAATTTGTCCTGTTAGAAAGTTATTATCCAGAATGTAATCCAGCGATTTTAAAATGGGCTGTATGCCTCCTGGTACATTCATTGGTGTTGAAGCAGCTCTATCTTCTAAATAATTTTCATCGGCATTAAGTGGAGCAATAGTAGAACCTGGTGCAATCCCATTTACTCTAATATCAGGTCCAAATTCCAAAGCAGCCATTTGAGTCAGATGAGATAATGCAACTTTAGATAGACTATAAGCAGCAAAGTCAGGTGCATGCTTGCTTATTCGTGTATCCAGGAAATTCAAAATGACTCCCTTTTTACAAATATTGGCATAATCGCGCATTAAAATAAAAGGTGCTTTAAAGTTGATATTCACCTGATCATTGAAAAGAGCTATACTCGTTCCCTTAATCAAAGCAGGATCAAAAACAGAAGCATTATTAATTAAAAGATCAATCTGTCCAAATTCCTTGTTGACCTCAGAGATTAGAGATTCACAGGCAATCTCATCGGAAAGATTGCAGCAAAACACTTTAAATACCTGCTTAGGATATATAGCTTTAAGGTAATCTCTCAAAGCCATAGCCTCTCCTTTTGAAGTATTATAATGAAGTGCCAAATTCCAAGATTGTTTTGCCAAATGAAGAGCTAATTCTTTCCCAATTCTCTTAGCTGATCCCGTTATTAATGCTGTTTTACCTTCCATATTCTTATCCTAAATAATAGCTATTTTCAAAAATACATCAATTATATATTTTGAGTCGTTTAAAGTCTGAATAAATTCAATTAATCAGTAAATTTGATTTTAATCTATTTAAATATGAACCGAATAATAAAAATTGAGCCACAATTAGCAAAACTATGTCCAGATCTAAAGCTAGGCGTGATAGAATGCGAGGTAAAAGTCACTGAAAATAGTGATAAGCTTTGGAACGAAATCAATCCATATATCAAACAAATTGAGATAGATTTATCTGTAGAAGACATTCGGAACAAAAGCACAATACTATCCTCTAAAAATGGCTATCGTCGTGTTGGAAAAGATCCCAATAGATATCGACTTTCTGCAGAATCTCTATTAAGACGAATTGTGAACGGAAAAGGCTTGTACAAAATCAATAATGTGGTTGATTTACTTAATTTGGTTTCCATCAAGTCTGGCTTTTCTATTGGCGGATATAATGCAGACAAAATTATAGGCGATATTAATATGGGTTTAGGCGAAACTGATGAAGAATATCAAGGTATTGGCCGAGGGCAATTAAATATAGAGTTCCTTCCTATTTTTCGTGACGATCTGGGTCCTTTTGGTAGTGCAACCAGTGATTCTCTTCGTACACAAATCGACTTGTCTTGTCAGAATTTCCTAATGATTTTTATTTCATTCCAAGGGGAAGATGAATTAGATGATAGCATGAATTTGGCAGAAAATTTGCTAGAAAAATATACCGAAGCTAGAAATATTAAAAAGTTGACGATCTAAAGATCTTATCGATTACCACAAAAAAATAATCCTGAGTTGACATATCTTAAATGCTTTCTCAGGATTCAATTTTAATTCATATTTTTTGACTTACATTTTTATCTCAAAATCATCGGCATCAAGATAAACAGGAAACTTAGTTCTAAAATTTCGTAGTTTATCCAGTGATAGATGTATCGTTTGAATATCATTCATATAATCTTCACATTTCCCCATTAATATACCACGAGCATCATATAAGGAAGAATCTCCGGCATAACTTAGATCCATACCATCCTTTCCTACACGATTAACCCCAGCAACATATGCCTGGTTATCAATCGATCGGGCTTTTAAAATCGTATTCCACACATCACGACGTGCATCAGGCCAGTTAGCCACACAAATTAAAAGATCATAATCTTGCTGATTGCGACTCCACACTGGGAAACGTAGATCGTAGCAAACAATTGGGCGAATTCTCCATTCTCCAATTTTCACAATTCCCTTATCCTTCCCACCCACAAAGTGCTCATGTTCATTTCCCATTCGAAACAAATGTCGCTTATCGTAGGTTGAAATTTCACCTTGAGGAGAAACCGTATACATTCGATTATAATAGGCATTGTTTTCACATACAATTAAACTTCCCATGATATGAGAATCTAAGTTTTTAGCTTGTTCACACATCCAGGCAACAGCCACATCAGTATATGAAGAAATTTCATCTTTACCAGACATCATAAACCCAGATGTAAACATCTCAGGTAAAACGATCAAATCACTCTTCCCCTTCAATTTAGATAATTGTTGAGTGAATTGCTCTAAATTTGCTTTGACATCTCCCCAAAGCAAATTGGACTGAACCAAACTAAGTCTTAGAATATCTGACATACCATAATATTTAAAATTCCCAATAAACGAATTTAATCTCCTGTTGAAAAAAGCTCTGGATACTTTGGCTTTGAGTTCTTATACTTAGATTTAATATATGCCATATCAGCTTCTACATCTCCTGTTGGATAGAAGGTTTCAATAAAACTCAAAGTTTTAGTCTCATAATTCAAGTCTCCTAACAAGATAGGAACATTTGCTTTAAGTGCTATAAAATAGAATCCTCTTTTCCATACAGGTCGTCTACTCCTTGTGCCTTCTGGTGAAAGTGATAAGTAAAGCTCATCACGCTTAGCAAATTCCTCGGCTAATTGATCCGTTAAATTGCTTTTTTTGCTTCTGTCTATGGCCATTACACCCATCGATCTGAAAATGGCACCAAGTGGAAAAAAGAAAAATTCTTTTTTCATTAGAACTGTTGTGTTGATATTATGTGCGACAAAAGCCATTTTCCCCCAAACAAAGTCCCAATTAGATGTATGCGGTGCAGCAATAACAACCGCTTTTTTTTCAGTAGGAATTTCACCTATATATTTCCATCCAGATAGTTTAAGGATGAATTGACTTATTTTTACTTTCATTCGTTTGTTTATAGTATAATATAATCTTCAATTCTGTAATCTGAAGATTCTTCGCCAAAGGTACTAAAATAAAGACTTCTCCTTTTTTCTGATTCAATTTTGATTTACCCAACAATTTAAAGATATTTGCATCTTAATTTCTACACTTTAAGCATAAAGATAATGGATGCAATGAGAGATAAAGTTTTAAAAATAGCAAAGGAAAAAAATGCTGTTATTTTAGCGCACTACTACCAAACTCCTGATATACAAGAAATAGCCGATTTCAAAGGCGATAGCTTAGCACTTGCACAATATGCTGCAGAGACTAAAGCTGATATTATTTTATTTGCAGGTGTCCATTTTATGGGCGAAACAGCAAAGATCTTAAACCCCAATCGTAAAGTTTTAATTCCAGATATGAATGCAGGTTGTTCACTAGCAGAATCTTGTCCTGGAGATGAATTTGCTAAGTTTAAAGCCAAATATCCTGATCACATTGTTATCTCCTATATCAATTGCTCAGCTGAGATTAAAACACTGTCTGACGTCATTTGCACTTCTGGAAATGCAGTCCAAATTGTTGAATCATATCCTAAGGATCAGAAAATTATATTTGCACCTGACAAGAATTTAGGTCGTTATATCAATGAAGTTACTGGAAGAGAAATGATCCTTTGGGATGGATCTTGCGAAGTACATGATATTTTATCTGCTGAAAAAATCATGCAGATGAAAATTGAAAACCCAGATGCAACTCTTATAGCACATCCAGAATGTACTCACCCCGTTCTTATTCTTGCTGATTTTGTTGGTTCTACTACAGCCATGCTAAACTACACTAAGAATTCCGAATCTAAAAAGTTTATTGTTGCGACAGAAACAGGCATTCTTCACCAAATGAAGAAAGATTCCCCTGAAAAAGAATTCCTAATCGTTCCTGCCGACGAATCGTGTGCATGCAACGATTGTGCGTATATGAAATTAAATACAATGGAAAAGATCTACTTGGCTTTAAAAAATGAGCAACCTGAAATCATTCTTCCTAAGGATATTATGGAAAAAGCGAAGGCTCCACTTCTTAGAATGCTCGATTTATCTATAAAATAAATTGTATTTGCAATTTTTGAAACAAGTCATAATCCATTCACATAGATAAGTTGGATGTTATTCAAATCATTCATAAAATATTTGACAATAGAATATAAAGGGTGTAATTTTAATATTCAATTACACCTTTTATTAATATATATACTATGGATACAGAGAAAATTTCTGAGCAATTAATTCAAATTGGAGTTGATTATGGACCTAAATTAATTGGAGCAATAATCGTTCTGATTATAGGGGGCTGGGTAATTAAAGTATTAGTCCGAGCAGTCGGCAAGATGATGGATAAAAGCAAGACGGACGAATCCCTTAAACCATTTTTAAAGTCACTTGTTGGCATGTTACTTAAAGCACTTCTATTCATAAGTGTATTAGGAATGATTGGTATTGAGATGACTTCCTTTATTGCCATTTTTGGTGCTGCTGGTTTAGCCATAGGTATGGCTCTTTCTGGTACGCTACAGAATTTTGCTGGTGGCGTTATGATCCTAATATTTAAACCCTTTAAAATTGGTGATCTCCTTGAAGCTCAAGGCTATTTAGGCCTTGTGAAAGAAATCCAGATTTTTAACACAATCTTAACATCTTTAGATAATAAAACAATTATCATCCCTAATGGAGGCTTATCGACCTCTTCGATGACAAATTATTCTACTGAAGAAGAGAGAAGAGTTGATTGGACAATTGGGATTGCTTATGGAGATGATGTTGATAAAGCAAGAGCTGTTATCAAAAGACTGTGTGATGCAGATTCAAGAATTCTAAAAGATCCAGAAGTATTTATTCAAGTTTCGGAGTTAGCAGATAGTTCAGTTAATTTTGCTGTTAGAGCATGGGTAAAAGCTCCTGACTACTGGGGTGTTTTCTTCGATTTAAATGAGAACGTTTATAAGACATTTGGTTCTGAAGGACTTAACATTCCTTTTCCACAAATGGATGTACATGTTCACAAAAACAATTAATTCTTCACCTATTAATTTGAAAATCTGTATTTGATTCAGATTCGTAAGTCTTAAAAGATACAAAGCTTGGAGATAAAAGATCTCCAGGCTTTTTTTTGTGATATTCATTATTCTTATAAAATAGATTGTAGAAAGAAATGTGGACCTGATTATATAGATACTAACACTATGGAGAAGATCTACCTGCCACTCAAGAATGTACAACCTGAAATCATTCTTCGAGAAAGTATTATGGAAAAGGCAAAAGCTCCATTTACTAGAATGCTTGAATTATCTGTATAATAAATCATATTTTCATTTTTTGAAACAAGTCATAATCCATTGGCATGGATAAATTGGATGTTATTCAAATCTTTCATAAAATATTTGATAATAAAATTTAATGGGCGTAGTTTTGATGCTCAATTAAAAAATTGATAGAATTCGATTACACCATATATACTATAATAATTATGAATACAGATAAAATTTTAGATCAATTAATTCAGATTGGCGTTGATTACGGACCCAAATTACTAGGAGCGATTGTTGTTCTTATTATCGGAGGATGGATTATTAAAGGGATGATCCGCGCTTTCGGTAAAATGATGGACAAGAGCAAAATGGATGATTCTTTAAAACCATTTTTAAAAGGGCTAGTAGGGATGTTACTTAAGGTGATGTTATTTATTAGTGCCTTAGGCATGCTTGGTATTGAAATGACTTCATTTATTGCCATCTTAGGTGCTGTAGGTTTAGCTGTAGGTATGGCTTTATCGGGCACTTTGCAAAATTTTGCTGGCGGTGTTATGATCCTAATATTTAAGCCTTTCAAAATTGGTGATTTCATTGAAGCACAAGGCTATATGGGCGTTGTGAAAGAAATCCAGATTTTCAATACAATCGTTACGACTCCTGATAACAAAACAATTATCATCCCTAATGGAGGCTTATCGACCTCTTCGATGATCAATTATTCAACTGAAGAAGAGAGAAGAGTTGATTGGACAATAGGCATTGCTTATGGTGATGATGTTGATAAAGCGAGAGCTGTTATCAAAAGACTTTGTGATGCGGATTCAAGAATTCTTAAAGCCCCTGAAGTGTTTATTGCTGTTTCGGAGTTAGCTGATAGTTCAGTTAATTTTGCTGTTAGAGCATGGGTAAAAGCACCAGATTACTGGGGTGTTTTCTTCGATTTAAATGAGAACGTTTATAAGACATTCGGTAATGAAGGACTTAATATTCCTTTCCCACAAATGGATGTACATGTTCATAAAAATGATTAATCCTTAACTTATTAATTTGCAAATCTGTATTTGATTCAAATTAGTAAGTCTTAAAAGATACAAAGCCTAGAGATAAAAGATCTCTAGGCTTTTTTTAGGTCTGATAAATTTGTGTATTTTTAAAAACTCAATCTATCCGTACCCTTCTATTTCTTGTATATGCGCTATCTACTTATTATTTGTATTTTCTTCAGTACGAACCTTAAATCTCAAAATATTGATAGCCTAAAATTATTATTACATTCATCAAATAAAATAGAAAAAGTAGAACGCTTAAACCAGATTGCTGAACGCTATTCTTTTTCTTCAAATGATAGTGCTAAGCATTTTGCTAATAAAGCCTTACATCTTGCATTCAAAGATGATAATCAAAAGGGAATAATTAAATCTTATAATATTCTGGGACAGTTCTATTACAAGAAAAACAAGACCGATAGCGCTCTTTATTATTATTACAAATCATTTGATTATTGTCTTGATAAAAATATAAAACGCTTGATCGGTGATAGCCAGAATGGCATTGGTCTTATCCTTATAGAACAACAAAAGTATTCTGAGGCTATAGAAATTTTTGAAAATGCACTTATAATTGCAAAAGAAGTTAATGACAAACTTTTACAAGCATTTATTTACAACAACTTGGGCTTAATTCAGCTTAAAATTTCCAATTACCCTCAAGCCTTAGAATTTAATATTAAAGCCATTGAACTTTTAGAGAAGATTGGTAAGGAGAATATGACATATTCATCACTAAACAATATTGCATACATCTATCTCAAGAACAAAAATTATTCTGAAGCTATTAAATCCATTCAAAAATCTTTGAAAATTTCGACCAAGTCAAATGACATACAAAATATTTTAGTAGCAGAACTGCAACTTGGAAATGCCTATAATTTAACACATCAAAAAGACAGTTCTATTTATTACTATTCTAAAGCATTAGAGCGCGCTGAAAAGATCGGAAATCATAAGTATATAGGGATGGCGCACAGACAAATTGGTCTCATTTTCGATCAGGAATCTAAATTTGAAGAAGCCCTTTTCCATTACAGTAAATCATATGAAAATTCCAAAATTCAGAAATACATTAGTGGTGAAGCAATTGCACTTGTAAGTATGGCATTGTGTTATCTAAAAACTAAGGATCACCACGAGGCTTTAACTCTATCACTACAGGCTCACAAATTGATAAGAGGGACAGAACACAAATCAAGCCAAAAATCTGTTTATAAAACACTAGCAAAGGTTTATAAAGCCAACAACAAACTTGACTCTGCCTATAAATATTTATCTCTTCACAATCAGATTGAGAGAAGTATTTATACCGATAAAAAAGCTCTTGAATTATCAAAACTGGAAACACAATACGACACCAAGAATAAAATTAAAGAAAATCAACTCCTCAAATCAAAAACACAAGTTCAAGAATTAAAAATATCAAACCAGAAGTATACCCTCAATTATATGATCGTATTTTCGATCTTGATTGGTTTGTTGCTCTTTTTTGCAATCTGGCAATACCGCAAACAAAAGTTGTTATCGAATGACTTAGTTTCAAAAAACAAGAAAATAAATCTCCAAAAACAAGAGCTTGATTTATTGATTAATAAGTTAAACGCCACCGTATCAAAACTTAGAGAAGTAAATGCTACCAAGGATAAATTCTTCTCTATTATCGCTCATGACCTATTGAATCCTTTCCATATTCTTTTGGGTTTTTCAAATATCCTCAAACTTCAGTTTGATGATATGAATGATGATGAAAAGAAACAAATGATTACCGATTTATCTGAAACAGCCAATTCAACATTTACGCTTTTAGAAAACTTACTTGAGTGGTCTCGCTCCCAGAAAGGTTTGATTGAAATAAAACAAACAGAGTTTTTCATCATCAACCTAATCGAATCTGTTTTGAATACTTATAAGCTCAATGCACGAACCAAGAATATAGAACTTAAAGTTGATTGTAATCCTAGTCAATTTGTATATACTGATCAGCCAACATTAAATATTTGTCTTTGTAACCTTATCAATAACGCAATAAAATTCACTCCTGAAAATGGAACGATTAACATCAGCGTTCACCAAAACAATGATATACTACGACTAGCAGTTAGTGACTCAGGTATTGGTATGAATAAGGAAACTCAGGATAAGCTCTTCAGAATTGATGAAAGTTTCAGTACAAGAGGTACTAATGAAGAAAAAGGCTCAGGTTTAGGATTAATTCTAGTAAAAGAACTTGTAGAAAAAAATCAAGGTCGTATTTTTGTGGAAAGTGAGTTGGGGAAAGGCAGTCATTTTATTATTGAACTTCCCAATCAGCAATAGATAGGTTTATCTATTGCAATCAGAAATCTCTTTAGAAATATATTTTAATACTCATAAGTTTAGCATATGTTACCCCAATTTTTAATTGCAGCTCCCTCAAGTGGTTCTGGAAAGACAACAATTACACAAGGTTTACTTCGTAGTTTAAGTAATAAAGGTTTCTCAGTTCAAGCCTTTAAATGTGGACCTGATTATATAGATACCAAACATCATGAATGGGCTTCTGGAAATGTTTCAATCAACTTGGATACTTTCATGAGCAGCCCAGAACATGTTAAAAAAATATACTCAAAATACAGTTCAAAGGCAGATGCTACAGTCGTTGAAGGTGTAATGGGACTTTTTGATGGAGCTAACAGAATGGAAGGTAGTTCAGCTCAAATTGCTGAGTTATTGGATATTCCAATCATTCTGGTTATTAATGCAAAAGCGACAGCTTACTCTGTGGCTCCTTTGCTTTATGGCTACAAGCACTTCTATCCTGGAATTAAGATTGCCGGCGCAATCTTCAATTTTGTAAATAGCGAGTCTCACTATCAATTTATGAAAGATGCTTGCGAAGATGTCGGAGTTCAAGCATTAGGTTATGTCCCACGTAATGAAAAAATTAATTTACCTGAACGACATTTAGGACTACAAATATCAGCCGAGGATAATTACGAAGATACTATTAATGCAATGGCTTTACACCTAGAGAAAACCGTTGACATTGATAAAATTCTAGATATCTGTGAATCTAAGAGGCCTAATTATAAGGCTAGTTCTAATAAAACGAATACAAAATTAAGAATCGGTGTTGCAAAAGATGAAGCTTTCAATTTCACTTATCATGAAAACCTAAGAGCTCTATCACAAATTGGTGAAATAAGCTACTTTTCTCCAATAAATGACAGCATCATGCCAAAGGTCGATTTCATATATCTTGCGGGTGGGTATCCTGAATTGTATTTAGATAAACTTTCTCAAAATGTTAGCATGAGGAAGTCAATACAAGACTTTGCTACATCTGGAGGGAAAATACTTGCAGAATGTGGAGGTATGATGTATCTCTCAAAACAAATTATTGACAAAGATGGTAAGCGATTTCCAATGGTTGGTTTTCTAGACCAGAATGCCAGCATGGAAAATATGAAACTAAAACTTGGATACCGAAAGATTAAGTTAAAAGACGATACTCTATTCGGACACGAATTTCATTATTCTCATTTGGTTGATTCAACAGAAGAAACCAAAGATATAGAAGTATATTCTGCACGTGATAAACGCTTAGAGACTCAAGTTATAAGGAAGAATAATGTGCTTGCTTCTTATATCCATTTTTATTGGGGTGAAAAGAATATCTACTCAACATTTTGGGACAAATAATTATAATCAAATAGACAAAATAATTCAATTATCATGGGAAAACAAAATTGGAAACCTGGAACAATGGTCTATCCATTGCCTGCTGTAATGGTAAGCTGTGGGGCAAGTGAAGATGATTATAATATTATTACTATTGCATGGACTGGGACTATTTGTACTGATCCGGCAATGTGTTACATATCAATTCGTCCCAACCGTCATTCATATGATATTATTAAAAAACATGGTGAGTTTGTTATTAATCTTACAACTAAAGATTTAGCTTACGCAACAGATTGGTGTGGTGTAAAATCAGGTAAAGATTTCAATAAGTTTAAAGAAATGAACTTAACTCCTGGAAAATCAAAAGAAATAAAAGCTCCAATTATTGAAGAATCTCCACTTTCTATTGAGTGTAAACTGAAAGAAATTGTACAACTTGGCTCACATGATATGTTTATAGCTGAAGTTGTGAACGTACAGGCCGATGAAAAATATATCGATCCAGAAAGTGGCCAATTCCGCTTAGACAAAGCACAACCTATTGCTTATGCTCATGGACATTACTATGAATTGGGTAAACTTATTGGTCGCTTTGGACATTCAGTTATGAAGAAAAAAACTAAAAAGAAGCTAGCTCTTAAAAATTCAAAAAAATAAAGTATATCGTGTTGATGTCACAAGATCTAACAAGTAAGAATATCTTGTGACACAACTTGATTCTTGGAAGTATCCGTTGATAAAGTAAGTGAAATACAAGTTCCTTTTCCTAATTCAGATTCGATAGTAACTTCTCCATTTAATAAGATAGACAACTCCTTACACAAAGCTAAGCCTATTCCCACTCCTCCATATGATTTCGTCGATGCCATATCTGACTGAATAAAAGGTTTCATTACACTCAACATCTTACTCTTTTCTATTCCAATACCAGTATCTTTCACATAGATCGAAACAAAATTGCTTTTCTCTTCATAGCCCAATTCTATAGAGCCTTCTTGTGTAAATTTGATTGCATTATTTAAGAAATGAGTAATGATTTGTTTTACTCTAAATCGATCTGATTTTACTAAATAAGATTTGTGATTGGGTATATTCAATTCAAAACTCAAGTTTTTATTGCTATTCATCTCTAGTTCGAACCTATAGATCGGATATAACTCATGCAATAAACTAACTAGACAAAATTCCTTATTAACAACCTGTGTTAAATTTGATTCTAATTTAGAAATTTCAATTAATTCATTAAGAACTGCTAGTAACTGATTACTGCCTTCATTTATATAATCGATATATTCCTCCTTTTCATGGCATTCTATTCTTGGACTTTTAAGCAGCTCCGAGAATCCTAAAATAGAATTTAATGGCGTACGTAGTTCGTGAGAAATATTCGATAGAAATGCCGATTTTAGCCTATCCGACTCCTGAGATTTAAGAATGGCTTCACCCAATTCTTTTTTTAAAAGCAGCTCCTGCTTTCTATCAGCCTTAATCAAACTATGGATTAAAACACCTGTAACTATAACAAAAAACCAACCTTTATAGGTTTGTATTTGAGTTGAAAAATCAGCGTTAAAATTAAATAACAACAAAATCATATCAGAAGCAATAATCCATAAAGCTCCCAAAAAAATATAAAGGATTGCTACCCTATTTTCGATATTAAATTCACGAAAATTAATTCTCTTTAAAAAATTCTGCATTTCAATTTTAAGCTTTTAAAGGCAGATCAAAACAGACACTAGTACCAATGTTTAATTGACTTTCAATACTTATAGTCCCCTTATTCTTTTCTATAAGATCTTTGACAATAATAAGACTTAAACCTGTTCCTGATTCCTTATTTGTTCCTTCTTGTTGTATTTTCTTATCAATGTTAAACAGATACTGTATATCATCTTTATTTATACCAATACCATTATCACGAACTAGAACTTTAACTCTATTATTTCTTACTTCAGCAGAAATCTCAACAAATCCACCTTTATGAGAAAATTTAATCGCATTATTAATTAGGTTCAAAACTACAGTTTTAATCATATTTTCATCACCAAATGCTTTAAAATTTATAGGAATAATATTATTCACTTGAATTTCTTTTGCTTTTGCAATGTTTATAAGTGTTTGCAAAACAGAATCAGTAATCTGATTTAAGTCGATTATCTTAGGATTCCATGAAACACCTCCAATTTGAATACGTCCCCATCTTAATAAGTTATCTAAGAGATCATTCATATCTTGAGCTGATTCGTAACAATTACCAATAAATATCGACTTTTCAACTTCCGAAAAAATCTCTGGATTTTTGGTGATAATCTCCAAAAGTCCCAATATCGAAGCAAGAGGCCCCTTTAAGTCATGAGAAATAATTGAAAAAAATTGATCCTTCATTTCATTGGATTCTTTCAGTTCAGCAGATTTTTTCTCCAAACTAGCTCTATTTTCAACTATTTCGCTAACATCATCAATCACCCAAATATTGGCATTTTCGATGTGAGAATATAGCATTTCACTGATATATATTTTAGTCCAAAGAACACTTTCATCTTCTCTTTTTAGAGGGATTTCATTTCGAATAAGAGCCTTACTGCCTTGTAGTTGCTGATATTCATTCATCAGAATGTCATAATTATTTTCACTCAAAAATGTAGACATGATTTTTTTCCCTAAAAGAACTCCTTTATCACATCCAAGAATTTCAGATATTCGATTATTTTGATCAATTATTTTCCCTTCTCCATCAGTAACAACAATACCAACTAATGAATTGTTCAGAATAGCTTTCAAACGTAAATAAGCAAGTTTCGTAAGCTCTTCCTGCTTTGTAATTTCAACATTTTTTCTATTCAAATTATCATTTGCTTCTAGAAGCTCTCGCGAACGTTCTTCAACTTTTTGATCTAATTCCAAATTGCGTCGTTCTAATAACTTTTTCTGTTTATATTTTAAAACTGAATAAACGATCAATAAAAGAATGACAACTAACCCCAGACGTAAAATATTTTTGAATAATCTGATATTCTTTTCAAAAAATGTTTTCTCTCTGTTTATCAAGATAGCTCCTTTAGGCAAATGGTCCAATTCAATATCATATTTAGATAAAATTGAATGATCGAACTTAATTCTAACTGCTGATTTTTCAAAAACCGGAATCATATCAGGATTTGCTCCTTTTACAATGGATAGAGCTAATTCTCCAGCAAATTTCCCTTGCATGTAACCACTGGTTATATATCCCCCAACAATTCCTTTTCCAAGATAAAAATCCCATGAGCTATAGATGGGTACAGAACTAGCCTTACTTACCAACCTAACCGCATCGTTAAATGAATAATAATTTCCATCAGCATCCATTGTAAAGGGTGCTAAATATATCATCCATTCATCAGATAAACTTTTAACTTTATCTTGTACAGCCTTCATATTACTATTATCAGAATACTCAATAACCATATTTTTCTCCAGTTCAGGTAAGGCATTCATGATAATTGCCTTATTTGCCAAACCTGTAACTGTTCTATCATTTATAATTAGAATCTTTTTTTCTGGATGCAACTTGTGCATAAGCATTAAGGTAGAATCAATTGCTGTATACTCAGCAATCCCTGTTACTTGGCTTTCACCCTTTAGTAATTCGGGTTTATAATTATTAATACCACAAAAAATAATTGGGATATTCTTAAAAAATCGGGATCTATTTTTTATCACAAAATTCAAAGCATTATTATCAGAAACAATAATTGCATCGCAAGATACCCTAGGGCATAGAAGTTTATATTTATGCACAAAAGATTCAATAAATATGGGATCTACGAATCTTTTCGAATCTAAATATTCGTAAAAAGTTTCAATTTCATTTTCGCGGGGAGTTAATACAGACTCAATACCACTGGAGATACTATCCGTCCACACAAAACTCTGGTGATAGGAATGTATAACCAGAATATGTTTTTTATCCTTACTTGTGGAAGTCTTACCGAAAGTTAAAAAGGCAGAAGTAAAAACTAGAAATAAACTTAAAAATAAATAGCGCATATGGGATAATTTTTCAAATAATTGAAACCTATTTTTATACTTATAGAATTTACAAAAAAATAATGTTTTTTACTGCATAAAACATCTCATCAACTGCATAAATAGATGATATTTAGTGTTTTTATAATACTCCCTTAAACATACGGGTCATTACATGACAAAAAAAGCCTACACAAGTGCAGGCTTTTCATATACATTCAATCAAAATGAAGTTAAGATATCACTTTAACGTTTTTAATCTTATCGAATTCTATCCATTGAACGAATCATTGCTTCATCTTTACCAATATTTCGAATAGCTAGGTAAGATAAAACAATACTTACTAATGGGAAAGCATTAATAAGGCTATAATTAGCAATTGCTTGCATTGATTCTACTTGAGAATTAACATTATAATACACTAAACCAACCATTCCCAACATACAGAAAATATTAAAAACAGTTAATCGGATTTGACGCATCCTTTTTTTGTAAGAAAAAATAGTCACCAAAACATTTAATACGATAACTGCTAATAAAATAGCAATTGGGTAGGCTTTAAAAAGCATAGGTTCACCTTCTTTTAATGAAGGAATTCCTCGGTATATAAATGAATAAGAATTATTTACTGAGTCGATTAATTCTGCCAAAGGGAAAAAGAACATCAATGTCATTAGGATTAATACACCTAATAGGAATAAAGTTTGAATTCTTTGAATCATAGTTTTGTTAAAATTGAAAATTAATATTTTAGGGTTTTACTTTTCATTTAAAAAGTATTTCCGAACACAAATTTAAACTTAAAAATAAGAGCAGCAAATTTTCATCTACCACTCTTACTCGTCAATTTACAAACAACAAAATTTTCTTCTTGCTTAAGGATCAACCTTTCTTTTTTAAAGACATATAATCGATATAATACAAAAGCTTTACTGATAAAGAATTAAATCTTGTTGCTTCAAATGTACTTTTCAAGTTGTTTATAAAACGATGTGCAATTTTATCATCTTCACTAAATATGGAATTCTTCCAAACTAAAACCAATTCACTTCCTGGAGCAAATCGCCATGAATATACCATATCAATATTAAACGTATTGAAGTTGATATCATGATTATCAGAATAGTCACTCGCCATTAATCGACCATTATCCAACAAAGTACTAAAGTTCTTATATTCCGCCTTAGCCCAATAATGACGGGCCCTAAAACTCAGAGACATCTTATTATTAAAGATGTAATTTGCCGTTAATCTATTCTCCAAATAAGCTGTATTCCTTCTCCCAATATATACATTAGTTAAGCCACCAATTTCTTCGTCATTCACATACCCCATATCATCCAACTGTCTATCCCACTTCATCCTATATTGCATAGTGAACTTATCGTTGAATCGAAATCGAGGTTTTAATGATAAGGAAAAAACAATTAAATCGTCAGTAGAAAAACGTTTCCCATATTCCATCTCAACGTCAAAAGCAAACTCTTTTCTGTAATCAGAGGAGAACCAAAGGCCTAAAAATGCAGAAGAGCCTTTTCTAAGTTTCATTCCATCAACTCTAGGCTCAAAAAAATCGTATTGATGCATAGGTCGAACGTTTCCATAAACACCTACAGAATTATAGGATTTGAATTTAAATCTTGAATTGTAGTAAATGGTGAAACGTGAAAAACGAGCTGGATCATACTGCGTTTCATGACTAATGGTCAAGTTATTATGCTGAGCCAGCAAAATTCCAATAGGCTTATAGAGATGATATCCAAGGCTAAAATTATTTTTAATGACATTATTCCGATTCAAAAAACCCAAATCATTAGGGTTATAATCCTCCGAAATCATCTCATTGTAAAAATTCCAATTGAATTGCCCACTAATTTTCCCTAAAGAGAGTTGATGATAGTGTCCGATTTCGTCGCTGGTCTGTTTTTCGTAACGTTGCGACACCATCCCCTTACCTTTAATCTGGTGAGTACGTGATTTATTTTTAAACAAAAACTCAGTACCACTTACATTTGCCACATAGTCTTCTTTAGGCACATTAACATTCGTATTAAAAACAGAGATATAAGATTCGTTCTTTAAACTCTGATCCAATACCAGCATGTTGTAATTTGCAAATGCCTGGGTCCTAAACTTACGACTGCCATTAGTAATAGTATCCCTTATGTCAGCATATGTATTACGAGTCATAGAATTCAGGAAGCCAATCCCCAATCCTTTACTCGTTCTACCTGATATCTTTGTTGAGTTTATAATTTTGGCTTCAATCGGATTCTCAGTAATGATCTCATTTTCTCCCAAATCATCTTCTACATCATATATGTATTTGGGCATTCCACCAATTCGTTTAGAGTAAAAAATATCACCACGATTAAAAAGTTCAGTGGCTTCAGTAAAGAATTGCCTTTTCTCATCAAACTTGGTTTCGTAAGGCGAAAGGTTCAAAATTTGATCGTCAGACTGCACCTGACCAAAATCAGGAATCAACATCATATCTAGAGTGAAACTCTCATTAATACCATACTTCAAATCAAGACCTCCCCGATAGTTCGTCTCAAATGAAGATTTATCAGACGATTTATCAACATAAACTGAAAAATAGGGGGAAAAAGAAAGACGCGTTGGTGGCTTAATATTCTCTATTCCTTTCAGAATACCTGATTGATTAACCCAACCAGATTCTTCTTTGTCAATAAAATTCCAACTTACTTTTTCCTTTTCGCGTTGTATATTACGAATAATATTGATTCCCCATTCCTGTATATCTTTTTTAGGAAATCGAAGAGCAGAATAAGGAATTTCAAATTCAACACTCCAACCATCTTTTCCAATATGAGCACCACTTTTCCAGACGCCATCCCAATTATTATCTTCTCTATTCTTAACAACTTTAGCATCAATTTGCACTCCCATAGGAGTCACAATAAATTCAAAGGCATCTAATCCATTATTAAAGGGATCTATTAGTAGAAGAATGTAATCCGAATTATTCAAGTCGTCTCGCTTGCTTAGCTCCTTCAAAATCTTGTCAGGCTGATCATCAAACATCATAATGCCTACAATAAGAGAATTATCAGTGTAAACAAACATAGCTTCTGTTCTAAAATTTGAGGGCTTTCCATTATCAGGATCCAATTGAACAAATTCATTAGCAACAGGAATATCTCTCCAAATTGCATCATTTAAAATTCCATCAATTTTAGGAGTATGTTTGACTCGTTTTGCTTGGATCTCTTTTTTTTCGAATCCTTTTACGGGTTGATAGAAAGCAAACAACATGGCAAGTGCCAGGAGTAAGTATTTAATCATAGTGGTTTTGGTTTTCTTTGGATATTTTAGGTCAACTTATATTATCACTTATCATACCAAATCACATACTACACTGACTATAAGAATACAAGATTATTCATCTCTTATAAAAAGTGAACGCTTATAGAACAATTGATGTTCGAAAACGAACATCGATTACCAAAAAAATGAAATCAATAAAAAAGGCTGTTTCTTACGAAACAGCCTTAATAAATATTTTATTGTAAAAGATTAGTTATTACCTAAAATAAGAGGCATACCATCTTTTCCACTACCAATAACGACAACTTTTGCATTTGGAGATTCAGACAATTTAATCGTCGCTTCAATACCACGCATCTTCAATAGAGCGTCAGTCAAACTACTATTAATAATCTTATTTGCTTTAGCTTCACCTTCAGCAGCAATACGCTTTCTTTCAGCCTCACTCTTCTCACGATCAAGCTTAAACCTATAAGCTAGAGCTTCCTGCTCCTGTTTCAGTTTACTTTCAATAGCTGTCTTAATTTTTGCAGGCAAATTAATTGAACGAATCAATAAGGCCTTCATCTCAATATTATTCTTCTTAAGAATTAATGAAGTCTCTGTGATAATTGCATCTTCAACTTCTTTTCTACGAGTAGAATAAATTTCCTCAGCCGTATAACGTCCAGCTACTTGACGAACCGAAGAACGCACCTCAGGGGTAACCAACTGATTGATATAATTCTTTCCAAAGATTTCATGCAGATATCCAATTTTAGTATAGGTTGGATTAAAACGAACGGATACGTCAATATTTACAGACAATCCACTCTTATCCAATACATCCATAGTCTCTTCACTTTTTTGCTCCTTTACGTCATATACATGCAGATCGTTCCATGGTGCAATAACTAAAAAACCAGGCATTATAATATTATCCTTATCAAGTCCTGTAGAAAATTTACGGAAAATAACACCACGCTCTCCTGGTTGAAGCGTTTTAAACATACTCGATCCTGACATAACAAGAATCAGTGCAAAAGCTGCAACTACGATTAAGAAATACGGTTTTTGTTTCATTTTTTGAAGTTTAATGCCCAATTGATTAAATATCACTTTAGTATAAGAACAACTAAAATAGACAATGTTGTATGGGCTTTAGAGTCATTATAATTTTCATTAATAGAAAGGTAAATATAGCATAATATATCCATTGATGGAATAAGAAACCATTTTAATCAATGTCTCTTTTTTTTCATGTATATGCTATTCTCATTCTCCGAATGATTGATTTATTTGTATATTTGGGAACTCGATGGAAAAATAGAAAGTCAAACTTCTCATATCTATTCTACTTTCGAGTTCTATAAATTACTCCAAACAACCATAATAAAGTATTGTTAATCTGCAATTAACAGTTTGCCTATTTTTCTACTTATATTTACAAATAGAATTTGTTGATATGGTTAAAAACTTGAAGCTATCTGAACTATTGCAATTCAAAATTTTAAAAACATATGGAACCTATTAAATCATCAGAACTAATTATTAATCCAGACGGAAGTATTTTTCACTTGCATTTAAGACCTGAGCATCTAGCTGATACGGTTATTCTTGTAGGAGATCCTGGACGTGTAGAATTAGTAGCAAGTTTTTTCGACGAAGTTGAATTAACAATATCGAACCGTGAGTTTGTAACCAAAACAGGTAGCTATAAAGGGAAACGTTTCTCTGTATTGTCAACAGGTATTGGTACTGATAATATTGACATTGTAGTAAACGAATTGGATGCTTTAGTCAATATCGATTTGGAGACACGTCTTCCTAAAAAAGAGCACAAATCTCTAACTCTTGTTCGTATTGGAACTTCTGGTTCATTACAAGGAAATATTCCGGTAGATTCATTTCTTTTATCTAAGAAATCAATTGGATTCGATGGTATGTTAAATTTCTACGCAGGTAGAGATGACGTATCAGATCTTGAATTTGAGAAAGCATTTAAAGAAGGTGTGAATTGGAATCCAAAATTGGCTTCACCATACTTTGTTTCTTCATCTGAGAAAGTAATCAATCTTCTTGACGGGGATGATATGATTCAGGGAATTACGATATCTGCAAATGGTTTTTATGGACCACAAGGTAGAGTCCTTCGTTTGAATACTCTGGATATGGATTTAAATGATAAAATTGAAGCCTTTGAATATCAGGGACAAAAAATCACCAACTACGAAATGGAAAGTTCTGCAATTGCTGGATTAGCAGCTCTATTAGGACACCAAGCTGCAACAGTTTGCGCGATTATTGCAAATCGTGTCAACAAAGATGCTAGCAAGGATTACAAGCCTGTTATAAAAAAACTAATCTTAACAGTACTTGATCGATTGAGTAAATAGTCTAACATATCGAGATTGAAGATTTGTCTTTAGCTTAAGATTTTGAGATCAAAAAGCTCTGAAACCCACAAGAATTGTTCTTCTTAGTGGGTTTTATTATATTTAAGTAACAACAGATCTCAAAACAGATATGAACGAAGAGAAAGTACGTGCTCTAATTTCACTTCTAGATGATTCGGATCCAAATGTTTACATCAACATCAGTAAAGAATTATCTAAGTTGGCAGCCTCAAATATTCCTTATTTGGAAGATATTTGGCTAGAGTCTGACAGCCCTCTTTTTCAAGAGCGTTTAGAGGCGGTTATCGATGAAATTCATCACAATTCAATTATTAAGGAGCTCATAATTTGGAAAAACTCTCCCAAACAAAATCTAATTGATGGAGCCATCCTTATCAATAGAAGCGTCAATTACCATTTGTCGACAAACAATGTAACATCAACAATTAATAAAATTGTTGATGAAATTAAGCCAGAGATTAAAGAACTAGAAAGTTATCTGGAGAGGATAAAGATTCTAAACCATTTCCTTTATTTCATCCACAATTACATGGTTTTATCTCCCAAAGAAGAAACGAATTGGGGAGGAAATATTAGTACTGTTATAGCTCAAAAAAAAGGCAACTATATTATTACATGTATTATTTATGCAGGAATTGCTCAAGCTTTAAAATTACCTGTTACTGGCATTCAGCTTCCCAATAGCATCCTATTATCTTGTGAAAGTTTTATGATTGATCCTGCATCAAAAACATCAAAACGAAATTACTTCTACATCAATCCGATTGATAATGGGACTGTTCTTTCATCTATTCAATTGGAACATGTAATCAAATTCAAAAAACTAAAAAATCTTCCTCAGTATTATAAACCTTGTAATAATCTTGATCTGATCAAACTACTCATTCAAAATCAGATATTCTGTTATGGACGCCAGAGTAATTTCAAATATGTTGAAATTCTAAAAAAGCTATTGAACGTGCTTCTTCATAAGAAGACATGATAAAATAAAAGACAAAAAAAATCTCCAACTCGTATGAGTTGGAGATTTTAAATATCTAGCAATTCTTTATTTTGCGTAGTTGATGGCTCTAGTTTCACGAATAACTGTGATCTTCACCTGACCAGGATATGTCATTTCATCCTGAATCTTCTGAGCAATATCTAATGATAGAACTTCAGCTTCCTTATCAGAAATTTTATCGCTACCCACAATAACTCTTAACTCTCTACCAGCTTGAATTGCATATGTTTTCAATACACCTGGATGTGAAAGAGCTAGGTTTTCAAGATCTTTCAGACGCTTAATGTAAGATTCTACAATCTCACGTCTTGCACCTGGACGAGCTCCTGAAATAGCATCACAAGCTTGAATAATTGGAGCGATTAGAGTTGTCATCTCGATTTCATCGTGGTGAGCTCCAATTGCATTACAAATATCTGGCTTCTCTTTATACTTCTCAGCCAATTTCATACCTAAAATTGCGTGTGGCAATTCCGGCTCATCATCTGGTACCTTACCAATATCATGTAAAAGACCTGCACGTTTTGCTTTTTTAGCATTCAAACCAAGCTCAGTTGCCATAATAGCACAAAGGTTAGCTGTTTCGCGAGCATGCTGCAATAGATTTTGACCATAAGACGAACGGTATTTCATTTTACCGATCATACGAATCAATTCAGGATGTAAACCATGAATACCTAAGTCAATAGCAGTACGCTTACCTGTCTCAGCCATTTCTTCCTCAATCTGCTTACGAGTCTTATTCACAACTTCCTCAATACGGGCTGGGTGAATACGACCATCAGTTACCAATTGATGAAGTGCCAAACGAGCAATTTCACGACGAACAGGATCGAATCCTGAAAGTACAATTGCTTCTGGAGTATCATCTACAATGATTTCAATACCAGTAGCTGCTTCAAGAGCACGAATATTACGTCCTTCACGGCCAATAATACGTCCCTTAATTTCATCAGATTCAATATGGAATATAGTAACTGAATTTTCAATTGCTGTTTCAGTCGCTACACGCTGGATTGTTTTAATCACAACCTTTTTAGCTTCCATATTAGCCGACATCTTGGCATCTTCCATGATATCGTTCACATAAGACATTGCCTCAGTTTTAGCTTCTTCTTTTAAAGAATCTACAATCTGGTTTTTAGCTTCTTCAGCTGATAAACCTGAAATTTTCTCCAACTGTTCAATTTGCTGACGCTTAGATTTCTCAAGCTCCATCTCTTTTCTCTCCACCAACTCCATTTGAACATTTAGGTTCTCACGAATGGTATCAACTTCTTTTTTCTTACGTTGGAAATCTTCTACTCTCTGATTAACTGCAGTCTCTTTTTGCTTTACTTTGTTTTCAACCACCAAAAGCTTAGCATTTTTAGAATTAATTTGCTTTTCGTGTTCCGTTCTAAGCTGTAAAAATTTCTCTTTCGCTTGTAGGATTTTATCTTTTCTAAGAACCTCTGCTTCTGCTTGGGCATCCCTTATGATACCTTCGCTCTTACTTTTTAAAGCACGCTGCAAGACGAAATAGGATATAAATCCGCCTCCAACTAAAGCAATGGCTCCTATGATTATTTCTGTCATTGTTTTTTATATTTAGTCAATACTCAATTTTCTTTATTTAATAAATAACCCGCACCATCACTCAGAACTACCAACTACAACAAATCACACCATCCCTTGGACTGATATGTAATGATTTAAATGCAATTAGCTTCTAAGAAATAATGCGGGCTATTGTTCTTTTAAAGGTGTTCTATTGTTCTTCCTTAATAAAGTCATTCAGTTCTTGTTCCAAAGCTTCCAGTTCCTTTAAAACTGGGGATACATCGGTTTTTGCTTCTGATTCCAATACTTTTACCACAAACTGTAAAGAAGCCATGGCTAAAAAATCCTGAATGTCTTTATCTTTATATTTCTGTTGGTATTGCAATACCTTTTCATTTATAGTTTTTGCTGCCTTTCGAATAATCTCTTCTCTATTCCTTTTTATATTTAAAGGATAAAGACGACCTGCTACATTAATTTTTATCAAAAATTCGTCTGACATAAACAATTTCTATTTGTTTAAAAGAGCAATACACTTGTCAATCTCCCGCACGATTTGGCTAATTTTATTTTTAGCCTGCTGCGAATCACCTGTATTCACAGCAAAAGTCTTTGCCAATTTTAAAGTATCATACTGATGTTTGAATTCTTCGTTTTCTTTGCTTAAAATCTCTACTTGTTCTAACAAGTCCATTTTTTCATGAACTAGCTTGTCCTTTTCGAGCTTTAAATCTTGATACAAAGCAATAAGACGAGAGATTTGCCCTCGTAATTCAGATACTATTTCAATTGACTTTATCTCCATTATCAAAACTTTCTTCTACAAAATTAACATTGCTGTTAAGATAATCAAAAATATTGCTTTCTATTTTCAATTGAAAGCCTTAAAAAAACACATTTTTATTAGTTTTACACTCTCAAAGAATGACACCTTAATTTGGAATACCATGAAAATAAAGCATCTAAACATAAATATTCTTTTTTTCCTATTATTTTTATTATCTCTCCCTTTCTCAATATGTGCTCAAAATATACCTAAGAACTATTTCAGGTCGCCAGTAGATTTTAAAATCACCCTATCTGGAACATTTGCTGAACTTCGAAATAATCATTTCCATTCAGGAATAGATATTAGAACCTTCACAACAGGTAAAAAGGTTTATGCCATAGCTGACGGTATAGTGAGTCGTATTAAAATATCCGCAGGAGGGTATGGTAAAGCTTTATATATAGATCACCCAAATGGATATACATCGGTTTATGCACACTTGAGTAAATTTTCACCAAAAATTGAAGCCTTTATCAAATCGCAACAATACATAAATAAGAAATTTGAAGTTGATATTGATCTTAGCAAGATGAAATCGCATGAAAAAGAGCAATTCAAATTAAAGAAAGGCCGTGTGATTGCCTATTCAGGAAACACAGGTTCATCTATGGGGCCACATCTGCATTTTGAGATTAGAGAAACAAAAAGTGAAAAACCAATTAACCCAATGCTTTTAGGTTTCAAAATTCTGGATACAACAGCCCCTAAAATTTATAATCTATACGTTTATCCTCTTGATAAAAATAGTAGTGTCAATGGAAAAAACACACGAGTAGCTTTCAAGGTTAGTGCATTGAATAAAAACAAATTCATTCTAAAAACAAATAAAATGAAACTGCATGGCAAAATTGGCTTTGCTATTCATACTAATGATTTTCTGGACAATACCTGGGGGAAATGTGGAATTAATAAACTCCAATTAAAAATTAACGATTCTCTAGTCACCAATTATTCACTTAACAAGTTTTCATTCAACGAGAGTAGCTATATCAATTCTCATATGGATTATGAGCTCAACCACGAAAAAAATAGAAAAGTCCATAAAGCTTTTATTGAGCCCAATAATAAATTGAGTTTTTATTCAAAAATGACAACGGATGGCTCATATGGGTTCGATGAGAATAAAAACTATAAAATTGAGTTTTCTGTATTTGATTCCTATCAGAATAAATCAAAACTAGAGTTTACTGCTAAAGGAGATACAACGTCAGTTAACTTCCCAGAGAAAACATTTAGTAGCTTATTTAAATATGAAGATGAAAACAAATTCTCAGAAGCAGGTCTTGATTTAAAATTTCCTAAGAATTGTTTGTTTTCAAATCTTGAATTTGATTATTCTACAAGTCAGGATTCTAGCTTTTTATCACCGATACATCACATACACAAACAAAGTGTAGCACTAAATAAATATTATAGCATTTCAATAAAACTTGATAAAACAGATCAACGTTTATCTGATAAATTAGTCGTTGTTCAAATCGATAAAGATGGGAATGCATCATCAGCTGGAGGTATTTATATTGATGGTCACATCAAGACAAAAACTAAAAGCCTTGGTAATTACGCTGTTTCGATAGATACAATTGCTCCAAGTATCACCACAAAAACCAATTATAAAAACAAAAATATCAAGACTCTGAAATTTATTGATTTTACAATAAAAGATGACTTATCAGGTATTAAATCATATCATGGTGAAATTGATAATAAGTGGGTATTATTCGAATTCGACAGAAAGAAAAACCGACTGTTCTATACCTTTGATAAAAGTAGATTGCCACGTAACAAGAAGCATCAGCTGAAATTAACTGTGAAGGATGCTGTTGGAAATATTGGGACATACAACTGCAACTTTACCTGGTAAGATGAATCGTTTAAATAGGAAGGAGAACCATAACAATTCTCCCTCCATATAAAATTCTATTTTTTCAAGATTGAGAGAAAACTTTATCCAGTTTTAAAACCAATTCATTCTTCGAAATCGGTTTAGAAATAAAATCATCACAACCTACTGAAAAAGCTTTATTTTTATCATCGTCAGTAGAATATGCCGTTTGTGCAATAATAGGTAGATCAGGGCGAATTTCCTTTATTAACCGGGTTGCTTTATAACCATTCATAATTGGCATTTTTAAATCCATCAATACAAGATTCACGTCCTCTCTTAATCGACAGATTTCAACTGCTTCTTCTCCATTTTTAGCGTGAATTACACGACATTTTTGGGTAATATTATTTTCGAGTAATATTTCTAAATATAGAAAATTAACTTCCTCGTCTTCAGCAACTAGAATCGTATATTCAACAGTATCCGATTCAATTTTCATTAAAGTCGGTTGGTATGGAATCGTAATATAAAAGTTAGCCCCTTTATTTTTCTCGGATTCTAAATGAATTTGTCCTCCGATTAATTCGGCATTTTCTTTTGCAATGGATAAACCGAGTCCAAGCCCCACAACATCTTTATGAGAATCTACGGGCGCCCTAGAAAAACGTTCAAAAATAACCTCTTGATCTTCATTTGCAATACCAATACCTGTATCCTTAACATGAATAATTAGTTTATCATCTTTCATATGATAACCTAAGTCAATTTTACCTTCATACGTATATTTAAGAGCATTTTCCAATAGATTATTTAGAATCTTATTCAGTTTTAATTTATCGGTTTTTATCGTACTCTCTAAATCTGACAATGGTCTTTCTAAATAGAAAGCCAATTTCTTTTCCTTTGCTTTTATGTTAAAAAGAGCAAAAATTTCTAATAATAGCTCATTCAAACAAAATTCCTCTTCAGTTGCACTTATCTGATTGGTCCCAAGACGAGATATCTCAAGAATATCATCAATTACTCGCATCAGTTGTTTGCCTGAATTATTTATAATTTTAGTGTAACTTTTTATTTTTTCATTACTTAATTCTTCCTCACATAAAAGACTCGAAAACCCCATTATTCCATTCATAGGTGTTCGGATTTCATGAGACATATTATTTATAAAATCAGTCTTTAATCGATCACTCTGTTCAGCTTTATTTTTTGCTTCGAACAACAGTTTGTTTTGTTCTTTATATTCTTCATTAAGATTTTCAATCTCTTTATTCTTCTGCAAAAGAACTTTTTCTTTTTGCTCTATTTCCTCATAGGCTCTCCTCAATTTTAGGTTATTTAATCCTTGCTGAGCAAGGATTGTTCCTAACTTTGAATAAAACCGCATTATTTGATTTACTTTTTCTTTCGTGTAAGTTGGTATAGAATGAAGAGCCTCGATATATTCAGTTTGATCAAAATCAAATTTCTTAGCCTGATTAATAAAAAACGAATCATTTTCTGGCTTGTCTGAAAATTGAAACTGACCTAAAAAAATTGTAGCGTAATGAACATTATCAATTATAATAGGTTCTGCAATATCCCACATACCATTTTTACAACGGTAAGCTTTATGTTCTTTATCGTGCAAATGAGCAAAAATATACTTATCACTCTCTTGACAGTTCTTAAGTGTTTCGGGATGTTTACGATGGAAATGAGTACAAATCTTCTGCCAACCTGCTGCGACCAAAATTTCGTGATTTACATCAATAATACCAATTGGGATTTGCGTTAATTCATTAAAATCAGTCATCATTAACTGCACTTCCTTAATATCAACGATATCTGCAAACCTTATATCTTGATTCAAATTCATGAGATTTATATTGTTTTTATAAATATAAACAATATGATTATCTTAATAAAATTAAATCCAAATATGATCTTTATTCTCTGGGTGAATGGGGATTAGAATTTATATCGAATTCCTGAGCTCAAACCAATTGAGTATGGCTTGTAATTAAAATTAGAGTCCTTATTTATAGAATTTAAATAGTACTTAAAGGCTGGCTCCATTGAAAGACTAAATTTAGAACTTAATTGGTATTCCATACCTAAGCTAAAGCTTGTGCTGAAGTTTGTAGAACGAATGCCCGATGTTTCCCCTAAAGTCTCTCTTGTACTTTTATTATAGACTCTATTGCCAATCATTAAGTTGGTACTTAATCCTCCACTAAGATGCAATCCAAACTTTTTATCAATAAGACTATATCTTAAAACAAATGGTATTTCAATAGCTTCAAAACTCTGAACCATATCAGGTGAAGAATTTGAACGCGTAGCAAAAAGTTCACTAGAATTTAATCCTTCAGAACTTCCCTTCATAACTATTTTACCCGCAGAAGACTCAATAACTGGATCAAAATCAACTTGCTTGGCCAAAACATTATTAAAAACAGCACTTTCTAATATTTGGTTGCTACCTGCCAATTGCTGACCAAATTTATTATATATGATACCTGTTTGAATAGCCAGTTTCTTTCCTGTTTGCCAATTCAACTTCACTCCTCCTCCAATACTTATCAAACCATTTTCACGCTTATCACCTGATTTATCGCCTTTATAAGAAGAATATGATGACGAAACCTGTCCTAAAATTGACCATTCTTTCTTTTTACCCTCAGCCTTATCAAACTGAATTAGCATACTGAGATTACGAGCAATAATCAATGAATCTTTTAATAATACTGAAGTTGAAACTGTTCTTTCCTTAATACCTGAGTCAAAAAGATTCATAATTAAAGTCGAATTATCTATGATATTCTCTCTCGATTTTGGGAGAACCATTTGCAGACTCATCTCTCTATTTTGAATAATATTGCTTGAATGATGGGTATTTACAGGCAGATTTGTGCTTCTTTGAAATCTTGGTTTATAGTCAGATTGAATTACAGCATCTGCAAGTTGTCCTACTTCATTATCAGTAGCCACAGATTCAGTTTTAGCATTCTCTAAATTTGAATTAGTCTTAATTTCAGCCAATGATTTTTCCTGATACACTTTTACATCTTGCTGAAATAATAAACTATCCGAAAGTGTAAATAATAAGGCTAAAGAGGCAGCTGCTGCTAAAGATATAAAAATCAATGCGGCACGTTTCTTCCTTCTTACAAGCTTAACATCTGCATTAATCTTACCCCAAAGCTCTGGCCTTGGCTGCACAGACAAATCCTTAAGTCCTTCAGAAAATAATTTGTCAATATGTCCATTATTCTTTAGCATATTCTCAAATTGCTTTTATGATCCTGATCATTCCAATACTCAATTAATTTACTCTTTAATATCCCTCTTGCTCTTGCAAGATTCGATTTAGAGGTTCCAACTGTGATTTGCATTACTTCTGCAATTTCGTTGTGAGGGTAACCATCCAAAACATACAAACTAAAAACCATTCTATAACGTTCAGGTAAGTCTTGAATCATTTTTAACAACACTTCTAAAGATGCCTCATTCACATCCAAGTCATCTTCCTCTTCCACGTCGTCGAACTCTTCAACCGGATGAAGCTGTACTTTACTTCTAAATCGTTCTAAAGCTGTATTTACGACAACTCTGCGCATCCACCCTTCGAAAGATCCCTCAAATCGAAAAGAACTCAAACTTTGAAATATTTTAATAAAGCCATCGTGAAGAATATCCTCAGCTTCATCGTAGGATTTCGCGTACCTCAAACACACCCCCATCATTTTGGGAGCATATTCAACATAGAGACTTTCCTGTGCTTTGGATTTGCCCTTAATTGAGTCCTTTATTATCCGCTCAAGTTTCTTATCCTTCAAGTTAAAGCATGTCTTAGGTAACTGATTTCAATATCAAGTTGCAAAAAGGTTCATTTGGTTGCGTCAAAATTAATTCTTTTTTATACTTATTTAAACATCCTACAGAAACAGTGTTCACAAACTTTTTTTTAAGTGACAATTGTTTCATCCTCGTCAAAATAACCTTTTAGACGAATCATAGATCTGTGACAATTTTTTCACAAGGCTTAACGCAACCATTTCAAAAAGTGACATCTCTATGGTGAGATACAAAAAGTAATCTCAATGCTTAGAACTAAGACTAAGAAGGGGAATATGGCCATAAATTCCCTTCTATAATTAGAAAACCATATTAAGAAACAAGAGGTATAGATTATATAATCTATAGCAAACAAATTTAAAAAAATGAAAAGTAAAATTATTTTAGGACTTGGAATCTCTTTAGGTATATTATCAGCTTGTGATGACAATGATGATTTTGATGTGAAATTTGATGCCGTAGGAGACGTGTATGTACGATGCCAAAAGATCGATAATGAAATTAAATACGCTCCAGTTTATGTCGCATACAGTAATATGTACATGTCGAAAGCTGAACTCACTTTTTCGGATGAAGATAGCCCCGTAATCGCTCTAAGTAAATTTGGCGAAAGCGCAATGAAATTTGCTTCAACTCCTGCAATAGAAGATTACAGTACTAATGATATCAACAATGGTGATTACGAATTTAATTTAATCTCTACTGAGTCAGATAGCCTTAAAGTAACAGATAAGCTCTTGGAAGAAAGAATCGATCCTATTGAAATTACAAAATTCGAATACAATGCTGAAAACCACGAAGTCGATATGACTTGGAATACTGTTGAAAACAGAGACATCTACCATATTACGATCGCAACAGAAATCGATGGGCAAACTGTTTTTAAATCTGATATATTAAATGAGAACAAACTATTGCTAAAAGAAACCACATCAGGTTGGAATCCAAATTACACTATGAAAGCTGGAACCACCTACACAGTATGCGTTAGTGCTTACAAGTTTGAGAATTCGAACCAACAAAGTGGCTACCACATCAATCAGGAAAGTGTTGAATATCGCGAAATTGAATGGTAATCCAATCATAATTTCATAAGTGAATCACAACACTCAAATATTTACCGACTAACTAATTATTTTGGGGATGAGCATCAAGAATTCAAAATTGAACTTCTTGGTGCTCTTTTGGTTTTTGCAAAATGAAGAGTATAAAAAAAGGGAGCTAATAGCTCCCTTTTTTAAGTATATTATAATTAACGAATTAATCTCTTCTTCTACGATCAGTAGATCTTCCTGCTCCTTCAGGTTTTCTTCTTCTGTCTCCAGAACCTGAACCTGAACCAGAACGTGATCTGTCTCCAGAACCACCACGTGATCGACCACCTCCAGAGTATCCTCCACGAGATTTATCACCACCGCCAGAGTAACCACCACGAGATCTGCTTCCGCCACGAGGTCTTCTCTCTTCTGTATCTGTAGTTTCTGGACGATCGCCTGAAACTTCAATACGAACAGCTCTTCCACCAACTTCAGCACCAGCAAAACCTTTGATGATTTCTTCAGTGAATTCCTTATCTACATCGAAGAATGAGAATACACCCTTAAGGTCAACTCTTCCTACATTTTTACCACGAACACCACATTGCTTATGAATCAATGTTAGTAAGCTTGGCACATCAATACCATCTTTACGACCAACATTGATGAATAAACGATCTTCAGTACTAACCGCACCATCATTCTGACGAACACGTTTCTGAGTAGAAGATCTCATATTTAGATCTTGAGCATTCTTGTAATAGTCCCAGAATCTATTAAATTCTAGAGAAACCATACGTTTTACTAACTCTTCACGATCAAGGTCTTTCAACTCTTCGTGAATAGCTGGTAAGAATTGCTGAATTGCTTCCTCTTCAACATTCACGTCTATTACACGTTTCATGAAATTCAAAAGCTGACGTTCACAAACCTCTGCTCCACCAGGAATCTTCACTTGAGCAAATTCCATTTTTAAACGACGAGAAAGATCTTTGATTTTTCTCTCATCACGAGGTGTAACTAAAGCAATTGAGATACCTTTTTTCCCTGCACGTGCAGTACGTCCCGAACGGTGAGTATAATATTCTAACTCATCAGGAAGGTTATAATGCAATACGTGTGTTAAATCATCAACATCGATACCACGTGCAGCAACATCAGTCGCAACAAGCATTTGCAATGATTTGGTTTTGAAACTACGCATTACTCTGTCACGCTGAACCTGAGATAAATCTCCATGAATAGCATCGGCATTGTAACCATCTTTCATCAACAATTCTGCAACCTCTTGAGTTTCCTTACGAGTACGACAGAAAACGATACCATAGATATCAGGATAGAAATCGACAATACGTTTTAATACATTGTAACGATCTCTATTGTTCATCAAATAATACTGATGCTCAATATTTGTATTAGTAGTATTAGCCCCACCAACTGTCACCTCTACAGGATCAGTCATGTAATTCTTTGAGATTCGACGAACCTCACTAGACATAGTTGCTGAGAATAACCAGGTTAGCTTTTTATCAGATGTAGTAGAAAGGATAGAATCAATATCTTCCTTAAATCCCATATTCAACATCTCATCAGCCTCATCAAGAATCACATATTCTACTTTTGATAAGTTGATAGCTTTACGACGAATCAAGTCTAATAAACGACCCGGAGTTGCAACAACAACGTGTGCACCTCTTTTAATCTTTCTAATCTGATCGTCGATACTTGCTCCACCGTAAACATTTACAACATTTAAGTTCAAAATGTTTTTTGAGAATGTTTTAAGATCATCAGCAATCTGAATACCTAATTCACGTGTTGGAGATAAAATAAGAGCTTGTGGGATCTTCTCATCTGGCTCGATTAGTTGTAACAATGGCAGGCCGAATGCTGCCGTTTTTCCCGTTCCCGTCTGTGCTAGACCAACAAAATCGCTTCTTCCTTCTAAAAGAACTGGAATTGCTTTTTCCTGAATAGCTGTTGGTGTTGTGAAGCCTAATTCTGTAATGGCTTCCAAAATTGGTTTAGATAAACCTAAGTTTTCAAATGAATTCATTCGAATGATTTAATTGTGACATGGCATGATGCCCCCTGTCACACTAAAATTTTCAATTCGAAGCGAATGAAACCCTTGACAAAAGAACGTCTACCAAATAATTTATGAAGCCGCAAAGGTAACCATTAATAACTTAAATCATCATTTTTTGGATTTTTACTTCACTAAAGGTATGCAGCACGCACTAAAGTACTCTTTTAAAATCGAATATCTAAATATAAATACTCCTCAGCTGTGGATATATCGAAGAACAAACGTTTGAAATTGATTAATAAATATTATATAATCTTCAAAAATCTATTTCACTAGCATGAAAACCACCTCAGATTTAATGATTGAAGGCAAAAGAATATGTCTTAACTCAAGGCTTTTTAACCAAGGCTCAATCTCTTTTTCTTTTAGGCTGTATAAAACTTCTCGAAACTCATCAATTTGATCGTCGTTATAATCGTTCTCCTCGAAATTTCTATAAGCATCCAATTCTTCATCCTCATAATAGATAATTTCTTCAGACATTTTATTTAGCAAATCTGTCTCACAAACTTCGTGAGCCCCACAACACTCCTCTAAAGGTTCACTAGCTGGTTCCTGCTCATCACTATTTTTAGAGAAAAACAACTTACTCAAATAGGTTATGAGTAAGGTTAAAGCGGCTCCAGCCAAGATAACTAACAATAATACTTTCATGCTGCAAAACTAGATATTAGATATTAATAAATCAAGATATACAGATGAGTAATTTTTATTCTTACTGTGATTTAAAAATTAGTGTAATCTAAAACCTGAGCTCAGCCAACAAAAATGATAAGACACACTAATGCTACCACAAACGTTTTCAATGAATTAAAACTTGCTTTTCACTAAAAACAATGCGTTCCCTATTTGTTTTCCTCCATTTTTTCACCATATTTGCTAATAGGAAAGAGAAATTATGAACTTAGCATTAACCACATATTTTATTCAACCGACAGGCACATCTATTATGATGCCCTGCTCATCGTGTGGAATAATGTGAAGCTTTTAATATAAAAAATATTTTAACGAAGCCTGCAGATTATTCTGCAGGCTTTTTTTATGCTCTAAAAACCCATTCAATACTATAATCATATGAGAATCTTAAAATTTGGAGGGAGTTCAATCGCTCATGTCGATAGCCTCAAGAAAGTCCGTAAAATAGTCAACAATATTAATTCCAATCAGACAATAGTCCTGGTAGTATCAGCTCTTGGCGGTGTTACTGACTCGCTCTCAAGCTGTTTAGAACAGGCATGTTCACAAAACAAGTACTACTTAGACACCCTTGAAAACCTTCACAAAAGACACCTGGATATGATCCTTGAACTTCAGCTTAATACTGAACTCAAAACCTGGTTAGACGATCAATTTTCTGAACTGTCAAATTTACTACAGGGCATCTTTATACTACAAGAGGTTCCTGAAAAGGTAAAGTGTCGTGTTTTAGGTTTGGGGGAGGTTCTATCTTCTCATCTAATCGTTAATTATTTCAAACAGTCAGGCTTAGATGCAAAGCACTTTGATTCAAGAAAATACATCAAAACTCAGAACAATAGAGGCATCTTACTCAATAGAGATGAGAGCTACAGGCGAATTAAAGCCATCAGACAGGATTTTAAGATTGGTGTATTCCCCGGTTTCATAGCTTCCAACGCCAACAATGAACCAAGTCTTTTAGGCAGAGGAGGCTCTGACTACACAGCATCTATTCTGGCAGCTGCACTCGATGCAAAAAAGCTTGAGATATGGACCGATGTTAGTGGAATGTATACAGCTGATCCACGACTGGTTTCACAAGCTATTCCTATCGATCAGATGTCATTTCAGGAAGCCATGGAATTGTCTCACTTTGGTGCTAAAGTGATGTATCCTCCTGCCCTTTCACCTGTTTTACAGAAGAAAATTGATATCCTTATTAAAAACACCTTTGATCCTGAAGCAAAAGGAACTCTAATCAGTTCTCAACCCAAATCTGAACGAACTACCGTTCGGGGACTTTCCTCCATTAATAACATCAATCTCATCACACTATCTGGAAGTGGCATGGTTGGTATAAGCGGTTTTGCTGCTCGATTGTTTTCGAGCCTTGCCAATCAAAGAATTAACGTTAGCCTCATCACCCAATCTTCATCGGAACACAGTATGAGTGTTGCTGTTCATGAAGATGATTGTCCCAGAGCTTGTAAGGTAATAGAGGAAGAATTTGCTGCAGAGATTGCAATGAATCATGTTGACAAACTAAAGCTAGAACTTGATTTGTCGATAATCGCAGTTGTTGGTGAAGATATGGGTTATACACCTGGCATATCAGGAAAAGTATTCGGTATTCTCGGGAAAAACGGCTTGAATATTCGAGCCATGGCTCAAGGTGGTAATGAACTAAACATCACCTTTATGGTTCGTACAGTTGATGTTAAAAAGGCGCTGAATGTGATACACGAAAGATTCTTTCTTTCTACATCAAAAAAAATTAACCTTTATATAGTCGGTGTAGGAAATGTGGGAAGTAAATTACTGGAACACATTAGAAATCAACATAAACATTTGGTAGAGGAAAATGGTATTGATCTTATCATTAGAGCTATTAGCAATAGTCGCAAAATGGTTTTCGCAAAAGATGAGAACCTAATACATGATTGGAAAAGCAAACTTGATAAAGAAGGACAAGTCGCAGATATCGATAAATTCATTAAACACATTGACAATTCTAATTTACGAAATTCAATTTTCGTAGATATCACAGCAAGCCAGCAAGTCAGTGACGTTTACGAACAAATATTGGACTCGACTGCTTCTATAGTTGCTTGTAACAAAATTGCAGCTTCGTCAGACTATGAAAGCTATAAACAATTAAAATCTTCGGCAAAGAAGAATAATGTCGATTTTAGGTTTGAAAGTAATGTCGGAGCTGGATTACCGGTTATCAGTACAATCAATTATCTAAAAAATACCGGTGATCAAATTACTAGCATTGAAGCTGTCGTCTCTGGTAGTCTTAACTATATTATCAATAAATTTATAGAAGGTTATAGTTTTGATGAAGCATTAAAATTTGCAATGGACGAAGGTTATACAGAACCAGATCCTAAACTTGATTTAAATGGAGTCGATGTTTTACGAAAGTTATTAATACTCGCTCGTGAATCAGGTTATATCTTAGAAGCAAATGATGTTGAACTAGAAGCTATGGTGCCAGAATATTGTTTAAAGTCGAAAACAAATGATGAGCTAACTGAAAGACTAGTAGAAAAGAAAGCATTCTTTGAGAATTGGCGAAAACAAATGAATGAGCAAAACGTTCGTTTTAGATATGTCGCTAGTTTTAAGGATGGAAAAGCAAGTGTTGGCTTGAAGGCAGTTGGTCCTGAGCATCCATTCTATAATATAGATGGTAAGGATAGTATTGTATCTTTAAATACGCTTTGGTATAAAGATCAACCAATGATTATAAAAGGTGCTGGAGCCGGTTCTGAAGTTACAGCTTCTGGAATATTCGGCGATATCATTAGTATTTCTTCAAAATAATAAATAAGAGATTAAAGATCATCTCTAGATATACAAGTAAAATGAATAAAAGCATAAAAGTATTTGCACCAGGAAGTGTTTCAAATGTGGGATGTGGTTTCGATATTCTGGGATTTGCCATTGATGGAATTGGTGATGAAATGATTCTTAGAAAAAATGATTCGAATAAAATTCATATTAAGCTCATTGAAGGCTATGAGAATTTACCCACAGATCCAACAAAAAATGTTGCCGGTGTAGCCATTCAAGCTTTATTAGATGATTTAGGTAGCGAGCAAGGATTCGATATTGAGATTAAAAAAAATATCAAACCTGGTAGTGGTATTGGTTCGAGTTCTGCAAGTGCTGCAGGAGCTGTAGTTGCTGCAAACGAATTACTAGGCAAACCATACAGTAGAGGACAATTAATTGATTTTGCCATGCAAGGTGAAGTCGCTGCATCTGGAGATGCACACGCTGACAATGTAGCCCCAACAGTATTGGGTGGTTTTTGCATTGTTCGGGCTTACGATCCTCTTGATGTTATCCAGATTGAATCTCCTAAAGATTTATGGTGCGTTGTCATTCATCCTCAGATTGAGATTAAAACAAAAGAAGCCCGAGAGCTATTATCTCCAGATGTAAAACTTAAAAAAGCGATTCGTCAATGGGGAAATGTAGCTGGTTTAATATCTGGACTACATAAATCGGATTACAATTTAATTGGTCGATCTCTGGAAGATCATATCGTGGAAGAACAACGCAAAGTTCTTATTCCAAAGTTTGACAACTTAAAACAAGCCGTTTTTGAAGCTGGAGCCTTAGGTTGTAGTATTTCTGGTTCAGGCCCATCGGTCTTTGCTTTATGCGAATGTGAGGATAAAGCTAAAAATGTAAGCTTGGCTATGAATGATGTGTATTCTAAAACAAATATTCCATTCTTCATATATTCATCGCAAGTAAGTAATGATGGTGTAAGAATTATTGATCAAGACTAATTGACACTAACTATTAATCAAATTAACCACCCAATAAAATGAAATATTATAGTACTAAAAATAAAGAGCTTAAGTTTAGCTTTAAAGAAGCTGTGATAAAAGGACTAGCTCCCGATGGTGGCTTATTCTATCCGGAAAGCCTTCCTCAGCTTGATCATTCTTTTATAGATGACCTACAAAATTTATCCTTGGCTGAAATTGGTTTTCATGTTGCAAGTCATTTTTTAGGAGATGATATTCCTACAGATAAACTTAAAGAAATCTGTGAGGATGCACTCAACTTCCCTACTCCACTAGTTTCTTTTGAGCCCAACGTTTACTCTATGGAACTGTTCCATGGACCTAGTTGTGCTTTTAAAGATGTTGGAGCTCGATTCATGTCAAGATGTCTCAGTTATTTTGCTCAAGAGAGTGATGAAAAAATCACGATTCTAGCTGCGACTTCAGGCGATACTGGTAGTGCTGTTGCAAATGGTTTCCTTGGCATAGAAAACATTGAGGTTGTCATTTTATACCCATCTGGCAAAGTCAGTCAAATTCAAGAACAACAATTAACCACACTTGGCAATAATATTACAGCACTTGAAATTGATGGTAGTTTTGACGATTGCCAAGCTTTAGTAAAACAGGCATTTCAGGATAAAGATTTGAATAAGAAAATGAAAATAAGCTCAGCTAATTCCATTAATATTGCTCGCTTAATTCCTCAAAGTTTCTACTATTTCTATGCTTACGGACAACTTAAAGGTCATAATAAGGATCTAGTCATCTCAGTTCCAAGTGGCAACTATGGCAACTTAACTGCTGGATTAATGGCTAAACAAATGGGGCTTCCAATTAAAAAGTTTATAGCCTCAACCAACTTAAACAAGGTTGTACCTGACTATTTAAATACAGGGAAATATGAGAGTAAAGCATCAATCCCTAGCATCTCAAACGCAATGGATGTAGGAGCTCCAAGTAATTTTGATAGAATGATGACTCTTTACCAAGAAAATCATCCTAAAATATGTGCAGATTTAAAAGGGGCTTCGTTTAACGATGAGCAAACCAAAGAGATTATGAGGAAAGTCTACAAAGACTTTGGCTATATTCTCGATCCTCATGGTGCAGTTGCCTATTTAGGCTTGCAAGAAGAACTAGACAGCACAAATGAACTAGGTGTATTCATAGAAACAGCTCACCCCGCCAAGTTTATTGAAATTGTTGAAGAAGTTATTGAAACACAGATAGAAATTCCAGATTATCTTAAATCTTGTTTGACAAAAGAAAAAATAAGTATTCGTATGCCAAATAATTATCAAAATTTCAAGACTTTCTTAGAAAGTTAGAATCACAAAAAAAGCTCCCTGATTAGGGAGCTTTTTTGTTCTATGTAATAAAGACTACTTCTTAGAAGTTGCCTTTTCGTATTCTTTTTTATAAAGATTCATTTGATTGGTTAATCTTTCTATTTCTGCATCGTTTTGTTTCTTAACCTTACGCAACCAAGTAATCTTTCCATTAACCACATCCATTTCCTTTTTCACCTTAGCAATCTGGTTATCCTTTTGAGCAATCTTCTCCTCAAGCTTCAGTTTCTGGCCAGCGACCTTTTTACCTTCCCACTCTTTATCTTTTATGCTAGCACTCAAATCTTGTGTCAAACGAGATGATTCAGCTTTCAAACCCTTAACCTGTTCATTCAGCTTACTGATTATCATTTCATTCTCAGCATTTCTTTCCTGAGCAAACTTATAATTACCAAGTGTTTCGTGCAATTTAAGCTTCAAACTGGTGGTATCGGAAGCCATAGAAAATAATTCAGTACTCAACTCATCAATCTCAACATTCTTTTGAGCATTACTTTCAGCCATACTGTTTTTCATCTCGTTATACTCAGCTAATGTTTGCTTCAATTTCGAGTCCAAAGTCGTATTATCTTTTCCTAGCTTGCGAACCTGAGCATCACTTTTACGTTTAGCGTAATCAAGTTCTTCATATTTACGTTTCGAAACCACACAGGATACAAGTACCAGTGGCATAATTGATAAAATCAGTAATTTTCTATTCATAATGTGAGATATTTTCAGATCGCAGGATTCCTAATGTTTGAATTGTGCAATTTACAATTTATATGTGTACAATAACAAGTTAAATAAACTTAATAAAGATAAGCACCGAGATTTCTTTCGATGATTTACTCTTGCATATTTTATAAAATAACTAATTTAGCTTTTCGAATACTTTTGGCAAAATACTTGTAGGTAGTTGTCCTGTAATTATTCAAAAGTTAATACTTCAGACTCATTCTTCGATTTAAACTATATGATTAAAAAATTCATTTTCGCACTATTCATCCTATCACATGTGTTTGGAACCATTCAAGCACAAGAAGAGGAACAAGCCAAAACAATCCGAATCATTGGCCAACTTACCAATGCAGCTAACCAGCAAGCCATTCCCTTTGCAAACATAGGTGTAATGGACACTTATATTGGAGCTGCCACAAATTTCGACGGTTACTTTGAACTAAAAGTGCCAGGAAAATATGCAGATAAAAACATTCAGATATCTGCCGTAGGTTTCACCACTTACAATTCGAGCATAAAAGATTGCAGCGAGCTTGATACGCTTCATATTCAATTGAAACCTGTGAATTATAAAATAGCAGAAGTTGAAGTGACTGCTCAGTCTTTAGTCTTAATCAAGATGCTGAAAAATGCCATAGACAGAATTCCAGACAACTATTTGCAGACTCCATTTAATTACGATATTTATTATCGAGCTGAAAAGTCAGAGAACAAAAAATTAGAGCGTAAACGTGAAGCTGCTATTCGCATATACGATGATAAAGGTTACGTTCGGGAGAATGCATATCAAGTATTCAAAGAGCGTTCGTATCGATTTCTACAGGTAAGAAAAAACTTTGAAAACAATTCTTTAGCTGATGGATCAACATACCTGGATGAACTATTGGAAATGGATATTGTAAGAAGTCGTGGCAATATCCTGAATAAGAATCACCTTAATTTTTACGATCTGAGTTTAGATCGAGTAACAGAATATGAGAATGATTCGATTTGGGTCATTGCCTACAAAAGTAAAAGACCCATATTGAGTAATACCAGTGATTACTATGCAATCTCCTACTCAGGTAAAATTTATATCAAGCTAAAAGATTTTTCTGTCATCAAGAACGAAACACATGTGGTAGCAAGCAACTATTCTCCACAAGGACGTAGCTTCTATGTAAATCCTGAAAGACAAGAGTGGAAACCTATTAAAATTGAATACGATTTTAGTTCGACCTATAAAGAACATTTTGGCTATTACTATTTAAGTTACGTTGACTACAAACGTCATCATGAACTTGAAAACAAAACCAGTGGTGAAATAAAAGAAATAGATACCAATGCAGAAATGTTGATTACAAAAATTATAACAACCAATCCTGAGGTCATTAATAATCGAGCCTACTATGAAAATATGGAATACGATGAGAATTTCTGGGACAATTATAATATCATTTTTGATGGTGCAGAATAAGATCTAAATTAATTTCAACTTAAGAGATAAGCACATAATCCTGATCGATTTATAAAATCGATCAGGAATTTTTATGTAAGCATCAAACATCTAATTTTATTTACCGATATTTATCTATTATAAAAAAAACATTTCGGATTTAAGGAAATGTGCAACACTTCAATTATAGACTCGTCATTAGATTAGAAGATAATTAATGGGATCCAACTACCAAAACATACATCAGGATTTAATCGATGCTTGTCGCCAAGGTAATACCAAGGCCCAATTTGAGATTTACAATTTATACTATAAAGCCATGTATAATTCCTCTCTGCGTATTTTAAATCATACACAGGAGGCTGAAGATGTTATGCAGGAAGCATTTTTATCTGCTTTTGATAAAATAGATTCTTATAAAGGAGAGGTTAGTTTTGGAGCCTGGTTAAAAAGAATCGTAGTAAACAAAGCCTTAGATTATCTTAAAAAAAATAAAATTGATAGTCTTCCTCTTGATGATAAAATAAATCAACTTAGCGAAGATGAAGATCAAAATGAAACGCTTGAAGTTGGGAACAGTATAGAAGAAATAAAAAAAGCCATAGAGCAATTACCATCTGGCTACCGTATTGTTTTGAATCTATACTTAATCGAAGCATACGATCACGAAGAGATAGGTGAAATATTAAACATTGCAGCATCAACCTCAAGATCGCAATACAACAGAGCCAAAAAGAAATTGATTCAGATATTAGAAGATAGCACGAACAAGCCATTAAAAAGAAGAATCAGATGAAGAATATTGAAGATATAATCAAACAAAACCGAGCGAACTTCGATAGTGAAGAACCTCAAAACGATCATTTCGATCAGTTTAGACAAAAAATGCAATTGCAAGATCAAGTAAAATCCAGATGGCAATGGAAAGAGCTGATGAAAATCGCAGCTATGATTGCTATTGTGGCAATTGCTGGCTTAACAACTTATCAGCTTCGTGACATTCAATCGCCGCATTTTAGTTTTGGTCAGCTTTCACCTGAATATCAAGAAGTAGAAGACTATTTTAAAGCAAGTATCGACAAGCAACTTGATATTATCAGTCAATTATCAATATCGACTGATATTCAGGAACAAAAAACCATAAAAGAAGAACTCGCAGGTATGGACCTGCTCTACAATGAGCTTGAAGAGGAGCTACAAGCTAACCCTAAAGATGAACGTATAATTCAGGCCATGATCGAACACTTTCAGGTCAAAAACAATATTTTAAATCGAATTGTACAGCAACTATATCTGATAAATCAACAAGATATTCCTCTTGCAGATATCATTAGTATTTAGAAAAAATAATAAATTAATATAAAAACCTACTAGCATGAAAACAACTAGATTTAAACTTTCTGCACTTATACTGCTTCTTTGTATAGGACTAAGCAGTCAGGTATTTGCTTCGGATGATTACATCAAGACTTTCGATGGGAAATATGCTGTTAAAGAAGGCTCCCAATTGACCATAGAAAACAAATATGGAGATATTGAAATCAAAAACTGGGAGGTCGATTCAGTTCTTATAAAAGCAACCATTACGGCCCATGCTTCAAGCGAATCTAAAGCAGAAACATTATTCAAGGGTATTGAAATTAATATGGACCAGATTGGTGAGACCATCATGGCATTTACTGAGATGGAAAAATCCTTCAAAACAGGAAACAAATTCAGTATCGATTATGAGGTGTTTATGCCTGAGTACATTCAAATTTCTTTAAATAATAAGTTTGGAGATATCTACATCAATACGGTTAGAGCTAAAACAAATATCAATTTGAGCTATGGTAACTTACTTGCTGAAAAATTTCTTTATCCAAACGAGAAACCATTGAGTAGCATAAACCTTTCATATGCAAAGGCAACCATTAATGAATGTAATCGTACCAAATTGACTTTGAAGTATTCAAAGATGAATATTGGGACCAGCGAAACCCTTGTTGTTGTTAGTCGATTTTCTAAGCTTCATTTAGATAACAACGTTTCTCTTATTGCAGACTCTAAATATGATGCAATTAACATTATGAATACAGAATCTGTATTAATTAGCAAAGGTCAATATTCTGATATTAAAATCGAAAATGTAAGTCGCAACTTAAATATGACCCTAAGATATGGAAATTGCAAAGTTGACAATGTATCTTCTGATTTTGATAATATTAAAATCGATAATCAATATGTACCTTGTCGCATTTCAATTGCTGAAGGTGCATCTTATATGCTCGATGCTGAAACCAAGTATTCCGGTATCAGTTACCCGAGCGAATCGAAGGTAATCGAAGAAGTGAAAAATCATTCTGAATCTAAAATCAAGGTCCTTGTAGGAAATTCAAGTTCTCCAGAATCAAGAGTACATGTGATTAGTAAATATGGCAATGTGAGTCTTAAATAGAATGCTTTACATATAATTCATCCCTCTTTCATAAACTGGAAGAGGGATTTTTTTGTTCAAATCGCCAAAGTCTTTTCATAATGATTATAAAAAAAACATTATCTATTAAAATTTTCTTCTGATTATTAGTGTCAGACATCGCTTTAATCGTATTTTTATCGGATAAACAATAACGAAACTTAATTATGACCATTTTTGAAAGAGTGAATGCATTGCGTTCGCTGATGGAAGAAAAAGAAATAAACGCTTACATCATAACCAGTTCAGATCCTCATATGAGTGAATATGTTCCAGAATACTGGACTGCTCGTCAGTGGATATCTGGTTTTACAGGATCTGCCGGAACTGTAGTTATTACAAAAGACAAAGCCGGTTTATGGACAGATTCACGTTATTTTTTACAAGCTGAAAAAGAACTGGACGGAAGTGGTATCGATCTTTTTAAAATGGGGGTACCTGGTGTACCAAACCAATACCAATGGTTACTTTCTGAGCTAGAGTTTGAAGCTAATATTGGCTTCGATGGAACTTGTTTTTCAATCGCTCAAACCCGAGAATTAAAAAATAAGCTTGGCGACTTATCTATCCATATCTGTGAAGAGGATGATTTGATTAATGAAATCTGGTCAGATAGACCAAGTTTGCCTAAGCACAAAATATTTGAACACCCCGTAGAATTTGCTGGCAAATCTCGTAAAGAGAAACTAGCTATCATTCGCAATGAAATGCACAAGCTTGAAGCCAAGCATCACTTCGTTGGAAGTCTTGACGATATTGCTTGGATTTTTAATCTTAGAGGTCAGGATGTTGACTTTAATCCCGTTGCTATTGCTTACGCTTTAATCAAGGAAGATTCCTGCTCTCTCTATCTGGATCAATCAAAACTAGATAATGAACTTATTGAGAGTCTTCAAAAAGATGGCATTCAAACTGCTGACTATAAAAAAATATGCAATGACTTAGAAGAGCTTCGTGGCTCTGAAAATGTTCTTCTTGATAACAATCGTAGTAACTTAAGTATTTACAGTTCCATTTCTGCAAACATTATTGAACGAGAAAACCCTTCTCAACTACTAAAAAGCCAGAAAAATCCGACTGAAATCAAAGGCATGAAAGAAGCTATGATTCAAGATGGCTTGGCCTTAACTCAATTTTTCTGTTGGCTTGAAGAAAATCTTGGTAAAAGCAGAATAACTGAGTTTACCCTTATGGATCAGATCCGACACTTTAGATCGAAGCAAAAGCATTTTATGGGTGAAAGTTTCGGGAGTATTGTTGCTTATAAAGCCCACGGTGCATCGCCTCACTATTCAACGACTGAAGAAACAGATTGTGAAATCAAAGCTGAAGGGCTTCTTCTTATCGATTCTGGTGGACAATACATGAATGGTACTACAGATATAACCCGTACTACAGCACTTGGAGAACTAAGCCAGGAAGAGAAAATGGATTTCACTCTCGTTCTAAAAGGTATGATTCAAATGACCTTGGCTGTCTTTCCTAAGGGAACTCGTGGTTGTAATATTGATATTTTAGCTCGCCAGGCACTTTGGATGTATGGTAAAAACTATGGACACGGAACCGGACACGGTGTTGGCTGTTTCTTAAATGTTCACGAAGGTCCACAAAGTATTCGTCAGGAACTAAAAGAACAAGCCATTTTACCCGGAATGATTAGTTCTAACGAACCAGGATTCTATAAGGAAGGTGCCTATGGTATTCGTCACGAAAATTTAATTCTTTGTAAGGAGAAGCTAAATACGGAATATGGTGAATTTCTAGAGTTTGATACCTTAACTCTTTTCCCATTTGACACCAAAGCTTTAGATTTAAACCTACTAAACGATATTGAAAAGAACTGGCTCAACCATTACCACCAAAAAGTATATGACAGCCTAGCACCTCAACTAGATGAAAAACATAAGGCTTGGTTAAAACAAAAAATTCAAGCAATTTAATTCTCGTTTGAATTTCAAATAATAAAAAGAGGGCCGTTGATAGTATAAAAACTATAACGGCCCTTTCTGGTTCTTTAGCTTAGGAATACAATCTTATTTCTTTTTATCAGCCACAGGAATAAAACTCAATGAAATTGAATTGACACAATGGCGTGTATTTTTTTCAGTGAAACCTTCATTCTTAAAAACGTGCCCCAAATGTCCTTTACAGTTTGAACAGATAATCTCCGTTCTTCTTCCATCAGCATCAGTTAAATGTGTGACGGCTCCTTTAATTTCATCATCGAAGCTTGGCCAGCCACAATTTGAATCAAACTTATCTCCCGATCTGTACAAAGGCAGGTTACATTGCTTACAAACATAGACTCCTTCCTCTTTGTGATTAACGTATTCACCCGTATGTGGATATTCTGTTCCCTTATTAAGAATCACACGCTTTTCAAGCTCATTCAATTTATTATAGTTTCCTTTTTTCATCACCGTCTGTCCGTTTGTTATTACTGATACCATCAGTAATAAAGATATAATTATTAGTCGTCCCATATTCCTTATTTTTAATTGATCTAAAATAAAACAAGTCCATCAGATTTCAAAATCCTTACCCCTATTTAAGATCTTCTTAACAACTAAAAATGATTGGTTCAGATAAAAAATGAATTTTAATAACACAAGCAAATAGTCGCGCAAACAAAACTTTTTGACGCTACTAGTTGTCTATTTGTAAAGTTTAGTTTACATTTGATTTGTAATCAAAAAATATATAATCACAATTACCCATAAATTATGAAAACTTATTTACCACACTACTTTAAAAGAATTGGAATTCTATTTGTATCTATTGCATTTATCTTATCGTGTATTTCCGGAGTAGATGACTTTAGAAAAGGTTTTATGGAAAGTTACACAGAACAACAAAGTCTAAATGAAGAATCTGATAAAGTAGATCAAAGTATTACACCATATTTTACTAAAGAAGAATCTGATATATATGCTAATATTAGTTTATTCTTTTCCATTATAGGTTTTTTAATCTACCTCTTTTCTAAAGAGAAAATCGATGATGAATTCATGCAACACTTAAGATTAAAATCAATGCTTCAAGCCTTTATAGTTTCCTGGATTATCTATGGTGTGGCAAAAATCTTTTCAAGTATTATTCCATTAGATGGCATCTACATTTTACAAATGCAACTCATAGTTTATGTTATCATATTCCATCGTAATAAAAACAAGGAACTTTCGGAGGAAGAGGAACAAGAAATAGCACTGAAAGACTAATCGATATGAAAAACTATTTAAAGGTTGAACGAGCAAAAAAGGACATCACGCAGGCAAGTTTGGCTGAAAAGATAGGTGTCTCTCGACAAACCATAAATGCAATCGAAAAAGGAAAATTTGTTCCCTCTACCCTATTGGCTCTAAAAATGGCTCGCTATTTTGAGACGCCTGTTGGTGATATTTTTGAATTAGAAGAAGGAGAGTGATTCTCTCTCATTGATCTTAAATAAAATAACTCCTAAGCACTTTCCTGATACGGAAGGTGCTTTTATTTTTGTTTAGAACTATACTGTCTCCCATAAATACATTGGCTACAAACTTCACCATCAATTTCAGCAACATCAACCAATTTCCCCCATAATTCAAAGTCGAATTTCTCAAGAAGCTTTATACTTAAACTACATGGCGGTAAAAAGATATTGCCAGCCATCACATTAATACCTTCCGCCGCTCCGTTGCAGTCTTCCACCACTCCGTTGCAAGCTTCCACCGACACTAAAAGCCAACAGAGCAAGACCAAATACCAAACTAGCTAAAACAATTAACAAAACATTAGAACAGGAAGGCAACACAAGAAAAATCAGAGCCATTACGACGATCATAAATTGCAACTGAATGGCTTAACATCGCAATATATGGGCAAGGCAGAGCAAATGAGTAAACAAACTGATAATAGGACCGCCACACAAAACAATAGGTGTAGCTCCATAAAACAATATAATACTAAAAACTCTTTATATAGAACTCCCCTATCCTAAAGTGTAGCTTTAAAATATACATATCATAATTGGAAGAGTGAAAGGGCTTATTTGGGGAGATTATTCTTAATTTAGGCTTCGGAAAATAAATTAACAACAGCTTTTCAAAAAACATATAAGAGATAACAGCCATATGGACGTTATAAACTAGTTAGGCAAAATTGAAAAAAAACAGAAGCGCAATAATGAAAAAGATTAATAGGCAAATAGACATCTCAAATACAATGGAGCTTCTTGAAAAGTTGCAAGGTATTGAGAGTTCAGTAGTCTCCTCGGAAGAATTTTCGGAAAATTATAAAGTAACCCTTTCAAAAGCAAACAAGGGTATAAAGTTTAAATTACATCATGATTCGTTTATTTTTTCGCATGATAAATGGAATTTTGAAAACCTAAACATCAAGTCTGATGATTTAGAAATTAAGGTTCCATTTATGTTTTTTACCAAACAGTCAAATAGAATCTCATGTGGCAAAATTCCAACGTTTGAATTTGGAAAGTTCAGTAAGGAAATTAAAGCTTTTCATAGACTAGTCCTACCTGTGGATGGAGAATTGAATTTTATGTTTTCCATTGAAAATGTTGGAATTGAATACAATTACAAAAATAAATTCCTTACAAGAGAAGCAACCGAAATTGAAATAAATGATAAAACATTTCATTTATTCTTAGCCAAAAACAAGTCAAATAAAACATCTAATCAGAACTACTTAATATTGGAAAGCAAATCCCCAATGGAGTACTCTGAATTCTCTGAGTACTGCTTTTCCATATTAATCTGCTTCGGCTACATCTCAGGTGATTTCATAAACAATGATGGTTACTTTTTTCAATATGATAATATTGAAATGAATGATCCCACAGGCTTGTATTATAGCCAAATGAGAGGGTCTATAAAGTGTCAATATGTTCCAATCTTCTCAAATCCTTATGGATATATTCACAATTCTGAGATTTCAGATTTATATAAGGATAAGGTAAGAACACTGTACATAAATGAATTTTCAAAATTGTGTCAATTATGCCATTCTAACGACGATGTTAAATCGATATTATTATTACTGATTGAAGTACATACCCAAACATTAGTTTCTGGACCTGGTATTTTATCCATCGCATTAGAAACCATAGCAAATGTAGTTTATGAAGAAAACGAGACAAAACTAGCTCCAATAAAATCAAAAGCCATTTCAAAAAAAATTAGACAGAGTTTAATAAAAGCTCTTGATTCATTTAGGGATGATGTTGATGAAGAGGGGATTGAAATAATTGAAAATAGAATCAACCAAATCAATCAACGAACAAACCGAGATAAATTATTAATTCCGTTTAATATATTAAAGATTCCAATTTCTACAATTGATATTGAGGCTATTGAACAAAGAAATGCCTTTTTGCATGGTAAAACTCCTATGGTTAACTCAAATGACCCCAAAAATTTAAATGAAGCTGATAAGTTTCGATATTATCTTTACCTGAAAATTTATGTTTTGATATCATCCGTAATTTTAAAGTATGTTGGTTATGATAATTACGTTGTAAATTATCCGAAGATATATGAAAAAAGTACAGGGATAAAATTAGAAGAAGATCATTACAGGCTGATCTAAAAACAACTTTGCCTAACAAAAGCTATATGTAATGCGGGGTTTAGCGGGTAAATCAACCGCAGTTCTCCGGTGCAACACCGCCAAATCTTTGATTTGTCAATTTATAATTTGAATTAATGTAAATCAAAGTTTTGGCTAAATGCAGATTTAAAGTGAAGCGCTTCGAAATCCCGCAAAACACATAGCAAGCCCGTTACCAGTAATTTCAAAAACTATGACAAATCAGATATTCCCTAAAGACAAAAGAAATAAATGGATAATCTACATTGGTATTCTAGCAATTCTCACATTGTTACTTTCTAGTATTTTTGGAACAGGACAAGGTCAACACCTAGATGGTTCAGCTGCTGCATTTAACGAAACAAGAATAGCAACTTTAAGAACTCTATTTTTAAATATTCCAATATTGGGTTTTGTTCTTGGTACAATTCTCAGTCTTATTCCATTTAAAGGAGCAAGCTACAAGCAAAAATACCTTCGAACATCTCTATTGATTACCCTAATTATTGAAGCATTTTTTTTCGTATTATCATTAGCAAGTAGCATTTACGCACTTTTAAAATAACTACTACCCTTAAATAATCGTACTTTTCATATACAAAACCGTTATAATCAAAGGCTGCCACTCCCCGATTGGCAGTCTTTATCCTATGATAAACTCCCCCACTATTAAACCTGACCTAAACTTTTCTCCCATAAATACCTTGGCTACAAACTTCACCATCAATCTCGGCCACATCAATCAATTTCCCCCATAATTCAAAATCGAACTTCTCAAGCAGTTTTGTGCTAGCGATGTTGGGTGCTAAAAGAATGGCAAACAGATTTCTAAAACCTAGCGCTGGTGCCTTGCTTAAAGCAAAATTCATCAACTGACTGGCATAAGCTTTACGAAAATGATTTTCGTGAATATAATAACTTACTTCGGAAGACATAGCTAAAGCTCGCCGCCCTGCACGCCAAGCTGAAAATGAGAACCAGGCAATCACTTCGCCTTCCACTTCACCCACATAAACAGGATATTTATCCTCTGAGTGCGACTGAAACCATTGCTCGCGTTCTTCTAAACTGATATGATCTAAATCAGCAGTGCAATACCTCGCATCAATAGCTTGGTTGTAAATTGTATTAATTGATTTAAGGTCGGTATGTTGGGCTAAACGAATATTCATTATTTGATTGTAGAGGTTTGATTTAGGATTTAAAAATAAGAAATTCTATACGAATAGATAGTATCAAAGAAGTTTTCGATTGTTAATCAAACTTAATATTTAACAATCGCAGTAAATGTATGGTAAAATACAATTTCAGAACATTATATTTGATTCCAATAGCGTCCTAAATAAAATGGCGCTTCGCCCAAACCCGACTTCATTTTTTGGCTTGATCCAAAAAACGAAGCAAAAAAGATCAAGGCTGCTTTTTAAATATCTTTCTTATTTGCCTCATGCTTAAGTGTGGCCGGGTGATTTTCGAACAAGTTCTCAACTTCCCGGTCTTACTAAAGCTTTCGTTAAACGAAAAAGATTTAAAAGAGAGGCCCTATTTCCTTGAGCTTAAAAAAGAACCCCTTGTTCCTAATATTGAGCTTAATTGTGAGATTAGTAATGAAATACAAGGCACAAACAAAAACGTTTAGGACGGGATTGATTTGATTCAAATATAATACGACACAAAACAATGATGGAGTTTCATACATTTCAGTCTGAAGTGATAAATAAATATATTCATAAAATCTATTCTTCAAATCAAGAGGCAGTCAAGTCAACTCACTACAACTGTCTACCATCAGTTTATCCAATTCTCACTTTTTTATTCCATTCTGAAGCAGAATTCGATACCAATAAGGTAACTATTAAACATTCTAAAAATGGAATGCAATGTCTTCTTATTCTCCCCTATTCTAAAACATTAAATATTTGTAATTCTGGTCCATCAAAAGAGATCTCAATTGTATTCAAACCTTTCAGTATTCATAATTTCTCAGCTAATATTAGCTCAGAAACAATAAGCAATGGAGTTATTAATGCTGATAAAATATGGCCTGATGAGTTGTTAGCCTTAAATAAAAAATTACTAGCTAGTGATATCAGTATTAGCGAACAGATAAATGAGATCGTATTATTTCTTGAAAAGCAATTTATTAGCCACTGCGACACCAACGAGAAATGCATTTCCCCTAAGGATCTATTTGAATCAATAATGAAATTGCCCGAAAGAAGTCTTTACCGAAAATTTAAAAAATACAGTTTTTTAGCCCCTAAGCAGTTTGAAAAAATAATCCGAATTAGAAAAGCTCTTAATCAGGCTAAGCAAAATAAGGAAACATCTCTCACTCAAATAGCATGTGATCAAGACTATTTCGATCAGGCTCATTTTAATAAAGAGTGTCAGAATATGGCAAATATTACACCCAGAAAAATCATCAAAAATATGCTAGATCGAGATTCTGATGCACTTTGGTATCAAGACTAAAACTTTGGCTGTTTTTTACAATTATAAATCTCCCCATTTATCTTCTTTTGCAGACACACAAAACATACACACATATATGAAATACCTTTATTGTTGCATTATCTTATTCTTATCCATTTTTGCTAATGCTCAAAACAATGAAAATCCAGATATAATTAAACTTAATACTATTTCGCCAAGCGATGATCAGTTTGATGACCTAAAACCGCTTAAAGATATCATTGGTGAAGCTCAGGTCGTTCTCCTTGGGGAACCCACACATGGTGAAGGGAATGTATTTGAAGCCAAAACACGCTTAGTCAAATTTCTAAATCAGGAAATGGGATTTGATGTATTAGCTTTTGAAAGTAGCTTATATGATTTCAACAAAATCGATCAAAGTATAAGCGAAGGAGATAGCAAAGTAGACTGCCTAAGGCGATGTATTTATCCGATTTGGGCTCAAGCAAGTGAGTTTCAAGGCATGCTTAAATATCTAGTCAAGCAAAATACGAAATTAGAAGTTACGGGCTTTGATTGTCAACTTATGAGTGAGTATTCTCAGGAAATGCTATTGGGTGACCTATTTATTATCTCTGAAAAATTAAATTCTAAACTAAACGAAAAAGAGTTACAGTTTTTAAATGAAACACTTAATTATTTAAGTGACAGCTTTGACGTTCCAGACACTTACAAGTTGAAATATTTAATTCGCTTGATTAATCGTTTTGAGCTAAAATTAAATCGATTGGACACAGATAAAATCATTAATAAGCAGCCAGTTCACCTATGGTTACAGCTCCTTTTCAATATAAAAGAAGTTGCAACAGATTACCATCAAAATCATCCATCACGTAAATCGAGAGAGGAATTTAAAGCCTCTGATAATAATACTCGAGATGCACTCATGGCAAATAACTTGCTTTATTTCATCAAGCACAATCCAAATAAGAAGATTATTTGTTGGGGAGCTAATGCCCATTTTGCAAATCAGCTAAAAGCCTTGAATAATGAAGAGTTCAGTCGTTTTGTTCCAATGGGTAGTATCTTAAAAAAAGAACTTGGTGATAAGAAGGTGTTTATAATCGGGAGCACATGTGCAAGTGGAGAATATGCCAGTATTTCAGAAGAATCTAAAACTGTTCCTACTCCTACTAAAGAAAGCATAGAATGGAAGCTCATATCTGATTCTATCAACAACGCGATTATTCGCCTAAATAAAGAAGATGGTATAACTTCTTCGGCTCTTGAATATACACCTCTTAAAGGTAAATGGGGGAACGTATTCGACGCGCTTTTGTTTATCAAGGAGACAAAGCGCTGCAATTTATATCAAGGAGACTTTAACTACGAAGAAGAACTCGAAGAGTTAAATCAAGTGGTAGCAGAAACGGTTCATTCCAAAACATCGAGCTACAAATCAATTCGTCAATCTGACATTGATAGAACAATTCTAGGGAAGATAATCATGGATAAAAATGATGAGCCGATTCCGTATGTCAATATCGGTTTAAAAAATGATGCTATAGGTACTATTAGCAACGAGCAAGGTGATTTCAAACTGGACATTACCAATAATAATCTCCAGGATACAGTCTGTTTTTCATGCATTGGCTACAAGATTCAATATCATCCGATAAAAGAATTTTTGAATGCATCGAGATCAGAAATTAAAATGGAAGCTCAGAACTATGACCTCAATGAAGTGACAATATCTGTAGAAAGACTCACGGCAAAAAAGATACTTAGAAAAACGATTAGAGCAATCGATAAAAACTACTATCAGAAAGCCTATACACAAGATGTCTTATTCCGCAAAAAAGATAAATACTCAGATAGTAATTCCGAATACCTACTCGAATTTGTAAATCGCACTTACGACAGTAATGGCTACAAAACTAGATGGTTGGACATGACAAGTGTGAAAGAATATAAGCAATGTCTTGCAACAAGGATTGCCACTATAGATTCGTTAGGAAGAAGTTTAAATGGGTATAAATCTATTAAATCAAAACGCCATCATTACCACGCTTATCAGGATCTGATCAATTTTAGAAAGAACAGCTTTCTGAATACCTTGAAATGGTTCAGATATGATTTTCAACTTTCCGATACACTTAAGTTCAATGGACAAAGCGTTTTTCGAATCGATTTTAAATGCAAATACCCATCATATAGAAGTACTCTACAACTAGCAGCATTAAAATTTCATGGATATCTATTTATAAATATGGATGATTATGCCATTGTAAAAATAGAAAGCAATACTATAAACGATAGAAATAAGATTTGGAATGCAGAAAAATCCGAGGCTTATAAATCAAAGGACATATGGTTCGAACGCGATGTCGTATTCTATAGCAAACAAGGCAATTATTATTTTATGGATTATGCCTATCATCATGATAATTGGTCACCAATAAGCTATAATGAGAGGTTTGGTTTTAAGGCAACACTATTTAAATCAAAGTCATTCAAAATCCCAAAGACATCTAAAACTGTATCTGATGATTTTTGGTCAAGCTATGTGCAACATCATCGATACAAAAACAAATATCAATATCAGGAGATAAAAGAATTCAGTAAAAACTAAAAAAACCTGACTGGTTTATTTACACGGTGTAAATAAACCAGTCAGGTTTAATTTTATATTTCTCCTATAAGGTATTTCTTATCCCGGAAATTTAGGAAATTTCTGAAAATCAGGATCACGCTTCTCTAGGAATGCATTCTTACCTTCCTGAGCTTCCTCCATCAAGTAATACATCATGGTTGCATCACCTGCAAATTCCATCATACCACGCTGTCCATCAAGCTCAGCATTCAAGCCACGCTTAATCATACGAAGAGCCATTGGGCTACGCTGCAACATAATCTTACACCACTCAACAGTTGTGTCCTCTAGGTCTTCTAAAGGCACCACCTTGTTAACCATACCCATATCTTCAGCTTCCTTAGCGGTATACTGCTGACATAAGAACCAAATTTCACGTGCTTTTTTCTGACCGACGTGACGAGCTAAGTATGAAGAACCAAAACCAGCATCGAAACTACCTACTTTAGGGCCAGTTTGACCAAACATTGCATTATCAGAAGCAATAGTCAAGTCGCAAACCACGTGTAAAACATGGCCACCACCAATAGAATAACCATTAACCATAGCAACAACTGGCTTGGGCATAGAACGAATCGCTTTGTGCAAATCCAATACATTCAATCGAGGAACACCATGCTCGTCGATATATCCACCAACTCCTTTTACATTTTGGTCTCCACCCGAACAAAAAGCTTTGTCTCCTGTACCTGTGAATACAATTACGCCAATATCAGAACGCTCACGGCAAATTTCCATAGCATCAAGCATATCGAAATTCGTTTGAGGACGAAAAGCATTATAAACCTCTGGTCGGTTAATGGTAATTTTTGCAATTCCTTCGAAGAAATCAAACTTAATATCTTCGTATTCTTTTATTGTAGTCCACTTTCTTGTTGTCATCTTTCTTTGTTTTTCATCCACAAATCTCACTGATTACACCAATTTTAAATGCAAAAACAGCTTAAAATTCAGGGATATTATATTGCTATTTATATTTCTCTTAAAGTCTTAAAGTAATCTTTTAAGATCACATCATTCAATTCTCTTGGTGTTTTTAGCTCCAAAATACAGGCTCTATTATCAGCCTTATAAAAATCTAGCAAGGTCTGATCGAGAGCTTCCAAGCTGTCGGCATAAAAATAATCTAAACCATATGTTTCAGCAAGCTTATCAGCACGATATTCTTGAGTTGTTTCAAAATATTCTTCCAATTCGGGCGCATCAGATGGCCCAGGGATAAAACGAAAGATTCCCCCACCTCCATTATTTATTAAAACGATCTTCAAGCGTTTATTTAAATATTTATTCCACAAGCCATTACTATCGTAAAAAAAACTAATATCACCAGTTATAAGTGTGGTGATTTGACCATTCACATGTGATGCTCCAACTGCGGTTGAAGTACAGCCATCAATCCCAGAAGTACCCCGATTTGAGTTATATGAAAGATTCTGATCAATTTTAAACAATTGAGCATAGCGAACGACTGAAGAGTTTGCCAATTGTAGATTTCCTCCTTCAGGAATAGCTTTTAAAATCGACTCAAAAGCCTTTAAATCTGACCACTCAGTTTTTTGCAGATAAGTACCATGTACTAAATCACAAGCTTGATCTCTATCTTTCCATACTTCTGCATACTTACTCTCTTTCTCTGTAAAAAGAGCTAATAGATCTTCAAAAAATAGATCTGGAGCAAGATCTATATGCGAACTAAGGGTTTTGAATGTATCAATAAATGTATCTTCTTTCCCTATGAACCAATGTTTCTTAGGAGAATGATCTCGCAAGAATGACTTGATTTTTTTAGAGACAAGTGGTCCTCCAAAATTGATGAGCAGATCGGGTTGGAAATTATGAATTTCTTCAGATGAAAAGCTCGTAATCACTCTATCAATACAGGGTAGAAAAGCTTCATTCTGCAAGTTTGAAATCGACTCAGTCAGAACAACAACTTGCTTGTATTTAGCTAACTCACTTAAGCATGCATTTAGCTTTTCATTCTTAGGCAATAGACCAGCTAGAATTAAAATTTTCTTTGAAGCTTGCCATTCCTGACTCAAACTCTCATTTGCCTCATTTGAAAGTGCCTCTTTCGAAACCAGCTTATTAATGATTCTTTCAGATTTATATTCCTGGGCTTTTTCACCATAAAGTGGTTCTCTAAATGGCACATTAATATGAACGGGGCCCATTCTTCCAGAAATGGATTTCGATAAAGCCTCATTCATTATTCTATTAATACTCCATAAATCATCAGTTCCGTCAATGGCAATAGGCAGCTGATAACTTGCTTTTACAAAATTTTGCAAAACATTCACTTGATCTATAGCTTGACTATCATCCTGTCCAATCCATTCCTGAGGTCGGTCGGCTGAAATAACGACTAAAGGTAATCGTTGGTAAAATGCTTCTGCTATGGCTGGTGCATAGTTTAGAAGAGCTGTTCCTGATGTGCAAACCAAACCTACAGGCTTCCCTGTTTGTTGAGCAATACCCAAGGCAAAATAAGCTGCACTACGTTCATCAACTATCACCGGGGTTTCTATACGTTTATCGCGAGCAAATGAAATGCTTAGAGGCGCATTTCTCGATCCTGGAGAAACAACAACATGATTTACTCCTTTTGCCGCACAAATATCAATTATTTCGCTAACACCTTTTATATCTGATGTATTTTGTGTCATTCTTATATTTTTAGATAGGAATCCATTGTCTTAAAATTATCTTTTAAGCGATGAATTACATTCATGAAAAGCGTCCTCTATTTATCACAGATAAAAGAGTTTGTGCTTTATGCTGGGTTTCTTCCCATTCCTTCTCAGGAATAGAATCGGCAGTAATGCCGCCACCGACGAATAAAGATAATTGATTTTCTGCTATTTTCATGGTTCTCAAATTCACATACAAATCAAAATCTCCACTCCTTTCCATAGGTCCCCAATAGCCAGCATAATATTCCCTATCGTGGCATTCAACACGATTGATTAAATCTAACGAATTTTGCTTAGGTAAGCCACAAACAGCAGGTGTTGGGTGTAAGGCTGTTATCATACTTGCTTTATCTTCAAAACTAAGCTTCTTTTCAATTTTAAATTCTGTCTTCAAATGAGCTATCTGTCCAGCTTGAACCGTAAAAGGTCCTTTTCTTTCAAAACCATCAATCGAATTTGCCTTAAAAATAGTTTCTATATAATCACTTACAAAAGCTTGTTCCTCAATCTCCTTTCTTCCCCAATTAATAGAAGAGAGGTCCGAATTTAGTATTGGCAGAGTTCCAGCAAGTGCAACGGTTTCTGTTTTATTATTTTCAGATTTCAGAAGTAATTCGGGACTCGCACCCATCCATGAACAAATACCTGGAAGAGAAACAAATGAAACGAAAGCTTGTGGGTAATGCTGGCAAAGCTGAACAAACAAGGATGGACTATCCACATTGTTATCTTTATTTTCAATCAGAATACGAGATAAAATTGCCTTTTTCAGCTTTCCTCCTTTTAGAGCCTTTAACATTTCGGATATCTGAGAAAAATAATCAGATTCAGAGCCTTCAATACAAGCATTGCTTTCATGTGATAGCAACTCGTTTTTACACGAATTAAGTAAACGAAGTTCAGCTTCATTAATACTATCGGAACTAAAATTCATATCCTGTCGAATAAACCAAGAAGGGTGTTTATCGTTTGAATCAAAAGGTGCCAACACAAATCCTTTTTTGCCTTGCAATTCAATAATATTTTGGAATTTCATCAGATTCAAATCCTTCTGAACTCCAATCTTAATAGAATGTGAATTTGGTAAGCGGTAAGCAAAAAATGGAAGGTGATGACTCAAACAATACGTGAGAATACTCTCCATCTTTTCCAAAACAAAGGCATCTATCATAGCTGTTTCTTTAACACAACATTAGTCAATCTACAAACTGAAATGAGTTTATCTTGTTCGTTGCAAATATTTATTTCTACAATGTGACTTGTTCTACCCTTATGTATGAACTTAGCCTTCGCTTTTAATGTCCCTTTTTTGATACTTCTTATATGATTGGCATTTATCTCCATACCTTTCACGTCAAATCGATCCAAATCGACATGAATAACTGAAAGAGCAGAGCCTACCGATTCAGCTAAAGCTAAAGTTGCTCCTCCATGAAGAATACGCATGGGTTGATAATGCTTTGAAGTAACAGGCATCTCTGCAACCAAATAGTCTTCACCAATTTCGGTATATTGAATCCCTAAATGTTCCATCAGAGTGTCGGAACAGATCTTATTTAGATGTAGGAGTTTTTCTTCTTTATTAATCATATAGCAAATATATAATAATAGACAGAGATGAGAAACTGGAATGCAGATTGATTTTAAGAAAGAAGGTAAGCATTCTAAATCATGACAAGGCGATATATTAAGATAAGAACATCTAGTTCTGAACATCAGAATATTGCGCATAAAAAAAAGCCCAATTCACATTGAGCTTTAGAAAGAAAATTCTTATAAGTGAATTAGTCCATTTTTACATTAACGGCATTCATTCCTTTTTTTCCTTCAACAACATCGAAAGAAACAACGTCTCCTTGGTCAATTTTGTCAATTAATCCTGTTACGTGTACAAAGATGTCTTCTTCTGTCTCATTGTTTTTAATGAAACCAAAACCTTTAGTTTCATTATAGAATTTTACGGTACCTTGTGGCATTACTTCAATTTTTTGTTATTAATAGCATGGTAAATTTACCTAATTGGATGTAATATAATAATTATGGATCAATTATTTAAAAAAAAATCTGCTTTAAATTTGAACCACCTTCATTTAAAGCTCTTCTCTACGATTTTTTTTAGACTAGAATTCTTTATTCAATTTCGAAATCATTCATCTCATAAAATTATCTAATAATCACATTCATAAAGGGAATAAAAACATGATCGAAATCCTAATTGATTGTTACGAGTGCTTTTTAAGAGACTATAAGTAAACAATTAAAGTACATTTGCTTCACTTAAAATTCAAGCACTGGGAAATGGAAAAAAAATTAAATACGACTTCAGGCTACATCTACACTTTACAAGCTTTTCTTGCATGGGGAATACTTCCTATCTACTGGAAACTACTCAACAGTGTACCCGCACTAGAAATTCTTGCCCATCGTATATTTTGGTCTTTTATCTTTCTACTTATATGGCTTTTGTTGACCCAACAGAAAAGAGCTTGGAATTTACTTAAACAAAAGAGAACTCGAAATAGTTTACTGTTGAGCTCTTTGCTAATCGGATCAAATTGGGGCTTATATATCTATGCTGTTAATTCCAATCAGATTATTGAAGCAAGTCTTGGTTATTACATCACTCCGCTGATGAATATCATGCTAGGGATTATAGTTTTAAAAGAGAAATTAGATAAGCTTAAACTATCAGCCTTAATTATTGCCTGTCTATCTGTCTTATATCTAACCTTAGATTATGGCCAATTCCCTTGGATCTCTATATACTTAGCCGTATCATTTTCTCTGTATGGACTTATAAAGAAAACTGCTGGAATTGAAGCGATGCCTGCCTTAAGCATTGAAACATTAATTCTTACACCCATAGCCGCAATATTTATTGGTTACAAAATGGTGCTAGGTTCAGGAGCTCTATTCGAAGGCTCTAGCTTTGTTGATATAATGTTCATATTATCGGGAGTTGCAACAACTCTACCTCTTTATTGGTTTGCAAAGGGTGCACAACGTATTCCTCTGTCTTCAGTCGGGTTTATGCAATATATAGCACCATCAATAATGCTTATAATTGGAATTGTGATGTACGGCGAAACTTTCAAACAAGAACAGGCTATCGCCTTTGGTCTGATTTGGGTAGCTCTTGTGATGTATACTATTTCGATGATTCAGAATACAAGAAAGAATAAAATAAAGGGTAAAGGGTGATTTAAATATACCGCATTTTACAATCGACCTTATTCAATAATTCTAATCTTATTTTTCCTTGCCAAGCCCACTCGTTCCGGCATCGAGAACATATTTCCATTTATTGTTTTTATCTTTTTTCCAAATAGAAACATAAGAGCCTCTGAAAGTTGAATCGGCAGTTATATACTTATAAAAACCATAAGTATATGCCATATCTCTTGATGTAGAAACATCAACATATTCGGGCTTCCATATTAATGTATTCCCAGCAAGTTCTACTTTATCAAAAAGAGCTCTTATATTCTCATTCCCTACGATAGGGTATGAATTATCACGAAGCATGACTGCCTTTGGTGAAGCAAATTTATAAAATGAATCAGCCATACCATGCTCTTGAGAATAGGCTGAGAAAGCTCTATCCGTTTCAAGAACTATATTGCATTCATCAATTAAAGACGTTGATTTCCCACATGATAATAAGCCTAACATTAGAGCTAAAGAGATCTGAATTATATTTTTATTTAGCATTGCTTTCATTATTTTAGTCATATAAAAATAGTAAAACCTAATCCTTTTTAAAATGGTATTTCATTTTAAACTCAAAAATTCACCCCATGTTCATTCATAAACTATCTCAGGAAGTTGAAATATCTGGTATTGATAAAAAACAGATCTACAAGAATGGTCAATTTGAATCACTAATTGTTGCTGTTAAAAAAGATACGATTGTTCCTGCACAGCCAGCTCCTGCCGATGCTGGTTTATATCTAATTTCAGGAAAGATCGAATTTGAGATTTCTGGAAAGAAAACGCTCGTTGAAACGGATGACTTCTTTTCATTCTCTGAAGGTGAAATGCATGCCTTAAAAGCTCTTGAAGATTCGAAATTTATCATATCGCGAAATCTTTTTGAATAAATGATATTGCCTTAAAACAAAGAGAGGCTGTCAAATTAATTGACAGCCTCTCTTTATTCTTTTAGAACTAAATCTATTCTTCGCCTGAAGTTTCTTCTTTCTCAGCTTCAACTTCATTCAACATATCGTTTTCCTGAAGAATATTATACCACTGAAAAACTTTCTTCATATCAGAAACATAAACACGATCTTCATCGTAGTTAGGTAGAATCTCTCTCATATAAGCTTTCAACTCGTTACCTGAAGATTTGTGACTGATAGCCTGTCCACCATTCTCTTTTTCTTTGATACTCTTAATTACCTCTTGTAATTGAACATCTCCTTCTTCTGTAAAAATTGCGATATCCTCTAAAGCAGAAATTTTTGAAGTCGCATGTGCAGGCATACGTTTTTTATCGATTAAAGATTCTACGATAAAACCACTTTTTGAGTTTGAAACTAATTTAAACAGACCTGTTTGTCCTGCTATAGCTAATATTCCTTTCAACATATTGTCTTTTTTTTAGTTGGAAGCACAAAAATAAAATTCCAGTTGATTAAAAAAAACTAATTGCGTGTGTTTTTTAATCTACAAGCGTAATCTTATGCAAATGCTCTCTCTTTTTTAATTATTTCGTAAGCCTCACTTACTTTTTGAAATTTTTCTTTTGCAGCATTCTGGACATCTTCACCCAAGTAACTAACTTTATCTGGATGATATTTCACTGCCATTTTCTTGTAAGCTTTCTTAATTTCATCATCACTGACTGTTTTTTCGACCTCTAGAACTTTATAAGCCCATCCATTTTCTTGAATAAACATGGATTTGATGGAATTATAGTCGGCTGACTTTACACCCATATGGTAGTAAATACGTTCAATCATTTTCAGTTCCGAATCGGCAATCGATCCATCAGCTTGAGCTATACCAAATAGAAAATGTAAAAGTTGTAAACGAGATGAATAATCAAGTTGCTGACTTATTTGCATACAAACCTGTTCAACAGGAATGTCGCGATTCAAGATATCACGCAATAAAGTCAAAGCTTCACCGGTTTTTTCAGGACCAAAGCTCTTTATCAAATATTCTTTTACGTAATCAAGTTCAGATTTAAGCACCTTACCATCAGCTTTCATAACTGCAGCAACCAGCACCAATAAACTCATCAAAAAATCGCCCTGCGTTGTACCCGGTCTACCGGTTGCAGCTTTCATATCTACAGAATCGAATGCTGATCCTACAAAGTAGCCTAAAACACCTCCTATTGGACCTAAAAATGCCCAACCAAGACCGCCAGCGATCCATTTTCCAAATTTTGCCATATTTATTGATTTGAAAATTCTAAATTCCGAATAGTTTAAAGAGTAATTCTAAAAACATTCGTAAAAAACAAAGAAACAAAAGAAGCGGGAAATACCTGCTTTTATCTAAGGAATTATTCAGGGCTTAACAAAGTTTAACGCCTATATTTAATCAACAATACCCTAGTACTAACTCACAATCAAAGCTCTAGAAGCTGGTTATGAATTGCTATAATTTGTGGTATTATAAGTTCTGAGTTATTATAAATCACAAAATCAGATTTCACTATTTTTTCTCGCTCAGAAATCTGTTTACTCATGCGTTCCAATACAGATTCTTTGGAACATGCATCACGCTCTAACACTCGATTGATTCGTATTTCATCATCAGCAGTAACCGTAATAATCTGATCAAAGTTCTTATAAAATCCGGTATCAAATAAAATTGCCGATTCTTGAATAACATATGGACAGTCAGCATGTTTCAATAGCCACTCCTGATAATGCAATCGTACTTGAGGATGAACGATGGCATTTACCTTTTTTAGAGCTTCTTTATTATTGAATATGATTTTAGCCAGCTCTGAACGGTTAAGTTCTCCAGATTCAAAATACACGGTGCTTCCAAAGGCCTCAATCAAATCTTTGCGTATTGAATCATTGGTCTGCATCAGTTTTTTAGCTTCCAAATCAGATATATAAACAGGTATACCTAATAGCTTGAAAAAGTCAGCAACAAGTGATTTTCCACTCCCTATTCCACCTGTTAATCCAATGCTCAAAGGCTTGTTCATCAATTTTGAGTTTTTGTGATCATTCAACTATTAATACGCTTAGAAAAGTAAAATCATTTTATTAATTTCCTGAATTTCTCTTTTCAATTAGATAAACAACTTCTTTGGGATAAAAACTTACATTAGAAACATTCAGTGGAAAATTATTAAGATTAACTTTTAATTTGTTGCTTGTTGAGTCAATGGAAGAATAATCAACTTCAAGTTCAAACTGCTCAACTGAAATGGCTTCATAATCCTTTAATCCAACGAGATATGACAATTTAATCTCGTGTGGAAATAAACGTAGAAATAACGAATCAGGTAGATTGACAACCTTGAGTCCAACTTGTTTTTGCGCCTCGGTGAATCGTTCAATAAGTAGCTCTACTTCCACCTTTTTCTGAACGAAATCTAAGCCTTTTATTTTCACAAAACTAAGTTTCTTTTTTTTCGTTTCGTTCAGCTTTTTAAGTTTTAATGTTTCAGTTTCAACCTGTTTTACACTATCAATTATAGCCTGAGCACCAATTACCCATATACTATCAGGTTTTAAAACAATATCACCTCCTAAACGAAATTGAGGCTCAAATTTTAATTCAGAATTTAAATGAACGGGAATCTTCTTCTCTATTAAAGAAGAAAATTGAAAATGAATGGTGTCAGGAGAAATGTGAGTCACACTAATAGCAGATGAGAGCTGAGCAGCTACTTGACTGGTCATTCTATTAGAAGAAAATAGAAAGTTGTTCTCTCCTACCTTTTCCATTTTATTGTTGGTATACTCATTCACAGAAAGATTGATCGACTGGAAAAAACTCAATTTGTATCGCAACAAATCGAAACCTTTAGCTCTAACTGTTAGTTTTAACCTTGGCGGCAACTCATTACTCAATATCTTTTTGGATGGGAAATCACTATAAGAAACCGGATAATTTACAGTGGTCGTATATTCCTTACTCAAGGCATTTAAAAACCAAAAGATGGTTGCCAATGCAACAAAAAACATATAAGTCACCAATTTCTTATTGGCTTTTATATTTTCCTTATCAAATACGTTTTTAATTTTTGGAAAATCAGATAAAGTCAAAATCTTATAATTTAAGAGGTTAAGCCATTACACAAACTCATTCAATGAGTTCTCCTTATGCTAACTATTAGAGCTTGAATTTAAGCAAAAAAAGCTATTACTCTACAAAGTAATAGCTTTTAGGCTAACAAAAATACGGTAATCGTATTTTGTAATATGTCAACAGTGAGTGTTCACTATTATTTTCTTCTCTTATTTCTGAGCTACATCACTCATATCCTTGATAACAGCAACCTTATCAATTTTCAGACGAGACTGTCCTTCTACTTCCATGATAATAGTTGTTTCTTGCATCTCGATGATCTTACCATAGATACCTCCTGTAGTTACAATTTTATCGCCTTTTTTCAATTCCTCACGGAATTTCTTTAGATCCTTCTGACGCTTCATCTGTGGACGAATCATGAAGAAATAAAAAACTACAACGATTAATACTAAAGGAAGAAAAGACATTAATGGATTTTGTCCTTCTTGGGGCTGTCCCATAAGAACAATGTTTAAAAAATTAAGCATTTGATATAAATATTAAATTATGAATTAAATTATCGCTGAATACTACTTAATAGTAGCAGTTATTTTAAGCTCTTTTACTTTTCTTTTTGTATTGGCGAATATAGTCAAAACCTTATACTGTTTGCCATGTCGCCCCTTAGAATTAAATTCAACTGTGATTTTAGATTCTTCACCAACTTTTATAGGCTTCTTCTTCCATTTTACTGCCGTGCAACCACAAGAACTTTCAATGGATTGAATAATCAAATTTGTATTGCCTACATTCCGAAAATAAAATTCACAGATTCCGATTTCACCTTCAGAAATCTCACCAAATTTATGTATTTCTTTAGTAAACGCAAATTTTGAATAAGATTGTTCTCCTTCAGATTTATCTTTGTCTTTCACAATTTCTGTCCCAGATTTATTTTCAACTCGAGTAGCTTGCTTACAAGACAAAAAAGACGAAAAACAAATTAATAAAACAAAGACGTATTTACTAAGAAAAGGCATTTCTATATTTTTTATAAATCAATCGCAATTAAATCAAAAATTCGTTGACAAAATAAGGAATTGAGTTTTTTTAACTAAATCTTTTATCAGCCTTAAACCGTAAGGTGTTCGTAAAGAATATTTGATCCTAAACCAATCAGAATCACGCCTCCAATTAAAGTAAACTTCAACTTCACTTTGGTTCCCACCTGGCATCCAATAAAAATGCCAATGAATGACAAAACAAAAGAAGTGATTCCAATAGTGTAAATCGGCATCGTTATCGACATATCAAGGAAAGCAAAATTGACACCAACAACTAAAGCGTCAATACTTGTTGCCAAAGCTAAACCCATTACAACAAGTCTCTTTTGAGGATCAAAACAACAATGATCATCTTCACATTTTAAATCATCATAAATCATTTTTCCTCCTAAAGCTAAAAGAAGAAAGAATGCGACCCAATGATCGAAACTCACAATATAATGTTGAAAACTAACACCAATCATCCAACCTAAAACAGGCATTAAAGCCTGAAAAAACCCCATATAAAAAGCGATTCGAATAAAATGCTTTGGGCTAAATTCCTTTAAGATTAAACCAGCTGTGATCGAAACAGCAAAACTATCCATTGCAAGACTGATTGCAATCAATATAATTTCAACAAAACTCATAAAAATAAATTAAACAGAGAATTATAGACTCAAGTATTAATACCTGCTTGGGTATAAAAACACAAACCTGCGCAAAAGTCTTATCCAAACTAAAACACAGGCTACACATTCTTAAGATATAAAAAAAGGGAAGCTGCTTTAACAACTCCCCTTGTATATTATGATTTCAATATTTTCGATTCTTCAATCAAACCTCTTCCCATCTTATTAATCTTCCCTTCCTTCTGAAGATCTTTTATCATTTTATCTAGCAAACCATTAATAAAGGTGCTTGAATTACTAGTACTATAATACTTTGCAATTTCAAGGTACTCATTAAAACTCGCCTTAACTGGTATACTTTTGAATTCTTGAATCTCACTTAGCGACATTTCCATAATAAGAATGTCCATAAAAGCGATTCGCTCCAAATCCCAGTTCTGGGTATTTTCTTTGATTAAGCTCAAATTCTCATCATGCTTCAAAATGGTCTTGCGGAATAGAACTCTCACAAATTCTTCATCATCACTATCCTTAAACAATGGCAGTAATGAAGTATGCTCATTATCATCAGCTTTAAATTGCTTAATGGTACGAACAACCATACTTAAGATGAACTCAATCTCGTCATTCCAGTAGATGCTCTTATCTTCCATTAAAGAATAAAAGTTCTCATCTTTAGCAAGAATGTTCATGAAAATCTTTTCAACCAACTTTTTGTCTGCTGCAAAATCATTGGTCTCAGAATTCATGTAATTACTATAAAGATCAGATTCGAGAATCGTTTTGTATAAACCTCTTACAAAACCATCCTGATCGTCCCATGAAATAGTATTTCTTTCCACATAACCTTTCAACTGAACATTTTCAGCTAATTGCTTCAATATTTTATTTTCAATAAATCGGGTGTTGGGATGAATATCTACAGGTGTAGGAACCAATTTGTTGCGACCAGCTTCAATTTTCTTTTCGGCTATAAATGCAACATCTACAAGTAGTAGAAGTAAATAATGATATAAATCGTAAGCCTTTCCAATACTGAAAAACAATTCTTTTTCGGCTTTTGCTAATGAACGATCATCATTCTTGTAATAAGCGTAAAGCATTTGTAACACTTTTACACGCAGCAATCTTCTACTAATCATACTTTTAAAGAACTTTGTTTATTACTCCAATTCAGTGAAATAAATAGAGATGATAATTACAAAAAACGAATCGTATTTTGCAATACTCTCATACTTCTTCAACGAATCTTACTTTTTTAAACTCGCTGCAAATGTAGCTATTTTTTTTAATCAGCCAAAGCTACTCCTCCCTCTTTTGGGTAGATTGATGGAAAAACGCCATTTTACGTGCTTCCTTGAGTGATAAAAAAGCAAAACTGACATCATCTACAGCAAAACAATAACTTTAATACAATTACAGAAAAAACAAATCATATCAACATTAAAATCAATCTAGAAAGAGCAAAAAAAAATAGTCTTCAAATAAAGTTCTGCACATCAACTATTAAACAAAACTATAATGAAATGTTCAAAATTATTTCTTCACAAAAGTCGAAAATGTATATATTTTTTTTTATTTTTGAGATATCAATAAAACAACAATCTCATTAATTCATTCTGAAATGGAAGGTTACGGTAAAAAAGAAGAATTCGTAAAGAATAATCGTGAAGACATTTATTCTAATGCGGTTAGAGCTGGAAAGAGAACTTATTTCTTTGATGCAAAAGCGACTAGAAACGAGGATTACTACCTTACTATTACTGAGAGTAAAAAACGATACGATAAAGAGGGAAACTACACTTTCGAAAAGCATAAGATTTTCCTTTACAAAGAAGATTTCGATAAATTTTCTGGAGGTTTAATGGAAGCTATTGAAATCCTAAAAAAAGCTAACAACATAGTATCTGAAGAAACGCTTGATGCTGCAGAAGAGATTGAAACCACTTCTGAAATAATTGAAGGACTAGAGGTCGAATCTTTTTCTCAAGTAGAATTTGAAGATCTTACTGAATAAGTCATACGTTTAAACAAAATACACAAGAGCTATCGATTAAATTTCGAATAGCTCTTTTTTTATCAATACACATTCTCCTTTCCCTGTTTTACCAATAAAACCTGTAATAAGATATCAATCTGTTACTTTTAAAAAAAAAGAAACGTGAAACTGTTTTTAAACCTAGAAAACAGTAACACAATACCTAGATGTTGTGATTGTTTTTAAATACATTTTCATCTAGATTTGTACTAAATTAAAATAGTCTTACATCGAGAACCAAGTGATTCGCGAACAACATGACCATTTTTTTTCAAAACCGATCAGTTTTTAATATCGGCATGAGTTTTTAAAGTGAATGATATTTTAACATTCACTCTTTTCATTATTGATACGCACCAAAATATGAAGCTTTCTGAATTAACCGATAATCAAGAAGGTATAATTATAAAAGTACAAGGATACGGCGCATTTCGTAAGAGAATTACGGAGATGGGCTTTATTAAAGGGAAAAAAGTAACTGTTATTAAGAATGCCCCCCTTAAAGATCCTGTTGAATACAACATTATGGGCTATCAAGTATCCTTGCGTAGAAGTGAGGCTGCCCTAGTCGAAGTTATCACCAAAGAAGAAGCCGTTGACTTAAAAATCAACAACTTTGAAGGTATAATCGATGATGAAAAATTAAAACATTCAGCTCAAGAAAAAGGTAAAAATATTCACATCGCCCTGGTTGGTAATCCAAACTCTGGAAAAACAACACTCTTCAACTTTGCTTCAGGATCGAAAGAACATGTTGGTAATTACTCTGGCGTAACAGTTGATTCAAAACTTGCAAAAGTTCAACAAAACGGATATAATTTTGATGTTGTTGATTTACCAGGAACCTATTCTTTAACGGCCTATACCTCTGAAGAACTATACGTTCGCCAATATATTACTGAAGAATTGCCCGATTTAGTCATCAATGTTGTTGACGCTTCGAACTTAGAAAGAAACCTATACCTTACAACCCAGCTTATCGACATGGATGTTAAAGTTATTTTGGCTTTAAACATGTATGATGAATTAGAGAAAAATGGAGCTCGATTTGATTATAAAGCTCTTGGTAAAATGCTGGGTATTCCTATCATTCCAACTGTTAGCTCGAAAGGAAAAGGGATAAAAGATTTATTTGATAAAGCCATTGATGTGTACGAAGGGAAAGATCCTATCGTTCGTCATATCCATATCAATTATGGCCCTATTATTGAAAAATCAATTTCAAAACTTCAGGAACACATTAGAGCAGATCGTAATCTAACAACAATTACTTCTCCTCGATTTCTAGCTATTAAACTACTAGAAAATGATGACAAAGCTCTTGAATATATTGAATCATGCTCAAATTCAGATTCAATTCATAGCACAATAAAACAAGAAGTTAAAATCATTGAATCATCTTATATTGAAGTGTGTGAAACAGTAATTACAGACGCTAAATATGGTTTCATTGATGGTGCTTTAAAAGAAACTTACACAGAAAACCCAATTAAGCGAAGACGAAAGACCGCAATTATTGACACTTTCTTAACGCATAAGCTTTTTGGCTTCCCTCTGTTTTTCTTTTTCATGTTCATGACTTTTTATGCAACTTTCAACTTGGGTGAGTACCCAATGAGCTGGATCGAAATAGGAATATCATATTTGGGTGAGTTAGTTCAAACCATAATGCCGAATGGTCCTCTGAAAGACTTGATTGTTGATGGTATTATTGGTGGTGTTGGTGGTGTCATTGTATTCCTACCAAATATCTTGATTTTATTCTTTTTCATTTCCTTTATGGAAGACACAGGCTACATGGCCCGTACTGCTTTCATCATGGATAAGTTGATGCACAAGATTGGTTTACATGGAAAATCATTCATCCCTTTAGTTATGGGATTTGGTTGTAATGTACCTGCACTAATGGCCACAAGAACTCTTGAGAATAGGAACGATAGAATTCTTACGATGCTAATCACGCCATTTATGTCGTGCTCTGCACGACTACCTGTCTATATTCTTATAATTGGGACTTTCTTTCCTAAAAATTCAAGTTTAGTTCTATTTGGCGTTTACATATTAGGAATCATATTAGCTATCATTTTTGCAAAAGTATTCAAAGCAAGCTTCTTTCGAAGTAAGGAAGCGCCTTTTGTCATGGAATTACCCCCTTACCGTATTCCAACGCTTAAATCGACACTGGTACACATGTGGTCAAAAGGTGGTGAATACCTTAAGAAAATGGGAGGCATTATCCTGGTCGCCTCTGTTATTATATGGGCTTTAGGCTATTTCCCTCTCGAGGTTGATTACTCGAAAGATTACGAAAAACTATTAACTAAAAACGAAGTACAACTCCATACTGCTCTTGATGCTGCTAATTCGATAGAACAAGTTAGACTTCGTGAGGATTATAAGATAGCAACAGCATCTATAATGAACGAAAAACTTGAAGAAAAGCAAGAATTATCTTACATCGGGCAGATTGGGAACTTTATTGCGCCTGTTTTTCATCCTATGGGTTTTGACTGGAAAATGACCGTAAGTATCCTAACAGGAATTGCTGCAAAAGAAGTTGTTGTCAGTACAATGGGCGTACTTTATAAAAATGGAGAAGGTAGTGATGAAAATAGCGAAGGATTAAGAAATAATCTACGTGAACAAAAATTCACAGGCTCATTCCGAAATGGAGAAAAAGTATTTGATAATGCTTCTGCCCTAGCTTTCTTAATATTCATTCTCATTTATTTTCCTTGTATCGCTGTGGTAGCAACCATTGCAAAAGAATCTAATTGGAAGTGGTCTGCTTTTGTAGTAACTTACACGACCTGTTTGGCTTGGATAGTATCATTTATTGGCTACCATATTGTTAATCTTTTATAAATAAATTATGGATTTTCAACTCTTTACAACATATCTTATCATTTTAGCTGCTGTAAGCTACTCTCTTTATCATTTCTATAAAGTGATAAAACCGAGTAAGAAAACTTCGTTATGTGGTGGATGTGCATCTTGTGACATCAAAAAAGAATTGATGAAAAACAAAATCAAATTGGATGGATTAAAGATGGCAGACAATCCTAAGAAGTAATCCGTATAAAACTTAACTCCTTAATATGAGAAAGCTCACCTACATTACTGTACGTGAGCTTTACTATTTATATGGATCATATGACATGTTAATGAGCTTGCGAGTAATCCTATTATTCCAAGCCCTAATTGCAATCAGACCTGCAGTAGCACTCCTCTGAGATTCGGAAACCAGATATTTATTATAAAAGCATTCTTATCTTTTACAAATAACACCTTTCATATAAAGTAAAAGTCAACCATCAATGTAGAAACTCATTTAGCCTATAGAGATAAGCTTTGAAGGCACAAAAAAAAATGGCTCTTAGTATAAACTAAGAGCCATTTTCATATAATAAGGTTTTTTGAGATTATGCTCCCAAAGTCGCAACCATTACAGCTTTAATAGTATGTAAACGGTTCTCAGCTTCGTCAAAAACGATAGATGCTGCAGATTCGAATACATCCTCAGTAACTTCTACACCATCAAGACCGAATTTCTGGAAAACTTCTTCTCCAACTTTAGTCGCTCTGTTGTGATAAGCTGGAAGACAGTGCATGAATTTACACTTATCATTTCCTGTAGCAGCCATCAAATCAGTATTAATTTGGTATGGCTTCAAGATACCAATACGCTCAGCCCATACTTCATCAGGCTCACCCATTGATACCCAAACGTCAGTATAAAGGAAATCACATCCTTCAACACCCGCTTTAGCATCAGAAGTAATTGTAATAGTAGCACCAGTTTCTTTAGCAATCTCATTACATTGAGCTACTAATTCTTCTTCTGGCTGAAGATTATTAGGACCTACGATTCTAACATCCATACCCATTTTAGCAGCACCTACCATTAATGAGTTAGCCATGTTATTACGAGCATCGCCTAAGTAAGCAAAAGAAATTTTGTTCAAAGGTTTATCGCTATGCTCAGTCATAGTTAAGAAGTCAGCTAAAATCTGAGTTGGGTGGAACTCATCAGTTAAACCATTCCATACTGGAACACCTGCAAACTTACCTAATTCTTCAACAATTGCTTGTCCGTATCCACGGTACTCAATACCATCGTACATACGACCTAGTACACGAGCCGTATCAGCCATTGATTCTTTAACACCAATTTGAGAACCTGAAGGCCCTAAATAAGTTACGTGAGCTCCTTGATCGTAAGCAGCAGCTTCGAATGCACAACGAGTACGAGTTGAAGACTTTTCAAATATCAAAGCGATATTCTTACCCTTCATAGTCTGTACTTCAGTACCAGCATATTTTGCTCTTTTAAGATCTCTTGCAAGATCTAACATGTATTGCATTTCCTTTGGAGTGAAATCCAATAACTTCAAAAAGTTTCTGTTTCTTAAATTAAAACTCATGGTATATATTTTTTTTGATTACAATCACAAAAGTAAGTGTAATCGGAAATTAAAAAAAGTATTATCTAATCAAATCCTAAAAGGATTTAGTCTTCGTAATTCATTGTAATCTTAGTTCCGTAAGATCTATCTTCTAATTTAGTCGCTTCAGTAATTACTGATTTACCACCACCATTTTCGATAAAGCTCAGACAAGCACGAATCTTAGGAGCCATAGATCCTTCAGCAAAAGTTCCATCTGCCAAGTATCCCATTGTATCTGCGTGATTCAAAAACTCTAATTTTTCCTCGTTTGGTCCTTTAAAATCTTTGTATACAAAAGAAACATCAGTCAGAATATAAAATTCATCAGCCTTAGTACGAGCACCAATTAATGCAGAAGCTAAATCTTTATCAATTACAGCTTCAACTGGGCACAAGTTACCATTTTCATCTTCTGAAACAGGAACACCACCACCACCAACAGTGATTACGATATTTCCCTGGCGAGCTAAGTTCTCAATAATTTTCTCATTCATCACGCGAATTGGCTTTGGCGAAGGAACTACACGTCTCCATCCTCCATCAGCTTTTACTTCTTCTTTGAAAATCCATCCCTTATCAGCGATCAATTTATCTGCTTCATCTCTTGAATAGATTTTACCTACACGCTTAATTGGATCAGCAAAAGCCGGATCGTTCTTATCAACAACCACCTGAGTAACCAAAGTCACAACATCTTTTTCAATGCCATTTGCTTTTAATACATTACGCAAGTTTCTTTCAATCATATAACCAATACCACCTTGTGAATCGGCAACATCGATATCTAAAGGCATTTGAGGAATGTTGTAAAGTTGTTCTCCTGCATCATTTCTCATCAATATGTTCCCAACTTGTGGGCCATTACCATGAGCAATAATAACATCGTATCCTTCTTTTACTAGAAAAATAAGATTTTCAAGAGTATCAATCGTATTTTGGTTTTGTTCTTCAACAGTACCTTTTTGATTCCCTCTTAATAAGGCATTTCCACCTAATGCTACAACTGCTAATTTATTCATTATAGGTTTTTATTTATGTTGTTTGAATAATTGAGCTACAAATCTAGAAATTTTATCAAGATATTAATGGATTTCAATAATATTTAAAAACATTTTTACCGACTCTTATTCAGCACCTTATGTGATCATATTTTTACTGTAAAATATAGATACAGCTAAAAAATTGAAATTCAATACACAGACTTTTTAAAAGAATACACTCGTTTGCATTTACAATAAATTTTTACTGTTATGTTCAAGCCACACATTTCTATAAAATCAGCTTATATTTTTCATATTTTCAATAATTATGAACAGAATAAAATCTTTTTTATGCATTTACAATCACGAAAGGTGAAAAATAATTTCTATTAATAAATCATCAATATTATAGATTAAACCTAATAATTGGTAGTTCTTATATCAATAATCATATAAGTTTGAGAATGAGTTTTACAAAGTATTTAACTACTTTCACAATGAAATAAGATAAATTCATGTAAGAACTAAGCCGAAGACTTGATTAGTATTCGCTTTTATCTATTTTTATTAGATAATAAAACTACCATATGAGACATACTACCCTAATTCTGATAATCTTACATCTTTTCATATCATGTTCTAATAAGTCGGACAAAAAGAAGGCTGACGCAGAGGGGATTATTACTTATAAGGTAAGCTACGAAACAAATGAAGATTCGAATCCGATTATCGCACTCCTTCCTACTCAAGTAGAATACAAATTTAAAAATAATGATATTTCAATTCTATCTGAAGGGTATTTAGGGTTTTTCAGCACCAAATTTATCTCAAAAGTTAATGAACCCAATAGTTCTATCCTATTTAAGATTCTGAATAATAAGATGAACTATGAGTTTTCTAGTGATGAAATTCCTTTTATATATAGCCATAAACTTGCCACTAAGATTAAATACCTGAAGACGGATAAAATTATTGCTGGTTATAAATGCAAATTGGCTAGAGTATATATTAATGAATTACCTGATCCCATAGATGTTTATTATACTCAGGATATCCACCTGGAGAATCCCAACAGAAATACACCTTTCGGCGAAATAGACGGTGTACTACTTGAATTTGAGACCACAATGAACCAAATAAAAGCAAAATTTTCGGCTCATAATGTTTCTCTAACTCCTATTGATACAAATGAATTTGTCATTCCTTCTGACTATGTCAAATCTGATGCTAAAACGGTCCTAAAGTATGTATTAAGCTTTAAATAAGCGTTTATACATCTTATGTAACAATATTGGAGCTACTTTTTAAAATGCAATTTTAATCAATTCACAAGGGTATTAGCCTATTTTATTTGGTAGTAAGCATACACATGTACAATATTTCTTAACAAAATCCGTTCTCTTTAGTTACTAATCACATAGAATCTATACTGAATTTCTCTGCCTTCATTCATGTGGAAATACGGCCTATTTTTATTACTTTCACATCAGATTATAAGCAGGAAAAACATACTCAATGGCAAAAAAAAGAAACACAAAAACAAAAAAGAAGTGGTTGACAACACCTCCTTTTTTATTAGATGAACGCATACGATTTATTTTAGGAATCAGTTCTAGCTTATTTACCATATATCTAGGTTTAGCATTTGTATCCTTCTTTTTTACTGGAGGTGCCGATCAATCCAAATTAGATATCCAATTACTTGAACTACTTTCTAACTCGGTAATTCGAGTTGAGAACTGGACAGGTAAAACTGGAGCATTCCTCTCTAATCTTCTAATAAACAAAGGTTTTGGAATAGCAGCATGTTCTATTCTATATATCCTTACTGTATTATCAATTCGCTTGTTTGGAATAAAGATTCAATCACTTAAAAAAGGCATTCTTTACACGCTACTATTCAGTATATGGGGTTCAGTATTGCTTGCTTTCTTATTTGTCGATTCAACTAGTACCAGTTTCCTATACTTAGGTGGAGCTCATGGCTATTTCATAAGTGAATGGTTAATCTCACTGATTGGAAATGTTGGGACTCTTTTTGTCATTATTATTTCCTTCTTCACTCTCATTGCTTTTGGTTTCAACAATGCTGTTAGTCATATGAAAAAGCCTTTCAAAAGGAAAGTGAAACCAGAAGTTAACGAATTGGAAATTGATGAAGACGATGATGAGATTGAAAACGAAACAATCTCTCAAGATGAGCTTATTATAAGTTCTAATCTAATTGAAGAAACGAACCAAGACCAATTTGAAGTTGAACTTGAAGAAGAATTTATTCCTGAACTTAAGGAGGAAGAAGAACTTCCGATTAATAGAACCAGTGAAATAGAACTTGATATTGAATCTGATTCTAAACCAATACCAAGTACAAAAAAACAAGACCTTGAAGATCCTGATGTAGAATTAACCATTGAAGCGATTCGCGTAAAAGAAGAAAGTGTTTCTATCACGCATGCACCAATGGAGGATTTTGACCCAACACTTGATCTTTCAAATTACAAATATCCAACACTTGACCTTTTAGAAGATCATCACATTCATAATTCAGAGGTTAGTAAAGAAGAGCTTGAGAGTAATAAAATTAAAATTGTTGATACACTCCGCAATTATAAAATTGAAATTACTCAGATTAAAGCGACAATTGGTCCAACCGTAACGCTTTACGAAATTGTGCCAGCTCCTGGTGTACGTATCTCTAAAATTAAGAATCTTGAAGATGATATTGCCTTAAGTTTAGCCGCTTTAGGTATTCGTATTATTGCACCAATTCCTGGTCGTGGGACAATTGGTATTGAGGTACCAAATAGAACACCAGAGATTGTTTCTATGAAGACTATTATTGCTTCAAAAAAATTCCAAGAATCGAAACATGCACTACCAGTAGCTTTGGGTAAAACGATCTCGAATGAAACCTACACGCTCGATCTTGCAAAAATGCCTCACCTACTTGTTGCTGGTGCAACTGGACAAGGTAAATCGGTTGGTCTAAATGCAATTATTACGTCTTTACTTTATAAAAAACACCCATCGCAACTTAAGTTTGTACTGATCGATCCTAAAAAGGTTGAATTGAATATATATTCAACTATTGAAAAGCATTTCTTAGCTAAACTTCCTGAGGAAGAAGAGGCTATTATTACTGATATTCACAAAGTAATTGCAACACTAAATTCGCTATGTGTTGAAATGGATTCTCGTTACGATCTACTAAAAAAAGCACACACTCGTAACATCATTGAATACAATAGAAAGTTTGTCACTCGCAAACTAAACCCTGAAAATGGACACAGATACTTACCCTACATTGTTGTAATTATCGATGAGTTTGCCGATTTAATAATGACGGCTGGTAAAGAAGTGGAAACGCCTATTGCTCGTATTGCTCAACTGGCTCGTGCCATTGGTATTCATATGATTATTGCAACACAACGACCATCAACCAATATTATCACCGGTGTCATCAAGGCCAACTTCCCAGCTCGTATAGCTTTTAAGGTTGCCTCAATGATTGACTCACGTACAATTCTAGATAGCCCCGGAGCGAACCAATTAATAGGTAGAGGGGATATGCTTATCTCACAAGGGAGTGAACTGATTCGTGTACAATGTGCTTTTGTTGATACTCCAGAAGTTGAAGCCCTTACAGAGTACATTCAAAAACAACAAGCTTACCCAACGGCCTTAATGTTACCTGAATATGTGGCTGAAAGCAGTGAAAATACAGCTGAGATTGATTTACAAAAACGTGATGTTCTGTTTGAAGAAGCAGCTCGCCTAGTTGTTGGGAACCAACAAGGATCAACTTCTGCCATTCAACGTCGTTTTTCTATCGGATACAATCGTGCAGGTCGTATTGTCGATCAACTTGAAGCAGCAGGTATTGTTGGTCCTTTCGAAGGAAGTAAGGCTCGTCAAGTTCTAGTTTCTGATGAATATTCATTGGAAAAATTATTAACTCAAGTCTTAGCCTAAACTGGCATAATAATTGTCTAAACAAAGACGTTAAAGGATATAAAGAACCTCTCAATTGATTAAATTTAAAAATATGACAAAGTATATTTCACTAATAATTATCACTATACTGAGCTTGAATCTTTCTGCTCAAGAGAATAAGGCAAAAACAATTTTAGACCAAGTTTCGGCCATCAATAAAGAATACAGCAGTATGAAAGCTGAGTTTACATTCAATATGGATAATGCTGAAGAAGATGTTCACGAAAGTTCAGATGGAAATATTATTCTAAAGGGTAATAAATACCGCTTATACCTGATGGATGTTTATACTTATTTTGATGGTAAAACCATCTATCAGCACTTGATAGATGCAGAAGAAGTCAATATTAAAGAGCCAGATGAAGAAGACGAAGAAAGTGGCATAAATCCAACACAGATCTTCACTCTATATGAAACAGGCTTCAAGTTTAGTTATGTTGAAGAACAAACAATAACAACGACTACAACTGCTGCCAATACTACAACTACAACAAGTTCATTTCATGTTATCGATCTATTTCCTTTAGATGAAGAAAGACCATTTTCTCGAATTCGACTTCACATTGACACCAAAACTTTAGAAATGAAATCATTGCTTTCAATCGGAAAAGATGGCAATAATATCACGGTTAAAATTAAAAAGTTTGAACCCAATATTGATTTCAAGGATTCTGAATTTGTATTCGATCAAGCTGCAAATCCAGATGTGGAAGTTGTTGACATGAGATAAAATATGACTAAAATACGATTACAAGACTGCCCTATTCATTCAGAATGGGGCAGTTTATTTTAAAATTACCCCATTTCAAAAAAAAGAAGGAATCTTCACAAAGCTATTTAACAGCTCAGCAGTAAAAATTATTATCTTCGAGGAGAAATAAAACGAACTTATGAGACACCTATTCTTTTTACTACTTTTAAGTCTATTCCTTGCCAGTCCAATCAGACAAGTGCAAGCTCAAGATTCTAAGGCTCAAATAAAAATCAGCATACTCACGTGTTCTCCAGGACTAGAGCTTTACTCCCTTTTTGGGCATTCTGCCATTCGTGTACAGGATCCATCAAGAAAATTAGATATCGTTTTCAACTATGGCATCTTTGATTTCAACACACCTAACTTCTACCCCAAATTTGTTAGAGGAAAATTAAAATACAGTCTTGGCATTGGTTCTTTTGAGCGTTTCAAAAGAGATTACAAGTACAAAAAACAGTCAGTCGTAGAACAAGAATTAAATTTAAGCCCTGAGTCGAAACATAAATTACTCCGAGCATTAGAAAAGAACTATCGACCTGAAAATCGATATTACATGTACGATTTTCTATTCAAAAACTGCTCTACTATGATTCGCGATATTATTCAAAAAGAAATAGTAGGTCAGTTTGAATATAAGGATTCCAATATAAGAAGTGAAGATAGTTATCGCGAATTACTAAGTTTATATATGACCGAAACGCCATGGATCTATACAGGGATACATTTAGCATTAGGTTTTTCATGTGATGCTGAGGCTAGCAATTATCAGAGGATGTTTTTACCCGACATGCTAAAAAATGGTTTCGATCAGGCTGTAATTACTCAAGGCACCCAAACCACCAAGCTTGTTATTAAAGAAAATATCATTCTTAGTAAAAGAGCAAACCAAACACCTACCCCATGGTATAAACACCCATTGTTCGTATTTGGAATGATTGCATTAATTGGACTACTACTCACATTGAGTTCTATAAAAAACAAAAAACGATTCGTACTGCTTGATGTGATTGTTTTTGGTAGTACGGCATTATTCGGTTTGGTCATTATTTTCCTTTGGGGATTTACAGATCACCTTGCTATGAGACCAAACTATAATATTCTTTGGGCTTTACCAATTCACTTACCTTTATTGCATATTCTTTTCAAGAAAAACAGACCTGCATGGGTAAAAAGTTATTTCAAATATCATTCAATTTTCATTCTGTTATTGATTGCAGCATGGCCAATATTCCCTCAGGCTCTTCCTTATACAATTTTACCCTTTGTGATCCTAATCCTTATTCGATCAATTTTTAATGCAACTCGCTCCTAACAACAAATATTTTTTTTGAGATGACAGACTTAAGTAAATACAATCAGGAATTCACCATTAGTTTATTTGATAGTGATTGGCACGGAAATGCTAAATTGACCAGTATTTGCAATTATCTACAAGAAATTGCTGGCAATCATGTTGATCAAATTGGGCAAGGCATACACGATCTGAACCAAAAGAATCATGCATGGGTGCTTTCGCGCATGAAAATTAAAATCATGCGTCCTGCCAGATGGAAAGAGACCATTAGAATAGAAACTTTTCCTACAGGCCTAAAAAGTCTTTTCGGAGCACGAGACTTTCGTATTTTCGATGCAGACGATCAGATCATCGCTTTAGCGAGTTCTTATTGGTTGGTTGTCGATTTAAAGACACATAGACCTCTCCGTCCTCACAATGTTGTAAAGAATATGCCCATTGGTAATTACACAGAAGTTTTCGAAGATGAACTAGATAAGTTAGCTCCCTTATCACAGGAAGCTGAGCTTATTGAAGAACTCAAAATTCATTACTCTGATATCGATATTAACCGCCATGTGAATAATGTAAAGTATCTAAAATGGTTGATTGATGCATTCCCAGAAGAAACTTTAACTGAGAAGCCCATTTCTGAATTGGAAATCAACTTTCTTCATGAATTGAAGCTTGGCGAACACATTCAGATTTTTCAGGAATTGGATGGTGATAATCACATGAACTGCAAAATCAAAAGCAGCACAACTAGCAAGGAAAACTGCCGTGCTCGAATTAAATTTAATCATCTCAAATAATCAGCTTCTTTAAGCTATATTAAAACAGTAAGTACACGATTTAAATATGGATAAATTAATTTACAGCTTAGAAAGTGCCTTCAGACACTTATGTCAATTTTCAGCAATTCATCAAATCCTTTTTCTAATTATAATTGGAGCCTTTTTTAGTTTCAAGGATTGGAAAACCTATCTACTTATTCTTTTAGCTCTGTGTTCCGGATCATTGGTAGGTTTATCGCTTGCTGTATTTAAAGCGGTGAGTCTTACGAAAGCCACGATACACTTGCTTGCCATTATCAGCTTAGTCATTGTATCGCTAAATGGAATATTTAGTAATCGAATTACAACACTTCACTACAACATCTTTGTTTTGATAGGCATTATGCAAGGCTTTACTCTTAGTCTTCATTACAAAGCAGCACTTGGTACCAGTATTAAATTCTTGTCTTATTTGGGTTATAATCTGGGGAGTTTTTCAGCTTTCCTCCTTATTAGTTTCCTAAGCCTACTTATCTGTACACTCATTCTTACTGTCTTCAAAACCGATAAGCTCAAAATCTCTTTGGTTTTATCAGGCCTTGGTTTAGGAGTTGCTTTGATGATGTATTTCTAGAAATTTAAACTTCTGACTTCTATTGCAAAATGAGTTTAGCAGATTAACTTATCGTCTATTTCGGATTACAAATTCTTATACACCTTACCTGTGGATTTCAAATCCACAGGAGCATCATACATCATGCACGCAGGGGTTAGTCCATAACAAAAGCTCTCAATATCCTATAGTAATGAATAATCAACTAATATGAAAATCACCTCATCCTCACATTAGCAAATTACTCCATCATCTTCTAGAATCATCTTTCGTAGCATATTAAAACCTGCCATGGATGCCATTCTAATATTACGTCCTCGTTCTTTTGAAAAAACAAATTTCTCAGAGATCACTTTGTCTGCAGATGCTACAGCAATCCAAACGGTTCCAACAGGTTTTTCATCAGTTCCTCCATCGGGTCCGGCAATGCCTGATGTTGCAATAGCATAATCTGTACCAATAGCCTTACAAGCCCCTGTTGCCATTTGTTCAACAACTTGCTGACTTACTGCACCAAAATCTTCTAAGCTATCCGTATTAACGCCTAAAACATTTGCTTTTACCTCATTAGAGTAAGCTACAACTGAGCCTTTAAAATAAGCTGAACTTCCAGCCATTGCCGTAAGCATATGTGCCATATTTCCACCTGTACAAGATTCGGCTGTGGACAACGTTTTCTTTTTGTCTAAAAGAAGATTGGCAATCACCTGTTCAATTTTTTCATCTTCGAGGGCAAATATACGTTCGCCCAAGATAGCTTTCAAGCCTAATAGTTGAGTATCAACGATAGCTTTTAATTCAGCCTCATCATTACCTACTAAACTCATACGTAGGCGCACAACACCCGGAGATGGTAAATAAGCCAACTTAACAACAGCAGGTAAATTAGCTTCCCAATCTTGTAGCATTTCGGCAAGAACGGATTCACCCAATCCCTGAACCATAACTGTTTGATGCAAAACATGTGGACAATCAAATTCCTCGCTCAAGCTTGGCAATAATTGAGATTGCATGATATTCTTCATCTCAAAAGGTACTCCTGGCATAGATACGACATGCTTATTCTCTCTTGTAAACCACATGCATGGTGCCGTACCAAAATCATTGGTAATAATTCTAGCCCCATTTGGAACCAAAGCTTGTTCTCTATTAAAAGCATTCATCCCAATTTTGTATCGTGCCAAACGCTCTTCAATCTTCGAATAAAGACCATCATCTTGTACTAATTCACAAGCAAAATAGTCACTCAAGGTTTTCTTGGTTATATCATCATTAGTCGGTCCAAGACCACCAGTCATCAAAACCAAATCAACACGCGACATAGCCTCTTCAATAGAAGAAACAATAGCATCCTTTGTATCTGAAATACTCGTTATGCGATTAACTGAAATACCGATTTCATTCAATTCCTTAGACATCCATGCTGAATTGGTATCAACAATTTGTCCAATCAATATTTCGTCACCAATTGTAATAATTTCTGCTTGCATTATCTTAAAATTAAATTCTCTGTTGTCTGTTTTCACTTCTCCATTTTTCCTTCAAACGCTGAAGAACAAGCTTCGCTTGACGTTAACAGGCTTCTATTTGCCCTGCATGGCATTCAAACGCTGCAAAAGGGTTGGATGTGAATAATAGAAAAACACATAAGCCGGATGTGGCGTTAAGTTACTCAACGAGCTAACCGATAATTTTTTCAAACCATCTGCTAAAGCTTTTGAATTGTAGTTTTCGGCAGCATAGGCGTCGGCCTCATATTCATTCTTTCTGGATAGAACATTCATTCCTAAACCCAAGAAAGTTGATATTGGTGAATATAAAATACCAAAGGCAATCAAACCTAAATGAAAACTGTGATTTGTCGTGCCCAAAGCTTCTGACAGACTAGCATTTCCTATTAATAAGGAAAAAATATAAAACATGATACCTGTTTGCAATAGCCCCAAAATGATTGAACTCAGCGTATGTTTCTTTTTATAGTGTCCGATTTCATGAGCCAGGACAGCCACAATCTGCTCAGTTGATAATTCTTCTATCAATGTATCGAATAAAACGATTCGTTTACGCGAACCTAAACCTGAGAAATAAGCATTTCCTTTTGACGAACGTTTTGAACCATCCATCACGTAAATATTATCGAGTTTAAAACCGACTTTCTCTGCAAGTGTACTGATAGCTGTATTCAACTCGCCCTCTTCCAAACGAGTTTGTTTATTGAATAGAGGAACAATTAATGAAGAATAAAACATACTCATAAAGACCATGAAGAAAGCAATCAATGCCCAAGCCATCCACCAAAAGTTAGTGGTTGTCATCGTGTAAATCCAAATAATAAGAGCCAGTATACCGCCACCCAAAATGGCTGTAACTATAGCTCCTTTAAGCTTATCAAGTAAGAATGTTTTTAATGTGCTTCGATTGAAACCATATTTTTCTTCAATAACAAAAGTTGAGTAATAGGAAAATGGGAAGCTAATCAGACTGGAACCAATCATGATGAAAGCAAAGAAGCCAAGTGCCACTGTTATTGGGTTTGATAAATAAAGACGTACAAAATCGTCAACCCAGGCAAAACCACCCGCTACGATCATCAGAATAGTGACAACAAAACTCAAAACTGAAGATAAAAGACCTATGCGATTTTTATCCTTCTCATAAGCTTGTGATTGAGCATATTTCTGGTCATCGTAAATCCCCTCTAGCCCCTTAGGAATTTTTGCTGTCCAATTCTTTCTATTTAAAATATCGAGTGAGCGTTCTAGTAAAAAATCTAAACTTAATATGACAAGAATGAGGGTAAGAATAAGTTCTGTAGACATGGTTAATGTGATGATGTGTTAATTTGATGATGCGATGTACTGAGCGGAGTCGACGGATGATGATGAAAATAAAAAAAACTAAGTCACTTAGTTATCAATCTCGATTAAATTCTCAATAATTGTTCTACTATTATTCTTCGCCAAAGAATCGTTTTATTTTCTTTCCGTTCTCCCAACGGGAGTTCAAAACTAATGCATAAGCTTCTATTTCTTTGTACTCATCAGGTCTATTTTTCATGTTTTTGTAAAAATAAATGGCTTTGCGAATCCAACCCCTTGCATTCTTCAAATCACCTTTCATTTCATGCACAACCGCTAAATTGTATGCCGAACGCCCTGCAAGCTTCAAATCGTTCATATTTATCAGACTTTCCCATATATTTATGGCACTATCAAACTCATTCTTATTCATAAAGTAAAGAGCAGCAGATAAACGTTTGTCGCCTGAAACAAAATACTTACGGCTAACATCTACCCATCTAGGAGAAATTAAATCGACATAGCTCCTCCCTAACTCGTAAGATGCATCATTCAACATTTGTTTCCTACTTGGTAATTTTTCATTCACAAGTATTTCAAAACTCACATCAGATACTTCCATAAATAAACTATCAACTAATATTCTATCATCGTAAAACTTTTTATACAAGGGGTCGTATATGCGCCATTTCCCATAATAATGCACATCAGTAAAAGCCCAATAAGCATCACCTTCTACAATCTCATGTTTATTAAAAGCTTGAATATCTTCTAAAACAACCAATACATCTGACCGACTTGCCTGGCAAAGACTATCAACAGTTTCCCAACTTAAAGGCGTGAAATGACGAATCGTATCTGGCATTATTTCTTCAGGAAGACGAATAAAAGGAATAGAATCTTGTGACCAAAATTCAGATAAATTTTCAACAAATCCTTGATAACAACTCAAAGGCATATCCTGAGTATGATCAACTGTATCTTTTATTACTACTCCAGTAACAGAATAATAATTCATCACCGAATCTGAAGGGAAATACTGATTCCTATCCACAATTGCTATACGACTAACATCTGAAGGAAGAACAACACGTGGAGCTTCCAAGGCCTGAAACTGAACTGTAGAGACTGTTTTACAAGCTGGTGTAATAATAACGAGCGATATGATAGCAAAATAAATAAGCTTCATAGGGGACTTAGTAAATTCCATAAATAAATAATTTAGGGCTTTGGGTTTAATAAAAGAATTAGAAACTAAATCGAAAATTAGATTCCTAGCCAATACTTTCGCAAAAACCATTCCAAAACAAGCAATAATATTATAAAACATAAAATCCAAATAAAATTCAATACAGAGCGAAAATTAGTCTCCACTGAAATACGGGCTTTTACATTATTATTCTTCAATAAAGATTCTGATAAATTCGACATTTGTGATAAAGGGAAATGTTGACCACCACTTAATTCAGATAAATTCTTTAAAAGAGTCGGATTCGCTTTAAGATTCTTGGCTTCTAAATTTACAGAACTAACGATAAAAGCACCTTTTGTTTTCAATTCTTGATCAAGAACCTTTACTTTGGCCTCAAACTGGTAATTCCCCTTGGGTAAATTGTTCAATTCTAATTTATAGACATTTCCAGATCGTTCAAACTGATAAGCAAATTCCTTCCCATTTTCACTCTTCAATAGAAGTTTGACATCGGCTTTATTCGTAGACTGATAACTTTTATTATAAAGTTGTGCTTCTATTTGAATGGGATCCGTTTCTTTATAGACTCTATCATACTGAACATTTAACTGGTTCTTTTTTACTCTTAGAGCAAGGTATTGCACCATCTGGTTGATTAAACCATTAAAACTATCGTGAGAGTTGTTCTCTTTATAATCTTGTAATTTCCAACGCCAAATCCCTTCACCTAATATATAGCATTGTTTTTGTTCATCACTTTGAGTAAATACGCATAAAGGAAGTTCAGTTGGTATCCCCTTTATGGTTTGAGTTCCCAAAACATTGATCTCATGACTGAAGTTAAATTTAGCCATAGGAGATAATAAGGGTGGAAAATTCTCAATCGTTTTCCTATTCACAGGGTCTATCTCAAAAAGCGAAAAATTCGAACCGAATTCAATTCTAGCATTTTGAAAGAGTTCATTTTCTCGTACAAGAGTCAGACCTATATCTAAACGATTTAAACTATTGATTTCTGTTGCTCCACCAAGAATCATCATAAAGGGTAAACGAGAACTTTTTAATTGACTAAAGAAATGGTCTAGCTTAGACTTGAATGATGGTAGCTGATACAAAATCATCAGGTTAAAATCAGAAAAATCAACTTGCTTCTTCGAAACATCAATCAGGCTGATAGAGAAGTTGGTTTTATCCTGCATGGCCGACTGCAAGGCAGCAATATCGGGATGATAAGAATCGTAACAAATGGCTACTTTACGCTTACTATCCAAAACATCAACAATCAATTCTCTACGATTATTTTTAAGATTTAACTCACCCTTTAAAGGCTCAATCTGCAATTGATAGGTTTGCAATCCTGTTTGAGTAGGAGAAATAAAAAAATCTTTTTCAACAAAGTAATCATCTACAGAAATACTTAAAGTATCTCGATATAGAATTTCAGAACCTGAACGAACTTGAAATTTCAGCTTTTCTCCTGAGCAAAAATCAGCTTTCAAGGCGACTCGAACAGGTGTATTCGATTTAAGAAAAGCAAGTTTATTACTTCTTAAGGATACAATAGATAAATCCTTTTGATTCGCCTCATCTCCCAAAGCAATGGTATGGACCGGACATTTAATTTCTTGTACCGAGAAACGAGGATCATTCCCCTTATTATACAAACCATCACCAGCCAAAATGACTTGAGTTTGATCACTGGCTTGAATCTGACTTTTTAAATATGAAAATAAGGATGCATAATCACTTGATTGATCAGAAAAATTAAAATCATCTACAATTTTAACCTCCTGTCCAAAGCTTAATTTTTGAATCTCATATTTAGATTTGAGATTCTCCAAAACAGCATCAACTTCCTTAGAATAGTCACTTTTATAATAGCTTGAATCTTGATTTGATATTAATGACCGGGAATTATCCTGTGCCCAAATCAATAGAGGTTTCTCTATGCGTTCCTGGCTGTGCTTTATACGAGGGTTTAATAGGAGAAATAATAAGCCAACATAAACCAAAGCACGCAAACTTGCTAGACTTAATATCCTGATGGATGATAAATCGTTCTTTAAAGCACTTTTATAGTAATACTGCCCATACACCAAAGCGACTGCCAATAAAAGGATAGGCAGTAACCACCATAAGGAGTATTCTGTTAGAATAGAAATATTCAAAAGGATAATTTTAAAGTTTCAACAAATTTAATAAACTCTGCGAGCTATTGAATTATTCTAAGATCAAAAAAGAGAGTTTTATCAACATAATTCATTAGAACATTTAAATAGAATATAAAAGGCCTTAATATTTTCATAAAATGCAAGCCATGGGCTCAGCCTTCCTCATATAATTTGATGTATCTTTGACCTCTTAAATTTGACGCTCAATTATAAATTAAAATCAAAATAATGTCATTTACATCTTTAGGTTTATCTCCTTTCTTATTAAAAGCTTTGGCTATTGAGAATTACTCACAGCCCTACCCCATTCAAAAGGAAGCTATTCCTGCTATTCTGAGCAATAAGGATGTTTTAGGTATTGCAAAAACGGGATCAGGTAAAACGGCGAGTTATGTGCTACCAATCCTAAACAATCTAAAGAGCAATGAACCTCTTAAAAACAGACATGTTAAGGTACTCGTTTTAGTTCCTACACGCGAGCTTGCCGTTCAGGTCGAAGACGTATTTAGCACATTTGCGATGGCTTTACCTGAAAGAGTAAAAACAATGGCTATTTTCGGTGGTGTTTCAATTAACCCTCAAATGATGGGGATGAATGGTGTTAGCATCTTAGTTGCAACACCTGGTCGATTAATCGAATTAGCAGAATCGAACGCTGTTCATCTATCGGATATTGACACCTTGGTTCTTGATGAAGCAGACAAGATGCTTAACATGGGCTTTAAGGACGAGATGGATCGTATTTTCGCTCTTCTACCTAAAAAGCGTCAGAATCTATTGTTCTCAGCGACTTTAAGCCAAGATGTTGATAATATCAAGCAAGTCTTGTTACGTCATCCTGAAGTGATACAAATTGAACCGAAGGAGGAAGATCTAGAACTGATTAACCAGGTGGCCTATTCGGTTACTGATGAGAAAAAAGGGCCACTATTGCGCTATTTGATCAAAAAAGATAATTTAAAACAAGTATTGGTTTTTGCATCCTCTGCCTTTAGAGCCGATGCGCTTGCCAATAAACTTTGCCGAAATAATATACATGCGGTTGCTATTCACAGCAGGAAAAGTCAAAATTCCCGTACCGAGAGTTTAAGACGATTCAAAGCTGGAAATATTCGTGTATTGGTTACAACCGACCTTTTGGCTCGTGGTATCGATATTGAATTCCTTCCTTATGTGGTCAACTACGAATTGCCACGATCGCCCAAAGATTACGTGCACCGTATTGGTAGAACCGGTCGTGCAGAATCACCAGGTGAAGCTATTTCTTTTATCTCTCCCGATGAAGAGCATCACTTTAAAGTGATTCAGAATAAGATGAAAAAGGAAGTGCCGATGATTGATAGTTCAAAGATTGATATGCATGGCTATTAAGCCTTAAAACACATATAGAAAATGCCCAGTTCATTATTTGAGCTGGGCATTTTTGTATTACATTCATTTCTACCCTATTGCTGCCGCACGATTCCATTGTATGTTTTTTGTTTTTTAATAAGGGAACGCGATATAATCGCGCACCAGCGAGAGTATAATTCTTACTTACAATTCAATTTTTAAGACTTGCATTTCAGTTCCTTCTGCCTACACTACCTTACAGTTACATGAATGCATTTTGTCTGTCTTTCGAGAAGAACGTAACATTTACCCTCATCTTGCAGCTTAATTAATTCACGCAATAATATATTTCGAAGACGGTAGGTATAAACAGGTGTACTATTACCTCTCTCAAAATAACGGGTCTGTACAATATCAAAAGTTCGTCCATAATAATGCGATGAACTGTTTGGCGTCGCGTTTACATTGCTTTTGCGTAGCGATTTTTGATCTTCGAGGGTCCGTAATATTGATGAAATTGAAAACCGATATTTTTTAAGGCCTAATTCTTCGAGTTCGTCGCAAAACCTTTCACCAAGTAGATCTAAAAATTCTTCTGCTGGTGCTTGCAGGTAAGGTATTGAATTTATTAAATGGGGTATCTCGTAATATTCATTATCAGTAATTTCAACAAGTTCATGACGGTCACAAAAAGCTTTGGCACTCGCTTTATCATTACCTCTTGAATCCAAAGGCTTTTTTAAGCCCTTTATTTGGGCTACCTCAAGATGATTATTATTATTATAGCGGCGCAGCGATCCCTTTTCATCTTTTGTAAGTACAGGAACGGAAAACTTGTCTATACTTTTGCCTTTTGGTGTAGGATTTAGAGCTCTAATTATTAAAAATACGATAACTGCGAATATTACAGCTGCCATTAGAATTTTACGAATACTATACCTTTTTTTTCTCTTATTCATGTCAAAATTTTACTCGCACAAAGATAAAAAAAAGGCGTTCTCAACAAATTGGTAAGTAAAGTTTCTTTTCAGCGAGATCTTCGTTAAAAAAGATGCGATGTAACTCGGCTATCTTTTACTTTTTTGCCTCGATATAGCTAAAATGATTCCATCTTATTTAAAGATGATTTTAAAATTAAAATGGTATTATTCAAATTCATCTAAAAAGGAAAATCTCCTTAACCTAAACAAATAGGATAAGGAGATTTTTTATGGATGTCTATTCAATGGTTGAATATAGATTTTTACATAAATCCACCACCACCTTGTGTTTCACGACTATCTCTGCGTTTTCTTCTTTTGGCTTTGTTTTTACCGCTACCAAATCGGTACGCAAAGCCCAGATATGCTGTTCTACTTTCCCAATGGAATTCACCATCCTGATTATACGGTACTTTTGACTTGAATTTGAACTTCATTCCCTCAAAAATGTCATTCACTCTAAAGGTTAAGGTTCCTTTTCCTTTTAAGATTGAATAGCTAGCACCCGTATTGATCATCCACATTGGATCTACTTCAAACTGTAGATCTTTTCCTCCACCACGATACATGGCAAACAATTGAAATTTCAGTTTTTTAGTGGCCGTAAAGCTATTCGATACTCGAACATTGAAAGAATTATTTGTAATCTCAAGGTTCTCATCGTTTGAAACTCCTGTTTCTTTTTGGATATATAAATCGGAACTGGCATTCATCGACCACCATTTAAAGAATCGGTAATTTGCCGACAGCTCAATACCATAACGATCGTTACTATCGGTATTATAGTACGACATTTCCACCTTTTCAATATCCAAAGTATCTTTGTTTAATACTCTCGAAATATTACCATTTACTCTACGGTAAAATGCTCCAATTGTAGCAGAGCCATTCTTCATTCCTTTGGTATAATTGAATTCGAAAGAGTTAGTGAATTGAGGATCTAGTTCAGGATTTCCAAACGAGCTAATCAAAGGCGTACTCCACTCTCTAATTGGATTTACTTGCCCGATAGATGGCCTGTCTACTCTCCTGCTGTAACTCAACTGAAATTGATTTTTTTCGCTCTGATTGAAAGTAATAAATACAGAAGGATACACAGTAAAACGACTATCGGTATACTTAGCCTTTTCACCTCCCTTAACAAACTTACCATCTACTTCATATTGCTCAAGTCTGGCGCCAATTTGCATCGTGAACTTATCTATTTTGTGATTTAAATTCACATATCCCGAATAGATACTTCTGTCGTATGTAAATGCAGAATTACCTATTTCATTATTAGTAAAATCATTTTGATTTGTTAGTCTTGAATTCTCTGTATCATTTAATCTTAACTCCAAACCTAATTCCAACTTTGTATTTTCCGCCAATGGATTTGTGTAATCCAGGTTTAGAAGCGTATTGGTATAATCATTTTCAATAGCATCTGTGTAATTCGAAGTCAAGTCAAACGGATTAAGTAATTCTGTGTATGTAGCATCTTCAGGCGAATCGCTCTTACTATATGTAGCTTCGAACTCCAGGTTGTGTCCTTCTTTTTCAAAGTCGGTTTTATAGTTAAAATTATAAGTTCCAGATGCATTATTTGTTTCAGATTTCATCAAACTATGATAATCCAAATCTGTTCCTCTAAAAATCTTTGTAGTACCATCAAATACACCATCGCGAAAATTCTGTGTGGTATAAAATGAAAGTGTATTCTTTTTATTCAAATAGATATCGGCTCCTACTTTTAGCAACTGGGAATTATTATCACTTAGGAATTTAAATTTCTGTAAGAGATCATTATCAAGAATTACATTTCCATTCTCATCTTTCGAGCTTCTTAAAACATTACCATAATTGTCTCTTTTTCCACCGTTAGCACCAAAATTCATGAAAAAATTCACCTTACCAGTTTTGTAATTCATGTCTAAAGAGCCATTCATACGCGTGTTTTCGCCTCGTGTCACTCCCAAGTTTACATTTCCGTTAAAGCCAATATTTGCATTCTTGTTTAGTACGATGTTAATAATCCCACTCATCCCCTCGGGATTGTACTTTGCTGAAGGATTGGTAATCAACTCGACACTTTTAATTGAAGTAGATGGAATTTGTTGCAACAATTGAGCGGCACTAATATTAGTTGGTTTACCATCGACTAATATTCTCACATTTTCGTTCCCTCGTAAACTCACAGTCCCCGTTTGGCTATCAACACTTACCGACTGTACATTATTTAATACCTCCGAAGCTGTTGCTCCAGCTGCAGTTAGGTCTTTACCTACATTTATAACTTTTCGGTCAATCTTCTGAGTTACTGTAGACAATTCGGCTCTCACAACCACTTCATTAAGCACTTCAGAATCTTCTTCAAGACGAATCGTTCCTAGTTTGTAAGTCGAATTTTTAGCTGTAAAATCAAGTTCTTTAGTAAAAAGCTTGTATCCGATATATTGAATTTCAATGACATGCTTTCCTTTTGCGATTTTTTTGATATGAAACTTCCCATTATCATCGGTAATCCCTCCGGTTAATATTTGATTGTTTGCATCTCTAATTACAATATTAACATATGGCAATGCCTCATTGGTATTGTTATCGATAATAAGGCCTGAAACGGTACCAAGCTTACTAATGCTGTTTATGGGTGATTCTTCGGCATAGTTAATAAAACTATACAGCATCAAAATAGTTAAAAATAGAATTCTTCTCATCATGATTATTTTTGGTCGGTTAGATTTATAATGTTGGTATATGAAAAGCATCAGATTTGAACTCACTAACTCTTCAATTTATATACACCTTCTGTTTTATGATTATTATTTTCGTTTTTGCACTATCTCAGCTATTCTTTATATACTTTGTTATATGCAGATATTTTTTTGATAAATTGTTCGAAATCTTCATCAGAAGGAGCCGAAGGGTTTAAGTCGCTTATTGTTCCGTCTGGATTAACTACAAGATAAAGAGGAAGACCTAAGATATTATAGTATTTGCTATAGGTAGACTTCATATCGGATCCATTATACAAATGGATTACATTTTCTTCGGGGAAATTATTCTTTTTGATATATTCACGCCAGGTAGACTCGTTTCTATCAAAAGAAACAAACACAAAGCTTACACCTTCTATTTTATTTAATTCATTGTATTTATTAAGAAACATTTTCATAGATTTCACACAGGGACCACACCAAGTAGCCCAATTATCTATATATAATACCTTTCCTTTAAGACTTTCAATATTAAAATCTTTATTCTCAGAAATAAGTGTTTCTAAAAATTTTGCTTGATTCCCAATTTTTGCACCAAGTGCCGAGCCAGATTCAATGCTGGTAATGTGTTGATAATATTTTTCTTTTACTTTCATATTTGCCAACTTTGCCAATTTTTTTTGTTTTTCTTGCTCTGTTTTTTCTGGTATTTCTCTACTGAGAATAAAACTGATAAATTGACTTCTTACTTCATCGTTTTTGATAAATCCGTTGATAAATTCCAATTGGTTTGAAGCATTTTTAAATGAACTCTTGTACTTTCTTTCGTACTGTATTTCCAAAGTATTATATATAGTGTTTAGATTATCTGAATAAATGAGATAATAATCGTTATCAAAATCTATGTTATTGGTAAAATCGTAATAGCCAGATTGTGAAGTTAAAGTAGCAATACGTTCGCTTAGCATAAATTTAAAATGTGCCATTTTTCCTGACACCATAGCCTTTAAAGTATTGTAGGAAGGATCACTAATTTTGGATTTAATTTCATCCAATTGACTCAAGGATTCTAGTTTTACTTTATCTATGGTACTAAGAATAGCCTTTTCATTACCGATATCAAGGGAGAACAAAGAATTCAACTTCTCATGAAACGATCTAGTAAATTTATTGACAAAATCTTCCTTATCGAAAATTAATTCTAAACTCCCAGAATCGTTTTCTTTGATTTGGATGCTTCGCTCCATATCCGGACCGATATAAAAAGCAACAGATCCATTATCAGCAATGGCGTAACATAAAAGTAATTTATCGAGTTTTTCCGCGATAGTAAAATTCTTATTTTCTTCTAATAGCACTACCTCCTCTTGAATATTCATAGTGCCAACATTGTAGATTTTTGTAAGTTTTAAATCAATGCTATCTTTTGACAACAAAGTCAGTGCGGTAAATGTATCTTCTCCTTTTAAAGTAGTTTCTGTCTTATTTTCACAAGCTATGATTAAAGTCGATATTAAAATAAATAGTATAGTTCTTTTGAATTTCATGTTATTTTGTATTTGGATATAACCATAGGACTACGCCATAGATTTTTTAGTTACACGATAGGTTTAGAATTAACGTTTATTAACAGCTTAGAGTGAAGCAAGATTCAATTCAAAGTGGAAATCATCATTCTAAAACCAACAGATCATCATCCTTTTATCACATCTTGTGCCGAAAGTTGTATTATGCACAAAATCAACACAAAACAATTATCAGAATTTATTTTGATGTTCGATTTCGAACATCTCATGTCCGCTTTCGTATTCTTAAAAAGCCACTCTCAGCTTATTCAATAGTCTCCTAAAAAAAACCTGACAGAATCGTTTCCGACCTGTCAGCGTTTATATTTTCCGATTAAATTAACGCTGTCAGGTGCAAGCACTCTGACAGGTTATACCAAAACGAAATAACCCGGTACAGAGTCTGTACCGGGTTGCCATTTATTTTATTCTAATTTCTGAGCTTACTCCTATTTTAGAGATTCTATAAATTCTTCCTCCGAAATAGTTTTGATTCCGAACTTTTCAACCTTCTCCAATTTACTAGGCCCTACTTTCTCTCCAGCCAAAAACAAATCAGTTTTCTTAGAGATTGAACTGGTATTCTTTCCACCATTCTGCTCAATCATAGCCTTAAGTTCATCTCTTGAATGCGATTTAAAACTCCCTGATATAACAATAGCTAAACCTTCTAACTTATTCGTTTGATTGGCTAATTCTTCTTGATCTAATTCAAATTGCAAACCATATGCAATCAATTCATCTACTATTTTGTTCTGAGCTTCATCCTCAAAAAAGAGAATAATACTCTTAGCTATCTTATCACCAATTTCATCAACATTCACTAAATCTTCAAGACTTGCTGATTTAAGAGCTTGAATAGATGTTAAGGTTTTAGCTAATTTCTTAGCCACCGTTTGACCAACGTGGCGAATGCCTAATGCGAATAAGACTTTCTCAAAAGGAACATTTAAAGATTCCTTGATACTTCCCAGAATACGGTCGGCAGATTTATCTCCCATACGATCAAGAGGAAGTAAATCCTCTTTCTTTAATCTGTACAGATCGGATATATTCTTTACCAAACCTTGCTGATACAAAAGTTCGATGGTTTCTTCTCCCAAGCCATCAATATTCATGGCCTTACGGGCAATAAAATGCTCAATTCTGCCTGTGATTTGTGGAGGACAAAGTAGACTATTGGGACAATAATGATTCGCTTCTCCTTCAAGTCTAACCAACTCGGTACCACATTCAGGACAATTCTCAATGAATACAATCTTTTCAGCATCAGCCTCTCTCTGATCCACATCAACACCCACAATCTTAGGAATAATCTCACCTCCCTTTTCAACAAACACAGAATCATTAAGATGTAAATCGAGATTTGCGATAATGTCTGAATTGTGCAATGATGCTCGCTTTACCACTGTACCGGCTAACTGAACAGCATCTAAATTGGCAACTGGTGTTATCGATCCAGTACGACCAACTTGGTAAGTCACACTATTTAATCTAGTAGCTTCGCGTTCTGCTTTAAACTTATAGGATATGGCCCAACGAGGTGATTTTGCTGTATAACCCAACTCATCTTGCTGATCAAGGGAATTTACCTTAATCACAATGCCATCGATAGGAACAGGAAGCTCTTCTCGCTTTGTATCCCAATATTTGATAAACTCTAGCACCTCATCAATAGAGTTACAAAGCTTACTATCATCAGAGATCTTGAATCCCCATGATCTGGCTAGTTCCAAATTATTAAAATGATCGCGAGCAGGTAATTGCTTCCCCAGTAAATAATAGAGGTAACAATCTAACTGACGTTTGGCTACTACTGAAGAGTTCTGCATTTTCAAACTACCTGATGCAGCATTCCTTGGGTTAGCAAATGGGCTTTCGCCTTGCTCCTCTCTCTCAACATTTAACTGATTGAATACTTGAAACGGCATCATGATTTCACCTCGAATCTCAAATTCATCGGGATAATCATTGCCTTGCAAGCTTAAAGGAATCGCTTTAATGGTTTTCACATTAGTGGTCACATCATCTCCCTGAACACCATCACCACGAGTTAAGGCTTCCACCAACTTTCCATTCTTGTACTTAAGACTAATAGATGTGCCATCATATTTTAACTCACAAACGTATTGAATCTTCTCTTCTGTCAGTTTTAAAATTCGAGTTTCGAAATCACGAATATCCTCTTCAGAATACGTATTCCCTAAAGAAAGCATCGGATACTCATGTGCAACTTGCTTGAATTCCAAATTGATATCACTACCAACACGCTGACTTGGTGAATTCTCATCTGCATATTCAGGAAATTTCTGCTCTAATGTCATCAGTTCATTCATCAGCATATCAAACTCAAAATCGTTGATAGTAGGCTGTGAAAGAATATAATAATTGTAGTTATGTGTGTGGAGTTGCTCTCGTAGTACTGTTATACGTCGCAAAGCTTCAGTCTTATTCATATTTCAGTTGATGTTTTATAATCTAGAGCATAAAAATAGCAATAGAATAAACAATACGATGGCTATTTACTCTCAAATCTAAACAAATTCTTAAAACACATCTGAGTCTCAGACCTATTAATCAATGATAAATTCTAAATCAAAATAGTATCTTTCAGAAAATAAAGGCTCTAGTTTTTACGAATTGAATTCACCGATAATAATGTACATCTAACCGATTAATGATCGTAAAAAAGATATACTTGAGGTAATTTAGCATTAGAAACTAAAATAATCGCATTATGAATAAAGATAGAAGACCTTTGGTTGTTGGATTAGTACTTATTATAATTGGAATTGTTATCCTGCTAAGTAATATCGATTTCTTACCAAGGAACATTCACCACTACATTTTCCGTTGGGAAAGTTTTCTAATTCTAATTGGTCTTTTAATGATCATTGTTAGAGGCCGAATCTTTGGTGGCATTGCAGTTCTAGCTGTTGGCACATATTTTTTAGCTGATGATCTTTTTATACTTTCCGATGATTGGCAAATATGGTTTTGGCCAGGAATCTTAATTTTAATGGGGATTAGTTATATATTAAAACCTGATGAATGCCATTCTATCTGGGACGATAAGAAAAAAAATAAAAGTCATCATTAATCAAGCAATTACAATTCAAAATATACTGTTATGAATAGAAATTTTCAAGATATTCCTGATCAGCAAAATCCAAAAGGAAGAAACAATTCAATTTTTGGAATCCTACTCATCTTATTTGGAGGCACATTAATCCTCAATAATCTGGATTTAATTCCAAATGATCTTCATCATATTATTTTCTCATGGCCAATGTTACTTATCGCTTTAGGTAGTCTATTTGCCTTTGCTAAAAATGATAGAACAACGGGTTTTAGCCTAATACTAGTTGGTGCTGTTTTCATGCTTCCACGACTATTTAATTGGCATATCGATCTTTATCGATTTTTCTGGCCCGTTCTTCTAATTATATTAGGTATTATCGTAATCCGAAAACGAAACTCCTGTCCTTCTAATTTATGTGGTGAATCAAATAAATCTACAGATTATATTAATGAACTAAATATTTTTGGAGGTGGCGAGCGTATTGTAAACTCAAAAAAATTTAAAGGTGGAAGCATTACTTGCATGTTTGGTGGTGGAGAAGTTGACTTGACTTATGCTCAATTAGCCGAAGGTACACACACCATTGAGCTGTTCGCCATGTTTGGCGGTTCTGTTATTATTGTTCCTCCAGATTGGGATGTGAAAGTTAGTATTTCAGCTGTTTTAGGTGGTGTATCGGACAAACGTGTACCGACTCCAAATTATATTGTAGAACCTAAGAAAGAATTAATTATAAAAGGCTTTGTTGCCCTTGGGGGTTGTGAAATTAAGTCGAGTAAATAATTTCTACTTATTAAATCAATATAAATCATTTCTACAATTATTTTTCATAAACAAGTATGGAGCATCCTATTCTTTCCCATCGTTTTGGTTTACTTATTTACCTTGGATTTTGGTTTTCATTTACATGCTCTCTATTTGCTATTGATTGGTATTTCCAAGATGAAATTTTTCAGATTGCACTGATATCATCTTTAAGTATATCCTTGCCTCTTCTGATTATAGCCCCTTCAATTTGGTATATTGTTAGACATATTGATGTTGACAAGATTGGTAGGTTAGCTGCTGCACTTCATCACATTGCAGTTGCCATTATAATGGTTACGATCTGGTTATCGCTAACCTATCTGATTTTTTCATTTTTTGATAAGGCCCCAATTGCCAACAATAAGCCTGAAATTATTATGCCTTATTATTGGCTGGCATTTATGTCATTCGCTTTATACGATTATATTGTAATGGTCTACTATGTCTTTATCTATTATCGAAGTTTTAAATCGAAGATTGAGAATGAAGCTGATCTTAAAAACCTGATTAAAGAGGCAGAAATTAATGCTCTGAAATCACAAATCAATCCTCATTTCTTATTCAACAGCTTAAATTCAGTCAGTTCACTAACTCTCGTTCGACCAGAACAATCGAGAGATATGTTAGTTAAGCTATCTACCTTCTTAAGATATTCACTTGATCAGGATTTGAAGGAATTGAATACGCTTACCAATGAAATGGAAAATAGTCGCTTGTATCTGGAAATTGAAAAAGTAAGGTTTGGTGATCGCCTAATCTTAGATTTTGAGATAGATGAATCGAGTCAGGACCTTAAAATTCCAAATTTGATACTGCAACCCATTTATGAAAATGCAATAAAACATGGTGTGCACGAAAGTCTAGAACCTGTTGTTATTAAAACCAAAGCTGAGATTGTAAATAACAGTTTAATTATTAAAATCTCAAATAACTTTGATAAGGATGCCATCACACCCAAAGGAAAAGGGATTGGCTTAAAAAATATTATGGAGCGATTAAATCTCATTTACGGAAGATCAGATTTATTGGCTATCACCCGAACTGAATCTAACTTTGTTGTCAATATGGAATTCCCACAAAACAACTAAGTTCAACATCAGTTTGTATTAAAATATTGAAAACAACATGAAATTTGAGTTTTAAAACCTCAAACTATCCAACCTATGGAAAAGATTAGAACAATTATTATCGACGACGAATCATTAGCACGAGATTTAGTGAAATCCTATTTATCTAATATTGATCAAGTTGAGTTTTTAGGTGAATACTCAGATGGGTTTCAAGGTTTAAAAGCCATAAACGAATTAAATCCTGATCTTATTTTTCTTGATGTTCAGATGCCTAAGTTGACAGGGTTTGAACTCTTAGAACTCTTAGATAAACCCTATAATATTGTTTTCACAACGGCCTATAATGAATATGCCATTAAAGCATTTGAACACAATGCCGTAGACTACCTCTTAAAACCATTTTCTCAAGAACGCTTTGCTGATGCCATATCAAAAGCAATTTCCAGATTGGAAAATCAAGCAGAAAAATCCAACGTAATTGAAAAGCTGAAAGAGCACGAAGACAAAAACAAGGAAGAACTCAATAGAATTGTTGTTAAATCAAGAAATAAAATTGATATTATTCCCGTTGACGACATTCGCTATTTTGAAGCTCAGGATGACTATGTGATGATCTATACCGGTGAGGGGCATTACCTGAAGCAAAAAACAATGAAATATTTCGAAACACATCTCAATCCCGATGAATTCTGTCGAATCCACCGCTCCTATTTAGTTTGTATTGAAGAAATATCTAAATTAGAACCCTACGAAAAAGATAGTTGGATGCTTATTCTTAAATCAGGCGAAAAACTTAAGGTTAGTAAAAATGGCTACAAACTGTTAAAACAGCAATTGGGTTTCTAAAAAACACGAATAAGGAAAAACGTAAAGGCAGCTTGCATAGCAAGCTTACTCTTTTCTCATCAATAACAATTCTTTGGGCAAACCCCTGCGGGTCGGGCTATCCGAACTCGCTCTTTGTCAAAAAAAAAGACAAAGGAGCTCAAACAAACGCTACTATCCCTTTTGCAAAAACACCACCTCTATATCAGATGGTAGATATAAGAAAACCGAGAAAAAAGAGATGTGAGAAACTCAGAGCTCCTAATTCATATCTTATAATTACTGCCGACATTGACTATAAATCAACTAGCCTTCCATCAGTATTTTCAACAATTCGTCTGAGCTTAGCTTGTTACTTTTATCGGTACCAGCCAGAATATTATCGGCCAATTCTCTTTTGTTGTGATGCAATTTCACCATTTTCTCTTCGATAGTCCCTTTGGTAATCAAACGGTAAATAGTAACGGGTCTTGTCTGTCCGATGCGATGTGCCCGATCTGAGGCCTGATCTTCAATGGCAGGATTCCACCAAGGATCCATATGAATCACATAATCGGCAGCCGTTAAATTTAATCCCAAACCACCGGCTTTTAGACTAATCAGAAATACTTCGCTCTCTCCCGCCTGAAATGCTTTCACACTTTTATCTCTCTTTTTAAGTGGCGTTGAGCCATCGAGGTATTGATAGGCTATGTTTTTGTTTTTAAGAATTTCTTCAGCCATTTTAAGATAAGAGGTAAACTGGCTAAAAACCAAAACGCGATGTTTATTTTCTCTTAAATCATCAATCGTTCGTTCAAAAACCTCAAGCTTCGAACTGCTTAGAATCGATTCCTTCTGAGCCAATTTAGGATGACAGCAAGCTTGACGCAACTTGGTTATGCCGGCCAATATTTTCATGTGTTTACCAGCCTTCTCGTTCTCATCAGGATTCTCAATATTATCGATAGCCTGTAATCTTAAAGCTTCATAAAAGTCTCGTTCCTCCTCGCTAAAGTCTACATTTAATACAATTTCTGTTTTTTTAGGCAAATCATCAAGTACTTGCCTTTTTGTTCGACGAAGTATAAAAGGCGTTATCAGTTTCTTCAAATGATTCTTCTTTTGTTGCTCGTCCTCTATCGAAGTGACTGTAATAAACCGATCAGAGAAGTCTTTTAAAGAACCCAGAAAACCTGGGTTTATAAATTGGAAAAGACTCCACAACTCACCCAAATGATTCTGAATTGGCGTACCCGTCGCAATAATTTTAAAGCCAGCATTAAGACTCGTGACAGCTTTATATCGCTTTGTCGTATTATTCTTTATAGCATGAGCTTCATCAAGCACAAGTGTTTGCCATTTTTTAGCCTTTACTTCTTTCGATCTCGAAACCAGCAAACCATAACTGATAATAGGCACATCAAAAGGGCCAAAATCAGTCAGATTAAATCCCTTATTTAAGTCATAAATCAAAACGGGATTCAGTGTAGGAGCAAACTTTTTAATTTCATTTCTCCAATTACCACAAACCGAAGCTGGCGCCACCACTAATGCCGCACCACTAGTTGCTCGCTGTAATAAAATGGTGATAATTTGAATGGTTTTACCCAATCCCATATCATCAGCCAGGCAAGCCCCTACCCCCCAATGGGCCAATTTGGCCATCCACTGAAACCCCTCTTGCTGATAAGGACGTAATTCGGCATCCAAGGTTTCGGGAAGTTTAGGTTTAAACTTATTCATTTCTTGGATCTTGCTTCTCTGTTTATCCCAATGACTATCGCCACTTAATGTATGTGCTTGATCTTCGAAATCGGAAAGCGAGGATAAAGCCAAAGGATGCACCAATAACTCATCGGAACCAGTCACCGAAAAAGCGTTTAGTTTCTGTAGATGCTTTTTAAACTCCTTCGACATTTCAATAAAGCGCCCATCATCAAGCTTAATAAAGCGATGTTTTGAATTTCTATTTAGCTCTAATAGCTTTTGAAGACTCAAACTTAAATTCTCATTAATGGCAACTTCACCTTCGTAACTAAACCAGTCGTTATTCTTTTTGACCTTTAAATTTAAACCAGCAAAACTAGCTGTTCCCTTCACTAGTTTAAGTTTCTTCCCCTTAGGCCATTCCACTTTAATATTAGCATTCCTGAGTTCGGCAAGTAAATCCAAACAATCATGAGGCTCATCAAAATCTAGGCTGCCAAACCCTTCATTCCAAACAGATAAACTATCGCATGAATTAGCAATCTCCAGACTCAACTTAATTTCTTCGGAAAGATTCCTTCGGGTTTGATGCTTTTCACCGTCGATAAGTTCAATAAGATTAGCTCGACCTTCGCCAGGAATAAAGCAAGTTGTATTTCCAACCAAGGGTTTAACCAACAACTTAACCCTTAAACCAAGTCCATTTGGCACCATTTGAACAAAGGGCTGAGAATCCGGCTCTATAAAAGGGATGTTATTCTGTATGAAATCAGAGTTAATAGTTATAACTGAACTTATCTTTTTAATGACTTCCTCCAATAAAGGCTTTGCTGTAATTGGAACTTTTAACTGCCGTCCATTTATTGTTTCTGCAATCCTTTTTTGATCAGGATTAGGAGCGAACACAGTATATTTGGTTAAGGTTTCTTCCTTTATTTCGATCCCATCTTTAAACAGTGCTTCTGGCAAATCTATAACATAGTGCCCACCTACATTAGAAACTTGTAATTCAAGTTCTTCTTTCTTCAGTTCAATCGTAAAATTAGGCTGTCCTAATTTAAAAATATAAGGATGCCCACACAGATCAGGAAAAGCATCTTCGGTATCGAAATAGTACTCATAACCTCTATAGCCCATCCGTTTTGTGATATGCTCAATGATTTTTTCATCCTGTTTAGTACTAAAACTTATACTCTTTTCTTTTAATCGCTTAAGCGAGATTGGCTTTCCTTTTGACCAACCCGTTTTTCCTAAACTTTGTTCCAAGGCTTTTAGATCAGTATATTGAAAGTCTACTTCCCATACCAAACGACGAGTTGTACTTGGTTTAGGCGTTTTCTTCTCGAAAATATGATTCAGGGCAAGTAAAGATTTCTCCCAAGTCTCTTGTATCACAAGATCACTAAGAATCGGAATGATCTTTTTTTGTGAGATGAAAGGGTGATTCTTATCTATTTTCGATAATATATAATCGAGTTCAGCAACAAGCCAATGATACTTATTCTCTTGAGCCAAATCCCTCAATTCCAGAACTTCATAATGGAAACATTTGATCTTTTCGACATCAGCAATATGGAGAGACAAAAAAGCAAAAAAACGAACTAAAGGCAAGGGGTGTTTACAGTATGCAGTTACATCGCTTAACTTACCTTTGCAATCAAGAAGCTTAATTAAGCCTTGAATAGGCAAAGATATCTCTGCCCATATGCTTGATTTTTGAAGACTGATAAAATTATTCACGAAAGGTCGCAGATTACTTAAATCAGGACTTGGATTCGTTATTCTCGACAAAATATAGAGTAGACCTCCCAATTTTGGAATGAATTTCTTTTTACTTTTTGTTTCGATCTGATAAGTTTCCAGAAACTGAAGACTTTCAACACAAACCTGATCCTTATCTCCGGATATCAATTTTGTAAAAGATGATAAGGCAGGATTCGAAGAAATGAATTCATCCCCTGAAGAGTTGGCTTGAAACAAATTCGGCAATAATAAACCCCGTCTCAATTCATTACGACAAATTTCATGAAAATCATCCAAATCAGGTATTGGTGATAGATTTCGCAAAATTAATTCCCCATATAACTTGGCAAACAATTCGATATAATTGTTAAAACAAGCTAATGCACCGGGAATTTTATCCTTCAGTATATAAATTAATAATTTCTCGGGAATAATATTTTTGAATTTCTCGAAATCTCTCTTTAGAAATTCATTGAAACTTTTTAAATTTCGGGTGTAAATCAGGTATCTAAAATGGCGAAGGATTACTTGGAGATCTTCAGTGAAATAATAGTAACGGTGCTGTATAACGATATCATTAAAAATATCAAAAAACATTCGATTATCTAAGACACTGCCTTCAATTAAAATATCATCAATTATATCTTTTTTAAAACTGTAATATGAACTTGAAGATCGCACAATAATTCCTAACTGAATTAAGTCTTTTAATACAGCTTTCTGTTTATATGTAGGAAGTTTAGATAATGCGTTACAATAGATGAATGAATTACTTAGTTCATTTCCTAAAGTTGGGCAGCCATGAATAGCTAAAATAAGAAGCATCTCTTGTTGCTCTTCGCTTAAATCCTGATAACTGCCAATTATTCCTAAATTTGTCATGTTCCATTCATCTTACAAGCTAAACTAACGCCCTAATTTATTGATATTATCTATACTTTTGACAAAGAGGGTACATCATGTCTTCTAGTCCATTAAGCTTAATTTCGTAGACTACACCTAGCATCTGTCCAAGCTTACCTGCTGGAAAACCTTTTTGATGGTACCAAACCACATAGCGTTCAGGTAAATCTAATATATACCAACCTTTATACTTACCGTAAGGCATACGCATTTGAATAATCTTAATGAGCTCATCGCCATTAGAGAATATATTTGGTGTATTTGCTGTCATATTTGTTATCGATTATCTTATATATATTCTTTAGAAAAAATAGACAAAGCACCCCTTTATTCCCCTTGAGGCGGACTTTGCTACGCTCAGCTTTAATATCCTTTTTCCTTTATCCTTACTTATCTCTATTCGGCAAAACCACCACCAATTAGCTTATTACCTATATAAAAAGCGACTGGTTGTCCTGGAGCTATTGCCCAAGCAGGATTATCTAGTTCGACTTTTAAATTATGCTCATCGATAATAGTCAGTTTAGAATGGCCTTCTGGGTTCAGTCCTAAGCCTCTAACAATAGTCGTTATTTCAGAGTTGTTAATATCATCCTCATTATTCAGATAATAGCCACTTACTCCAAATTCCTTCTTATTTAGTTTTTCACGTTTCTCAATAACTAAAGTATTGCTTTCAGCATCAATTCGACTCACCATTAAACCTGTTTTCTCTTTGAGTTCCAGGCCTCGTTTCTGACCAATAGTATAATAAGGATAACCTTCGTGCCAACCCAATTCTTTACCATCAGTATCGACAATCTTTCCTTTCCCTATCTTCTCATCTACATCCCCAATTTCTTGTTTTAAGAAATCTCTGTAGTCCATACCATCGAGAAAACAGATGCCCATACTTTCCTTCTTCGATGCCACGGTTTTATGTCCAAAATCTGTCGCCATTTCACGCACTTCAGGTTTTGTAAAAGCGCCTAAAGGTGTTAATGTTCTCGATAAGATCTCCTGATTAAGATTCCATAAAAAATAGGATTGATCTTTAGCTGGATCATCCCCCTTATGAATATAAAAAGTACCGTCTTCCTCAAGTATCTGAATATAATGACCTGTTGCGATATAATTTACTCCTAACTGATCAGCTTTATCTAAAAGCAAGCGCCATTTTAAGTTTGGGTTGCAATGTATACAAGGACTCGGTGTACGTCCATTTAAATATTCCTGAAGGAATTGACCGATGACCACATCTTTAAATTCATCACGTGCATCAATCACATGATGCTCAATGGATAGTTTCTTTGCTAATTGTTGAGCATCAACAATAAAATGAGGAAGTTCCTTATGATCAGAATCTTCATTGGGTGAATTCCAAAACCATAAAGAAACACCAATAACCTCATACCCCTTTTGCTGAAGTAACATAGCCGTTACCGAAGAATCAGTTCCTCCACTCATACCCAACACCACTTTATTCTTATCTCTACAGCCCATAGTCATATCTCAATCATTTCTTAACAGTTTACAAAACTAGAAAAAAAGAAAGAACCATTTGGTTGGATAAACATTTATTCAAGAAATCTTCTAGAATATAGTGGTCATCGAAAAAACGAGAGCTTTAATCTCCATTTGTATATATTTGTCATTCAAACATAAGTTAAAACAAAAACAATCAAATATGAACTTAAACAAAACTAGCCAAACTGTTCTTGGTTTAGGCTTAGCTCTTAGTATTCTATCTGGATGTACACAAGAGAAGCAATTAGGTCAAGGTGTTCTACAAAAAGAGGATATGAACCTAGCTGTGAAGCCAGGTGTCGACTTTTTCGAATATGCTAACGGAACATGGATGAAAAACACACCAATTCCAGCAGATAAAAGTCGATATGGAGCCTTTGATATTTTAGGAGAGACTGCCAATGAGGCGGTTCACAATCTTCTGGAAGAAGCTGCAAAGACTGAAAATGCTCCTGAAGGAAGTAATTTAAAAAAGATTCAGGATTTCTATGCAACTGCAATGGATGTAAAGAAAATCAACGAAATTGGTCTAAAACCATTACAAGCTGAATTTGATAAAATTGCTGCAGTTCAGAATTCAGATGATTTGCGTAATGAGTTGATTCATCTTCATAAAATGGGTATCAGTGCACTATTTGGTGCTGGTGTTGATCAAGATATGAAGAATACAACTGTTAACAGAATGTATCTTTCAGAAGATGGTCTTTCTCTTTCTGATCGTGATTATTATACTGCAGACAATGAAACCAGTGCAAACATCAGAGTCGAGTTTGTAAAGCACATGGCAAAAATGTTTGAATTGATTGGTGAAGATGCTGCTATTGCTAAGAAAAATGCAGAATCAATCATGAGATTTGAAACTCGCATGGCAGAGAAGTTCAATACGCAATTAGAGAACAGAAATTATCCTGCCATGTATAATCCTAAAACTGTTGAAGTTTTAATGGACGAGTATCCTAACTTCGATTGGGCAACTTACTTCAAAGAAATGGGTGCAGATATTAAGGAATATGTGATCACAACTCATCCTCGATACATGAAGGAATTGAACCTAATGTTGAAGAATGAAAAAATGGCTAACATCAAGTTGTACTTAAAATGGAAAGTTTTAGACGAGTCTGCTGGTAAAGTATCTACCGAACTTGAAAAAGAACAGTTTGCTTTTTACGGAACCGTTTTAACCGGTGCTAAAGAACAACAACCACGTTGGAGACGTATGTCAAATGCGACGGGTTCTGTTTTGGGTGAGGCTGTTGGACAGTTATACGTAGAAAAATATTTCCCAGCTGAAGCTAAAGTTAGAATGGACGAGTTGGTAAACAACTTGAAAATCGTTTTACGCGGAAGACTTGAGAAATTAGAATGGATGAGCGCAGAAACCAGAAAAGAGGCATTAGCAAAGCTTGATGCATTTGGTGTGAAGATTGGTTATCCTGAAAAGTGGGAAGATTACTCAAAATTAGAAGTGGCTACTGATTCTTATATTCAAAATACATGGAGAGCTTCTCGTTTTGGAGTAGCTAAGAACATCGCCAAATTAGGTCAGCCTGTTGATACAGAAAAATGGGGTATGACGCCACAAACGGTAAACGCTTACTATCACCCATTATTGAATGAGGTTGTTTTCCCAGCTGCTATTCTTCAGCCTCCATTTTTCTATATGAATGGTGACGATGCAGTTAACTATGGTGCAATTGGTGTTGTTATCGGTCACGAAATGACTCATGGTTTTGATGATTCAGGACGTCGTTTCGATAAAGATGGTAACATGAGAGACTGGTGGACTTCTGAAGACACAGAGAAATTCAATGCAAGAGCTCAGAAGCTTACTGATCAATTTAATGGTTTTCAGGCTTTCGATGATTTAAACGTTGATGGTAAATTAACTCTAGGAGAAAACATTGCTGATTATGGTGGATTAACGGTTGCTATGGAAGCATATAAAATGAGTTTGAATGGCGAAAAACCTGCAGATATTGAAGGCTTCAATAATATGCAACGTTTCTTCTTATCATACTCAAAAGTATGGAGAGGTAATGTGAGAGACACATATCTTAGAAAATTAATCAAAGAAGATGTTCACTCACCTGGTCGTTACCGTGTAAACGGAGGCTTGTTCAACATTCCTGAATTTTACACAGCTTTCGAAATCAACGAAACTGATCCATTGTATCGTTCAGAAGAGCAAAGAGCGAAGATTTGGTAATAAATCAATAGTATCACACATTATGTGATCCATATACAAAGCGGTGAGTCTTCTCACCGCTTTTTTCATTTGTACAAATGCCTCTAATTCATTCTAAAATTAATTTATAGCCAAACTAATCTGTGGCTAACATTTTTATTTATAACACGTTAAAAATACAAATCTTAAATTAAACTAAATTCTCTTAGCTAATGTGAATCACATGATTGTTTTATAAACTTTGTTTCTTATTTTTGTTAATGTTCTTATCAAACACCAAAACTCTGAAAAATAATTAGTTAATGAGATATATCATCCAAAAACTTATCATCCTAATACTCCTTTCTGGATCAATTTTCAATGCTCATTCACAAACAAGGGAGGTCCTTCGTTCAAACGAAAAAGTCGTTGTTGCAGGTAAATTTTACTACTTACACATTGTGCGTGAGAAACAAACCATGTTTTCTATATGTAAGGCTTATGGCGTTGACATTAAAGAAGTCATGAGAATAAACAGAAAGAAAACACACGGCTTAGATTTAAATGAGATTCTTAGAATACCTTTTATACAGTCTACAAGTGTAAGTAAAGATTATCAAGTACAGAAAAAGGAAACATCCAACTATTTCTACCATGTCATTCAGAAAGGAAATACGCTTTACTCCTTATCAAAACAGTTCAATCAAAGTATTGAGAATATTAAAGCAAATAATCCTGAAATTGGCGATAATGGTAGACTTACAGTAGGAACGGTTCTTAAAATTCAAAAGCAGACTAATCCTCAACAAGTAGATAAGAAGAAGAACACTTACACGGTTAAGGCTAGTGATTCGGAGGCTGACATTCTTCTTAAATTCAATATCAAACGTAGAGCATTCCGAAAACTAAACCCTCATGCTAGACCGTTCAGGAATATTAGAGCGGGTACAATCGTGAATCTTCCAAAAAATGCAAAACAAATTGCACCTATTGAAGAGAAATCGGTAGAAACCATTGAAGACCTAGAACAGGCAACTGATTACAATCAAATTTTCAAAGACTATTCAAGAGATACGACAGTACAATCAAAAATTAATATCGCTCTATTTCTTCCTCTTTATGCGGCTCTAAGTGATTCTCTTAATTGGGAAATCTCTTATCAGGATACGCTTCAAGTCATGACTCGAAAGGAACCTGAGACAGTTTATCCTAAATCACGGGATTTCATCAGACTTTACCAAGGTGTATTATTAGCTGTTGAGGATCTAAAAAAGGAGGGATTAGAAATCAATTTACATGTATTTGATACAGAGAAAAAACAATCGACTGTTCGTAAGACATTGGAAAAATTGGGTGCTCAAAAACTAGATTTGATTCTAGGACCCGTATACTCCAATACCTTTGAGCTTGTAGCAGAGTACGCTCAAGCCAATCAAATTCCTATTGTATCGCCACTGTCGTCGAAGAATACTCAGCTTCACAATAATCCTTTTGTTTTTCAAATTAACACTTCAATTCACTCCTTATGCGATAATATTTTTAATCACCTGATGTCTGACAAGGAGAATAAAAATATCGTGATTGTTCACAGTAAAAACTATAAGGAATTAGAAGAATACAAATTGGTTTCAGATATCGAACAACAATTGTTTGAGAATGGTAAGTATTGGCAATATTCAAATTTAAATTACAGCAAAATCTCATTCGAAGATTATGGCAACCTAGGTTTAGAATATCTTTTAAGCAAAACTCAAGAAAATATCATTGTAATTCCATCATCTAAGCCTGCCGTTGTTGAGAGCTTTTTAACCAACTTAAAAATTCTTAGCAAATCATACCCAATTCAACTCATTGGTTTTCCATCGTGGCAACGCTATAGCAGTATGGATCCAAGTAATCTGTTCGAATTAAACACACTTATTCTTTCACCTTATTTTATCGATTATGAATCAGAAAAAATCAATAATTTTATTGATCGATTTAGATATGAGTTTAACTGTGAACCTAATGATTATACATTTAGAGCATACGATTTCACCTTATATTTTTCAACTGCGATAAAACGTCATGGCATTCAATTCTTCGATCATCTTAATGAAATTAAAGATATTGACTTACTACAAGGAAATTATTCAATTGAAAATGTGAGTGCTTGGGGAGGATTCGAAAACAAAGGTCTTCAGATGATTAATTATTCAACAGATTTCAAAATCAAATCACAAAAATTTGAACCGATGATTGAAGCGCATCAGGATATCGATATTCCTAAAGAAATAATGAATCAATAATTTGATTCTAAAATAGAGATACAAAAAAGGCTACCTAAATGGTAGCCTTTTATTTTATTGTGGATAGTTGAGATTCTCATCAGTGAGATGACTAAGAACTTCCTGCTTAAATTTCCTAGCTTCAAGTCTTGCACCTTCAAGATCGTGACTTTTGTAGTTACCACATTCAATTTTATCAGCACCTGGAATTCTGTCATCATAGTCAGACATGAACTGAAACATTTCCCGAATGACATCAACAACATCATCCGAGATTAAATCGCCATGAAAGATCATATAGAATCCCGTTCGACATCCCATCGGACCAAAGTAAACTGTTTTCTTTGCCCAATTATCATGATTTCTCAAGAAGGTTGCACACAAGTGTTCCATAGTGTGCATCGCCTCAATCTCCATTGCAGGTTCCTGATTTGGCAATTTCGTTCTGATATCAAAACTAGTTAAAACCTCATTTCCAACATGATCCTTACGAGAAACATAAATGCCTCGCTTCAATCTGTCGTGATCAACTGTAAAACTGTCTATCTTTTTCATCACATTCGCTTTTATAGCATCCAGAACACAGAGTAGTTGGAACAGATTTTACTAGATAAAAATTAGGCTTGACCTAATTCCTGAATCATTTCCATTACCATATTACCCGAATTTACCGCTGCTGTCTCTACAAACTCCTCATACTGAACTGCATTCTCCTGTCCTGCAATATCCGAAATAGAACGGATAACAACAAATGGAACTTCAAAACGATGACAGGCTTGTGCAATAGCAGCCCCTTCCATTTCAACAGCATCAGCCTCAGGTATCAGGTCTTTAATTCTCTTTGTAGCCTCAGGATTATTCATAAACTGGTCACCAGTAACGATTGTGCCACATTTGGTTGTCAAATCGGTTAATTTATGAATCGACTTATCAGCCAATTCTATCAACTTAGAATCTGCAATAAAACTAGGTGGCATACCAGGAACCTGACCATGCTTATAACCAAAAACAGTACAATCAAAATCGTGATGAATAGCTTCTTTTGAGATAACGATATCCCCCACTTTCAAATCAGAAATAAAACCACCTGCACAACCCGTATTTATTACAAAATCAGGAGCATAATTGTCAATTAAAACGGCAGCACCAATTCCAGCATTCACTTTCCCAATGCCTGATTGCAACAACACGATGTTAACACCATGAATCTGTCCTTTATAAAAAGTAAAACCAGCTTTACTGATTTCTTCTCTGTTTTTCAACTCATCACGAAGTCTGGTCACTTCAATTTCCATTGCCCCTATTATGCCTATAATCATCTTCTTCTTTTTATTTATCATCTGTATTAAAGTCTTGCAAAATTAACAAAGGAAATCAGTTTCTTAAATTCAGACTTAAAAATATATCTCATTTAGTAAAAATATTTTCTAAAATTTAAATATGTATTTAATGTGGCACATAGTAAATACTAAACTTTAAAATTAAATGAACAACAGCTTATTTTTCTTTAAAAACATCTAAAACCGGTAGAGCAGTCTGTTTAAAATCATATAATGCTTGATTTTCCCACGGAGAAGCGTCCTTTGCTTGTTTACCCTTAAAGGCTACAAGCTCCCCACCCCAATAACAAAAACCAATCCCATGATTATTAGATTCCATGATCTGCCTTATCTTCATTAAAAATGCTTTTTGTCCCAAAGGACTAGCTGGAAAATCAGGCAGAATAAGTTGATCCTCTGAACCCAAAATATTATTGGTAAAATCATTCCACTCTAAAGTAAAAGGATAAGCCGTTTCAGCAATAACGATAGGTTTCTTATATTTCTCACCTAGTAGTCCAATTTTATTTGACAAAGCATCAAAGTCTTTTCCATGCCACAGAGGATAATAAGAAAGAGCTATAATATCATAATCTAAGGTTTTCATTTCATTAAAAAACCAATCAGAATTCTCAAGGCCTGCAAAATGCAGCATTATTTGAGTATCATCTGAACTTTCCCTAACGGCTCTGATTCCTTCTGATAGAAAATCTTTTAATGGCTCAGAGCCTCCCTCTAATTTCCCGTAAGGGAATAGTATTCCTGAATTAATTTCATTCCCAATTTGGATATAATCAGGTTTAATCTCTTGAGTAATTTTGCGTGTATAGGCATAAACACTATCCTTTAGACTACTAAAAGATATCCCTTTCCACTTTGCAGGAACGACCTGCTGCCCAGGATCTGCCCATGTATCTGAATAATGAACTGTAAGCCAAACCTTCATACCCATTCTTTTTATTTCCTTGGCAAAAGTCTTTACTTCTAGTAATGATGCATGTTCGTTTATGGGGGTATGCCATAATTTCAACCTAACAACATTAACACCATTATTTTTAAGTGTCGTCAAGGCATCTTCAGCCACTTCATCAGCATTATAAAAAATCGTATTATAAGATCTGATTTCTGGTAAAGCTGAAAGGTCAGCTCCTTGAATAAACATCTTATCCTGTTCAAAGACATCTTCTGTACCAATATCTTTTGTGGAGCAGGATGAAAGGCATATAACTAATAGTAACAAAAAGTTCTTCATATAATAACAAGCATTAAAATATGCTTTCAAAATTAACTTTTCTTTCTCTGAACTCTAACAAATAAGTATTAAATCGTAAATTGAGGGTCTTAATTATTCTGAAAATCTCTCAATGAAACGCTATAGAGAGATATCTAAATTTTCAATCCTAAACAATTGTTATGTTGAACAATTCTATCTATAAATATCTACTTGACCTTCGAGAAAACAATAACAGAGACTGGTTTCATGCCAATAAGGCTCAATACAATGAGGCAAAAGAAGATTTTGAACTGTTTGTTGAATTAAGTATTGAGCAAATTAAACAAATAGATCCTTCAGTAGCAGGTAATAATGCCAAAGATTGTATTTTCCGAATTTTCCGAGACGTTAGATTCTCCAACGATAAACGCCCTTATAAAACCAACTTTGGAGCATTTATTGCACGTGGTGGTCGTAAATCTAAATATGGTGGTTATTATATTCATATCGAACCCGAACAGTGTTTTTTAGGAGGTGGTTGTTTTATGCCCGAATCGAAAACCTTAAAAGCCATTCGAGAAGAAATCTTTCATCATCCTGAAGAATTTAAATCTATCATTGAGAATCCTAATTTCATCAATCATTATCCGGAATTATATGGTGATAAACTAAAAACAGCTCCTCGTGGCTACGCTAAAAATTTTGAACATATTCAACTCTTAAACTATAAGCACTATGCCGTAGGTAAATCTATTTCTGATGATATTGTGACTTCTGACAAATTCCCCCTAGCCATTCACGAAGCTTTTCAAGTGCTACATCCTCTCAATCAATTTTTGAATGATATTATAGAAGATTTATAAATTTTGTAGAAAAGCTATTTGGAATTAGTATCGATAAAAGGGATATTCGCAGTATCAAATCAAAATTGAATTATGAGTCAAGAAGGGAATAGACTTAGTGGAGAAGAATTACACGAGCTAGGGGTAAAATGGGTGTACAAACACATAAAAGATGAATATGAAATTCTATCTGTAAATATCGAGTTTGAGAAGAACCCTCAGATTCTAGCACGTAAGGATAATGACATGTATTTCATTGTTGTGAAAACAAGCACCTATCCTGATCTGGGCTCCTTAAGTCCTAGTGCTGCCGAAGAAATCATCAAACACGCTGATAAGCACAATTCAAAAATCTTATTCGCTCATGTGGGAGTAGCCAATGCTGATGCTAAAGATGATTCAGGTATGGCTTTCCCTAAAAAAGGAGGTCAATATTACATCAATTATAATGGTCTAAGTATAGAACCTAATATACTCATGCAGCCATAAAATATTTTGCCATGCAAGACGATATTCAAAAGAAAAGACACGAATACACGCTTAAACAACTCAATGAACAAGATGTTGATCAAAATCCATTTGTTCAATTTGATGCTTGGTTCAAAATGGCACTTGAAGCTAATTTACCAGATGCCAATGCAATGACATTGGCAACGGTCAATTCTGAAGGAAAACCAACAGCTAGAATCCTTTTGCTCAAAGATTACTCTGATGATGCTTATTGTTTTTTCACAAACTACAAGAGTAGAAAAGGTGAAGATTTAAAACAAAACCCATATGCTGCGATCGTGTTTTTTTGGCCTCAGTTGGAAAAGCAAATTAGAATTGAAGGTCGGATTGTAAGATTAGAACCTGAACATTCTGATCAGTATTTTATGGCACGACCAGTGGGGAGTCGCAGAGCAGCTGCAGTATCTCCACAATCGTCAATATTAAATGATAGAACTGAGTTAGAACAAGCAATTGAAGAGCACAAGAAAAAACATGACGAAAAATTTGAACGACCTGAATTCTGGGGTGGTTACAAATTAATTCCTGAGAAATTTGAGTTTTGGCAAGGTCGAGAAAGTCGATTGAATGATAGAATTGAATATATCTTTAATGATGGAAATTGGATTTCTCGCCGCTTAGCTCCTTGATTTACAAACGAACAAAAAAAAGCCTTTTAATTAAGGCTTTTTTTCATTCTACAAAGCTTAAAAAATCACTATATTGTGACTGATTTCCACTCAAATAGGACTTCTATTGAGTTTAGAATCTAACATTTTTTATTTATTAAAAAAAAGATTACCTGACTAAATATGAGCATTTTCAAAAATACAGCTGAAAAAATTGCCCGAAAAATTCTAAACAAACTGTTAAAAAAAGATTCGAGACGTGTAGAATTTCACAACATGAAAAGTGCAAATCATATTGGAATACTATTCGATACAAATCAAAAAGAAAATAATCGTATCGTTAGTGATTTTTATACAGATTTAAAAAATCAAGGTTATAAAGTAAATGCTGCAGGCTGGTATACAGGAACTGATATTCCTAAAAAGCCATTAAATACCCTAGACTTTATCTATTTCTCTGAATTAGACAGTAACTGGAAAGGCATTCCACAAACACACGAAATATCTGAATTCTTTAAACAGAAATTTGATATTCTATTTGTTTTGACTCAATCTGAAGAATTACCAGTACAGTATTTAATATCTCTTTCACCAGCAGCATTTAAAGTCGGTGCAAAAGCGAATAATGCCGACTACTTAGACTTTATGATCGAATTGAAAGAGAATTCATCAATAAAAGAGCTGATTCAAGACAGCATCAATTACTTATCAGAAATCAAGAAAAACTAAAATATAATGTCACATCAATTTTCAGGAACGGGAGTCGCAATTATTACTCCTTTCCATACAGACGGGAGCATCGATTTTAACTCTCTTACTAACTTGGTCGATTTCCAAATTAACAATGGAATCAACTATCTTGTTGTTATGGGAACAACAGGTGAAGCAGCAACTCTTAATAAAGATGAGAAAAAAGCTGTTATCGATTATATCATCAAAATCAACAATAAAAGAGTTCCTCTTGTAATTGGGATCGGTGGTAATAACACAAATGAAGTTATAAATGGAATCAAGAGTTTCCACGCATATAATGAAATTGCAGGTATTTTGTCTGTAGCTCCATATTATAACAAACCCAGTCAGGAAGGTCTTTACCAGCACTATAAAATGATTGCTGAAGCAAGTCCTGTTCCTGTAATTTTGTATAATGTTCCAGGTAGATCAGCCGTTAATATTTCAGCTGAAACGACTTTAAGATTAGCTTCCGATTTTAAAAATATTGTGGCTGTAAAGGAGGCTTCTGGAAATATGGAGCAAATTATGGAAATCATTCAGAATAAGCCTATCGATTTTGCCGTAATTTCTGGTGATGATGCACTTACTTTTCCTATGATTTGTTTAGGTGCTGAGGGTGTCATTTCGGTTGTAGCAAATGCCTTCCCCAAAGAGTTTAGTGATATGGTGAATGCGGCACTTGCATCAGAAATTTCTGAAGCAAAAGCATTACACTTTAAACTTTTCGAAATCATTCAAAATTTATTCACTGAAGGAAATCCTGCAGGAATAAAGGCCATTCTTCACATTAATAATCTGATTGAAAACAACTTTAGATTACCCATGACTGGTGTTAGTGCTAATCATTATTCAAAACTTAAAGAATTAGTTAATCAGACTAAGTAAGAGTGGCACGTAAATTGATAAGCATCATAAAGATTACTTTTAGTAATATATTTAAATACTCAACGAATGTGAGTATATTTAAAATAACAATCTAATTAGAGTAAATTAAAACACACATTATGAATCATTCATTGCGTTTATTAGTTCTTGCCTTGGTATTGGTAGCCAGCGCATCTTGTTCACGTCAAATTACACGAGTATCTCCTGATCAGCAAATCGACTTAAGTGGTCGTTGGAATGACACGGATTCTCAATTAGCTGCACAAGCTTTAACACAGCAAGTTTTAAGTCAAAGTTGGATTGAAAATTTCCAAAAAGAATTCAACAGAAAGCCAGTTGTTATTGTAGGCTTAATATATAATAAGAGTTCTGAGCATATCGAAGCTGACACCTATATCAAAGATATTGAGAAATCAATTCTTAATGATGGTCGTGTTCGTTTAGTTCAAGCTGGTTCAAAACGTGAAGATCTTCGTCAAGAAAGAGCTGACCAACAAGACTTCGCAGCAAAGGCAACTATTAAAAAATGGGGACAAGAGCTGGGTGCAGACTTTATTCTTCAAGGTGATATCAACTCAATTATTGATAGTCACAAAAAAGAAAAAGTTCGTTATTACCAGTTGAGTCTTGAATTAACAAACATTGAAACTAGCGAACTAGTTTGGATGGGTGATAAAAAAATCAAGAAATACGTAAACCGATAAATAAAGGCATAACAATCAGTTGAATTGGTGCTATTTTCTAAAATAGAAATACATCAACTGAATTTATATCCAAAACCTTGCAAGGCAACCTGTCTTGCAAGGCATTTAACCCCTTGACTAACAACCCAAAGTCAAACACTCAACCTTTCTCTTAGTATGATATTCTCTATACAAAAGCGATTTCGATTATTATTCCTTTTAGTAGCCTCATTTTTACTTTCTAGTTGTGCGACTTATTACAAACAAAATGAAGCCTTCAATAAAAGTTTTGAAAGTGGTGATATGCAAATGGCAAACAAGCATTTGGATGCCAATAAGAAGCTACAATCAAATCGCAATAGAGTGCTATACCTTGTAAACAAGGGTACATTAGCTTGGATGCAACAAGATTATACTTTAGCCAATACCTATTTTAACGAAGCTGATTTATTTATTGAAGATCAAAGAAAAAACTGGGGCTCTGAAGCTTTAGCTATTATATCTAATCCGAGTGTTAAGCCATACAAGCCTGAAGACTTTGAGAATGTACTTATCAACTATTACAAAGCAATTGCTTATCTTCAATTAGGTAAAAATCAAGAAGCTCTAGTGGAATGCCGTCGTGTCAATGAAAAGCTATTCGCATTAAACGACAAATACCCTCGAAATCATAAAAATAGATATAGCGACGATGCCTTTGCTCATAACCTAATGGGAATGATTTATGATGCATCTAAGGATTACAACAATGCTTTTATTGCCTATAGAAATGCCTACAACATCTATAAAACTAATTATACCGAAAACTTTGGAACTCTCAGTCCTGAACAGCTAAAAAAAGACATTTTAAGAACCGCCAAACGTATCGGCTTTGAAAAAGAATACAATTTCTACAGCAAAGAATTTGGCATGACTTACGAAAGTGTTTCAAATAATGAAGGCGATATTATTTTCATCTGGATGAATGGATTAGGTCCTATTAAGGATGAATGGAGTATCAACTTTGCTGCAAGTAGAGGTGCCGGAGGCATTTTAACTCTTGCCAATAATGAAGAAGGAGTCAACTTCCCATTCAACACTAACAATTTGAGTAGTAAAGAGAATGCTGCTTTTAAGAATCTTGATTTCGTAAGAGTAGCATTCCCAAAATATAAAGAACGTGTACCCTTATTCAATGAGGCTTTGATTGAAATTGATGGAATTGGTCAATATAATTTAGAAAAAGCTGAAGATGTCAATGCAATTGCATTCAAATGCCTAAAGGACAGAATGATTCGCGAGTTGGCAAATTCAATTTTACGACTTGCTACCAAAAAAGCATTAGAAGAATATGCGCGTAGTAAAGACGACACCTTAGGTACTTTACTTAGCATTGCAAATGCTTTAACTGAAAAAGCAGATACTCGTAACTGGCAAACACTTCCTCATGGTATCTATTACACTCGAATTAAGCTAAAGCCTGGAAACCATAAACTCATATTAAACCTTAAGAGTGGTGTAAATGGAGGGCATAAGCAAGAGCTTGATTTTAATGTAAAAGCTGGCACCACAGAGTTTTTCACTTTTCAGAATCTTGAAACAAAATAAATGACAAGAATAGTATTTCCTCAATGTATTTTTTGAAGGATAATAAATTTCATTGCTCAACGTTTAAAATATAATATGAAATCAACATTACCAAAAAATACAATTCACTATTGCCCTAAATGTGGCAGTAGTGAATTTTCTTTTAGAACAGATCAATCTTTTTTATGTGGTGAATGTCAATTTCATTTATACATCAACTCAGCAGCTGCAGTTGCCGCTCTGATAGTTAATGATAGAGCAGAGATTCTTTTCACAAAACGTGCTTTTGATCCACATAAAGGCATGCTCGATTTACCAGGAGGCTTTGTTGATATAATGGAAAGCGCTGAGGATGCTCTTTGTAGGGAGATAAAGGAAGAATTGAACCTTAACATTGAATCATTCCAGTATTTCATGTCCTCTCCTAACGAATATATTTTTGGTGGATTATCTGTTTTCACACTCGATTTAGCTTATATTTGCAAACTTAATTCATTTAACCATATACACGCAAAAGACGATATTTCTGACTACGTATTCATAGCACCCAACTTGATCCCCTACAACCAGATTGGTGGTGAATCAATAAAACGAATTGCTAAATCTTTTGCTAAACACTTAATTAATGAACTTTAAAAAAATTACTCTTAGCACTATCATTTGCGCACTTTTATTTGTTTCACTCTCTGCTTTTGCACAAAAAAAAGAAATGAAATACGAAGTAGGGACTTCAGCTGCTATATCAAGCAAATCAACCCTTCCCTTTTGGCTCGTTTCCAATAAAAATGGGATTATACCTGATGAGAATAGTTCTGTTTCACATATGGGGTTGTTTTCTGAGTTCAATAAAAACCAAAATTTCGATTTCCGTTATGGTGCTAATTTAGTAGGTTCTATAGGCAAGCGTTCAAAAGCAATTATTGATCAAGCCTTTATCAGTTTACGTTACAAACCACTACAGCTCGACTTAGGTGCTAAACATGAGGATACTAAGTTTGATGGGATTTCATCTACTAATGGTAATATCTTCTTGTCTAACAACTCAAGATCGATTCCTAAATTAAGTATTGGCTTCCATAAGTTTGTTCCAATTCCCTATCTTGAAGATTGGATATCAATCAAAGGAATGTATTCGGAGGGTATTATGTACGATGATAGATATGTTGACAAAACACGTGTACATCACAAAAACATATATCTTAAATTCGGTGGGAAACGAAAACTGAATTTAACAGTGGGATTTCAACATTTTGCTATGTGGGCAGGAACTTCTCCCGATACCCAATATGGTAAATTATCTTCTGATTTAGCCAACTACAAAAACATATTTTTAGGTAAAGGAGGTACTGATAAAAGTAATTATTTCGAATATGTAAATAGTGTTGGGAATCACCTTGGCGGATGGGATATCCATTTAAATTTAAAAACCAAAAAGGTTGATTTTGAATTGTATCGACAAACGATGTTTGAAGATCATTCTGGGATATATATTACAAGGCCTGATGGAGTAACAGGAATTTATGCTAAAATAAAGGGTAAAAACCGATGGGTCAGTTCTATTCTATATGAAAATTATTACACTAAATTTCAATCAGGAAGCTCTCCCGGTGGTGAACCTAAAGAACCTATCGTCGATGGCGAACTTCCTGGCAAAGGAGGTTACTTCACTGGCCAGGATGATTTCTTTAATAATCATATTTATAAGTCTGGCTGGACTTTTCAGAAGAGAACAATAGGTTTACCATTCTTCTACCCAAGCTTTGATAAAAATGGACTAGCGATGGGAACTTATAACAATAGAATCGTAGGACATCACCTTGGAATATCAGGCTATTTATTCAATACTATTCCATACAGAACAAAACTTAGCTACACTCAAAATTGGGGTAGATACAAAATTAAATTTCCAGAAGGAATGCGAGAACAGTTCTCTGGTGTGCTAGAATTAGATCTGCCAATAAATAAATTACCTTTTAATATTAGTTTTGCAATGGCAATTGACAAAGGTGAAATGCTGCAAGATAATCTTGGATGTTTCCTTAAAATCTCGAAAACAGGGATATTCAATTAATCAATCTTATTTACTATGCGATTCAAAATAAATCCTAAATTTCAACATCTAAGCAATTTTCTAGAAAATCTACACGAGAATTTCAGTAAAAAAGGTACATCTATCTATAAAGGAAGAAATGAAATTCGCATATTTGAAAATCAAGGGGTGAAATTGAATGTTAAGTCATTTAAAATTCCTCATCTGATAAATAAAATTGCCTATGGCTATTTTAGAGGGTCAAAAGCCAGACATTCATTTGAATATGCAATGAAAATAAGAGCTTGCGGAGCCGAAACTCCAGAGCCAATTGCATGTATTGAAGTACTAAAACATGGTTTGTTTAATCGCAGTTACTATGTTTCCATTCATCACAAATACGATTTTACCATACGTGATTTAATTGGTTTTGACTTTCCTGACAAAGTGAATATTCTGAAACAATTTGCTGTATTCACCTATGAGAAACTACACAAAAACAACATTCACCATTTAGATTATTCACGAGGTAATATTCTAATAACCCGACTCGAAGACAAAAAATATGATTTCAGCATTGTAGATATCAATCGAATGCGATTCGAAAAAATGAATTATCTTGAGGGATTGAAAAACTTTGCCCAAATATGGGGCAGTGACGATGAACTGGAAATCGTTGCCAGAGAATACGCAAGAGTTAACAATAAAAACGAAGAAGAAGCAGTTAAACTTCTGATTCAGTTTGACAAAGAACATAAAGAAAAAATTCAAAGAAAACTAGCTTGGAAAAGAAGGATCAGAGGGGATAAATAATAAAACTAATTTAACCATATCAATATTTTTATTGATATTTTAGCATTTTCAACGTTAGATTAATTTCAATCTCGATTTATATCAAGTTTAGTCATCCGAAAAAAATAGAATATAATGAATATATTATTGGTGTGTGACCAAAAGATTCCTGCTCTGCTTTATGGCGGTACTGAAAGGATTGTTTGGTGGCTTGGAGAAGAACTACACAAACGAGGACATAAAATAAGTTTTCTTGCAGGGAAAGGCTCCTATTCCGATTTCGCTGATGTTTACATCTATAATCCCAGTATCCCCTTAAATGATCAAATCCCTAATCATATTGATGTGGCTCACCTGAACTTCACTGTTGAGGAAAAACTAACAAAGCCTTTTATCACGACACTTCATGGGAATAGCCCCGCAGATAAAGTGTATCACAATAACACGGTTTTTATATCTAAAAATCATGCCAAGCGTCACAATAGCGAAGTGTTTGTATATAATGGCCTTGATTTTGACGAATATGGTCCTGTAGATTGGAATATAAAAAGAGAACACTTCCTTTTTCTTGGAAAGGCAAGTCGAAGTAAAAAGAATATTAAAGGTTGTATCAAAATTGCAAGAGCTTTAAATGAAGATTTGGCTGTTATTGGCGGAAGAGGTTTACCCTTTAAAAAAGGAATAAAATACAAAGGGTTTATTGGTGGAAAGAAGAAAAGTGAAGTCATTAATAAATCTAAAGCACTTCTCTTTCCTGTAATATGGAACGAACCATTTGGTTTAGCTATTGTGGAAGCCATGTATTTTGGGGCCCCGGCATTTGGTAGCACTTATGGTTCACTTCCCGAATTGATTCATTCTGACGTTGGCTTTGTATCTAATTCATATGCAGAATTAACAGAAGCTGCTAAACACTATGAGGATTACAATCGTAAAAGATGTCATGAATATGTTTGTGATAGTTTTTCTGTAAAGCAAATGACAGATGGCTATTTAAGACTTTACGAAAAGGTTATGAATAATGAATTACTAAGCATAGAAAAACCCAAACATGAGTTGAAGGAAGTTGTTCGTCATTTCCCTATGTTCGATTAAGGTGGTTCTAAATTTGATTAAAATAATTAAAACAGAAATAATTCCGACACAACGATCTATCTCAAAGTCGGTTGATTAACATTTTACAATATGAAAGTTTGTGGATTTACAATAGTAAAAAATGGAGCTAAATTTGACTATCAAATGGTTGAATCCATTACCTCTGCTCTTCCAATAGTTGACAAGTTTTTAGTTGCTATCGGAGATGGTGACGACAATACTGAAGAAATCATCCGTGGTATCGAATCTGATAAGATTGAAATAGTACACTCAACCTGGCCAAAGAAACTTGCCAAAGGGGGATACTATTTAGGTGAAGAAACCAATAAAGCTTTCGATCTGATTGGTTCGGAATACGATTGGTGCATCTATCTTCAGGCTGATGAAGTGATGCACGAAGAAGATTATCCTGTTATGCTCGAAGCAATGGAAAAATACAAGGATAATAAAGCCGTTGAGGGATTCATTTTTAAATGGAAACATTTCTGGGGTAATTATAACTACCTGGCATTTGGACGTCAATGGTATCGCCGTGATGTTAGAATCATTCGCAACGACAAATCTATTCGTTCATGGCATGGAGCTCAGGGCTTTAGGAAATCTAATGGTGAAAAACCTGTTTGTGTTCCTATCGATGCTCACATATACCACTACGGTTGGGTTCGCCATCCTAAATTTATGCAGAAAAAGGTACAGCACTGTAACTGGAATAAAGAATTCTGGACTACAGAACGCATGGAAGAACTTGATTTCAACTACAATAGAGATTACGATTGCGTTTTAAACTATGGAGGAAGCCATCCAAAAGTTATGGAAAAACGTATTAGTGAGCATTCATGGGAAGTAAGTATTGATACTTCTATCCGAAAATATCCCAAAGCCAAAGAACGGCTATTAATGTGGTTCGAGCGAATCACGGGACATCGTTTAGCTGAAAATCAACACTTTCACGTCTATGGAAAAGGGGAAAGGATGACAAATGTATGGGATGAAACTTTTTTCTAAGAATATTCGGACTCTCTACCAGTTCAAAAAACAATATTTCAAGTGAGGTTAATTGAACCTCATTTCGATAATTATTAGGACGAAAAATTCTAAAGTCTGTTTTAGTAAAAAAACTAATGAACCCTTACGGCAATATTCAAGCACGAAAATTGCCGAAGGGACTATCATAACCCAGAACCGATAATATGCGCCAAATATCGGCTCTGGGGATTATAAATAGCTAATAAGCGAGGGCGCGACTATCTGTAGACATTTAGTAAGCGATCACACCACTTGTGTCAACGATCAATTAGGGCTTAATCAATTACGTTGCTTGATTGATGATCATGGAATGAGTTTAGAATGCCTACCTTTAAGATGACTGAAAACTTCTGAACAACAGATTGATTTTTATGTCAGAAATATTTATGATTTAAATGAGATGAAGGAGATGGGCATGACATATTACTCAATCGAAGAACCAGTTATAAAGTAAAAAAGGAAGAAGAATATTATAAACTTGAATAAAATGAAACGAATACTTGTTACCGGAGGAGCTGGTTTTATAGGCTCACACTTATGTGATCGCTTAATTAAGGAAGGCAATGATGTCATCTGTCTCGACAATTATTTCACAGGCAACAAGCGTAATATTGAACACTTAATCACTCATCCCTATTTTGAGTTGGTGCGTCACGATGTGATTCAACCCTATTTTGCAGAAGTGGACCAAATATACAATTTGGCCTGTCCTGCATCCCCTGTTCACTACCAATACAATCCTATAAAAACGACCAAGACATCGGTTATGGGAGCCATCAACATGCTTGGATTGGCAAAACGCATCAAGGCTCGTATATTGCAAGCCTCAACGAGTGAGGTTTATGGCGATCCGGAAGTTCATCCACAAACTGAGGACTATTGGGGAAGTGTAAACCCAATAGGGATTAGATCCTGCTACGACGAAGGCAAGCGTTGTGCTGAGACCTTATTTATGGACTATCACAAACAGAATCAAGTGGAGATCAAAATCATGCGCATCTTTAACACCTATGGTCCCAATATGCACCCCAATGATGGTCGTGTAGTTTCCAATTTCATTATGCAGGCACTCCGAGGCGAGGATATCACCATATATGGCGACGGTTTACAAAGCCGGAGCTTTCAATATATCGATGACTTAGTTGAAGGTGCCATTAGAATGATGAATTCTCCTAAAGATTTCATTGGCCCCGTGAATATTGGTAATCCTCATGAGTTCACCATATTAGAATTAGCAAAGAAAGTGATTGAACTTACTAAATCTAAATCGAAGATTATTCATGAGCCATTGCCTATGGACGATCCGATGCAACGCCAGCCAGACATCAGTCTTGCCAAAGAAAAACTAAACAATTGGGAACCTAAAATTCAGTTGGAGGAAGGTCTCATCAAAACCATTCAGTATTTTGATGATTTGATTCGTAATGATCAAATCTATAAATAAACAATTATGAGTTACAACAATATGGAAACAAAAAAATATTTCGCTGTCTTTTTTGCTGAACACTTATATTACATTCCACAGTTTTTACCAGTAGCCCGTGAATTAGAAAGGCGAGATCTACCCTTTTTATTCGTTGTATTGGAAAGTAGCAAACGTGACATCTTCGATCAGAACAGCATGATCAGTGAAGTCTGTGAAAAAGAAAACCTTCCTTTCCAAATTGGTGAAGAAGGTTTGTCAAATGCAGAGATTCAATACTTAATATGCGGAGGTGATAATTACCCACAAACAAGTATCCCCCATAATAAATCAGTACTGATCGTTCATGGTATTGGAACCAAGGTCAGTGCCTTTACCGAAGAAAAAAACAAATTCGACATACGATTTATCGAAGGGGATTTCCGTTTAAGAAAGCTAAGGGAACTTTACCCAGAAGCTAAAACAATTTGGGAGAATGTAGGCTTTTCTAAACTCGATGATGTTTTTACTTACAGTTCGGATGAAAGATATGCTCTTTACGATAAATACCAGTTGGATCGTAAAAAGCCTACACTACTTTATGCCCCTACATTTTATCCAAGTTCACTGGAAAAGATGTCTAATAAGTTTCCAAAAGATTTTGAGGAATATAATATCATCGTAAAACCCCATTATTACACTTATTTGCGTAAAAAATATAAAGCTCAACGAAATAAGTTAAATAAATGGTCAAAATTCACCAATGTATATTTTGCCAAATTTGAGGACTACAACATTGTTCCTTTTTATGCCATTGCCGATCTGTTGATATCCGATGAATCATCAGTCGTTTTTGAATTTGCAGCTCTTGACAAACCAGTCATTTGCAATCGTTTTTTAAAACTGCGTCTATCCTATCGCTTATTTGGAAAATACAAATTCAATAAACGGATGGAAACCGCCATGAATCAATTCCGTGATATTGGTGAGAATGTTTGGAAATACAAGAATCTAAGCAAAGTCGTTAAGGAAGAACTTAAGTCCCCTAACAAACACCAGAAAAGAAGAGCTGAATGTACACATGAAATAATTGGTCCGGTTGACGGAAAAGTTGCTGTACGAATGGTAGATGTTCTACAGAGAGAATTATAAAAAAAACAATCATTCAAGTATCAGCAATCGCGTTTGATACTTGAATGATTTTAGCTAATTAGATCCTGCACTAGTAAACAGCATGATATATTCCCAGGAATATAAGTATCTCTCATACACATTCGATTTTAGCGACATAATTTTCCCCGACAATATTTATTAACAGCCTGCTCCCAAATCTTATCAAGTCTAAATAACCAAAAACCATTTTAAAAATCATTCTAAAGTGGTTTTTGTACACCTCATTATGGGATAAAACCATAGAATTTAGATGAGATTTTTTTACATCTCTGCATTATTCATTAAAATTACTACTTTTGGGATTCGAAAGAAGGCTTATCAAAGATGATATCAGTCTCTTGAGTGATACGCATTAAAATCAAATCATTAGGTTATCCTATCTCAGATGATTACAAACAGACTAATAATTATCATGACATCTAAAGAAGAACTCCTAAAGAAATTTCCTGATAATAGAAATATTGGTAATACAGAATTAGAAAAAGCTCAAAACGTTCTTCTCAGAATGCTCAAGATATTCCATCATATTTGTGAGGAAAATAAGCTTACCTATTATCTTGATTCTGGTACCTTGCTTGGTTCTATTCGTCACAGAGGATTTATTCCATGGGACGATGACATTGATGTTGCGATGCCACGAGCAGACTATAACAGACTGAAAGAAATTGCCAATGATGTTTTTCCTAATGAATTTATATTTCAGAATAAGGAAACCAATCCTGAAGTGAAAACAGTGATTTCAAAAATCGTTGATAAGAAAAGCTACTGCATGCCTTCTAACAATAATAACAAAAATTTAAAAAGGCATGGTCAATTGGGTTTATCCTTAGATATCTTCCCTATGGATTATACCAATAATCCTAAAAGATTTCAGACAGTATCAAATTTCTTTTACTCAAATTACTCTAATAAAATTCAAAAAATATTTCTAAAAGTATGCCGTCATATTTGTGTTGGAGTTATGCGTAAGAAAAACGTATATAATTTTGCAGAAAAATGTTGTGCTATGAACAAGCATAAAGAAAAGAAACACATTATTTATGGAATTGATTTTAATTGGGGACGGGGAGATAAAAAACACTGGAAAGTCGATGAAATATTCCCTTTAAAGAAAGCATTATTCGTAGACAATGAATTTTATATTCCTAACAACTACGATCAAATGCTAACAACTACATATGGTGATTACATGAAACCACCTGAAATGAAACATAGAAAAACACATTACACATCAATGAATGTTTAAAAAAAGGGATACTAACCTAATATATTGAATCGTTTCATATATACTGGCATCAGTTTCACCATATCATCATAATATACGAAGCCGATCATTACAAATTAATTTGAGATGGTAGACCCAAAGCTATAAAATCTTTCCCTTTTAATTCATTACCAACCAGATACTCACTACCCATAAGTTGCTGAGCCCAATTAATAATTACATTTATCATGGGTGTATCAACATGAACAGTGTCAGCAATATGTCGTATTAATAAAAGGCCATACGAAACATCTTCAATAAAATACCGGTTCTTAAAGTCAGGAATATACTTACCTGATTTTGTTTCAGACATCTTAAGTCGAATACCTTTAAAAGCTTCGATAGTTTGCAGTTTATAGGTTAAACTGTATTTATCACTCACCCCATAATGCTCGAGTATAGATGGTAACTTATCCATATAATCCGACAATTCACTTACAAGCAAAGCAAGCTCTTGATCGCAGGCTATAAGTATTTCTGAATCTCTATTAGTCCAATCTTCATAGAACAAGACCTCCTCCTCATATTCGATACCAGGCTTCCAATCTTTAAACAAACCATACAATCGAGATGGATGTAAAATAGGGTTTGAGTTTGTAAGCGTTGCCTCTAAATAAGATTTTAACCTGATAATCTTAGTCTCAAAAAGTTCTTCCAAACGCATCATAAACTCATCACAGGAACCCGTATTAAGCACTGCAATTTTAATTTCACTTTTGTAGCCCTTTAAAAATACGGACTTACCGTATTCTTTGACTCTGGCAATATATGGCACTCTTTGAAATCCAAAAATATTAACATTAGAGGCTAGTATTGTTCGAGCCATACCAAAAAAGCCCCCTGAACATTGTACCGACCCCACCCAAGTTCCTACTTTGACATAAGGAGATATCGATAATAACATGTCCTTTATCAGAAAACTTGGCGTCGTTATAATAATCACATCAGCATCAGGAATAAGAAATTCTGCTTGTGAATCGACACTTTCAATTTTACCATGACTAATATCACCATTATTTTCTATTACTTCGATATGCCTATCCCACACCGAGGGGTTCGACGTTAACAGAGATACTGAGACATTACTCTGTTGCGATATCTTTCCAACAATAGCATGACCTAAATTTCCTCCCCCACAAACAACAACACGTAATTTATTTTTCATCTATCTGTTTTAAAGCTTGCAACAAATAATCATTATCTTCCTCATTTCTCACTGCAATACGTATAAACTCTTTATTTTCGAAAGAGGTTTTACCCGTACAATCCTTAAGCAAAATATTAAAATGTTTCATCATTTTCCGTGTTAGTTCAGTAGCAGATACACCCATCACCTCACACAAAAAATAATTAGCCTGCGATTTTATTGGTCTTAGGAAAGCAACTTGTTTTAATTCCTGATAAAAACGGTCTCTTTCATTGGCAATCATCCTACTCGCCTTTTTATAATCAGCCTCGTACTTTCCATATATTTGAAAGAAGAATTCACCAAAAGAATTAATATTCCAAACTGGCAATTTTGCTTTTACCACATTTAACAAGTCGATATTTGAACTAACCATTACCCCCAGACGAATACCAGGCACACCATAACTTTTACTCACACTTTTAACGATGATTAAGTTTTCGAATCCCTCAATAACATGACGTTCAATGAGTGTGTTTTCATCATTTTCGGAAGAGAAATCAACGAAACTTTCATCTAAAATCATTTTTTTACCTTTAGATTTTAAATAGGTAACCAATTCGAGTATATCGGTTTTAGGAATAAAATTACCGCTAGGATTATCAGGATTGATCAATAACAAGGTATCAATTTCTTCACTAAAAACCTTTAAGTCTTCGATCGTATATGAAAAGTTACAATTATCAGGTGTGAAAGTCTTAATCCTATTTTTAGGCGTTCTTGCCACATATTCATGGAAGGTTGGAGTAATAATACCAATGATATCCTCACCAAAACTTGACATCAGGACATTAATTAATTCAGCAGCCCCATTTCCAACAATAATATTATCTTGATCACAATTGAACATTTTGGCTGCAAGTAAATTTTGAATACTACCTGTCGATGGATAATCGTGTAACAATCTTTCGAAATATGCCTTATACTCAGAAACCATACGCTGAGGAGGGAAATAAGGATTCACTAAATAGCAGAAATCCTTTAAGGATGGAAACCTCCAGTAGCCACCATAGCGCAACTGATACTTGGAAATATCATCAGCAAAAATAGTCTCTGCATTATGCAAGTCAAGCTTATCATCTATTTCGTACCACTTATCTGTATTGTCCAAAATACAGGCATGCAGTTTCTGCGAATCTAAAAAGGCAAGCACTTTAAGTACATTTTCATAATATTCATTGTGCCCAACCGATTTGCAATAGGCTTCAAGAAATGGGATATAGTGATTTTTGGAGAACTCTTTTGAAAACCTATAAATGTTTACAGTTTTATAATATGTATCAACATGTTCGAAGTTAAAATCGGACTTCGAAATAAATTTTGTAATTTCAAGCTGATCATTAAGTTCAGCAACAGTACCATCCATCCATGATTGGTATTTGTCAACCACAATAACATTACTCGAATCCTTACATGACAAGGCTTTCTGAACAACAGATTTATCAAAAATCAAATCACTTTCAACAAGTAAAGTATCATCTTCAATTAATAAATCTTTGGCTAGAAACAAAGAATAAATATTATTTGTTTCATTATAAATTGGGTTCACAACATAAACAATAGGTACCCCATTATATGAATTCCCCAGATGTTGTTTCAGCTTATCACCTTCGTATCCTACAACCATAACGATTCTTTCGAAATCAAACTCGGTTAATGTATCTAGAGTACGGTTAATTAATGGAACCCCATTTACTTTAACCATACACTTTGTATATTCTGATGTGAGATCACGGAGGCGCTTCCCCATTCCTGCCGCTAATATCAATATTTGCATCTCTATTATATTAATCTTAATTATACCTAATATGGTTTATAGACAAAACTCTTGTTCCCTATTATGAAAGTAGAATACCTATACTATTATTCAATTATACTCATTTAAATTGAACAACAAATAAGGATTCTTCGATTAGGCCCTAAAATTAACTATTAGTAGGTATTTAGTCAAAAAAACGACTTTATAATTTATGAAAAGGCACTAATTCCCCCTATTGTTACATTATTTGAGCCTAAGAGTTCATTTCCTCATCTAGTTCTATTGGCCAATTTTTAAACAACCCAATCAATTATATAATATTTTATTATTGAGAATTATTAGTAGTTTTTAGTAATTTTGGTTAAAGATCTATAAGTCCAATATCCTCAATTAGCAAAATATATTTGTAGGCCAACTATCGCTATAATTTTGATTCATGTCGCATCTAAAACAAACTATTAAAACAAACACTAGTCCCCACAAACTATAAGATTTATTTTGAGTGTACAGAAAAATATCCAACAAAAAATCCGACCCACTTTCGTGAATCGGATTACTCAATTTAATTTAGTTTATTTCAAACCTTTATTTTTCAATAAGTCTCGATACTTGGCTCAGAACTTATAAAGCGCTTTTAAATTACCATTGAATCTTCGGCCCCTTTACTAGTACATTAAGCAAAAAGCTCCTAAAAATGGCTCAGATAAAGAGAAAAACAACAAACTATAAATAACAAAAAAATATTAGCCCATTAAAAGTAATTACGATTTTATTAATTGAATTATATTTTCTCGTCAAAATTCTAATTTTCAATAAATAGTGACTTCTTATTATTGGTAAAAGCGATTTATCGACTTAAAAATACCTCCAAACCTTGCTCCATCAATAGATTGATTCTCGAGTATATTCATATGTAAATCTGTAACCGAGTAGTTACCACTATAATTAACAGTTATTATCTTATCTTTTTCGACAATTGCATAAGTTTCAAAAGCCCCAGCAACATAAAAGTTAGGTTCAGAAGTATCAAAAAGTGACTTTCCAATGCCGTAATCATTAAACTGATTGATACAGCCTTGGTTGTTGGACATCAAAGTAGGAATAACATCGTAATGTAAACTCTTATGGTAATAATGCTTAGCTTCCATATTAGGCCAATATATTGCCAATGGAACATGGGTTTGAGCTTTCGTATAATTTCCTCCATGTGACCAATAGTTCTTTTTATTATCATTAAATTCTTGTCCATGATCTCCTGTTAATACGACGATAGTATTTTCCATTAAACCTTTATCTTCAAGATCTCTTAATACTGTGCCTACTCTTTCATCAGCCTCGTGCAATACATTCTTATACAAATTAAAAAATTCATTTGGATCTGACTCATTATTTAATGCCAAATAATTTGCTTCCTTCCAAGCTGGTTGAAATGGTCCTTCACCAGGTTTTTCTGAAGAATAACCATGTACGCCATCATAAAATAAAAATCCAAAGAAAGGTTTTGTTTCATTGTTTTTCTTGTACTTATCGATAAAATCTAACCATTCTTCAGTTGATTTTTCATCTCTTGCCCATGGTGTATTTATCTCAGTTTTTGTATTCGTTCTAAGATTTTCGACATCCGAAAAAACCGTAATATCGAAAGGTGGATTACTTATTGATGCACTTGCAAAAACACCCATCTTATAATCCTGCTCTAGTATTGTTTTCATAAAAACAGGGCCTTTATTTAAACCTTTCATTGTTTCCCAATATGCAAAAGCAGGCAAACTATAAAAGAAAGAAAAAACACTACTACGAGTTCCACTGCTACCACTATAATGATCAGTGAAAACTTGAGATTTTTTTGATAAATTAAACGCATTGGGCGTTATAGTTTCATTAAGACAATCCCCTCTCCAACAATCTATAAAAACAAAAAGCACATTGTATTTTGACGCATCTTTAAACTTGAGTTCATTTTTAGGATAATTAACAGCTCCTTTTGAACCCTTATTGCTCAATGTTTTTTTATTTTTTAATTTATCTCTATCTACTAAATCAAACTTACTCAATAACGAATTAGCAGTTAAAGGAAAATATAAGGGAAATACTTTCTGCACCTGAGAAACCGGGTGATAAAAAACAGCATTTGAAACTGCATATACAATATGATTAGAGAATAAACATATTATGATTCCAATTAAAAAAATTGAACTTTTCTTTGATCGAATTATATAACTATATCTAGAAATAACAAATTGTGTTGCAATAAGAAAAAACAACGTTAATAAAGCTATAAAATACATCCAAGTAGGAAATTGAAATATTTCATCGGCCGAACTACTAAATACCATATTGAACACAAACTTATTTAAATGAAATCGGAACTGAGCATAAACGACCGAATCAACCATAAGATATATTAAACCTAAAACACTCAAAAGACTACCTATAACTAGTGTCAATGATTTTTTATGAGTGATCTTATAAATAATATAAAGTAGTGGATATAACAATATTGGCATAAAACCCATATGCCCAATATCTGCAATTAGCAGAAATATCTTTGTAGCCCAACTGTCATTATAATTTGCATTAAGTATAAAGGTAAGTCCAAGTAGCATATAAAGTAAGCTATTGAATAATATAAAACCCAGTATCCATCGGGTATCTGATCCAACTATTTTATTCCCCATTTTCTATTTCATGTATTTTATTTGAACCGCAAAATAACAAAACATAATATAATATATCACAACATCCTGTATGAAACTTATCAATATCACCACATTTTATACCATTGTGAATAACTAATAAGCTATAGCGAATGAAATCACATAAGTATAATACCGATGGAATAAATAGAAACAAGCTTTAGCAAAGCGATAAGATAACCCACTAATTTATCCAATCGGTATAGTTAGTTCATTGTTTTTTTATCCATTCATAAATAGGATCTATGCCATTCATATAGTCTTCAAAACTTGTTTCGATACGCACATCTGGGACGATGGTGTTAATATCCTCATCCGTTTCTTTAAAGTACTTTGTAGAATAAGTCACATTTAGTTTAGAATGCGGTAGGTCGAATGATCTAATTTCTCCAAAATGATTTGGCTTTCCACTGGTTTGTTCTCCTATAAGAATCACTTCTGTCTGATTTATAAAATCCATAGCGTTTATGATAGCCGAAGAGAATGTCTTTCTTCCTATCACGACATAAAGCTTACCTTTTGAGTTAATCTCTTTAAGAAGCGAAAGCTTTTTCACAAACTCAGTTCCCTGAGAAGAACTGCCTCCCCCATTGAAACGCATATCAAAAATAAATTGCTTTATAGGCTGCTCTTTTATCGTGTGAAATATTTTGTTCTCAAATTCAGTAAACGATGGGTACTGTTTAGCCTTTTCGTGATGGCCAAATTTAATCATCAGCTCACGACTCGCACATTTATTATACTGAATGTAATAGATACTATCCTTTTCAATATAATTCTGGATAAAGATCTCGCGCTGATTTTGCAAACAATAAGGCCTGGTGTTAGGTTTCAATGCTTGCTGGTTCTCCTTCGTTATTCTCTCTATCTGAATCGTATATTTCGAAAACGAAGCATTATCATCCTCTAATCCGAGTTCATAAACACCATTATTTGAAAATCCAAAGAATTCCAACAAAGATCCATTATTCAAAAGCTTTGGTACAAACATTTTCGAAATTGCACTATTGTCAACTGTAAAAAGCGTTTCTAGACTATCACATCTTTCACCTGTACATCAGGTAAGCCTGGAGCAGGAGGAGGTGGTGGTTTTACTGCATCTTGCTGTGTTATTGGGAGAATTTCTTCTTCCGCGTACATCTCTGTCTCTAAAGCTAATTCATTGTCAGCCTCAAGATAATTGACCGACTTAGAATCGCAAGATGTGAATAGAGCAAAAAGGATTAATAATTTAATTATAGACTTCATCGTTTCGTTTTTATGCCTGATTAGTATTTAAAACAGAAAAGTAAACACTATGATTATGGTCGCCATCATAAGTATAAAGATAAACACATCACGCTGTGACTTTTTGTAATAATCTGCCACCAACAAACCACTCAATAAAAGAATGCTTTCATTGGTAGTTGAATTGATATATCCCTTGTTAGAGGAACCAGTATATGTAATATGCACACCTCCAACATCTGACAGTTGCCACTTGTTTTGCAAAAGGTTATCAGATTTAAAATATAAGACTCTGTTGCCAACAGACAGGATAGCTCTTGAGCGCCATTCATCGTATGTTATAACAGCCAAACTTTTATAAGTTTGCATATCATAAACGATAGTACTCTTTTTAAAGACACCACTTGTTTTAAAAGAATAAGCCTCACCTTTTGTCTCCACAAGGGCTGATTGAGATAATGAATCACTCTTTAGGTAACCGCATAACTTTCAGTCATTATAAAGCGTAAAAGTTCTAGAAAAGAGATTTCTTTCCCAACTTAGTTCCGTATTCATATGACTTATTATTTCTTCATCATAAATAATTCTCTCACGAAATTGAAAAGGCCAATTACAAAAGCAAAGACTGCAACAAATGAGACCAATTCATCATCCAACTCAATTGGACTATCAGCCATTGAGAAATATAATAGGAATGCGGTTAGAAGGAGTAAGAATGAAATGAATATTGATTTTCCTTTTGTCATTATTTTCAGTTTTATTGAATTAAACATCTCTTTATTATATTCTAGATATTCACGCTATTTGTCTCAGCAATTTCATCGAGCTGCTTTGATAAATATATGGCTTCATTGATCACCTCATCTGGATAATCATTAATCTGAAGGATTCTTATGGCATTTCGGTTCTTCAATCGTCCTTCTTTTAGTTTATAATCAAAGTCGATTTGTCTATCAGTAACTATCTCACTGAAATGGTACAGTTCATATTCATCCGTAAGCATGTCAGTTAGCTCAATATCGTGAGTTGATACCAATACCATATTGTTATTTTTCGAAAGTGAGGAAAGAACGGCTTTCCCAGCTGATATCCTCTCAACCGTATTAGTGCCTTTAAAAATCTCGTCAAGTAAAAAGAGATTGGGTGTTACACTCTCGCTATTATCTATCATCTCCTTTATCGTCAAAACTTCCTCGAAATAATAGCTCTTATCATTCATTAAATCGTCGCTAATGCGGATTGCCGAATAGATTCTAGCTCTTGGCATGCTCATCGATTTCGCAAAGCATGTATTAATGGTCAATCCTGTTATCAGATTTAGTCCCATAGTTCGGATAAAAGATGTTTTACCTGACATATTTGAACCAGTCAACAAAACGGATTTATCTTTTACTGCAATACTATTGGTCACACAGTCGTCAATGAAAGGGTGATAAACATTTGTACTCGATAATTCAGTTTCGTTATTAATATTGATGGTAGGGATACAATAGGAATCTAATCCTTTTCGTAGAGAAGCTATAGAAGTTAATGAGTCGATATGCCCAACAAAAGAAAAGACTTCTTCTATCTCCTTACGTTTTGTGTTGAGGCGTTTTAAAACACCAAACAAGAGTAAAGGCTCAAGAAGGAAGATTGTTTTAAAGATTTCAAGAACTGCCCAAAATGCTGCTTCGAAGTCGCCTTGAATTTTTTCTTCGAGTTGGAAAAAAGACATTCTGCTCCGTACCTGATTAATCACTTCAATGGCATCATCCAATTCTGGATTTATCTCTTTAAAACTATCCTCATTGTGCAGTTGATTTGCAATATTATTCAAGCTTAGCAGTTGAGGTATTGAACCCACGTACTGATAAAGGTTTCTCTTATTCCAATAATGAATTCCAAGATTAACAATAAAAATAGGAATCAAAAGAAGAGAGAGTTCTGGCCTAAAGGGAAGTAATAAAATTGTCAGTAGACTTGTAAAAGACAGTAAACGAATTGCAAAAAACCATTTAGGCGGTTCCAAATGTTCTTCCTGAAATATTGAAGGCAAATAATACACATCCTCTTTTTTAAGCTTTTCAAGAAGAATCTGAGTTTTCACCCTAAAATCAACATCATCATTTAGTTTATCAATCAGTCTTTCGTTTAAATCAGTAGCCTTTGAGTCTGATGGCATGCAGCGCAAAGTTTGATACAAATATTGTTGACCTACTTTAGAAGAGGTTCTATCGACAAACATGAATAATTCTTCAAAATCTAAATCATTGCAAGTCTTATCAGACAGTACATGAAAAGAATTTGAATTATTTTTATTCTTGAAGTACTTACTAATCAATTTTAATTTAAAAGCATCATCCTTTTGTTCGCCAAAGGATGCTTTCAATCTTTCACTATTTTTTTTCTTTCGCTTAAAAATCATGTTTCCTATATCTTTTGAGGATTGTAAAAAATCTTCAAAAGTGTGACATATGGCATTATTCATCAGGTTTGTTTCTAGATATTTTATTTCTATCAATCAAATTTAACAAATCTAACAAGTAAACAATATTTATAAAACATGTAAAACTTAATATGAAAACTAAATAGAAAGACTCTACATAATAAATATTTATACTGTATTTAAAGAAGGAAATCCCGCAAACATAAGGAGAGTGAAAAATTAAGCAAATTGTTTACACACTAGAATATTCAGCATCTCCAAAAAGGGAAAGACAAAAAAATCCGACCCACTTGCGTGGATCGGATTTTACCGTTTAATTTTTTTTGAAAGATTTATTTCAATCCTCTTTTCTTCAATAAAGGTTCGATACTTGGCTCAGCACCTCTAAAGCGCTTGTAAAGTACCATTGGATCTTCAGTTCCACCTTTAGACAATACATTATCGCGGAAAGCTTTTGCAGTTTTCTGGTCGAATAGTGATGTTTCTTTAAATGCCTGGAAAGCATCAGAATCAAGTACACCAGCCCAAATGTAAGCATAGTAACCAGCAGAGTAACCTACAGGACTAGAGAAAATATGGTTAAAATAAGTAGAACGGTATCTTGAATAGATCTCAGGAATTAATCCCATTCCTTCAAGGTAGTTCTTTTCAAAAGTCATAACATCTTCAGTTAATGGCTCAGTTAAAGTATGGTATTTCATATCAAGCATCGAAGCAGCAAGATATTCAATAGTACCAAAACCTTGGTTGAATTTACCAGCAGCCTGAATCTTATTAACCAATTCAGTTGGGATAACTTCACCTGTTTTGTAATGCTTCGCATAAATAGCTAACATTTCTGGCTCAAGACACCAGTTCTCCATAACTTGTGATGGTAACTCAACAAAATCGCGAGATACTGAAGTACCCGACAATTGGTTGTATTTACACTTCGATAAAAATCCGTGAAGTGCGTGACCAAACTCATGGAAAAGAGTTTCAACTTCTTCAACAGAAATTAAAGCTGCTCCGTCGCCTACTGGACCAGTAAAGTTACAGATATTCATGATTATTGGAGTCACCTCTTTGTCTGTTCCTAAACCTGATTGCTTACGGAATGAATCCATCCAAGCTCCTGAACGCTTAGAAGCACGAGGATGGTAATCTAAATAGAAAATACCAATATGTGTTCCGTCAGCTTCTTGAAGCTCCCAAGTTTGACACTCTTCGTGGAATTTAGCGATATCATTACGCTCGACGAACTTGATGCCATAAAGCTTAGTTGCCAAAGCAAAAGCACCGTCACGTACGTTATTAATCTCAAAATATGGACGTAATTCTTCTTCATCTAAAGCATACTTAGCTTTCTTTACTTTATCAGAATAGTACCACCAGTCCCAAGAAGCCAACTGAAATTTGCCACCTTCTTTGTCAATCATTTTCTGTAACTCAATAGCTTCTTTCTTTGCATTTGGCAAAGCAGCATCCCAAAGCTTGTTCAAAAGCTCTAAGGCAACCTCTGGAGTCTTGGCCATATTTGTATCAAGAATATAAGCTGCATGGTTTTTAAATCCAAACAATTTAGCTCTCTCAATTCTCAAGTTTACAATTTCCTGAGCATTCTTCTTGTTATCGAACTCGTTGTTGTTATTACCACGGCTCACATAACCCATATACAATTTCTCTCTCAAGTCGCGCTTGTCAGAGTATTGTAAGAAAGGCAGCATAGATGGCTTATCTAAACCAAACATCCATTTGCCTTCTTTACCAGCAGCAGTTGCTTTTTCAGCAGCAGCACCAATAACCGACTCAGGTAAACCTGCAAGGTCTTCTTTCTTATCGATAACTAATTCGAAAGCATTGGATTCTTTCAATACGTTATCGCTAAATTGCATGGTTAATAAAGCTAATTTACCATCAATCTCACGCAATTTTGTTTTTTTGTCAGCATCAAGATTTGCCCCACTACGTACAAAACCCTTGTACATTTTCTCAAGCAAGGTGTTTTCTTCAACAGAAAGCTTCAAATCATCTTTCTTATCGTAAACCGTTTTAATTCTCTTAAATAGGTTTTCGTTAAGGCTAATATCAGCACCATGTTTAGTAAATAGTGGAGACATTTCCTTAGCTAAAGCAGAAATAGAATCATTACCGTTGAAACCTTTTTGTGCATAAAATACATTACTTACCTTAGATAGCAAGTCACCTGTTTTCTCGAAAGCCTCAATGGTATTCGCGAAAGTAGGCTCTTCAGTGCTGTTAGCAATAGCTAAAACTTCAGTTTGCTCTTGCTTCATTCCCTCAAGGAAAGCTGGCTTGTAATGTTCAAATTTGATTTGATCAAACGGAGCTGTTTGATGTGGTGTGTTATACTCAGCAAAAAACGGGTTTCCGTTAGCCTCTGTTTTTTCACACTTGTCGCAATTGCATGAGCTTAGTAAAACACTCGCTGCAAATAATGAAAGAAATGTTCTTTTCACTTTGTGTTTGTTTTATGTTAGTAATCTATATTTCTCAGTTGGCTAAAATACAAAAAAGCGATCTTTAAACCTTACCAAAGCTCAATTACTAAACATGTTTTGTACAGCATGTCTTCTATTAAGAATGACCTATTGAATCTTTCAAAAGAATCTGTATTACTATTAAACGTTAAAGGTGATTAACTATAGGCCGACTGAGAGCCCAACTTTAAAATACAAATCATTATCTAAATTGTAATCTAAGACAGAATCCTTACCTCCCAGGAATTCAAATTTCCGATAAAAGGTATAACCTGAATTAAACCTAAATTTTAAATGTTTGGTGAGCTTTTGTGATAAACTAAGACCACCACCCAAATTCATTATTCTAATGTTATCGATCTTCTCATTGGTATAGAATAGGTCTTTTGTCAGCGTAAAGTTATCTCCTACCATGAACAGGTCAGCTGCTATTTTTGTTTTTGGACCTACCTCATAGCCAACTCCAAATCGAGGAAAACCAACATTTACTTCCCATTTAGGTGCAGGCTTCCACATCATACTAAAAACAGGCAAAGGAAGCGGAACGCCCGTTGTTGCCCCATACATTACACCAAGGCTTAAACGTAAATTTGGTTTAATAGGTTTCGAAAACATCACAAGTCCACGCACTTTCAAATCTTCCCACTCGAGTGAGGATCTAAAATTTGAGGAGATTTGAGGTGTTAACATGGCCATCATAGACCAGTTGTTTTTTAGTGATCGACGATAACCTAAAGTATATGAAATGGTTTGAAATTTTTCCAAATCCTTAAGAATACTTGGCCCTGTTGAATAATCTATACTTGTTTTAGCATACTCAAATTTATTAATTAACAAGCTGCCTTTCTTATTGAGACGTTTGGGTATGGTTAATCTAAAGCTGTATTTTTGAAATTTGACACTATTTTTAGAGTTCTCATCTCCTAATCTGACAAAATCAATACCAGCAAGTTCTCTATCAAATTGAGCCATTGTTGGCAAAGAGATAAGTAGAATGAATAAAAGAATTATATGTTTTTTCTGCATTGTTCTAATTTGAGAAATTCATTTATTGTAGAATTGAAGTAAGATATTAAAATTACATTACTTTAATAGTGTACCACTTAACAACTTAAGATTTATTTCAGAATTTTTAGCTTGATATCGGGCAGCCGATTTTTTATTCTGAGCTTCCATATAATTCAATTGAGCCTCGCGATAAGTAGTCGAACTAATCTGACCTAAGTGATAATATTCACGACTTTGTTCGAAATTGAGTTTGGAAGCTTCTAGGGCAGCGAGGTTTAAACCTTAAAACAATTAAAGTCCAATTGAGATACCTGCTTTTAAATAAAGATTGTTATTCAGATCGTATTCCATTACACTATCTTTTCCATCAAGAAATTCAAACTTGCGATAAAAGGTATATCCCGCACTTAAGTTTAACTTGATATATTTGGACAGCTTTTGTGTGAGTTTAAGCCCTCCACCCATATTCATAACACTAATATTATCAATCACATTATCATCCTTGGCAAGATCCTCACCCAAAGTATAATTATCCCCTGCCATAAAAAAATCAGTTCCTATACGTGTATTCCTTGTCAATTGATATTGAACATCAATTCTTGGGAAACCTAACATAAGGGTCCACTTTGGACTGGGTTCCCACATCAAACAAACCATTGGCAGAGGAAAAGGCTTACCAATTGTTGAAGAATATCTCACGCCAAAATTAAGCTTCATATCTGATTTTAGGCTTTTTGAAAACATGACCATCCCAAACAAGCGAATATCATCCCATTTAATTGAGGATGCAAAATTTGAAGATATACTGGGACTCGCCATGCTAATTAAGGTCCAATCATTTTTAAGTGGACGAATAAAGCCAAACGTATAAGATATGGAATGGAAGTTGGAAACGTCTCCATCTAAATTGGGATCAATGGCATAGCTTATATTGGTTCGGGCGTACTCAAATTTATTAAGCAGCATACCGCCCCCATTTTTAAGTCGTTTGGGCAGTGTCATTCTGTAATTATAGCGTTCAAAATCAACACCATCACTTTGATTTCCTTGTTTTAGGTTGATATAGTCGAATCCCGCAAGCTCTCTGTCCATTTGTGCCATAGCTGACATCGAAACACATAAGAAGAAAACGAGTATTATATTTTTTTTCTGCATTCTTTAATATTAAAAGTTCAAATTTAGAAGCATGGCTGCGATCATATTTCAAGTAGGTTTAATGCAAATCCCAGCAAGGCTTCTTCTATTTCAATAAAGTCCCACTAATTTTTTCAATGCTTATTTCTGATCGCTTAGCCTGATACCTGGCTGCAGATCTTTTATTCTGAGCTTCAACATAATTCAGCTGAGCCTCGCGATAAGTAGTCGAACTAATCTGACCTAAGTGATAATATTCACGACTTTGCTCAAAATTTAGCTTGGAAGCCTCAAGGGCATCTTCTTCCAGATCCAGAACTTGCAAATTATACTGATAGGAAGCAAAAGCATTCACCAGGTCTTTTTCGAGTTGCAAGCGCTGTTCTGCTTCTTCGTACAAACTCATTTGCTTCTGTATTTTTGCATTGGCAATATTTATTTTCTTCTTTTTACCGTCAAACAGATTCATGCTTAGACTCAAACCTCCCGTTAATTGTGTATTTGAATTGGTGCCTACAATCTTGTTTTCGTAATAGTTATAGCTTGAATTCAACTTGAGTGTTGGCAATTGGCTTGCCCTTATTTTCTTTTCAGTAAGCTCGCTGGCTTTTAATTGACTTCTTTTTAAAAGGTAGTCGGCATTGTTTATCAAAGCCTCATTCTTTAACTGATTCAAATCAAAAACTCTAAATTCAGAAGCATCGGGGATAATATCCAGGTTCGTCTCAACTGATCGTCCCAACAAAACATTCAACTCCCTGACACTTTGATCGTAATTCTGTTGAGCTTTTAAATAATTGCTGCTGTCCCTATTAAAGTCAACCTTGGCATTCAGCACCTCCAGTTTATTGATATTCCCAAATTCGTATTTGGATTCGTTTCTTTTTAAACGATCTTTCGATATGGCAAGATTATCCTTCGCAACAAACAGATCATCACTACTCTCACTCAAATCGTAAAAACCGGATATCACATTAGCAATGGTTGACTCAATATTGAAACGAGCCATTAATTCGCCTTGTTCTTTCTGTATATTCAATAGTTTGTAGGTATAGCGTCCGCCAAAGCCATTGAAAAGAGTGTATGAAAAATTTATGTTACCCGATGAAGACAGTTCATCACTTGCATATTCCGCATAATTGGTATTCGCTCCAACACCTATACTGGGCAACAAGCCTGCATTGCCCAGAGTCGCATTGTTTGATGAGATTTCAGCATCCGATCGGGCAACTTTAACATTCAGGTTGTTTTCTAAGGCAATCGCTACGGCGGTATCTAATGTTAAGACATCTTGTGCAAACAATGTCGTGCTAAACAACAATAAGCCAATTAGTATCTTTATATTTTTCATGTCTTTAAAATTCTATATTTTGTACAAGGTCAGTATCCTGAATTAAAAACTTGGCATCCTTAAACTTTGGAGGTCCAAAGAATCCTTTTGCATTATTGGAGACGCCAACACTTTCTATTGGTCTCCCCTTGGCATTTAAATCCAGTTTATTATTATCATTTTCGTCGTGAAAGCACATAATCGCGTAGATGCCAGCTTGTATATTTTCGAAACTTACAAAGGCTTTGTTGTCCTGAATAAGTGCATCTTTACTGAGACAAGCTTCTTTAAGAAAGTTATCCGCATTGCTATAAAGAACGACCATCACCTTCCCTTGGTTGGAATCCAATCCGGATACATTAACCCTTATCGATTTAATATTTTCCTGCGCAAACATACTGCTAACATAAAGCAAACAAATTGTTACTGTTAATAGTAAAGTTTTCATGTTTCTATACTTGTATTTTTAATTGTAAGATGGTAGATATCACTAATTCTCAGCTCTTTCTATTTTCTGGATAGATTTCCTTCTTTTAGATAGTCGTCTAAGTGGTATTTACATTTTAGACCACCTCCCCCTATCCATCGGGGCTGAGTGGGTTGAGGCTATTTCTTTGCGAACTTTACGAAAAAACTTAGCGCCTTTGCGTTAAATTTCAGTGTTGGATAGCTCAATTTGAACACTTTAACACATCATCCTTTGACTCATTATACAATCACCGCATCAATCTGCCTAACGGCTGGCTCAACACTCTCGCGTGAAGGCATTACGCCTGTCGTTATATATTTCCATCGACATTTGATTGAATTGATTACAATAAGCAGAACCGGAAGCAGAATCAAGTTTAAACAAGTCGCTATAGCCATACCGTAAGCCAATGATATAGCCATCGGGATCACCATGTTCGCTTCAGGTTCGTTGGATACAATCAGTGGGGCCAATCCCATAATGGTCGTAATTGACGTGAGTACGATAGGACGAAAACGCGACACCGCAGTTTCATAAACAGCGGACATGTATTCCTTTCCTGTCCTGAGATTCGAATTTAAAGTACTGATGAGGACAATGGAATCGTTTACCATCACACCCATTAGAGCCACCATTCCCAGATAAGAAGGCATATCAAGAGGAATACCATGAAGCCAGTGTCCCCATCCTACGCCAATAAAACCCAAGGGTATTAAGGTGAAGATCAGAAAGGTTTGCGATACCGATCGGAAAGCGAAAATCACGATTGAAAAGATAAGAATCAGAAAGATGGGTGCAATTAACACAGCAGATCTACCTGCTTTTGCCATCTCTTCCGTTTTACCACCAAATCGATGTTTTAGTCCTGGGTATTTGGCTTCCAAGGTGGGCAGAAGATGTTCTCTCAGTTCAGAATTTATTTGCCCGAGATTCACACTGGCACCTGTCACGTCGGCCTCAATGCTTATTTCTCTCTGACCATTAAGGTGATTGATCTTCACCAGGTTTCTCTCGAAGCTGATATTGGCAATATCCTTCAGAAAGTATTCTCCACCAGATGCCGTTCTGATGCGCATATTTTCAAGGTTTCCGAGGGATGAACGCTCTTTCTTCTCATAGCGCACCCAAACTCTTACTTCATCGATACCTCTCTGTAATCGCTGCACTTCTTTCCCATAAAAACCAGTTCGAACCTGCGAAGTCACAGCACTTAAATTCAAACCCAATTTATAGGCATTATCCTTTAAGCTCAGTTTGACTTCCCGCATACCTAGTTGATCGTTATCAATAACATTCTTAAGACCTTGAATCTTCGAAAGACTGGCTTTTAGTTCTTCCTTGGCAAGATCCAAATCTTCCAAATTACTACTCTGCAATGAAACGGATATGGGTTTGCCAAAGTGGCTTTCCTGCACAAAATTAAGACGCTCCGCCTGAGGAATATCACCAACATTCTTGCTTAAAGCATTGGAAAACTCACCTGAAAGGAAATCACGTTTCTTCGATTCGAGCAAATAGACAGTGAGTTTCCCCACTGATGTGGAAGTTAAATCCGATTTGATATTCAAAACAACAGGTTCTCCTGTAAGACTTCTGTCCTGAAATTCCTTCCCTGTTTTTATGGCAGCTTGCTCCAACACATCCAAATACTTCAGGGTCACATTCTCGGGTGTGCCGGCTGGCATCTCCAACTCAACATTGGTATAATTGGTATTATCGATGGAACTATCTCCACTAATAATAATACCACCCTTCGTCGCGCCAATCGTAATCGCAAACAGACCAAATACAATGGCTATTGTAATCATCTTATTATGGATACAAAAACGAACAAGGGGTTCATAACTGACTCTGCGTATCCAAATAACCGCATTGGATGTTATTCTTTCCAGTTTCGAAACCTTTTTATCGCGCTTTAACGCCTTGGAATGAATCACATGTGCGGGTAGGATCAAAAAGGCTTCAATTAAGGAGAAAACCAATGCAAAAATCACAACGAATGCCAACTCAACAAAGAACTGTCCCAATCTGCCTTCGATAAAAAAGAAAGCAGTAAAGGCTACAATCGTGGTTAAGACAGCAGAAAACACAGCTGGCAAGACTTCCATTGTTCCATCGATACCAGCCCGCATAGCGGATTTACCCCGTTCATAATGCTGAAAGATATTCTCACAAATAACAATTCCATCATCAACCAGAATCCCCACAACCAGAATCATTCCGAATAAAGATATCTTATTCAATGTAACACCATAAGCCGCTGCCACCATAAACATCCCCATAAAGGAAATTGGAATACCAAGCGCCACCCAAAATGAAAGACGATGATTCAGAAATAATGATAAAAATAGAAGCACCAGCATGAAACCCATCAAACCATTGTTCATTAAGATATCCAACATCACACTAACCGATGTCGAATTATCGAACAAGACATCCAGCCTTACATTATCATGCTTCTCATTAAAGGTTTTCGAATACGCATTTAAGTTTTCCGATATGGAAAGGATATCTTCACGGGAAGTATGAAGGACAGAAATACTGACAGCAGGCTTGCCATCAACATAAGTTCTATTGGGTGTTTCCGACCACTTGTCCTTAATTTGACACACATCCATCAATCGAATGGTTCCTCCCTCATTTTGCGAACGGATGACAATGTCTTTAAGCTGTTCGGCATAATAATTCTTCTCCCTGACACGTATTTTTAATTCCTCATCTTCGCCCTTGATGGAGCCTCCTGTAAGTTCAATATTTTCGTTGGCTACAGCCGCATATATCTCATCAAAAGTAAGGTGATATGCCTTTAGCGCCTCTTCCTTAATACTGATTTCAATTTCTTCAGCAGGAAAACCTGATAGATTTACCTTTGATATACCATCTATTCCCCTTAAGTCATTTTCAATTTGTCGGGCATAGGTTTTAAGACTTTTCAGCTCTAAATCCCCACTCAGAGTCATGGTTAAGGCCAGGATTTCGAATTCCCTTTTCTTTACACTGATAGACTCGACACCAACAGGAAAAGAACTGATGCCATCCACAGCATTTTTCACATCCTGAAGAGCAAGATTGCCATCGTAACCCGATTCCAACTTAACTGAAATCGTCACCATATTTTCCTTCGACGAGGAGGTCACTTTATCAATGCCACTTATCCCCTTAAGGTTATCCTCTATTTTTAGACTAACGCCCTTCTCCACCTCTTCGGGAGATGCACCAGGGTAACTCGCCGTTATATTAATAATCCCCGGATCGATTTGTGGCATCACAGTTGAATTCAACTGGGAAACGCCCACCCAACCCAAAAGCAGAAACACAACGGCAAGAAGGTTTCCTGCAAAAGGATATTTTATAAAATATGTAATTAAAGCTCTCATTTATTCTCTTAGTAAATGCTTATTAGTAATTGGTAACTAGATATTGGCTAAGTTCTCTCAGGCTTGCTGAACGAAGTCGAAATAGACTTTTTAGACCTACAACACCGCATTCCCTTTTATTCCTTTATGCATGCCTGATGTTTTTAAAACCAATAGGCTGCCATCTTCCATACCGCTTACAATCACCGTATCATCCTTGTATTGTGCAATGTCAATTTTCTTCTTAAGTACGGTTCCCTTCTCAAGTAAGTAGACAAAAGATTCGTCAATCAGCAGTTTTCGGGGGATTTCAATTCCATTTACCTTTCTCTTAAGCACAATGTCAGCAGATAGAAACATACCTTCCTTCAAGTCATCACCCGATACCGATATGTAAACATTCACCATCTGGGTTTGGGAGTCCATCTTGTTGCCTATTCGTGAAACTCTTCCTGTCCAATCTCCACTGATATTTTCAGAATAGAGTTTCGCCTGATTCCCTACTTTTATCTGACTCAAACTATTTAAATCGATTCCAACCAGTAAATCGTAAGTATCAGTATTCACAAACTCACCCAGCTTCTGCCCTATTCTGACAACAGTTCCTGCCTTGATATTCGATTCACTTACCTGACCTTTATAAGGCGCAATTATCGTGTACTTGGTCAATTGCTCTTCTTCCGATTTGATATCGTAATAGGATTGATAAATGTTTTTGCCTGCAAGGAAATATTTCTCTTGATCGTTTATGGCTTGAGGAATTTGAGCGATGGGCTTTTCAATATCAAACTCACTCAAATACGTTTTCCAACTCTCGTAACTTTCAGTATAATCGAATTTCAAATCGGGTAACAAACCTGCGATGGCAGTCATCAAACCACTCTTCTTGGCATATAAGCCGGTGCGCATTTTAGTATCGTTAATCTGCAACAAGATTTCACCTTTATTAAAATTTAGACCTTCCAGAAAAGATTTATCCATACGTTCAAGTATACCACTCACCTCGGCATAGACTTCAACTTTTTCGTGAGCCTGAAGCGTACCAATAACTGAATGCTTTAATTCCAATGATTCATTTTTGATTTTCAATACAGGAATTTGCAGTGTTTTAACAACAGCTTCTTTTTCACGGGGCGGTTCTTTCATTCCAGCTAAAACAAATGCCATGACAAACAAGCTAATTGCAACTAAGACGCCCAGTATGATACTTTTCTTTTTCAACATCGTGATTCGATTTTAAATATTTGACACAATAATACCCCGAGGAAGACTGTCATTTAAATTTTATCGATAACAATAGACATTTTATCTGCCAACAGTTTAAAACTATAGATTGCTTTAGTTAAATTTGATTTTGGCACTATTGACCTTTGAATAGGTCTTGTTTGTCGACAAATAGTTGAAATGACAGATAGTTTTAGTTGTTTCGCCATATCATTACTTAATTCCATTACTTCCAACTATGAACCTCAGCGAAAGATTATATCGTCTCTTTTCAATACGATGGGTACAACACCTTTCTTTTTGGTCAGCATTCATCATCCTGATATCTGGTCGTTTCTTTTATATGGAAGCAACAGTAATACAGAATGAATTGCTCTTCGAATTCTGTCAAATGTCCATTATTGCATTTTGGGTTTATTTCAATTTAAGGGTTCTGATTCCGAACCTATGGAATAAGGGTAGATACAAGCAATACGTATGGGCTATTATACTTGGCCAAATTATACCCATAAGCCTTTTAGTATTGTCTTTTTATTATCTCCCTGTACACCTATTACAATTGAAAATAAATAACCAGATCAGTAAGGTTCTGATAATGGCCCTATTCAAAACCAACTTTTTTGTTGTCACATCCTCACTCTTTCACTTTGTAAAAGAATGGATGAAACTTAAAGATGAAAATCTGAGATATACCGAGAAAGCACAAGAACAGCTGGAAGCTGAGCTAAGCTTGTTAAAGGGACAAGTCAACCCTCATTTTCTTTTTAATACCCTGAACAATCTCTATTCTATGAGTCTTCACGACTCGAAGAAAACACCGGAAATGATTTTAAAGCTTTCGCAGTTATTAAGTTACATGCTTTACGAATGCAAAGACGAAATGGTAAACCTGGAACAGGAAATCGCATTTGTAAGAAATTATATTGCTCTGGAAGCTATACGTGTAGAAGATATCGCTGAAGTTCATTTTGAGGTGACGGGGAATAATCCTGGACATAAAATCCCTCCCCTTTTGTTTATTCCCCTTATCGAAAATGCCTTCAAACATGGTATCTCTTCGGATGTTGAACATACCGATATTCGCATAAACCTACTTATCGATGACAATAAGATAGAACTGAATACGGAAAACCCTTATGACGAAACACGAATTGATGATGAAAACAATCATAAGGGATTGGGACTTGAGAATGTAAGCAAACGCCTAGAGCTGCTCTATCCAAACAAGTACAAGTTGGATATAAATCAAAATGGGCACTATTTTAAAACGCACTTGATGCTTGAAATCAGTCAATCCTAATTTATCAGAAGATCGTAGTCACTTTAAGTGTATGAAACCAAAATCACAAATCCATTACTATGAGCATTAAATGTTTAATTGTTGACGACGAAATACACGCTAGAAAGGTTCTTGAGAAATACATTCAGGACTTGCCTTACCTTGAGTTGGTGGACTCGTGCAAGAATGCCATGGAAGCCATGCAAGTTCTACGCAATAAATCAGTAGATGTTATGTTTTTGGATATCAATATGCCCAAACTTACAGGACTTAACTTTCTTGCCAGTCTTTCTCATCCTCCACTAGTCGTTATCACAACCGCTTATAGAGAATACGCACTTGATGCTTTCGAATTAGATGTAATTGATTATCTGCACAAGCCCATCCCTTTTCCACGTTTTATTCGTGCAGTTAGCAAAGTTGAAGAGAAACTACAACTCTCTGTTCCACAAGCTCACAGTAATCAGTCTACTGAACCTGAACGAACTGAAGAATTCATTTTTATAAAAGCTGATAAAAAAAGTATCAAAATCAATTTTGCCGATATCATTTATATTGAAGGTTTAAATGATTACATCAAAATACATACGTTCAACAAATGTCTAGTTCCTAAACTGACCGTTAAAAGTATGGAAGAAATTTTACCAAAGAAACGATTCCCAAGAATTCACAAGTCCTACATAGTATCGCTTCAACACATTGATGCCATAAATGGAAACCAAGTTGAAATCGCAAATAAGAAACTTCCTATAGGACAAAGTTATCGACAAGCTTTCATGGAACTCATTCAAGCTTTTATGAAAAAATAAAATTCAGGTCCTATAAGACCTGATTCTATTTACATCCACTTTTTATCTGTACTTTCAATCTTATACAGAATTTGATCCTTTATTCTCAAAGCCTCATCATAGTTTATATAGTCAATTCTTACAGCAGAACCTGCCATTCCTAAAAGTAGGTTTGCTGTTCCATTTCTTCTCTGGAAAATGCTCCTTCTAATGTGAACAGCCTGCACTTTATAGATTTCGATAATGCTATAATCCTTGGCTATTATCCCCGATTGTACTTGAAGGAAATCATGTCCAATTTGGTAAATTCTTCTCTTATAAATTTGATAAGCTATACCCGCTGCAAGAAAAGGAATTAGAGTTTCTAAATACCACACCCAAGTAAACTCAAAGCCCAAAGCAATAATAGGGATACTCGTAAGCAAACAAATAAAGCTAAAATAACGATAGAGAAATACTTTATTCGGTTTTAAATCTATTGTCGATTGAGCAAAGGGATCCTCATAGATCTTGTTACATAACTCCTTAAACTTCTTATCATCACAACCCGGAATACTAACCTTATCTTTCTCCTTACTTACCTCAACACTATTGGCCTGAACCAAATGTATATCTGATATATTCAACAGTTTCTGAATGGGATTTATAGAACGTTTAAGTCTTTGAACCTTAGAAAAAGGGATTGTAATATTCTTTCGTTTCAGTAATCCAGACTGCAAACTAAACGCATTGGAAAAAGATTTCATATTGAAATCGTAATAACGTAAAAAGACCTCAGCCATAGAGATAATCAAACTAATAATAAGAACGAAAATAACGAATCCAACCAAAGCTAAACTACTGGAATGTTCCAAGAAATTTTCGGTTTGATCAGCCGCTAATGTGAGCTCACTCTCAAACAAATCCTTAAGCTGATAGTAGATATTATTTCCGAATGCAAGAATAATAAGCAAGCCTCTTAAGTGGTTTTTAGCAATACTGATACGTAATAAATCTTTAAAAGATAATTGAAGAATAGTCTCTTTTTCTTCTACGAACTCTCCAGTAGCTATGCTTTCTTCTGAGTCAGAAGTTTCCTTTTTGTAGGTTGCAAGTTGCTCCTTCAAGGCTTCGGCAATTTCTCTACTTATAGCATAAATAGCAACTTCTTTCTTTTTAGATCCTGCAGAATCAACTTCCAATTGTACAACGCTTAAAACTTGTTGAACAAGATTCTGTTTCAAATTAATCGATACAATTTTCTCAAAAGGAATGGCAATAACAACACGTTTCAAATACCCCTTGCGTAAGACAAACTCCTTATCCTTTATCAGAAAGTAAAAGTTGTACCAAGTCAAAATAGAATGAGCAATTAGAACCAATACTAAAATCAATAAACCAATCATCCACTTAGGCTCCATCATTTTCGATGCATTTCCCTTAAATACATAAAGCAAAAGTAAAGGCCAAAATATTCGAACAACCTTCTGTACACTCATCAATAAGAAAAAGAGTGTACCTAGAACCGATTGACGTTGTTCGGTGTCAAATGAGTGTTTATGCATCTTGAGTCACCTTTGATGTGATTACTTGTTTAATCTCTTCAGCTGTTTCCAATGAAATACCCTTTAATGATAAATCGTGAGCAGAATTCCCAGCTGTGTAGATTTTCAAAATAGCAAGATCTAACATCTTCGATATAAATCCCTGTCTAATCTCAACATGCTGAATTCGGTTGAAGGGAACCGTAATTAATTTGTGAGTCAGATAACCAGTTCTGTAATGTAAATCTCTTTGGCGAATAGCGTATCCTTTCATAGGAAATCCTAATTGGATAAAAGAAAACTTCGCTAGTAATAATACTAACCATACAAGCAATCCAACTCCGAACCAAATCCAATCAATATCGTCGAATTTAAAATAGGCAAAGCCGATCAATCCTAAACCGAGTGCGAAAAAAATTGCCCATTGAATATTTAGTAGCAACTTATATTTAGGTAATAGTTCAGTAAACTCTAATGTTTCGCTTTTAGGCAAATCAGCAAGCCAAATCTGATCATTTTCAAATTCTGTCGTCATCTTATTTTTCTATTCAATTAAAGAGATTTCATTAACACCGAAAGATAATATTTTTCTCTTGCTTTTATTGTTAAGCTTCAAATTTCTTAACTATAAGTCTGACCACAAAACTGAGAGCTTGCACCGTAAGACTTTGATAGCAGTATACAATAAGCTAGAAAAATACTTACCTACGAGAAGCAAAATTGCTATCTTTGTTTTCGCTATTACAAAATTAATAAACCACAACTGGATCTCATCCAGATTATTCAATCGATTACCCCTATGAATACATACGGAAGAATTTTCAAAATCAGCATATTCGGAGAATCACACGGCAAAGGTGTCGGTATTACTATTGATGGTTGTCCATCAGGCATTGCCCTTACCGAAGAAGATCTATTACCTGATTTGAGTCGACGTAAATCAGGTGCAAAAGGCACAACGCCACGTATCGAAAAAGACTTACCAAGCATACTTAGTGGAACCTTTAAGGGTAAAACAACAGGTGCACCTATTATTATACTATTTCATAATACCAATACTCAATCGAAGGATTATAGCAATTTACTTGATACACCTCGTCCGGGTCACGCCGATTTCGTAGCTCAACACAAGTTTGGCAAAAACAATGATTACACAGGTGGTGGTCATTTCTCTGGACGTATCACTCTAGGTTTAGTTGTAGCAGGAACTGTTGCTAAAAAAATTCTTGGTGATGTTAATATCGAAGCTAACTTGACTGAAATTGGTGGTTCAACTGATTTTGATGCCGCTTTGGATAAGGCGATTAAAAACCACGATTCAATTGGAGGTATTGTAGAATGTAAGGCAAGCAACCTGCCTATCGGATTAGGTGAACCGTTCTTTGATTCTGTTGAGTCTATGATTTCACACTTGATTTTTGCTATTCCTGCAACCAAAGGTATTGAGTTCGGTTCAGGTTTCGATGCAGCTAAGATGACTGGTTCGGAGCACAACGACAATATTCTGTCTGCTGATGGAAAGACTGAAACCAATCATGCTGCTGGAATCAATGGTGGAATTACCAATGGTAACGAGATTGTATTTAGAGTTGCTATTAAGCCAACCTCATCAATTGGTGTGAGTCAGAAAACTATGAACATTTCAACATCTGAGATGGAAGATCTACTGATTGAAGGTAGACACGATGCATGTATTGCTCTCCGAGTACCAGTGATTATTGAAGCAGTAACAGCTATAGCACTTGCCGATCTTAAGCTGCTTGATAAAGCTAGACGATAACATTATACTTTATTAGTTGTTGTCAACAACTAATAAAGTATTCACATAATTACAAAATTTCCATAATTCTCAGAATGAATTATTTTTTATATGTCAATTTTGAAAATTATGTCATTATGGGGAATTGAAACCTTTTTGCTTTAGTATCATACAGTATTAGAACAAGACAAAAAAAAGAGGATGCCAAAATAATTTGACATCCTCTTTTTATATATTGATAACCTGAATTAATAGGTCATAAATGCTAGTTCATGCAACATTGCTTAAATTTCTTTCCAGATCCACAAGTACAAGGATCATTCCTTCCTACTTTTTTATCACTTTTAATTGGAGCCTCTGATTGTGAAAAAATGGCTTCCATCTGTTGGTAATGGTTTTTCCACTCTACATCGCGCATTTCACAAAAAGCAAGGCCTTTTTCAAAATCAGTCGCACGACCTTCCATCACATCAATATAGAACTGTAACTCTACAGCTGTATGTTTCCCTTCAAATTTAGGCAACATCGCCTTAAACTTCTCCAGGGTGCCTTCGTGTTGAATATCTCCGAGTATTCTGATATAATGATCTAACCATTGGAAGTTATCCAAATCTAGAATAGCGAATATGCGATCGAATTGCGCATCAGTAGCATAATACAAAGCCTCGAGACTAAAGATATAAGGTGTTTTGCTTTCCTTATCGATATTCCCTTCAATATATTCCAATACCTTATTCACAAACTCTGTCGGATATGTCTTCGCCATCTGTCCCACTAGATACACAGCTTGCTCGTTCATCAAATCCCAGTCTTCCTCAACACTAAATAGGTTCAATAAATCCTCAGCATAATCTAAATGCAAGTGTTTTTCTGCAACTACTGCATACCATAAAGGTGCAGGTAGCATAATTCTCAATTCATCAGAATAATAAACTGCTCCATTATAGGCATTCTCAAAAGCATATTTCAACTTCTTGATTATTGCTTCATTCGAATCTAAATCTCTAAGATGATCAATAGCCTCATAAGGTATGCCTTGTGCCTTAGTATCGATTGTATTATAAGCTTGTTCGGTAGATCTAATCATAATTTGATATTTGCCACAAAGATATATTATTTGAATAGAAAATAGAGAATAATATTTCTAGAATCTAAGAAATCAGGACAATTCATTATTATGACACAAACCCTCTATTTCTAATAGTTCTATGCAGGTTATCTTTCGTTTATGACTTTGCTTTTCTATATTTACAGTCGCTTTAAAAAAATCAAATGACACGAATCTTATATTACCTCATCATAAAACCACTTTCACTACTTCCTCTTCAAATTTTATATCTGATTTCAGATCTACTATATTTTGTTTGTTATTACTTACTATCCTATAGAAAATCGATCGTACTATCAAATCTAAACGCTTCTTTTCCAGAAAAAAGCAAGACTGAAATCAAGCAAATCACAAAGACATTTTATCAATTCTTCTGTGATTTTATTGTTGAGAGTATTAAATGTTTTAGCATAAGTGAAGAACAAGCTTTAGAGCGTTGTAAAATAAAAAATCCTGAAATTCTAGATGACCTTTATAAGAAAAATAAAAGTATTGTGATGGCATCAGGGCATTATAACAACTGGGAAATGGCAGCTGCTTGCTTAAACCTTACTCTCAAATATCAAGCTGCAGCTCTCTACAAACCACTGAGCAATAAATTTTTCAACAAAAAATTCATAGAATCTAGGTCCAAATTTGGTGTAGAATTGATCCCAAAGAGTGAAGCAAAAGATTATTTTAAAAATATTGATAATCGAAACCTAATAGTAGGTTTTGGTAGCGATCAATGCCCTAAAAAGTCGAAGAACAATTTGTTTTGGACGAGATTTTTGGATCAAGATACAGCAATCATGTTTGGTACAGAGAAGTATGCAGTCGAATTCAACTATGCTGTTATTTTTATGAACCTAACAAGAACCAAACGTGGCTACTATGAAGTTGAGTTTGAAATAATAGAAGAGAATCCGCGTTCAACAGCGTATGGTGATATCAGCAAGAAACACACACATATTCTTGAGAAACAAATCAAACGTGATCCAGCATATTGGTTATGGACACATAAGCGTTGGAAACTCAAAAGAGAAGCTAGCGAAATACTACATTAAAAACTGAAAGGCTATTAGAATACTGAATTCTAATAGCCTTTTTATTATTCTATTTTTTATAAAACTAAGCTGGTAGCTTATAAAAAATCTTGTTCACCATTTTCCAGTTACCTTCAAACTTATAAAGCGAAATATAATCGATATAGGTCAACTTCTTTCCCACATAAAATTCAATTTTTGCCACAGCTGCTGTACCCGTAATATCTATGGATAAAAATTTAATTGTAACTGGCTTTTCTTTTCTTGGCAATTTTCCTTCTTCCAGTTTTTTCACCGTCTTTTCTTTCCATTTATCAATAGGAAGTTTCCACATATTCTCTCCTTCTCCTATTCCTAATAACACAAAGTCGGGATGAATTCCTTGATCTATTTTTTCAAGGTTACCTTCATTTTGTAGACCTTCAACATAAGAAGTTTGAATCACATTCTTAATGGCTTTCTTCTCGTCATCTATGTCTTGAGCGAATGCCATATTGATAACAAAAAACATTACGAATAGTATTGTTATTTTTTTCATTGGTCCTTTTTTAAAGTTAATAACAATCTAAGATACAACATTGTAAAATTAAAGCCATAAAAGTAAAAACAAAAAAAAGCTATCCCTTTCGAGATAGCCTTTCTGAAATATGTTAGAGCTTATTAAAGCGCAGAAACAATACGTTGAGTATCATTAGCAATAACTAATTCTTCATTAGTTGTTACAATCATACACTTCACTTTTGAATCTTCAGTAGAGATAACAGCATCTTTTCCACGAAGACCTTTGTTCTTCTCAAAATCGAAATCTAAACCAAAGTAACCGAAGTTACCAGCAATCTTCTCACGAGAAGTAGCATCGTTCTCACCAATACCACCTGTGAATAGTACCAAGTCAACACCACCTAAAGAAGCAGTATAAGAACCTACAAAACGCTTCACACGATATGCGAACATATCTAAAGCCAATTGAGCTCTTTCGTTTCCTTCAGCAGCAGCATTCTCAAGATCTCTCATATCAGAAGAGATACCAGAAATACCAGCTAATCCTGATTCTTTGTTGATCAAGTTGTTAGTTTCCTGAATAGATAAATCTTTCTTCTCAGCGATATATAATAAAGCACCAAGGTCAAGGTTACCTGTACGTGTTCCCATTAAAAGACCTTCGTTTGGAGTGAATCCCATTGAAGTCTCGATAGATTTACCACCGTCGATAGCACAAACAGAAGCACCATTACCAAGGTGACAAGAAACGATTTTCTTATCTTCGATATTCCATCCTAAGATATCACACGCTTTGTTTGCAACAAATTTATGTGATGTTCCGTGGAAACCATACTTACGAACTTTCAAAGTCTCGTAGCAATCGTATGGTAAACCATACATGAAAGCTTCTTTTGGAAGAGTTTGGTGGAAAGATGTATCAAATACAGCAACCTGTGGTAAACCTGGTAACAATTTCTCAATTGCTAGGATACCTTCAAGGTTAGCAGGATTGTGAAGTGGAGCCAATTCGCAACAAGCTTTGATATTTGCTTTCGCTTCTTCAGTAACAAAAGCAGAATCCTGGAAATATTCACCACCGTGAGCAACACGATGACCTGCAGCGTTAATTTCTTTAATGTCAGAGATTACACCATGATCAGCATCAACTAAAGCAGCAAGTACTAGGTTAATACCAACAGAATGGTTAGGAATATCTTGAACAGTCTTGAACTTATCTTTTCCCTCAGGCTTGTGAGTTAACACACCATTTTCAAGACCAATACGCTCAACAAGACCAGAAGCTAAAAGAGTTGCCTCTTCGCCCATGCTCAAAATTTGATACTTTAATGAAGAACTTCCGCAATTTAAAACTAATACGTTCATTAGATTTTGTTTATTATTTGTTTGATTAAGATTCTTTTTCTGATTCTCAGCTTACATGCCTGCAGCCTGATTTGCTGTAATAGCAACCAAGTTAACGATATCGCTAACTGAACAACCTCTAGAAAGGTCGTTGATAGGAGCAGCCATACCTTGCAATACTGGACCTATAGCTTCAGCACCAGCTAAGCGCTGTACCAACTTATAAGCAATATTTCCAACCTCAAGTGTAGGGAATACTAAAACGTTAGCTCTACCTGCAACTTCTGAATTTGGAGCTTTGCTTGCACCAATTGCTTCAACAATAGCAGCATCAGCTTGCATTTCACCATCAATTAAGAATTCTGGAGCCATTTCTTTTGCCAAACGAGTTGCTTCAACAACCTTGTCAACCATTTCGTGCTTAGCAGATCCCATAGTAGAGAAACTTAGCATAGCAACGCGGGGTTCCATATTAGCAATAGCCTTAGTTGTTCTTGCAGTTGCAACGGCAATTTCAGCTAATTCGCTTGCAGTAGGATTTGGATGAACAGCACAGTCAGCAACAACCAACATACCATTATCACCGAATGTTTTATCCTTTAAGATTAAGATAAAAGCACCAGAAACAACTGAGCAACCAGGCATTGTTTTCACAATCTGAAAAGCTGGACGTAAAACATCTCCAGTAGCATTCTGTGCACCGGCAACTTCACCATCAGCATCACCTGCTTTAATCATTAGGGTAGCTAGATAAAGAGGATCTTTAACAAGCCCCATAGCTTGTTCCATTGTCATCCCTTTCTTCTTACGAAGCTCAACCAAAATCTCAGCATAAGCTTCCATCTTATCATGATTCTCAGGATCGATGATAATTGCTTTAGAAATATGCTCTAAATTCAATCTACTAGCTTCTGATTTGATTGTCTCAGGGTTTCCAATCAAAATAATTTGTGCAATTTTTTCATTCAAAAGGATGTCTGCAGCTTGCAATGTTCTTTCCTCAGTTCCTTCAGGAAGAACAATTTTTTTGTTTTGCAGCTTTGCATTCGTCTTAATCTTTTGCAGTAAGTCCATTGTAAGTCAGTAATTTATGTGTTTTTGTAATCTCGACATTGCGAAATTAGATATAAATGACCAAAATGCATTTCGAAAGCGTCCATTTTAACACATTTTAATCTATATTAATATCCATTCTTGATAAGAATAAATTTTAATATCTTAGTGGGAACTTAGCTAGAATATCTATATCGTTAACAATTGATTAAGACATGGTACAAAGCTATGCATATTAAGACATTCGCATCTTAAAACTTGAAATATTTTCATGCAAACACCAGATAAATTCCAAAACTTCACAGAAACATTCGAAGGTGAATTTCACAGAGATAAAAGCACTCGTTTAATATATGCAACCGATGCTTCAGCCTATAAAGTTTTACCACTTGCAGTTGCCTACCCGAAAAATGAAGCAGATATAAAGAAACTTATCCTCTTTGCAAATCAAGAAAAGCTATCTCTTATTCCACGTGCAGCGGGAACATCACTAGCTGGACAAGTCGTTGGCGATGGTATTATAGTAGATGTTTCAAGATATTTCACAAAAATTATTGAGTTAAATGAAGATGAAAAATGGGTTCGTATTCAGCCAGGCGTTATTCTTGATGAACTAAACCTTTATTTAAAAGATTTCAATTTATTTTTTGGACCAGAAACCTCAACTGCTTCTCGTTGTATGCTTGGTGGTATGTTGGGAAATAATGCCTGTGGCTCGCATTCTCTTATATATGGCAGTACACGAGATCATACCCTGGAAATTAATACAATACTTAGTGATGGTTCAACTGCCACTTTCTCAGCTTTAAGCGATGAAGAGTTTCATGAAAAATGTCGCACAAAAGGAGTTAAGTCGAGCTTAGAAACAAAGATTTACCAACACATTCGTGAGACTCTTGAAAATCCTGAAATTCAGGATACCATTCGTCAAGAATTTCCTGACACTAAAAATCACAGACGCAACACTGGCTATGCTCTCGATCTTCTTTTAGATAGCTCTCCATTTTCGTCAAGTTCCAAAAACTTCAATTTTTGTAATCTCCTTGCCGGATCTGAAGGGACCTTAGCATTTACGACTGAAATAAAACTGAATTTAGTGCCTGCTCCTCCCAAGGAAGTTGCTTTAGTTTGTGCACACTTTGCTTCTCTTGAAGATGCCATACAAGGCAATTTAATTGCTTTAAAATATAAACCTGGAGCCGTCGAGCTGATGGATGATACCATTCTGAAACTTTCTGAAGGCAATCCATTACAAGCAAAGAACCGTTTCTTTATAAAAGGTAAGCCAGGAGCTCTACTTATTATTGAATTTGCTCGTGAAACACAAAAGGAAATTGATGAACTAGCTCAAAAAATGGAAGCCGAGTTTACACTCAACAATTTGGGTTATCATTTTCCAATTGTAAAAGGCTCCGAAAAAATTAAGCGTGTTTGGGACCTAAGAAAATCTGCTTTAGGTGTGCTTTCGAATTTGCAAGGCGATGCCAAACCCGTATCAGTCATCGAGGATACTTCTGTTTTACCTGAAGTCCTTCCTGAATATATTGCAGAATTTAAGATTCTCATGAAGAAACATGAGGTCTCTTGTGTTTTCCATGCTCATATAGGTAGTGGCGAGATACACTTACGTCCTATACTCAACTTAAAACAAGACATTGATAGAGAAAAATTCCATGCCATTGCCCTGGATACGGCTAAGTTGGTTAAAAAATTCAAAGGATCGCTAAGTGGAGAACATGGAGATGGTCGTTTACGTGGTGAGTTTATCCCACTCATGATGGGAGAAATCAACTATCAAGCTTTTAAAGATATTAAAGCTGTTTGGGATCCTAACACTATTTTCAATCCTGAAAAGATAGTGAATACGCCCAAAATGAATACCCACTTGCGTTACAATAACAATCAGGAAACAAAAGAGCTAAAAACCTATTTCGATTTTTCTGCTGACGGAGGTATTATCAGATCTGCCGAACGCTGTAATGGATCAGGTGACTGCAGAAATACACATCTTACTGGTAAATCAATGTGTCCGAGTTATCAGGCAAGTTTAGATGAAAAGAATACGACTCGGGCGAGAGCTAATCTATTAAGAGAATTCTTGACCTATTCTGAAAAGGAAAACCCATTTAATAGTCAGGAGGTCTACGACATTCTGGATTTATGCTTGTCATGTAAAGCCTGCAAATCGGAATGCCCCTCTAATGTGGATATGGCTAAGCTAAAGGCTGAGTTTTTACAGCATTACTATCAGAGCAATGGCATTCCATTGCGTACTCGTCTTATTGCAAATATCAGTAAGATTAATCAACTAGGTGGAATTGCACCCAAGGTATACAACTACGTCAACCAGCATCCGAAACTTGGAAAGCTAATTAAAAAGCAACTAGGTTTTGCACAGGAAAGAAGCATTCCTAAACTGCATGAGACAACATTGAAATCCTGGACAAAAAAACAAAACTCAGTTAGCATTGAAAAGCTAAAACGCGTTTACTTCTTTGCAGATGAATTTACCAATTTCAATGATACAGATATCGGTATAAAAGCTATTCAATTACTTGAAAGATTAGGCTACGAGGTCATTATTCCCAAACATCTCGAAAGTGGTAGAACATACCTATCGAAAGGTTTGGTAAAGCAAGCACAGTCAATTGCCAATAAAAATATCAAGCTCTTAAAAGATATCATTAGTAAAGAAACGCCCTTGGTCGGCATAGAACCTTCGGCTCTACTCACTTTTAGAGATGAATATAAAGATCTCGCCCATCCAGAGCTTAAAACATCTGCTCTTGAGCTTTCAGAGAATTGCCTGATGATTGAAGAATTCCTTTGGCAAGAAATGCAAGCAGGAAGAATCAAAAAAGAACAGTTTACTGATAAAACTAAAGAAGTAAGTTTCCATGGACATTGCTACCAAAAGTCACTAGCCTCTACCCTTCCTGTAAAGGAAGTTTTATCCTTCCCTAAGAACTATACGGCTAATGAAATTGATTCAGGTTGTTGTGGTATGGCCGGCTCATTTGGCTTCGAAGCCGAACACTACCAGCTCAGCATGCAAATAGCGGAACTCAAGCTCCTCCCTGCTGTTCGAAACACAAAACCCACCACACTTTTGGCTGCTTCAGGCACTTCATGCCGACACCAAATTAAGGATGGAAGTCAGCGGGAAGCCCAGCATCCTGTTGAGGTATTATTTGAAGCAAGCGTTTAATAAAATAAGGCATCCGTAACCTTAAAAAACAAAGGGCTATCTGAATTAACAGATAACCCTTATGCTTTGATTTACATTGGCTTACATGACTATAATTTTCTTAGTTGTTGAAAATTGATCGCAATATATTTGAACAAAATAAACTCCCGCTGCAAATCCATTTACATCAATTGTTAAATTATTAATTACCTCTTTAACAAGTATTACTTGCCCTTTCCCATCAAGAATTCTAACTTTTTTTAGATCTGAACCGGGAAGTTCTAACCTAAGGTAATCATATGTAGGATTTGGGTAAATATTAATCTCATCCTCACGAATTTCCTCAATGCCTACCACTAAATTTGTTGTTACTTCAGCATTTTCGCTTATCAAACTTTCATGATAATCAAACTTGGTCATGATCTTAAAATAATAAGAAGTTGCTGATTTTAGCTCAGCTGTGGTATAAGTCGTTGCATCAGCAGAAATTTCGGCATGTTGCGTATAATTCTCACCATCTTGCGATATCATAATATACTGACTAACGCCTGCAATAGAATTAATTTGCCAGTCTAGTTTCACTTCCAAATCTGATGCTAAATTAGCTGTAAGATTTGTAGCTGAATTAAATACGTTTTCACCTAATGTAACAGAAACAATATCGGTCTCCGCCAGATCACCATCAACACCGATAGACTTAAGTCTAAAATAGTAAGTTGTTTCTGGATTCAGGTATTCTGTTGTATAAGTTTCAATATTAGCGTCGATGTCAATAATATACCAATCTTCTTTATCTTCCGAAACCATGATTTCTTGAGATTGATCGGCTCTTGAGTTATCCTTCCATAACAATTTTACTTTTAGATAATCAAAAACCTCAACCTGAAATTCGGTAGGACTAGCAACTGTTGCTGTTGAAGTTGTTTCACTTAGTATTTCACTTTCTTCAGAATTATCGTTTTTATCAATCGATTTTATTTTGAAGTAATAAGTTGTTTCTGCTTTTAAATAATCGGTGGTATAGCTTTCTAAATCAGCACCAACATCAATAGCATTCCACGTTTCTTTATCCTCAGAAATCATAACTTGCTGATATCGTTCAGCCCTAGAGTTATCAAGCCATATCAAATTTACTTTTAGGTGATCAAAAAGCACAGCATTAAACTCGGTAGGCTCTGAAACGGGTAATGTTAAGGTTGATATATTCACCATATCACTTGTGATAGAATCATCCCATTTTCCAACCACTCTAATTTTAAACCAATAATTTGTATTGGGCTCCAAGTCCTGGCTCACAAATGATCCAGAATTGGCATATTCAGTTGCTAAAAGTTCGAAGTTTTCTCCATCTTTAGAATATAATATTTCCTGACGAATCTCAGATACTGACATATCCTCCCACTCCAGTTTTACTTTAAAGTCGTCGGCTAATGTTGCCACAAAATTTTGGACTTTCACAACAGGAGGTGCCGGCGGATCAAAAACAATTACTTCGGCAATATTGGTTTCATTATAATAGCTCTCTTTCTGATAACCAGTACAAACATAAGCCTGTTTGTTTATAATAAAAATCACGGGCTGATTTAGGTTCTTACCCGATTCAACATAAGGAAAAATTGATTCTTCGAACTCCTCTTTAACGGGATCTAACTGATAGAAGCTACCGCTTGAAAATCCACTTAATCCGTAATAAGCTTTATCGCCTATCGAAAAATAACTTGGCGACATGGTGGTATAACCCAATAGCATATCTTGCTCAATCCAAGTGTCGGTTTCAGGCATATATTCCCAAAGATCGTTGGTCATCATCGAGCCATTTTCATAATTCTGACCATTGCCTACATATATTTTGCCTTGCATACTGTATGCTGCAGAAAAAATTCGTTTATCGCCAGGAAAATCATTCTTTCTCAACCAGCTATTTTCAGTAGGATTGTACTCCCAAACCTCATTGGAATAGTTTCCAACCTCATCTCTACCACAGAAAAAGTAGACTTTATTGTTATGAACAACCCATGATGCTAAATCTGTATTTTTCCCTGGGTAATCGGCTACTTGAGTCCATGTGTTATTATCTGGGTTGAATTGCCATAAGTCTACAAATTTATCGGTATCATTCTTTCCAAGTCCCATATATCCTATTCCATCTATGGCAAAACCAACAGCGTTTCTTCTGGCTTCAAAAGGACAGTCATCAAGTCTCCACCATGAATCACTATCTGAATTATACCTCCATAAATCTTTCAATAGCCCATTATTCTCACCTAAGCCAAGGTAACCAGATGAACCAATACTAAAACCAACTGCGCCTTGTCTGGATCCTCCTGCAAAATTGTTTTTACGAATCCAATTTTTATTCAATCCATAAGGATCAGACCCACTTGTTATTTTTACAGTGTTCGTTTTTAATGTCATGTCTTCGAAAAGAGGATTGGTCATTTTGCAATAGAACTCTCCTTTAATCTTGATATAAAATTTACCTGGTTCAATAAGTTCAATCTCATCTTCTTTAAGTTCTGTGCCAAAACTATTATACCATTTAAATACTGTTTTAACACCATCGAACTCTGCTTCGGAAGAATAGTCAACTATACCTATTGACTCCATCGTTTCAAAAATTTCACTTTGATAAGTACAATAATAACTATCAATGCTTAATAATGGAAACAGCTGAGAAAAACTTAAACGGTTAGACTGACAGTTGATAAATACTAACTTCGGATTTTGAGAGATATCTATATTTGTCAAATTGTTCTCGGCACAAGAGAAACGCTTAAGTTTGGGCAGCTGACTTAGATCTATCGTTTCTAATTTATTATCCGTACAAATCAATGTTTCAAGTTCAGGAACTGCTGATAAATCTAATGAGGCAATTTCGTTCCTATCTATGTCTAAATATTTAAGTTCTTTAAGTTCATTTATATTTAACTCAACCAAACTTGGTCGTGCATTGTACCTGTTTAATTTTATTTTTTTAAGTTGACTTAAGGGGCGTAAATCAAGTTTTTCAAACCTGGCAGCTTCAATATTGATTTCGACCACTCTCATATCATCTAGGCTACCTCCCCAAACAACACCTTTCCACTCAGGTTCGTCTGACAACCAATCGTCACGATAAATAAATTCAGAGTTTTCTTCTGCAAGTTGACGTAAAATCTCTATATCTGCTAAATTCTTTTCAGTGCCTTCAACCGTAACAGTTTTGGTTCGTAATGTCATATCCTGAAATAAAACATTAGTCATTTCACAATAAAAAGTACCAGCTATTTTAAAAGTAAACTGACCCGGACCTACTGTTTCAATTTCAGATGATGTTAACTCTGTGCCTGCTGTATGAAACCATTTAAATTCAGTCTTAAAATGATCAAATTCCGACTCGCTACTATAATCAATATTTCCTTTTGTCGTTAACTCATCAAATATCAAGCCCTGTTCTCTCCAGTAAACTTGATTAAAATCTCTAAAATGATAAAGATTGCTAAAACTTAAGGCATTATAATTACAATACCACTGTTCTAACACTGATGGATTGGGTTTTATTAGAGTTGTTAGTTGATTGTACCTACAGCCTAAATCGATTAGCTTATTTAAATTAGTCAGGTCTAGCGACTTTAATTCATTACCTTCTATTCTAAGATTTTCTAAATTAGCAAGCGCAGACAAATCTAGGCTTACCAAATTATTATCCTCAGCATTAAGGTATTTAAGATGAGGTATATTCGTTAAATTCAATTCCAACAACTTATTATTACTACAATCAACTCTCTCAAGGTATTGTAAGCCATCAATATTTAAATTAGAAAGACGTATCTCACTTGACCAGATTGAAGAACAATCAAACTCTACAAGTAGAGATAAAGAGCTTACATCTAAATTTGTAATATTCGATTCTTTCAAGTTTAATATTACAACTCTAGCATCACTTAAACTACCTCCCCATGTAACACCTTCCCATTCGGGGCTTTCAGACAACCAATCATCACGGTAAATAAATTTTGGGTTTTCTTCTGCAATTCCTTTAAGTGTTTTGATATCATCGGTATTGTTGCTAGCTGCTTTTATTGTGACTTTATTGGTACGTAAAGTCAAATCTGGAAATAAGTCATTGGTCATTTCACAATAGAAATCACCTGCCAACTTAAAAGTAAATATTCCTACATCCGTTGTTTCTACCTGATCAGGTGTTAACTCTACGCCTAAACTATTAAACCACTTAAAATTAGTCGCTGTTCCATTCACATCAGCTTCAGAACTAAGATCTACTAGTCCATTAGACACCATCTCGCCAAGTAGAGGCTTTTGTGAAAAATTATTATTATCAATGAATGACTTAAGAGGAAACAGTTTGCTAAATGTCATTAAATTACCAGAAAAGTATAATTCTTTTAGACTTGGATTATTTGAAATATCAATTTCAGATAATTGATTATACGAAACATTTAACTTCTCAATATTAACAGCAGTTGTTAAATCTAGTGTTTCAATTTCATTGACTGAGCAACTAAATACTCTTAATTGTTCTAGTCCTGACAGATTAACCTCTTTTAACTTTGTCTTAATATGATACCAAGAATTGACTTGAATCTTTCTAAGTTCAGTTAAGGCACTTGCATCTAACTTACTCAATTTTCCGTCTTCTATCGATAATTCAACCACTCTGGTATCACTCAACAAGCCTCCCCAAACTACACCTTTCCAATCAGGGTTATCCGATAACCAATCGTCACGATAAATAAACTTTGTATTTTCTTCTGCTATCTTTTTTAGAGCTATTATATCATTCTCGTTTTTATTCTTTCCTAAAATTGAGACAGTATGCGTCGTTAGTACTACAGATGGAAAGAGAATATTTGTCATTTTGCAATAAAACTCTCCTGCAACCTTTAATGAAAACAGACCGGGCTCAAGCATTTCGACTTCTGAAGAATTAAGCTCTACGTCTACATTATTGTACCATTTAAATTCAGTTATATGCCCATCAAACTCTGCTTCACCCCTATAATCAACAATTCCATCAGATTCAGTTGGAGAAAAAACTTTAATGTACTCAGATCCTAATACATGGCTATCAATCACTAAAAGTGGATAAAGTTGAGTAAAAGGAAGCTTATTTGAGTTACAATCAATTACTTTTAAATTTATACAGTTTGAAACATCAATTTGTGTGAGTCTATTATATGTGCAATAAAGTTCTTCCAAATTTACAAAACCAGATAAGTTCAGACTCTCTAGATCATTACTGGAAATATCAAGACGTTTCAAATTTTCCAGGCCTGAAAAATCGATACTTTCTACATAACTCCCACAAAATTTTAAAATTTTCAACTTCTTTAAGCCTGCTACATTAAAATAAGATGGTGAGTCATCACTCCCCCAATTGCCATTATAGAAATCTAGTTCAACCAGCTCCTCTAGTTCTGTTATGTCTAGTCCAGTCATCTTAGAATTTCTTAGAATAAGCTTCTCAACTTTTTTATCACTGGTGGCATCACTCCAAGTCACACCAGTCCATTCTGGGGTGTCATTTAACCAGTCAAGTCTGTGAATAAACAATGAATTATCATTGGCAATTTTCTTTAATACTGCTACATCATCAGTATTATAAACAGGTGTCTCTCCTTGTGACACACCATAAAATGGGATCAAAAACAGAGCAATTAATAGAGTAAAGCTTATTCTCATAATAGATAATGTTTGTTAATATTATCATTTCGTATTTATTGATAAAAACAAAACATTTAAATATAACAATAATTAAATTATTTGATAAACAAATACCAGTAAATTATTTAACATTAACAAAGTTCAATTTTATAAAATCCATTATTTATTAAAAATAATCCGAACATTATCAACTTAGCATCGATATAGCTAAACTCCTACCTGCTGTTCGAAACACAAAACCCACCACACTTTTGGCTGCTTCAGGCACTTCATGCCGACACCAAATTAAGGATGGGAGCCAAAGAGAAGCCTTGCATCCTGTAGAGATTTTGTTTGATGCATTGCTTTAATAATACGATGATTTGGTGATGTGGTGATGTAAGCCTACGCCAAGGCTTCGGAAGGATGAAATGAGAATGCTTGCATTGAGCGAAGTCGAAATGCGGTAATGTGTTGATTTGGTGATGTGTTAATTAAAACTGTAATTTCGATGTCGTAGTTGGCTTCTTCCTATTTGTCATTTTATATACTCATAAATTATATTTTCATCAGAATGCTCTTTATCATATTAGGTGTGCAGCTTATCGGAATTATCTTGTAGTTTTGGCTTGCTAAAAGTTTCTTTAACATATGAAACTTTTAAAACAATAAACTATGAGACTAAAATTAACGCTTTTACTGCTACAACTACTTTTATTTAGCACTGGTTCTTTTTGTCAATCGGAAAAAATCACACCTGAGTCTGAAAAAATCGATTGGTGGTTTATTCGATCCAAAATATTACCCCCAAATTCATATGCTTACAGATATGAAAAAGATATCAAAGTGCAATTATCAGGAGCTTTTACAAAGCTTGATTCCTTATCTATCAGAAAAAATATTAAAGAATTACAGCAATTAATAAGAACAGTCAATATAGAACTCGTTAATTCTTTAGGCAACTTAACTTTAAGGCTTGACAAGACTAAGGATTACACCAAAACACGAGTACATAACTTTTACGGATTAAGAGTTAATGGAAAGATTCGTTCTCAGGAATACATGTTTTCTTTAGATTCATTAATGAATCAGGAAAATCGCAACAAGTATTTTCGCTACTACATTATAAGATCTTTATCAAAAACACGACACAATTCCAGAGAAGAATTGAATATCTCATCCTGTATTTTTCATGAAGATGATCCCAAGCTTTCGAACTTTACTGAACTAGATAAATTTGTAATTAGCAAACTCTATTCTGGTAATTTCTATGATCAATTCAAATCGAACTTCAATGGTTCCATAAAACAATATTACGACTACCGATATGGTGATAAGATCAGATTCGTCACCCAGATTTTAGGTATCATCTTAGGCTTCTGTGTTATTCTTTTGTTATTGAAATATCGTATAATTACGACAGAAGCTAATCAATTAAGTGTGTACATAAAGCAAGGCTTTATAACCATTAATTGTATCATTTTCTTCTATTTAGTTTCACAGAGTTTTGCTCCTTATCAATACATTTCAGGATTTAGATTGCTCAAAATATGGATTGGAACAGAAATAGCACTTTTGATTCTCTTAACTGGTCTTTATTATTTAGAACAAAAAATAGTGAGTTCTAGAGTTTTAAATAAATTACTCCTCCAAGTTTTCTCAACTGCACTATTTGTTTACCTATTTTTTGTCAACTATCATTACATTATAAGTTTAACAAGCACTCATAAAAGTTATTGGAGTTGGGAAATCGAATTAGAACAAATTACAATCTTAATTTTAGTTGTATGCACAAGACTCATATTCAACTTTGTCAACTTTAAGAATATTCAAGAAATTAGGAAGAGAGATATAGAATTATCCCAACTCAAATTATTAAAAAGCAAAGCTGAACTGCAAGCCTTACATTCAAGAATCAATCCTCATTTTTTATACAATTCCTTAAACTCTATTGCTGCACTAGCTCATATCAATCCTTCAAAAACAGAACAAATGGCACTGGCCTTATCCGATTTTTTCAGATATGCCATCAACCACAAAGATCAAGATATGATTGATATTAAGAAAGAAGTTGAAATAACAGAAACATACTTACAAATTGAGAAGGTACGCTTTGGTGATGATTTAGATTACTCAATCGAGATTGACGAGTTGGCAGAAAAATCATTAATTCCACGATTCCTGATCCAACCCTTAATAGAGAATGCAGTGAAACATGGTGTTTCTGTCATTCAGGAAAAGGGCATCATCAAACTAGAAATCTCAAAGAAGGAAGATCATTTATTTGTGAAAGTGTTTGATAATGGTCCTAACTTCCCTGACGTGCCAATTTCTGGTTACGGTTTACAAAGTTTATACGAAAAACTGGAACTCCTATATGGTGAATCAGCTAAGATTTCCTGGGTGAATCAGCCAAATAAAAACATCTGTATCAGACTTCCATTCACTCCTAAATCAGTCTAAAAATGACATCAAAATACACAACACTACTTATAGACGATGAATCACTAGCCCGAGAACGTTTAAAGAAACTACTACTCCCCTATGCTGATAAAATTGAAGTTATTGGTGAAGCTCGTAATGGAAATCAAGCCATTGAAATGATTGAGGATTTAAAACCCGATTTGATTTTTCTGGATATTCAAATGCCAGGTAAATCGGGCTTTGAAGTTCTGCAAGAAATCCACCATCAAGCTATTGTCATTTTTTGTACAGCTCATGATGAATATGCTTTGCAAGCCTTCGAAACTAGCAGTATAGATTATCTTCTGAAACCTGTTAAAGAAGATCGACTGGAAAAAAGCATTGAGAAACTTCATCTACTTAAAACAGAGAATAATCAAAGTGAATTGGAAAATTTTCTTTCACAACAACTTAAGCAAATTTCTAAGAAAGAAATAAGCTCCATCCCTGTAAAGATTGCTGATAGGGTAATTTTTGTAGGCTTAGATGATATTTCACATTTTACAGCCGAAGATAAATATGTCAGCATACACACATCATCAGGTAAAGAATATGTAATTGACCACAGCTTGAATTACCTTTCGGAGAAGTTAGATGAGAAATTTGTAAGAATACAGCGGTCCTGTATTGTGAATGTTTCCTATATCAAGGAAATAAAAAGATATATGGGAGGACGTTTTGTTCTAAAACTAAACAATCAAAAAGCTTCTAAAATAATCAGTGGTCGAAACTACCAAGAACAGATCAAAGATTTAATGCTCTTCTAAACCATATATTCTTCAAGAAAAAGATCCCTGCTTCAACGAAACAGGGATCTTACACTATTATATCTTACTTGTTTCTAATTGAAGAATTTCAAGTCTAGAATTTCTTTCATATCCTTTAATTCAAACAACTTCTCGTGCTCTACTACCTCAGAAACTTGTTCGTGTTCCCAAGTATATTCAGAAGGCACATAAGCACCATAACCGCCAATATTAAGAACTGGTAGAATATCCGATTTCATGGAATTCCCCACCATCAAGAAGTTCTCTGCTTTAATATTTCGTCCTGAAATAATTTGCTGATAAGCTTCATCATTCTTTTCGCTCACAACAATCACATCAGAAAAATATTTTGCCAATCCTGACTTCTTCATCTTTCTATTCTGATCCAAAAGATCACCTTTGGTAATACTAATTAAATCGTGGTTTTGAGATAAATTCTCGAGAACATGCTGCACATGATTCATTGGCAACACAGGTTCGGTTAGCATCTTGGCCCCAAGAGCCAAAATTTTTGCAACCAACTCACCAGGAACTTCTCTAAATGACAAGCTCAATGCTGCCTCTATCATCGAAAGGGTATATGATTTAACGCCATAACCATACAGCTTCAAATTCTTTATTTCGGTAGAATGTAATCGTTCCAACACTGCTTCTTTACACCCATAATCACTTAGTATTTGAGCATATTCATTCTGGGTCTGATAAAAGTAGTTTTCATTACCCCAAAGTGTATCATCTGCATCAAATGCAATTAAATCAATCATCTCTTACGTTCTATTATTCTATATAATTGAATATCTGAAGCGATTATCAAAGAATCTAGATCAAATATTTTTTGCAAAAATAGACCAATTCTCCAATAATAAAAGCATCTCTTGCTGAAGAGATAAAATAAAGAGGTTTTCTAGATAAAGAATTTAACAAATATTCACTTTTAAAATTAAGGAATTTGATCTAGCAAGTGATAAAAAACAATCAAACTTTCTTTTTAATGAGAATATTCTCACTATATTTGTAGTGAGAATATTCTCATTATCATTTTAATTGCCTTATGCCCAGAAGAAGGAGACTAAGAAAAATTGTAGCCCCCCCAGAGTTTAAAGGCTATAAACCATATGGAACAAATAAAGTTGCTGAATCACCAATAGAACTACTTTACGAAGAATATGAAGCGATAAAACTTGCAGACTACGATTTGATGAACCACAAAGAAGCCTCAGAGCTTATGGGAATATCAAGACCTACATTTGCAAGGATATACGAAAGTGCCAGACGAAAAATTGCTCAGGCATTTGTAGAAACAAAAGAAATTGTAACAGTTTTTGGGAACAGCTGGATGGATGATTCCTGGTTTATTTGTGATCAGTGCCACGCACGATTCACAATTCCAAAAACATTGGAACAAGAAATATGTCCTATGTGTACGTCAACAAGAATAGAATTATTGAATAATCAAAAATAGAACTCATGAGTAAAACGGTAATTACATCTTTAGGAAATGAACTAGCATCTCAATTTGACAAACGCTTTGGTAGAGCAGAATGGTTTTGTGTATTCGATAGCGAAACTAAAGAAAGCTCTTTTGTGAAAAATGAGTTTATAGATTCAAACCATGGTGCTGGAACTAAAGCAGCAGAATTAATGTTTGAGCTAAAGGCTGATAAAGTTATTTCGGGAGATTTTGGTCCTAAAGCTAAAGAACTATTAGAAAAATTAAACATACAAATGATCGCTATTCAAGACTCAACAAAAATACAAGATGTTGTTGAGCGCATTAGTATTTAATTATATAAAAAGGAGGTTTTATGCCAAGATTTGACAGAACAGGACCAGGAGGAAAAGGTTCTCAAACTGGAAGAGGACTTGGAAAATGTAATCCTAACCCTCAAGAAACGGATAAACAAATTCCAAGCGAAGACCAACCTCTACCAGCTCCTCTAAATAGAGGATATGGTAGAGGTCAAAAAATGAGACGAAGAAGAGGTTCAAGTTAGAACCCATTCTGTAGAACTAAAATTCACGCATCGTTTGTAAAGAACCGTCATACTTTTAAAGAGATTAGGTTTGGGAAATTCTTCTTTTTACTAGTAACGTTTCACTTAAGAGCTTTGCGTGAAATTTTCCTCTTCGTACATAAAACTATCCATTCATTTTAAACAAACTTAACCCAATAAATAATAAAATGATGAAGAAAAAAATTGCGATTCCAGTAGACAATCAGGATATTTTAGATGCCCATTTCGGACACTGTAGCTTTTTTGCTGTTCTAAATCTTGAAAATGAAATTATTGTTTCTGAAGAAAGACTAGCACCTCCTCCACACGAGCCAGGCCTGCTTCCAAAATGGTTAGCAGAAAAAGGCATTAGTGATATTATTGCAGGTGGAATGGGACAAAAAGCTATTCAGCTTTTCAATCAAAATGGTGTCAATGTTTTTGTTGGTGCACCAAAATTATCAGCAAAAGAATTAATTGAAGCTTATCTTAAAAACAGTCTGACATTTTCAGCAAACTACTGTGATCATTAGTCGGTTAGATCAAAAAAATCAGTAATCGGTGTATCATTATTTACACCGATTACATCTTTAAACTATTCATTCTATGTCCTACAAAATTGCCATCGCAAGCGGAAAAGGTGGTACAGGAAAAACAACGATTTCGGTTAGCCTACACCACTTTATTAAAAAGTATATCACCAAAGACGTTCAACTAGTTGATTGTGATGTGGAAGAGCCCAATGATATTCTATTCTATCCGGAAGCTAAAAAGAAAAAAGCACAAAAAATCACTCAGTTGATTCCTAAGATAGATACAGATAAATGTATCTACTGTAAAAAATGTGCTGATTTCTGTGAATTTAATGCTATCAATATTATTCCTTCAGCACAACTTGCTGAAGTCAATGCAAGCCTATGCCATTCTTGTGGTGCTTGTGTTGTTGCTTGTGAACACCAAGCTATTACAGAAATTGAACATCCCATTGGCAAAATAAATTATTATCAGCAGGATAATCAGATCTCTTTAGTGGAAGGTGTTTTAAAAATAGGTTCACCTATGCAAACCATGGTGATCAAAGAAATAAAAAAGCACGTTAATCCTAAAAACACCATAACCCTTTATGATGCCCCCCCAGGCACATCATGTCCTGTAGTTGAAACCATAAGTGATACGGATTACGTTATTCTAGTTACAGAACCAACACCTTTTGGTTTACACGATTTAAAATTGATGGTTGCTCTATTACAAGAATTACAAAAACCTTTTGGTGTTATTGTAAACAAAGCTGGTTTAGGCAACACCGAGGTATATGATTACTTAAAACAGAATGATATTGAACTATTGGGAGAAATCCCTTTCGACCAAGATTATGCAGCGAAATACGCCAAAGGTGATCTACTGACTCATATTGGCGAAGAGATTTCGGATACATACCATCATATTACCAATGGTTTAAAGAGGAGGATGAACTTATGTTAGAGATTACCGTATTAAGTGGAAAAGGTGGAACTGGGAAAACGAGCATAAGCGCAGCATTGGCAGGATTAGCTACAAATGTGGTCCTTTGCGATAACGATGTAGATGCAGCCGATTTGCATTTGATTTTAGAACCTAATATTAAAGAAACGCATACTTTTTCAAGTGGTTGGAAAGCAAAATTAGATTCTAGCAAATGCAGCATGTGTGGTCTATGTGTAAGCCATTGCCGATTCGATGCCATACACGAAACCAACAATAAACTCTCCATTAATCCCTTTCAGTGCGAAGGATGCCGTTTGTGTGAACGTATCTGTTCTGAACAAGCTATTCAATCCGAACAATACACCAATAACCATTGGTTTGTATCTGATACCCGATTCGGTACTATGGTACATGCTAATATGGGACCTGGAGAAGAAAATTCTGGCAAATTAGTGAGCCAAGTACGTAAAAAAGCAAAAGAGATATCGCTTATCTCTCACAAAGAATATATCATTAATGATGGCCCTCCAGGCATTGGTTGTGCAGCTATATCATCCCTAACAGGAACCGATCTGGCTCTTATAGTGATAGAACCAAGCAAGTCAAGCCTACACGATGCCGATCGTCTGCTCAAACTAATTAAGTCGTTTAAGATTCCAGTATTTGCTGTTATCAACAAGTATGATCTAAACCTTGAGCTGAGTCGAATTATTGAGAATTATTTAAAAGTTAATCAAGTCCCACTACTGACTAAACTACCCTTTGACAAAGCCATGGTTAAGGCCATGATTAACAAACAAACAATTGTAGAATATCAGCCAGAGTCAGAAATTTCCTTGGAGTTAAAAAAGCTTTGGCATAGGATACAGTTAAGTACACACTCAGTCGATTTACATCAAGCTATATGATACAAGATAAAATGCAATTAAGGCCTCGCTATGGTGAAGTCGATCAGATGGGCTACGTCTATCATGCCAACTATGTGAGTTATTGTCATCAGGCAAGAACAGAACTTTTGCGAAAGTTTGATTTGAATGACAAGTTTCTCGAAGACAAGGATATCATGATGCCTGTCATATCTTTCAATATCGATTACAAAAAGCCAGCTCACTACGATGAACTCATCAGTATTACAACTACAGTAAAAGAAATGCCCAAAACCCGTTTCTATTTTGAATTCCTGATTACCAATGAAGAAGGGCACATTCTAAGTAAAGCCAATTCAACAGTTGTTTTTGTAGATAAAAGATCTCGGAATCCTAAAATAATCCCCGATTTCATTGCAAATAAGCTTCAAGCTAGCTTTAAGCCAAACTATAGTCACTCCCTCCTCTAATTGCAAACATCTGTTTTTGAGCACTCTTCCACTTCAGCAAGTATAAAACCCTATCAATACTAGCATACAGAACTGCACATCTGAACATATGTTCATAAACATATTGTACAACATATTACAAATTCCTCATTTCATGCTGTCAAAATCGAATGATATATTACATTTGCACTCCATACATATGGATATCTAGATATATACAACAGAGTAGTACAAAATATAATACCATGACAAAATATTTAATAGTTGGAGGTGTAGCTGGTGGTGCAACAACCGCTGCACGTCTTAGAAGAATAGACGAATCAGCAGAAATCATCATGTTCGAAAGAGGTGAACATATCTCTTATGCAAATTGCGGTTTGCCCTACTATGTAGGTGGTGTAATTACTGAAAGAGAAAAGCTGTTATTGCAAACTCCAGAGAGTTTTAAAGCTCGATTAAATGTTGAAGTTCGTGTTAAAAATGAAGTTATCAGTATTGATACTGATAACAAATCAGTAGAAGTTAGCGACCTATTAAATAAAACGACCTATACAGAAACGTACGATAAACTAATCGTTTCACCTGGTGCTGAGCCTATCAAACCTCCTATTCCAGGCATTAAAGACGATGCCATTTTTACCGTTCGTAATGTAAGAGACACCGATAAGATCAAATCATTTTACGATGAGAAAAAACCTAAGAAAGCGGTAGTCGTAGGTGCGGGATTCATTGGTCTTGAAATGGCAGAAAACCTTCATCATATGGGTATGATGGTTACCATTGTTGAGATGGCTGATCAGGTGATGACACCTCTTGACTATGAGATGGCTGCTGAGGTACATATGCACCTAAAAACCAAAAATGTTGAGTTTTACCTAAAAGATGGTGTATCTGAATTCAATCGCGAAGGTGATAAATTAAATATTCACTTGCAGTCGGGTCGTAAGATCGATGCTGATATGGTGATTCTATCGATTGGTGTACGTCCTGAAACCAGACTGATTAAAGAAGCAGGTATCGAATTGGCTCCAAATGGTGGTATCAAGGTAAACGAATACCTACAAACCAGTAACGAGCACGTTTATGCACTTGGCGATGCCATGGCATTCCCTCATCCAATTACAGGAAAATATACCAATGCTTATCTTGCTGGTCCTGCCAACAAACAAGCACGTATGCTTGCTGATAACTTGGTAAACGGACATACTAAGAAATATAAAGGATCTATTGCAACTGCTATCGCGAAAGTGTTTGATATTACCGTAGCATCAACCGGACTTGCAGAAAAGGTTCTTAAGAAAGAAGGCATCAAGTATATTTCGAATATTACGCATGGTGCATCGAATGCAGGTTACTACCCAGGTGCTATGCCTACTACCATCAAAATCATGTTCGATCCGGAAACGGGAAAACTTTTCGGTGGACAGATTATTGGTTATGTAGGTGTTGATAAGCGTATTGATTTGATCGCAACCGTACTTAAAAATAACGGAAGCATTTACGATCTTCAAGAGATTGAGCATGCCTATGCCCCTCCTTATTCATCTGCCAAAGATCCTGTGAACCAAGCAGGTTTTACTGCTGGTAACATTATCGAAGGTTTGGTCAATATCATTCATTGGGATGAGTTACACCAACTACATGCACCAAACAACTTCATTTTGGATGTGAGAACACCAGATGAATTTGAGCTAGGAAAAATTGAAGGCGCTATAAACATCGAAGTAGATAAAATTCGTGAGCGTCTTGACGAAATTCCTAAGGACAAAAAGATTATCATTTATTGTGGTGTTGGACTACGTGGCTACTTTGCTGCAAGAATTCTAATGCAGAGAGGTTTTAATAATGTTGTAAACCTAAGTGGTGGTTATAAAACTTACGAGCACGCTACCTGCAAACAAAGTAACGAGGATATTTTCGGATCGAGTTATATCGCTAAAGATGGTCACATCTATCGCGGGAAAGATAAAGATGCCGAGGTAAAAGAGATTAAAACTATTGATATTGATGCCTGTGGCTTGCAATGTCCAGGTCCGATTATCAAACTGAAAAAAGAAATTGATAAGCTTGAAGATGGTCAGCGTTTACGTCAAAAAGTAACCGATGCAGGATTTAGTAAGGATGTTGCTTCATGGTGTAATATGACGGGAAATAAGCTTATTTCTTGTGATTCTGAAAAAGGAATTATAACAGCAATTATCGAGAAACAAAAGCAGATTGAAGGCTGTCCTGTGACAAGTATGAATTTACCGAAAAACAAGACCATGGTGGTGTTTTCCGATGAATTGGATCGTGCTTTAGCATCACTCGTTATTGCCAATGGTGCAGCTGCTACAGGCAGCAAAGTAACCCTATTCTTTACCTTCTGGGGACTAAACATCATTAAAAAAACTGACAAACCTAAGGTTCAGAAAGACCTGATGGGCAAAATGTTTAGTAAGATGATGGCCAGCGACGCTGGTGATCTTAAGCTCTCGAAAATGAACATGATGGGTATGGGATCCAAAATGATGAAAAAGAGAATGCTTTCGAAAAAAGTTGACTCTTTGGAAGATTTATTACAAACTGCCATGGAAAATGGCGTTGAGATGATCGCTTGCCAAATGTCTATGGACGTGATGGGTGTTGATGCAGCCGAACTACTTGATGGTGTTCAAATTGGTGGTGTAGCCACTTACCTTGAACAGGCTGAGCAATCAAACGTAAACTTGTTTATCTAAAAAAAACAATAACGCTATAATTCCAAAGATGGACTGCCGAAAGGTGGTCCATTTTTTATTTGAGTTAACTAGCCTTATAAAATATGATAGAAAAAGCATCATTATATCAAGATCTAACAAATAATAAAAAAGCCCCCTCAAATGTCTCACATTTGAGGGGGTTTTGTCATTAAAGATTTCCTGATATCAGAGAATCAATATTCGTAATCTATTTTATAACTTGAATTTTACTTGACATCACTTTACCATCCATTGTTACGCGAACAATATAGAAACCAGTTTTCAACGACTCAATTCGAATTGTGTTATCCACTGTATTTTTATCTTTTTGGGAATACACTTTCTTCCCACTGAGATCGAAAATCTCCAAAGTAAAGTCTTGAGTGGAATTGCCTAGTTGAAGTTTAAATACGCCGCGGCAAGGATTAGGATAAATCGTCATCTCGTTTATCTCTTCCTCAATGGTTTCAATCCCAGTAGGAATTATTTCCACATCTTTTGAGTTGGATTTGAAAGAAGAATCAAACATATACCCAATAATATAAGCACTATAGATTCCAGTTTCCTCTACAGTTATATCATAATTGGCACTTCCTACAGCAGGATTATTATAGGTATTATAAACTTCATCATTTATATATATTTCAAACTTATCGTATTCAACCGGAATCTCTAGTTGCAGATTTAATTTATAATATTTGATAATCTCAAACCCATTAACAATAGGCATTTTATCCTTCACAACGAGCTCTCCTAAATTCGATTTCATTTGATTTTGCCCAATGTAAGCAATCACGTAAGAATTATATTCCCCGGCTTCCTCAATAGTTAATTCATGACTAAAAGAGCCCAAAGCTGGGGTTTGGATGGTTTCGTTCAGCTTGTCATTAATATAAATTTCCATATAGTCGTAAGCAGCCTTAACATCCACATCCAATTTGATGACGTGATCTTTAATCTCTTTAAATTCTGAGACCACAGGAATACTGTTAATGTCAGGAATGTTTACACTCCAAACTCCCCTACCATGAGTGGCAATTACCACCTGGTCACCTACAAGATGCATATCGTAAATAGAAACTGGAGGTAAATTACCACTTAGAACATGCCATGATTCTCCATTGTCAATGGATTCAAACATACCTATTTCGGTTCCGGCCCAAATGGTTTTGGGACTGTGTGGCATTACCAAAAGGCATTGGGTAACCACATCTGGGAAACCATTATTACTTTTTGTATTCGTTCCAAAACCTGAAATGTCTTCCCAGTTTTGTCCCAAATCAGTTGTCCTTATAATTTTAGGTGCTTTACCAGTTGAAAAAAGAAGGTAAGCCGTATTGGGTTCCGTAGGATGAGTAGCAATTCCACTTATATAGGCATTCATGTTTCTTTCAGCATATTCATTCACTTCAGTGTAAGTCTCTCCTTCATCTTGCGAAACATGCATATTGAAACTCCCGCTATTTGATGCTCCCGCCCATACAATTTTTGGATCGCTTAGGGATACTTCCACATTGTGCACACTATAGGCGGTCCCGTTAGACCAATTGCTTTCAATATTTTTCAGCGTCCAGTTAGAACCAAAGTCTGTTGATTTGTAAACGCCTATATTTCCTACAGCGAATACAACATCGGGGTGCATTTTTGAAGCTGAAAGATGAGTGATGAAAGGGCCATCATCTTTAGCTATGCCTTTAACACCCGACCAGGATTGTCCTCCATTTGAGGTTCTGTAGATTGCATTGTAATAAATACTTCCCAATAGCTTTTTAGAATCTGTTCCATGCCACAGGCATTCGAAACCGTCTCCCCCTAAACGGAAGTAATAGTTGGTTTTGGAGGAAGCATTTTCACTTGCTGCCGACTGCCAAGTTCCATTGTCCTGCATGCCACCTATGTATTCGTTGGCTTCTGGGTTTTTAGCTACTCCGTAAAATTGAGTGGTAATGTAGTTGTTAGCCTTTTGGTTAAATGTTACGCCATTATCCTCTGAAACTCCAATCCCTCCGTCATTACCATTGATAACTCTAAAATTACCATCTTCCAATGGGATAATTGTAATATTATGATGGTCAGGGTGCACTCCAGGAATCTTGGTTTTTCCGAAACCAGCACCCTGATCGTAATTGTTACCTCCTCCATATTCACCATAGGCATCTGCAACACTTGTTGTTGTGCCTCCAAAAACTTCAAGGGTACCGTGTTCCACAACAATTTTGGAAGTCGGTAAATTTTCATCATCCCACGTGGCTCCTGAGGTTAATGTAGGCCAAATCATATACATGGCTTTATGTATGTGCCCTCCTGAAACAGCAATGCCTGCATCAGCTGCATCAGAATTGTACTCCACGGCATTAACATAGATGTATTCTCTCCCCAAATCACCATAATCATCACTTGTACGAGTATACAGGTTGAAAGCTCCATCTTTTTCCTGATCTCGGAATGAAACCATCAACTGCCTGTTGTTTTTTGTATCCCAAACCTGGAAAGGTACCTCAACATAGTCTACGTAAGTATAATCTGACGCGGCAACACCAGAAGTCGCTTTATCCGGTACGGTAAATCGGTGGGCTTTTTGGGAAAGACCTTTTCCAAAAAGAATTTCCACTGATGTCCAGTCGGTAGCAACCAGTCCTGTTCCTTTAGCTGTGCTTAAACCTCCACCTAAATGGCTGCCTCCGAAACCGATGAAAGAAAGAAAATCAGTGTTTTCGGTATATGCATCCTTCACAGCCTCTTTTTCTGTAGCTGTCTCATTGAAAGCAATTTTCCACATATTTACACCCGCTACAAATACTTCATTTTCGTTGAAAGGATGTGCTGTAATTGCATTATCATAGCCTCCCTGTCCTCCAAGAAAATTCTCGTTGTCTGCATTATCGTCTCCATCCTCATAGAGATGCCAATCTGTGGCACTGTTTTTTGAAATGCAAACGTAGGATTCTTTGTCCGAAACATTTATGCTTGCAAAAACGACATCTTTGTTTACGGGAGATACTGCAATTTCGTATCTACCACCTGCGGCCAAGCCATTAGATGCTAGTTTCCAAGTATTTCCTCCATCAAGCGTGCGGAGAACTCCTTTCGAGTTTTCCCCTGCATATATGATATTTTCTTCATCGGGATATGCTGCCAAAACTTCAACCCCATTGATCTTAGGATCACTTTCATAAACCTGTGCCCAGACTGTACCACCATCTGTAGTTTTGAAAATGCCGTATTCTGTGGCGGCAATAACAATGTCTGCATTAATTGGGTTCACCCAAAGGCGGTTTACGGAACTAAATTTATCATCAGTAGCAGTACTCGCCATTTGGATCCAACTATCGCCATGATCCTCCGATTTCCAGATACCGTTTCCAATCATATGGGTACCGCCAGGAAAGCTCTCTCCGGTTCCAGCATAAAGGATATTATGGTCGGATGGAGCCATCTTTAGGGCATTTACAGACAAGTTAGTAAGGTCGCTGGAAAGATTGATCCAGCTTTCTGCTCCATCAGTCGTTTTCCAGATTCCTCCACTGGCACTTCCTGTGAACCAAGTGTTCTTGTCGCTTACATCAGGATCAACAACAATGGCACGGGTACGCCCCCCAACGTTGGCAGGACCGCGCTGAACGAAATCCAGGCTTGCTTTGGTGCTTTTTAATCTTGGGCCATTTTCACGGGCCTTTTGTAGCTCCAATGTTTTGTAGTTCATTTTATAAGCAGATTCGCTTTCTCCAATTCTGGTTGTGATGTCTTTAAAGTACTTGCTGTACATATCTGGCTTGTTGGCTTTGCTGTAGCCCACTTTTCTTTTAGCCTTTTTTTCTTGATATTGCTTTTGCCAGAATTCTTCAGGTGTGAAATTATCACTGGAGAATTCCTTTTCAGTAGGTCGGATGTAATTACTGATAATAATCGCTGATAGACCCAGCAATCCCACAGTAAGCAAGAGATAAAATTTCTTCATAAACCCTAAGAGTTAGTTGATTGGTTAGTTAGTTGGTTAAAAATCTTTAGTTTGTATTGTTTGGGGTAGTTTTTTCTTTGATTGGAGGTCGAAAATGTAAGTCCATTTCCCTGTATCATTCGGATTTGTAATGTATCCTTTCTGTCTTGTTATCAACAATTGAGTATTATTATACCAGGATATTTTAGCATTGGCTATTTTGTCCTCAAAAATAATTTCTCCCTTTTGTATATCGTATACAAAGAACTCGATAAGTTGATTGGGGTTGAGTCTAGGTTCAGAAATTATTTTTTCACACAATGCATAATTCTCATCTGAATTTAATTCAAAGTCAACTTTATCTCCAAATTTTTGCTGAGCGATTTGTTGGTAGGTCTTCTTTGATTTCAAAATTTCATGCTGACTTAATTTATTAGTTGGTACACAACCAAAAAAGAGGCCTAAAATGAATAACTGAACCAGAATATTTTTAATGGACTTAGAATACTGCTTGATCATGGGTTATATTTCTTAATATTTATATGACACTTGCAAAACCTGACTATCATACAGATTTAAAGCCAATAAATATATTAACTTTTAATGACAACTAAAATTTATTTTTGTTAAACAAATCAAGTGACTATACATTACCTACTAGTTAAAAAATGGCATTTTTTTCCATAAGATAGTATAATATCCAGAGAGAAAATCGAACCCATTAAGAAGATTAAACATTTGAACATTAAATTAAGTACGCGTTTTTTTATAATGAACTTTTCTTTCTTCTAAATAGTTTAAGACATAGTCAAAGCACCTTTCGTGCTTACCTAGCAGTTCAGGTGGAAAAACCCCTTTTTCGGTAAACAAGCCTTCTAGATATAGATTGGCAGCGGCTGTTGCCGTATAACCTGTAGTGCGTGCCATAGATGATGTAAGGGTATCCTTGCAATATTCGTCATGCAAACTATATATAATCTCTTCTTTTTCGCCCTTGGCATTTTCCCCTTTTAACGTCACTCTCATTACCGTTAATTCTTCTTCAAATTCGCCCAGTTTCCATTCATCGATAAGAATTTTACTGGTAAAATCTAAAGGAGAAATCTGGTTTCCATTAACTTCAATCTTTACCTCGCTAAAAAAACCACTTTCTTTCAAGACTTTCACATACTCAACATGCCCTGGGTAACGCAAAGTCTTTTCTTTCATATTCGGAATATGAGGCATAGTGTAAATGATTGATCTCAATCCATCGGTATTAAAGGATTCCAAGGTCCCTACCTTATCAAACACGACATACTCACAATCCGTTAATGGTTCACGTACAACAAGCTCTCCATGTTCCACATATCTGGCAGGACGGGTATATTCCTCAATCACATCAATTGGTGAGAAAGGGGCCTTATAGCAAAAAGGCCATTTTTTTTCTTTAGGTAAGCCTCCAACTAAACAGACAAAGTCGCTTAGCTTCATTTTCTCGTTGTAGCGACCTAAAATCAGGTTCCCCATTCCGGGAGCTACACCACAATCAACAATCACCGTTACATTTTTCTCTTTAGCTAGCCTATCTAATTCTAATGCATTTTCAGGTAAAAATGAAATATCGACTACATTCACACCTGCCTCTATAATGGCTATTAAGGTGTTAAATCCTAGAAATCCAGGCACGGCACATATCACCAAATCGAATGGTTTTATGGTATTTTGTAGCTCTTCTTTATCACATACATCCAGCTCCTTAATTATCAAGTCGCTATTTTTGCTTTTGGTACGATTCAATACGGACTGATTTATATCGGTAAGTGTAACCTTATGAGTTTTTGCCATATCTATTGCCATAGCACTACCCACCATACCTGCACCCAATACAATTACATTGCTCATAGAAAATGACATTTAGGATTTAAGAATAGGATCAAAAATAGCACAAGCTATTTGCTAATCAAGTTCTTACAAAGATCTTAAATATCAAGAAAGTAAAAAAAAATATTTTTTAATAAACTAAGTTATTGATTAATGGTAACACCAGTCCTTAAAGATTCTGCTGCAAAATATCAAAGAATATTAATGCAAGCTTTAGTCTTTAATCTCTACTTTGAATGTGAAATACTTTTGTGCGGTATAGCTAAACAATATCACAATAAGGGTGGTTGCCATTTTCGATGGCGTTGGGTACCAGCCAAAGTATTCCACAAAGAGTTTTAGGAAAATGTAGTTCAGAAGAACGCTCCCCATTACACTTAATCCATATCTAAAGAACTGAATGCGCTTACGTAGAAATGAACCTGGAAAGCTGATGTATTTAGCGAGTATAAATCCAATAGGAAATGTTACAATAAATGACATGATAAAAGCAGCGATATGGGGTGATATGGCAATAAATCCAAAATCAACAAGCTCTTTATTCAGGATGAAATTGTAGAATATAAAGAATAGGAAAATATCCAAGGCTGTATTTGCCCCCCCAGTTGCCGCATACTTAAATGTTTGCTCTGGCATAAACCGCTTGAAAGGTGGGTAAAACCACAGAATAAGCTTCTCAATAAATCTTATAAGTGCGTAAAATAACTTCATTTCTATAATTTGGAAGACAAATATACAAAAGAATAAACACTGTTATTGCCCGTTTCATGGTCTTTTCCTCTTTGTTTCACATCATTTCATAGACTTTTTGCCTTTAAAATAAACTAAGACTCACAATATTTATACTTTTGCCCATTATCAAGCCTATGGACAAAAATTCACAAAACGTTTACGAACTAGAGAATTCCAAGATTACATCCTTGTTGTGGAAGTATTTTCTTCCTGCATTTACTGGAGTAATAATTAACTCATTATATAATGTTGTCGATCGTATATTTATAGGTCAAGGAGTTGGAGCAGAAGCACTCTCAGGCATAAGTGCTGTTTATCCGATTATGCTTATTCTTATGGCTTTTGGCATGTTGATAGGCATAGGTGCTGGCGTTCGTATTTCGATTAACATGGGGATGAAAAATTTTCCCCGTGCAGAAAAGGTACTTGGCAATTCATTTATTCTAATGCTAATCGTTTCGGCAATTATTAGCATTATTGGGTTTAGCATTAAAGATCCACTGCTTCGTTTATTTGGTGTAGAGAACGATACAATGGCATTTGCCAATGAATATCTGAACATTATTCTCTTGGGAGCTGTTTTTAGTGTGGTTGGTTTTTCCATGAACAACCTGATTCGTTCCGAGGGCAATGCTAAAATAGCCATGTATTCCATGCTGATTAGTGCAGGTACAAATATTGTACTCGATCCTATTTTAATCTTCTGGTTTGACATGGGTGTTGCTGGTGCTGCTTGGGCAACCATTATATCTCAATTCATCCTATGTGTATGGGTAATCCGTCATTTCATAAGTTCATCTTCGGTAATCAAACTACGTAAGGAAAACTTTAAATTAAACGGGCAAATCATTCTCTATATAATCACGATTGGATTTGCTCCATTTTCCATGCAGATTGCGGGTAGTTTTGTACAGGGCTTATACAACATACAACTGATAAAATTCAGTAGCGATATAGCCATAGCTGCCATGGGTATCATCAATTCGGTTGCCATGCTAATCGTCATGACGATTGTTGCGATTAATATGGCAGCACAGCCTATCTATGGCTTCAATTATGGCGCAAATAATTACAAGCGGGTAAAAGACACCCTTATCATTTGCATGAAAGCCGCAACAGGAATTGCTATTGTGGGATGGCTTATAGTCCAACTCTTTCCCGAAATGATCATACTTACCTTTAATAGTTCGAACGAGGAATTATTGAAAGTGGGAACACAAGGTCTTAGAACGTTTCTAATTGCACTTCCCATTATTGGGTTTCAGGTAATTGTTGGGAATTATTTCCAATCGATAGGTAAAGCTGGCACCTCAATCCTACTTACCCTCATGCGACAAGTCATATTATTAATCCCGATATTATTTATCCTACCCAACTACCTGGGATTAAAAGGTGTTTGGTTTGCCAGCCCAATTGCTGATGTAGGATCTGCTCTTATTGCTGGCTATTTTATTATTCGGGAACTGAAAAACTTGAATGGGAAAATCCAATAGATCAATAGAATTAATTATAAAGACTTCCCATTCCAAGCAGATTTACTTCTTACGCCATATGCTCATTTGAGCGATGGTATGTTGATATTTACGAGCTGTTTCACGAATAACGAATGGCAAATCTTTAGGTTCTTCAACAAGCTCGAAATGCTCAGACAATTGCTCTTTCAATCCATCAAATGTTGTGTAAGGCTCACCATCTTTTCGATAGCCTCCTACCCAATTCTTAAGGTCGGTAAATTCTTCGAGCCAAGTATATGGCGATGTCAAAACAAGCAAACCACCCACATTAATTCTATTATGAACGTCTTTTAAAAACTTAATAGGATCGTATAAACGATCAATCAGATTACTGGCAATTAGCAAGTCGAATCCTTTAAAGAAAGGCTTTAAGTTACAAGCATCCCCTTGGAAAAAATCGACCTTATCACTATACGCATCCAGTCCATAGTCCGACAACTTTATCTCCTGATAAGTATCTAGTTTACCTTCTTCAATTCGACTATAATTTAGTTTACCACTTTCCTTTAGCTGAGTACCAATTCGGATAAAACGAGCGGAAAAATCCAAACCTGTAACCTTATCGAAATATCTAGCCAGCTCAAAACTGGTTCGTCCCGTTGCACAACCCAAATCCAATGCCGCTCCCTTATTAATTGATTTAAGGTGCTCCTGCAATAAATTAAGACAAGCTTTAGAATAATTTTCTACACCAAAATAGGTCTGTCCATACTGAAACTCGCAATATTGAGCCACCAGTTCATCACTCTCATAACAATCGTCCTCAATTGCCACCTCATCTTCTGACTCGATATAGCGAAAACCTGCATGCTGAAAGAAGTGACGACGGAAAGCATAACGCGAATCCTTTATGGCCAAATTACCTGTTGATATCCAAGAACCACCTTTAATCAAGTTATGTCTGGCATCGAATGTCGGCGTAGAAAAATCATCGTAAAAAGGGTGAATCTCAAAACCATCTAAGGCTGAAATAGGCATTTCGGTCCATTGCCACACATTACCAATCACATCGTAAAAGCCATTGAATTCGAACTCATCAACCGGACAAGATGAAGCGTAATGCTCCAAATTTATATTCCCTGGAGCTTTTTCCCAATAGGGCTGATCGGCTATATCAAGCGAATTGCGCAACAAGTAATATTCCCCCTCGGTAGGCATTCTTAATTTCTTTCCAGTTTTGGCTGATTTCCAATTGCAAAAGGCCTTCGCTTCAAGATAATTCACTTCAGCTGGCCAATTCCATGGCAGATCAATCTCCTGTAACATGCAGCGCAATTTCCAATCCTCTCCTTTTTTTATCCAAAAGATTGGATACTCACAATTTTTAAACTGCACCCAGTCCCACCCCTCTTCAGTCCACCATTCCTGACATTTATAGCCATCAGCTTCTACAAAAGCTATGAATTCCTGATTGGACACCAAATATTTCGAAGCCGAAAAGGCTTTAATCTCTGTACTTAGTTGACCAAATTCATTGTCCCAACCATATAAAGCATCTTCCTTAGTTTTCCCAAGATCCACTTGACCCGATTTAACTTTCAAAAGGTCATTAGTAGGCGCAACACTTGAATCTTCACAAATCATAAAAAGTGGATTTGCTTGCACCTGATCTATTGGCAACTGACGAATCAATACCGATGAGGTTTCTATATGGATTCTTTGATGCTCGATACCCATTATAATCACCCAAAATGGATTCTCCCAATTAATAGGCATACTCAAAGGAAGCTCAGCAATCAAGTTCACCAACATGGCTTTCGCCTGTTCTCTATATTCACGAACTTCATTTATACTTGGCCAATCGTAATGCTTCTCATTCAAATCATCCCAAGACATTTCGTCTACTCCAACAGCAAATATCGATTCAAATTTGGGATTAATCCTGTCGGTAATCAGACCTGCTAATAACAACTTGTTTATAAAAAAAGTGGCTGTATGCCCTATATAAAAAATAAGTGGATGGCGGAGAGGATCGGCACGCATATAAAATGCCTCCTCATTTTTCAATGAATCATATAACCTGTCATCAAGCTCCCAACTAGTCAAAAAATATTGTAATATCTCTTCCCTTTTGGCTTCAGGCTTACCTTCATTTAAAATTGGTGTTTTGGTCACAAGTATGTTTTTATATGACTCCATATCAATTGTTCGCTGCATCATATTGGCTATTATTTCACTTTTTTATTAACGTAATGAAGTTAATAATTTTATTGCAAGTCAGCTATCACGATATTTAATTTATGAAGGCTAATAAAAGCTTGATCTGCTCTTGTAAAATACGAAAAATGCAAGCACCCAAACTAACAATTTGAAATAGTAGGTTTATTAGTATGCGTTCTTTTCACTAAGTTTGATTGCGATTTACAGCAATATACTTAAAAAAACCAGCCCTCGAAACAAAGTGTTTTAATACAGATTTTATTGAAAACTATGGAGATTCACCCATTAATAAATAAAACGACGGATTTATCCATAACGGATATTGATCACAAAACATCGTATGATTTCTATAAAATCCACAGACATAAATATTACGAAATCTTCTTATTTGAGCTTGGTAAAGGAGGTCAACAACTCATTGATTTCAACACCTATAAGATAGAAGCAAAAACAATCTACATTGTGGCTCCAAACCAAGTGCATCTATTAAAACGCCTCAAAAGTGAAAATGGAATTCTTTTACAGTTTACACCTGAATACTTGAGTACAGCTATCCCATCCATTTCCGCCGATTTTCTATTTGCTTTTAAATCAAACCCTATAATCAAACTTACAGATGATGACTTCGATAGTTTAATTTATTCTTTTCGATATCTAAAGAAACTGGGAGCATCAACTGAAAGTTTAAAAGATGAAAAGCTACGTCATTTTTTTTCATTCACTATTTATCAAATTCTAGGTATTCTTGAAAACGAAAATATCGATTCTAAAAAAGATAGTCTAACACTACAATTCCTTAAACTAGCTGAAAATCAGTTTTCAAACTTGCGTAATATTGGGGCGTATGCAAACATGCTTCATGTTTCGAATACGAAACTCAGTGCCAGTATTAGAAAAGATCTTGGTAAAACACCTTTACAAATACTTCACGACTTGTTGACTGTTGAAATAAAGCGATTGATTATTATTGAGCAGTTATCTCATAAAGAAATAAGTCATCGCCTGCATTTTGACAGCCAAAGCTCATACAGCCGATTTGTATACAAGCAACTCGCCTGCAATCCCAGTGATTTATCCAAATCTTTAGAAATTCACAAATAATCTGTAGAATTTGCTAAACCTCGCTTCTGTTCTCAAATCTATCTTTGCTCCCAAAAGATATTATGAGATCAAAACAGTACTGGTACCGACTATTACATCGAGATTTTGGCTATTTCTATGTCGGCCTAATTTTGTGCTTTTCCATTTCAGGTATAGCACTAAATCACAGAGATATTTTCAACGCACAAACCTATGTAGTCAGGAATGAACCCATACAGCTTGAAAATATAGATAGCCTGTCCATCTCTCCAGAAAGTTATATCAAGAACATCTCCCCTTCAATTACTAATAATAAGTTTCGTGGAGTTAGGATGAATAAAAATGAGGCACGTGTATATTTCGAGGATGCATTCGCAAACATTGATCTACTCACAGGAAAAGGAGAAATAGAATATATAGAAACCATCCCAGTGTTGGGGCATATGTCCATTCTACACAAATTGATGAATAAGTGGTGGGTTTGGTTTTCAGATATATTTGCATTGGCTCTAATCCTCATATCCATTACTGGAATTCTATTATCAAAAGGGAAGTATAGCTTCAAGAAAAGAGGTTGGATACTAACAGTTAGTGGACTTCTATTCCCTGTGATTATTCTATTCTTCATGTAATCAATTCATACAATTAACTCTAAACTTTATCGCTATGGAATTACAATTAATCCTATCATTTTTAGGAGCCTCCATTCTATTATCCTTAATGCCTGGTCCCGACAATATTTTTGTTTTAACTGAAAGTTTAACCAAAGGTCAAAGAAATGGTATTGCCATTTCAACAGGACTTTCATTTGGAGTTCTAATTCACACTCTTGCCGCTGCCACTGGCTTATCAATTATTATTCAACAATCTGAATTCATCTTTTCTTTAATTAAATATATGGGCGCAGGCTATCTGTTTTTTCTAGCCTATCAATCTTTAAAGGAAAATAAACCTTTAATACATATTGAAACAGAAAGCTCAAACCAACAGGTTAAAGTATTCTCATTGATAAGAAAAGGATTTCTAATGAATGTTCTAAACCCCAAAGTTTCCTTGTTCTTTATTGCATTCCTACCCCAATTCATAAGCACTAAAGGGTTTAACATCACAATTCAGATGATAATTCTGGGCATTATATTCATGCTGCAATCTTGGCTTATTTTTAGCTTAATTGCTGTTTCATCAGGCAAACTTAACAAGCAAGTTGATAATCCGAAGTTCTGGAAAATTACAAAATGGGGAAAAGTTATTGTTCTTTCAGTTCTAGCATTAACATTAATCCTTTCGGAAAAATAATTTAATGGGATTAAAGTCCAATCCTTCAACTCATCTAAAATTATGAGAAAATTAGTCTTTCGATACAATTCATTTTCAGCACAAAAGTTGATTAGTTAAATACTTGTTAAAAATGATCAAAACAGAGCTCAATAGAATAAAAAACAATTTTATATGATAATTTTGGGTTCGAAAGTAAATATGTGACTAAACCTTTTCACATTCTTAGCGTCTAAACACAGATTTCTATTTGATAAATCCCACATATTGGATTTTATTATATAAAAACACAACCTACTAACTAGAGCTGTTTAGCAGTTCATATTAAAACAAGGACTTAAAACATGAAGAAAACACTATTATTATTAATTTTTGCAATGCTAATTAGCCTGACTCAGGCTATGAAGCCTGTACCAAACTCAACTGGGGCACTGAGTGGTACAATTAAGGGTATTGTAAAAGATAAGGATTTAAAAACGGCTGTTGAATACGCCACTGTTTCAGTTTTTAGAATGGCTGATTCAAGTCTAGTGAATGGTACTATTACCAATGCTAAAGGTGAATTCGAATTGAAACAATTAAAACTAGGTAAATACTACGCTGAAATTTCATTCATAGGCTACAACAAGAAAACCATACGCAACATTCCAATCAGTAGAGGTCATAAAGTTGCCAACCTAAAAGAGGTTTTATTGTCACAAGCTAGCGAGGCTTTAGGGGAAGTTACTGTTAGCGCAGAACGACTGCCAATTCAATATCAGATTGATAAAAAAGTTATACCTGTTAGCAGACAATTGACAACTGCAAGTGGTAATGCTGTTGATGTGCTCGAAAGTGTACCCTCAATCAATGTTGATATAGAAGGTAATGTCAGCCTACGTGGCAGCAGTAGCTTTACGGTTTTGGTTGACGGTCGTCCTTCTATTTTGGAAGCTGCCGACATTCTAACTCAGATGCCAGCTAGTGTGATTGAGAATATTGAAATTATTACAAATCCCTCTGCTAAATACGATCCTGAAGGTTCGTCAGGTATTATAAATATTATTACTAAAAAAGGCAAGTTAAAAGGAACCAGTGGTGTTGTAAACCTAAACATTGGTACGTTTAACAACAGAGGCGCGGACTTTTTGGTCAACCTACGCAAAAATAAAATCAATTTCCATTTCGGGATGGATTATAGCAATCGTAACTTCTCTGGTGATCGTGAAAGTGAAAACCGAATAACAAGTGTTGATAAAGACACAGACGTTAGCACAACAAACTACTTTCTCTCTAATGGTGAAACAGACAGAGAGCGCGTGGGTTATGGGTTTCGTACCGGCTTCGATTATGAGATAAATGACCAAAATTTAGTAACCCTGGGCTTACGTTATGGTGGCAGAGATATGGATATGGGATCAAAGCTTGACTATACTGATTATTTCACTATAGATGGAGGAGCCCCAAGTCCAGAGGAACATTATAAAAGTACTGACAATTGGAATCGTGAGATGGAATTCTATAATGCCAACTTCAGCTACTTACGTAAGTTTAAAGGAAAAGGTCACCAGTTATTAACGCAGGTTAACTATTCTTATCGTGATGGTGATGAAAAATCGAAGACAGAGCGTAAACAAAACGGAAGTATTGTAGACGGTAAAGAAGCTACAGAAAAAGGACCTGGTTCTCACCTGGATCTCCGTGCTGATTACACTCTTCCATTAAGAGGTAAAAGTAAATTTGAAGCAGGATATCAAGCGAAGCTTCGCCAGAGTGAAGATATTACAACACAATCTGACTATATAGATGGAAGTGGCTACGTTTTACAGCCTGAATTTGGACACGAAGTTGATTATAAAAAAAATGTACACGGCGTTTATGCCCTATATGCTGATCAAGCAGGTAAGTTTGGTTATCAACTTGGATTAAGAAGTGAGTATACTGATAGAGAAATTAAATTCAAAGGTGAAGCCGAAAGCTTTACAATCAACCGTTGGGATTTCTTTCCTACCATTCACACACAAGTTGATCTAAAGGAAGGGAATCAATTAATGGCCAGCTACACCCGACGCATTCATCGCCCTAGAGGTTGGAGCCTTGAACCATTTATCACCTGGAGTGATGCTTATAATGTTCGAAAAGGTAACCCTGGATTAAAGCCTGAGTATATCGATTCATACGAATTAGGGTATCAAAAACGTATTGGCGAACAATCTATCTCATTTGAAACTTATTACCGTGTCACTCACAATGTGATGGAGCGCATCCGTTCGGTTTATCAGGAAAACGTCATGTTATCAACAACTGAAAATGTCGGAACAGATTACTCCTTAGGAGTAGAAACCATGATAAATTTAAGCTTTGCTAAATGGTTTAAAAATGATCTGATTGGAAATATTTATCATTATAAAGAAAAAGGAGATTACACAACTTACGATAGCGAAAAGAAAGCTACTGTTCAAGATTTCTCAACAGAAAGCTTAAACTGGAGCCTTAGAAACAATTCAACTTTCATGTTTAATAAAACGACTCGCTTTCAAGTAAATGTAATGTATCACTCAGCCAGTAAAAAAGCACAGGGTGAGCGTAAAGGTTTTATCACAGCTAATTTGGGACTTAAGAAAGAGTTTATGCAACGTAAATTGTCAGCAACGCTACAAGTTCGAAACATATTGAATACTGCAAAACATGAGAATATTAGCGAAGGACCTGATTTTTATAACTACAGCAAATTCGATATGCAATGGCCAAGTATTAAACTAAATTTGAGTTATAAGATTAACAACTACAAAAAGAAACGTGGAGCCAGAGGTCAAGGTGGTGACATGGAAGAATTTGAAATGTAATCTCAATTCAAATAATTATACTAAAGAGGTGTTCCTGGGAATGCCTCTTTTTTTTGTGTGAAAGTTTTTATAAACTCTTCTTTATAAATCGTTTCAATATCGTAATTCTAAAAACAAAGCCTAAACCAAACAGAATTCCATAAACCATCCACGACTGATCAAGAATAATCAAATGAAGCATCACGAGTAATACAGCCCAATAAACGCCTCTATGTAAACTCTTCCATTTACGTTTAAGTAATTTCATGGCCCTCTTGCTCGATGTAATCGTCAAGCTTAGAATGATAATGAAAGCCATAAAACCAAAAATAAGTTCGGGCCTTACAAAGATTTGCAAAATACCTTCTGAAAAAATAAAAACCAATACATGTAGTGTCGTGAAAAAACCTGTTGTAATACCAATGGATTGACGAAAAAAGAGAGGGAAGCTTCGCCCAATAATAAGACTAATGGGTGACATTAAGAATGCTGCAAGAAGAAATCTAATTGCCCATAAACCCGTCAAACTAGTCACATATTCTATACCTGGAATAAAATCACGGTCAAGTTTATCAGCATCTTCCTCCGATAACTCCACATCAACAAAACTGAGCATATTCTCAGCCTTTTCTGAAAAATCAATTTCTACAAATTGAGAAAATTCCCATAGAACAAATACGACAATAAGCACAATGGGTAATATTACTATGTAGTGTTTTTTTGAAGGCATTGAAAATTCTATTAATAAAAATGAATCGCAAGTTTATTCTTGTATGAAGCTGGCTTGTATTACAAAAAAAAACAAAAAAGTCTGATTTATGGCATAAGCACTGGAAAATACCTAAATGTTGGTATAAAAAAAGAGCCTCAATCTAAAGATCAAGGCTCATTTATATTTCTTAAGAATTATTACATTCCCAAATTGCGATTCTTATTTATTTCATCTTGTAACTTTCTTGCTAACTTTTGCTCACGCACAAGAGCAGTTTTTCTATGCGTATCAAACTCTTCTCTAACCTCATCCAATCTAACTTGAGTTTCTTTGGTAACTGAATTACTTCTTTTAAATAATAAAAAGAAGAAACCTGTCAACAACAACAAACCTCCTACTAAACTCCAGATAAATAAACTATAGCTTGCCTTCGACATTTGAATACCCAATAGGAACATGCTATCCTTTTCACCCTTTATAGTTGTTAAAGCATCTTTGTTCTCTTTTAATTCCAATTCCAAAGATTTAATCGTTCTATTTCTCTCTCCAACTAACTTCTCAGAAGCAAGATAATCCTTGCGTATGGCATTCAAACTATCCACAAAACCTGACTCAAACTTATTCAACCATGCAATCGGAATTGATTTATAAGTCTTCCATCGGAAAGATTTATCCATAATAAATTCAAATTGCTCTTTTATAGGAGCATCTTTAATATAGGCACGAGGCTTAACAACAGTCTGTTTCTTTTGAGGCGTCACCTCTTGTTTTGTTTGAGTTTGCCCAGTTTCATTTATTTGAGCTGTAAGTGCAAATGAAAAACATAGAATTAAGGCTAGGGTCGAAAAAAGTTTTATTGTTTTCATCAGGAATCTTTAAAATGGAAAAGTTGTATGCACAAAGAAAATAAAAATATGTCGATTCTTCATCTAATCAAAAATCTTTTTTTCATCAAAAACTGCAATTATCCTATAAGATACAAAATAAAATATAAACTATAAATAAACCCCCTTCATCCTAACGCAAACCCAGTTGATACGAGAAGAACTAAATATGATAACAAAAACCTATCTAAACACCATATAACGCTAATAAACAAGCAAGAATACAAACATGTTAATAAGAAAAAGGATAAGAAAATAAAAACTACAAAAAAATCAATATCAAAATACCCAAATGACAATTTAGATTCCAATAATGAAGTCACAAATATAAATACACAATAAAAAAAGCACCATTCGTCAAAATATGATAATAAATCACAATAATAAATTTTAGAAATATTGAAAACTTAATTTCATATAGAAAATATAATATTTTGAGCTATTATTTTATGAATTCAATCTTAAGCTACTGAATAATTCATCCAAATTGTTATTATCATATAATAAGCTATATTTGGTATATGAAGCCTATACCTATCCTACTCATATGTTTTTGTCTTTCTTTTAGTCAACTATTAAGCTCCTGCAAACCTTCGAACAAAGCAGATAAATTGAATATTTTTGCTGCGGCAAGCCTAAAAGATGTTTTAAGCAAAACAGCTGAGGTTTACGAAAAGAACACAGGAATAAAATTAAGCTTGAATTTTGCTTCCTCAGGCATACTTGCACGACAAATAGAACAAGGTGCTGAGGTTGATTTTTTTTTCTCTGCAAATATTGACTGGATCGATTATATTTCAGACAAGAAACTACTGCTAGCTTCATCAAAACTCAACTTGGCTCAAAACAAAATGGCCTTAATTGTGCCCGAATCGAGTACACTAAGTGATTTAGAGAACTTTAGACCGGAACAAATATCGTCTCTATTTGATGGTCGATTAGCTATAGGTGATCCAAACCATGTTCCAGCTGGAAAATATGCCAAAGAAATTCTCGAACACCATAAACTATGGCAAGTTCTCAAATCTAGAATATTACCTTGTAAAAATGCAAGAGAAACACTACTTATGGTTGAGATGGGCGAAGTTGAACTAGGAATTGTTTATCTTTCGGATACTAAAAAATCGAAAAAAATTCGCTGTATATATGAGTTCGAAGAGTCAGACTCTTCTCCTATCCTCATCTATTCAGCTCATCGCACAAACCCCAATTCTAAAGTTCAAGACTTCCAGAATTTTCTGAAGCTACCTGAATCTAAAAGAATTTGGAAAGACTATGCATTTATTGTCCATGACTAATTACTTAGAATTAACGAATATAGAATGGGAAGCCATTTCTCTTTCACTCCAAGTTGCTTTTTGGAGTGCTTTGCTTTGTTTGCCCTTTGCCATATTTACGGGTTGGTTTTTAGCCAGACGACAATTCAGAGCTAAATTTCTATTGGAGGGTTTTATCAATTTACCTTTGGTACTCCCTCCCGTGGCAACAGGTTTCATTCTACTTCTACTATTAGGCCGTAATGGATTTTTAGGACAATTACTTAACGACTTGTTTGGAATTAAAATCGCCTTCTCTTATTATGCAGCACTTATAGCATCTACAATTGTAGCTTTTCCCTTGAGTGTACGCAGCATGCGATTGTCCATTGAAATGATTGATCCTGCTTACGAAGAAGCTGCTAAAACATTAGGCGCAGATCGTTGGCAAAGCTTTTTTAGAATCACATTACCATTGGCACTTCCAGGCATTATCTCTGGCTTTATATTAGCTTTTGCTCGCTCATTGGGAGAATTTGGTGCAACGATTATCTTTGCAGGTAATATTGCTGGTGAAACTCAAACATTACCTTTAGCTTTATATTCTGCCATTCAGGTTCCTGGTCAGGAAACAGCTGCCTTTCGCCTTCTGATCATAGCGGTCCTATTTTCATTCTTAGCCATGGCTGGATCCGAGTTATTAGTTAAAAATCTACATCATCGCAAACATAAAGCATGACAGCACTTTCTATCGATATAAAATGGTCTAGAGATAATTTTAATCTGGACATGCAAGCTGATTTCTCAGATGGAATCACAGGTGTTTTTGGTGCTTCAGGAGCTGGAAAATCAAGCCTTTTACAACTGATAGCCGGATTGGAAAAATTAGATGAAGGACAAATTGCAATTGGCGATGATATACTTGACAATAGCAAAACAAAACAATTCACAGCAACTCATAAAAGAAGAATAGGCTATGTTTTTCAGGAAGGCCGCCTTTTCCCTCATATGAATGTCCGTCAGAATCTACTTTTCGCAACAAAATACATCAAAGCTAGTCAGCAACAATTTAAACTTAATGAGATCGTTGAATTGCTAGAAATCGAATCACTCTTAAATAAATTACCTAGACAGTTGTCTGGTGGTGAAAAACAGCGAGTAGCCATTGGACGAAGCTTACTATCCTCACCTCGCCTATTGCTAATGGATGAACCTTTTTCTGCTCTCGACACATCATTACGTCGACAGATCATTCCATTTCTCGTTAAAATCAATCAGAAACTAGGGCTACCTATCCTGGTTGTCAGTCATGACTTACCTGATTTATTGAGTTTGAGTCAAAAACTATTGCTTGTTAAAGATGGACAGATTCTAGCACATGGTAATTATTTTGAATTAGTCGAAAAAGATCTACTCCTTGATATCATGGAAGAATCAGGTTTAACGAATATGATTCCTTTTAAAATTGAACATATCGACACTCATTTTTTTGAACTCAGTAAAAAAACGAATAAAGGGCAAATAAGCATTAAAAGAAACAAGCAATTACAACACTTCGAATTAGATGATGAGATTAATGTATCTCTTCGACCTGAGGACATTGCTATTGCCTTACATCAAGTAGAAGATGTCTCAATTCGAAACCAACTGGAAGGAATAATCCTTCAGATTATCAAGCATGGTAACCAAACATACTGCCTTGTTGATGTAGGATTCAAACTCCTTGTAACGATTACTGAAACTTCTCGCCAAAAACTAAAACTAACAGAAGGTGAAACTGTGTGGTGTCTGTTTAAATCGATGGCCCTTAAAGTGAATATCTAATTTTAGATTCGCTCTATTTCAAACTGAATTTAATAACAGTTTGAAAAACAATTCGGACAAAGAAGTATTTTATACATAAATATTCCTTAGATTTGTCTCAGTATTTATTTCCTTATGAAAGAGTATAATAGTCATATCGCATCATTTTCTAAATCTCAAATTTCTTTTGAGTTGAATATGACTGCACCTACATTTTTGACTTCTTTCAAATCAAACACATCTTTTTCAACCAGTAACAGGAATTGTTGTTGCTGTTGTTGTACCCCTTGTTGTTAGTTCTGTAGAACCGTATTCTTTCTATAGACTCTCAATTTAAATGGGCAGCTTGCCTGCACCTCAAATTCTCCTTTCCAATTTATATTTTATAATCATTCAAGAATGAATTATCTAACAAAAGTTATGGAAGAACTTCAAGCTTCCCGCGAAATCAACGAACTAGATCTTCCAAGTAGAGACTTAACTCAAATCTTTGTTGAAGAAGGGATGAACACCTTATTCCCAATCAGCGCACGTCGTTCGAAAAGTCACTGCGCTCAAGAGGCTCTTTTAGTACAATTAGAAACGCATTTAAAACTGCTGCTCCTCCCAATAAAAGGAGAACTGAATAAGCCAATTGATGATTTATCAAAACAGTTTATGCTAAATCTACCAAAGGTGTACAAGGCTCTTTTATTGGATGCACAAGCCATCCAGGATTTCGATCCTGCTGCCAGAAACCTAGGTGAAGTTATCGTCTCCTATCCTGGTTTTTTTGCCATCATGGTTTATCGATTGAGTCATGAACTTTATCTAGCCAATATTCCTATTATTCCTAGGCTTATGAGTGAATATGCCCATTCAAAAACTGGAATTGACATTCATCCGGGAGCTCGAATTGGAGAATCTTTTTTTATTGATCATGGTACAGGTGTCGTTATTGGTGAAACAGCCATTATAAAAAACAATGTGAAAATCTATCAAGGTGTTACACTTGGAGCATTGCAAGTAAAAAAGAGTTTGGCTAAAAAGAAACGTCACCCAACTGTTGAAGATAATGTCATTATATATTCGAATGCAACAATCCTTGGAGGAGATACCATTATTGGTCGAAATAGTGTAATTGGTGGTAATGTTTGGCTAACGTCAAGTGTCGACTCCAATTCATTGGCATATCACAGTCATAAAATTAAAGTCAGGTCAAGTATCAACGAAAACAATATCATTGACTTTCAAATATAGAATTATAAAACACAAACTTATAAATATATAAACATATGAAATTAGATAATATTTTAGAGAACATTGGACAAACTCCTATCGTAAAAATCAACAAAATCCTAGGTCAAAAGACTAATACTTGGATGAAGTTAGAACGTAATAATCCCGGAGGTAGTATTAAAGATAGAATTGCTCTATCGATGATTGAACAAGCTGAAAAAGATGGCATTATTAAGGAAGGTGCAATTATCATTGAGCCTACTTCTGGAAATACAGGAGTTGGTTTAGCAATGGTGTCTGCTGTAAAAGGATATAAATTGATTCTTGTCATGCCCGAATCCATGTCAGTTGAACGTAGAAAGTTAATGTCAGCTTATGGTGCTGAATTTGTATTAACACCACGTGAACTAGGAATGAAAGGCGCTATATCGAAAGCAGAAGAGCTTATCAAAGCCAATGCAAATAGTTGGATGCCATCACAATTTGACAATGAAGCTAATGTTGAAATACATAGACAAACAACAGCTCAAGAAATCATTGCTGATTTCCCAGATGGTATCGACTATCTGGTAACTGGAGTTGGAACTGGTGGACACATTACAGGAGTTGGTGAAATTCTTAAAGCTAAATTTCCAAATTTAAAAGTATTCGCAGTTGAGCCTGAAGCTTCTCCTGTCATTAGTGGTGGAGCTCCTGGCCCACACCCTCTTCAAGGAATTGGTGCTGGTTTTATTCCTACGAACCTCAATGAATCTGTTCTTGATGGCGTTATAAAAGTAAGTCAAGAAGAGGCTTTCTCAATGGTTAGATCTTTGGCTAAGGAAGAAGGCATCTTAGCAGGCATATCAACAGGCGCGTCTCTTGCTGCCGTTGCCAAGAAAAAGGATGAATTTGGCTCAGATGCAAGGATTCTGACTTTTAATTATGACACTGGAGAACGCTATCTTTCTACAGAAGGCTTATTCTAAAATTGAAAAAACAAAAGCTATCGAAGAAAAAGATCTTCGATAGCTTTTAGCTTTGAAGCCGGTAATAAAGCTTCTTTGATTATTAATGAAAAATTAAAATTGGCATATGTGTTTTTACAAAAAGCTTACGTGACATCTGACCGAAAAATAAGCGTTCAAGTAAGTTGTGTTTTCTAGCCTTAATAGCAATCATACCAATATTATGATCCTGAACATAGGATTCAATACCCTTCATTTTGTCTTCAATTTTAAAAATCTGACACTTCACGGTATCATCACCCAGCGATCGTTTTAGATACTTACGTAAAATACCCATACGATGCTCTTCAAGAGGATGGTCATCTTCATCCTTCTCAAAATGAACACAGTGAATATTCATAAAGAACGGTTCTGTAATATATTTCAATGTAGCAATAGCTTTAAAGTCAGCTTTATCAAAATCAGTTGCATACATCACTTCTTTTATCCCATCCAAATCAGGATTCTCACCTCTATCAGATAAAATCAACATAGGGACTTCAACATTGTCAATTATTGAAGAAACTACTGAGCCAAGCAAATTAGATGTTCCAGCAGTCTCACCACGAGATCCCATTACTAATAAATCTGGCTTATAATCTCGAGTCATGCTAATAATTTCGGAACTAGCAATACCTCCCGACAAAGCTACATCTACCTCAACACCCTCCACTTTGTCCTTTTCAATCCTAGCAGATAAATAATCCTTTAATTCATTAATCTTCATTTTGGCATTCTTTTCAACTTCGGCTAAAACTTCAACGACAGTGGCATTATAAGTATAGCTGTCTGAGAAAGGAATCGTTTCGATAGCAGAAGCAAAAAAGGTATGAAACAACAGGATATCTGCATGAAATTTCACTGCTAAGTTGTAGGCATAATCACAAATACGAGGCGATGAATCTGAAAAGTCAACAGGAACCATGATACGGTTTAATTCCATCACAGAACCATGCACAACTTTATCCTCATCTTTCTCAATATAGCTTAATTTGAAATCTTCGATTACAATTAAGGCTTTAATTAAATCCTCTTCACGAATTCGAACCTTTACGCCACCGCCAATGGCTGATTGTAGTAAGTTGATATTTTTTAAGAAACACTCAATACCCTGTGATTCCAAACAGCCTTGCAGTAAATGAGCCCTAGAATAGCTGTAAGTTGCTAAAGTTATAATCCTGTCTTTCATGCGTTTCGATTTATAAAGGGTTTATACTCAAATCCTATTACCATTACGACTTAGAATAATGGAACTATTAGTAATCTAACAAACAGTGTGTTAGTAGTGAAAACCAAATTTCAACAAAAATAAAAGATTTGATTTTTACATTATTAAGTTCACTATACAATTTAATGAAAAATAAGTTAGACTCAAAAAAAAAACCTAAAACTTGAAAAAGAAAAAAACAGGTGACAAAACTTAAGCTTTAAAGGGGTTTGAATATTAAAAAAGATTGATTACTTTTGCGGCTTAGTAAAACTATTAGTAACTAGTTTATTAATTAAACAATTTTAAATTATGTTGAATCATTACGAGACCGTTTTCATTGTAACTCCCGTTTTATCTGAAGCTCAGGTAAAGGAGGCGGCAGAAAAATTCAAGGCTCTTATCATCGAGAATGGTGGTAAGATGACAAATGAGGAGAGTTGGGGCCTACGCAAATTAGCTTATCCTATTCAAAAGAAAAGCACTGGCTTTTACCACTTGCTTCAATTTGAAGCTCCAGGCGATACTATCGAGAAATTGGAACTTAACTACAGACGCGATGAAAAAATCATCCGTTTCTTAACTTTCAGACTTGATAAATACGCATACGAGTATTCTATTAAAAGAAAAGGAAACCTTAAAGCATCTAAAGAGGACAAATAGTCATGGCACAAAATCAATCAGAAATCAGATATTTGACTCCCCCAACGGTTGAGATCAAAAAGAAAAAGTACTGTCGTTTCAAGAAGAACAAAATCAAATTCATCGATTATAAAGATCCTGAGTTTTTGAAGAAGTTCTTAAACGAACAAGGAAAGATTTTACCACGTCGTATTACTGGTACTTCTTTAAAATATCAACGCAAGGTAGCTACTGCAGTTAAACGTGCTCGTCACATAGCTCTTCTACCTTACGTAACTGACATGATGAAATAATCTTTTAAAGAAGGAGGAAACGAAATGGAAATCATCTTAAAACAAGATATCCATACTTTAGGGTATAAAAACGATATCGTAACTGTTAAGAATGGTTACGGAAGAAATTACTTGATTCCTACAGGTGTAGCAATTTTAGCGACTGAGTCTGCTAGAAAAATGCACGCTGAAAATATGAGACAAAGTGCTCATAAGCAGGAGAAAATCAAAAACGAAGCTCTTGAGCTTGCTAAAAAACTTGAAGCTGTTACGATTACTTTAGGTGCTAAAACTAGTACTACAGGTAAGATTTTCGGTTCTGTAAACAATATTCAAATTTCTGAAGCTCTTGCAGCTCAAGGATTCGAAATTGACAGAAAAGTTATTGCAATTAAAGATGCTGTTAAAGAAATCGGTAAGTATACTGCTTCAATAAAACTTCATAAAGAAGTGAAAGTAGATATCGCTTTCGAAGTTGTTTCAGAGTAATCTGAGTTCAGCTCAATTAATTTAAGTTAAGACACAACTTAAATCTTTTCAAACAAACATTTAAAACCACTCCTTTTTCCGGGAGTGGTTTTTTAGTTACCCCCCACACGTCCTTATTTCCAAGAGGCTTTTTCAAAAGAATGTTCCATTCTTTACAATTCATGACAGATATTCGACAATTGACGTCATTCACTTTTTTATTCTTCTTAGTTTTCCTGAATATTGTACTTAGAAAAAGTGATCTAGCTAAAGACAACAATTAATAATTGTAATAGCTGAACTATCAATTACAATGAATAGTTTCTAAAGAATCACAAATCTGATATTGGAAATCATAAAATCAAAAGCATATGAAAGCTCTATTTAAAATCACAATCCTACTTGCATTGGTTCTGCCTTCATTGATGAATCAAGTACAAGCAAGCCCAATAAGCTTGGATAAGGAAGTCACAAGTCGTGAAAGATCTAATTGGAAAGCTGAAAACATTAAAGTTTCATCTCATGGAGAGATTGAGTTTAATGAGGACTACACTGATGTTATAGACATTAGCGATGATGGTTACCTAAAAATTAGCATGGTAAGCTTCGGAATGAAGCGTAAGCTATATTTTCGATCACATGAAGGTCAACTCGACAAACTCTATTTTGAAGGAAAGAAACAAATTAAATTTGAACCTAAAGGTCGTGAATGGATGCAAGAAGTACTACCACAAGTGGTACGCAATTCAGGTTTAGATTTAGAGAACCGTGTTAATAAATTTTATAAAAAAGGAGGCCTTAATGCATTCCTTTCAGAACTAGAAGCAACTGATAGTGACTATTTCAAATCACGTATGGTTCATTACCTTTTGGACAATAATGAATTGACAAAAAAAGAAAAAGGAAAGCTTTTAAAGGAGTTCCCTGCTAATATCGACTCTGATTATGAGCTCTCTCAAATCCTTAAAAAGCACAATTCAGTTTTTATTGATGACAGCACACTTTCATTGGAATTTTTTAATAGTCTTAACCAGGTTTCTTCTGACCATGAAGTATCTCAAATTTTAAAATCTGTTTTCAAGAATAATAAATTAAACGAGGCAAGCTTCGAACTCTTCATTTCAGCAATGAATAATATTGATTCAGATTTCGAAAAATCGAATTTGATAAAGCTGGCTATCTCAGAAGGAAAAAATTCGACCATAAAACTGGATCTTATCCTAAACAACTTAAAGGGTATCGATTCTGATTATGAAAAAGGAATTATCATCAAAACGGTTATAAACGAGGAGTTATTTGATCTCGATAATATCGATAAAATAATTGAACTGAGCCGAGGAATCTCTTCTGATTACGAGCACACTCAAATCATGAAAAATATGATTAAGCATGAGATGATAACACCTCAGAACAAAGATAAATTCAAAGAAATGATGGATGATATTTCTTCGGACTATTCATATAAGGAAATATTAATGGAATTTATGGAGTATGATAAGCTAGGTGAAGAAAACTTTGACTTTTTGATAGAAGCTTCTGAAAAAATCTCATCCTCGTATGAATTAAGTCAATTGTATAAAATGATGCTGAACAAAGATGGCTTAAGTACGAAACAACAGATAACACTTATCGAAAAAGCGAGTCACATCAGTTCTGATTATGAGTACGCCTCTTTTCTTCTTGAAGCTACAAGAAAGCTTGACTTAGATAATGAAAAAATTCAAAACGCCTTAATTGATGCAACTCAAAAAATTGATTCTGAATATGATTATGGCAAAATCATGAAGGCTATATATTCTCATAAAAGAAACTAGATATTCATAGTTACACTTGTCTAATCATCTGAAATCTGATGACTTTACTATCACTTATTGTAAAGTCATGAAGTTTCTCTTTATAATTAGCCTTTAATTAAATCTCAATTTGTAACTTCAAGTATTCCAAATCTTTTCTATACTATGTCGCAATATTTGCGTTTTATCATCATAAGCCCTGTTTTCGGAATACTTAGCTTTATGCTAAGCTATTATAGTCAGATTGGAGAATTGCCTTCTCTTCAAAAGGAATTCCTACCTTATTTGACTTCTGCGACTTTTGGTCTATTAGCCGGTTTTTCAGCTTTGGGAATTGGTAAACTTCTCAACAGCTTTGTTAGTTGGAAAAAGAAACATAGCTTACGTTTTCTTCTACAGTGTTTGGCTCTTTTTATGACAGGATGCATTCTTATCGTTTGCTACCTCGAGTTTTTCGATATGATATTGGGTACCAAAATGACCTATGAAAAGTTTTGGTTGGAATATAAAGACGAATTCTTAAAAGCCTTGCTTATTCTTTTCATCTTCGTTTTTATATATACCATTCTCGATTTCATGATTTATTCTTTCAACTATCTAAAAAAAGAAGAGATCCAATCTGTTGAGATGATTAACAATCAGATGAATTTGCAGTTTAAAGCCTTAAAATCTCAACTGAACCCACACTTTCTTTTCAATTCACTCAACACGATATCCTCTCTACTCTATAAAGATCCTGAGAAGGCAGAGGTTTTTATTCGAAAATTTGCTGAGAGTTATCGCTTTATTCTTGATCAGAATGATAAAGCACTTATTCCTCTTGAAAAGGAACTCGCCTTTGTTGAAGCCTACAACTATATATTAAGAATGCGATTTCAGGATTCATACAAACTTTGTATTGATCTGCCAGATAGGGTTAGAAATAGCTTTGTTCCTCCATTGAGTATTCAGATGTTAGTTGAAAATGCTATTAAACACAACCTAATATCTAAAAGCTCCCCATTAGAAGTCAAACTTAAATGCGAGGACAATTACCTACATGTTAGCAACAATATTAACCCTTTACGTGAACAAGCTGAGTCATTTCAAATTGGAATTGAAAATATAAAGAAGCGATATGCCTTTTTCACAAGCGAGAATATCAAACTAAAAAAAACAGACTTTTTTACAGTAAGCTTACCTTTGATTACCAAAAATAATCGACACATGAATTAGAGGAACTAAGCTGCTTTTAAGAATATTACAACTGAATTAGCCACATAAATAAGGTAATGAAAACCAAATATCTCAATCAATCACTATATCGAATATTCGCCCCCTTAGTAGCTGGGCTCTTTGTATACGTGCTCATTCTATTGGTATTCGACCGATTATCTGAAATCATCAATAATTTTCAGCCAGATGAATTGGTCTTTCTTATACTAGTCAACTATATATTATTCGAGACTTATCGGGTTTGGATCAATTCATTTGAAAAATCGAAACGACTCATTTCTACCCAATGGTTAAAAACAGGTTTTCTATTCATAGGTAGTTTTATCATTACAATCACTGAAGTTTCAGTTTGTTTATGGTTGTACTTCAACTATTATATAGGAATTAGCAGTTTTGGCTCACAGCTAATATCCTTACTTATTGTTTTTATTCTGGTCGGGATTCTCTTCCACCTTTTTTATATCAGTATTAGCTTTCTCGATAAACAAAACACGCTTCTACTTCAAAAGGAAGAAGTTAATCAAAAAAATATCCAGTATGAGCTTGAGGTATTTAGAAATAAAATCAATCCTGATTTTTTATATAATGCTCTAGAAGGGATTATCAGTTTAATCCGTAAGGAAAATGTAGATCTAGCTGAAAAGCATATCGATTACTTAGCTTTATTCTACCGTAGAATTCTGGGCAATCGTTATTCAGAAGTTATCAGTCTTGAAGATGAAATCAAAAAAATTGAACATTATCTTGAAATACAGAACTATTTATATGCAGGTAACCTAAGTTTAGAATGGGATTTAAATACAGATACAAAAGAAATCATGATTGTTCCCAACACTGTTCTTCAAGCTATTAGCCTGATTGAGCAAACACAACTGGTTAATTCCAACACAAAACTGAACATTATAATTGAGGATGACGACTCATATATTTGTTTCAAATTTAAATCGTCAGCCAAATTAAAAAGAGCAATAAAACCTAAAGCACTATTAGAAAGTATTAATCATAGTATTAGTTTTTATAGTAACTTTAAAGCTACTTGTATTGAAGATGATAAAATCAGCATGGTCAAAATTCCCAAAATTGAATTGGAGAACCATTAAACAAAAACAATAAAACAAATTATAGACACATGAAAGTCATAATTATTGAAGACGAAGTTTTAGCAGCAGAAAAACTTGAACGCTTAATCAAGAAATACGATTCCAAAATTGAAATTATTGAACGTTTCGATTCTGTTAGCGAGTCGAGTATTTGGTTAGGTAATCCAGATAATAAAATCGACCTTATCTTTCTTGATATTCATTTGGTTGATGGTTTAAGTTTCGAGATTTTCAATCGTGTTCAAGTACATACGCCTATTATATTCACAACAGCTTATAACGAATATGCTCTGAATGCTTTCAAACTAAACAGCATCGATTACTTACTAAAGCCTATTAGTTTTGACGACTTATTTACCAGCATGAAGAAGTTAGAAAATATGCGAGCCTCACTCTCTACAGAGCCAAATCTAAGAAGTTTCGAAAATCTAAGTCAGGTATTGTCAAAAATTCAGAAAAACTATAAAACACGTTTCATGATTAAAGTAGGTGAAAAACTACGTTCTTTCACCTGTAACGAAATAGATCTATTTTATAGCGAGGGCCGTGATGCCTTTATTCTTCTTAAAGAAGGCAAGCATTATATTATCGACTACAAAATGGAAGAGCTGCAAGAACTCTTAAACCCTGATGAATTTTTCCGTATTGGACGATCTTTTATCGTCAACATCAATGCCATATCTGGCGTTAATATCCATTCCAACTCTCGACTAAAAGTTAAACTCAAACAGGAAACAGATAAGGAATTGATTGTATCACGAGAAAAAGTGAATGACTTTAAAGATTGGTTTAGCGGCAATCAACGAGAATTGTAATCCACAATATTCTAAATAAAAATGCAAGCATCACTCTATCTGAGAATGCTTGCATTTTTTGTTTGGTCCATACTCTGATTAAATAGAAGGTGCTTTCATCAAAAAATCGGCTTCTATTTCTTTCAAAAAATCCGCCTTCCTAAAGCAATATTCGAGAAATTGACGTTTTGATCCCTTTTTCCCCATTTACGAAAACGTTATCATAATTGACAAACATTCAAATATGTGCTATTAATGATAATTTTCTTTAATAAACTTCTCCAACGCAAACATTTTCGGGACTTCCCGAAACCGTTTGTATTGAAAATAATTGCAAAAACAGCCCTCTCTGATCATTTTATCTAGATCTTTTCTAAGAATACTTCATAGATTTACAATGTCAAACGAAACCACTTAAAGCGTTTGGCAGAAACAAATAATTATTAACCAAAATTTTTAAACAGATGAAAAATCTAAAATTGAAATTGAAAGGATTGGCCTTAGTTGCCCTATTCACATTAAGTTTAAATGCTGCCTTTGCTACAGGAAACATTCGTATCAACCAGTATTTGAACACCGATTACTCTATTGTATCAGTATTTAATACTAGTAGTACAGATCTTAAGTTGAAAATTTACGACGAGAATGGACATGTATTTTACAGCGAAACTGTAGAAGCAGAAACCAACGAGCAAAAGCTTTTCGACCTATCTCATTTATCTGATGGTAATTACGCTCTAGTTTTAGTTGGTAAAAACTCACGAGTAGAAGAAACCTTCCAGGTAGCAGGTAAAAAACTCCTTGTTACAAATGAATTGATGCAACTAGCCGAGAATAGAATTAAAAGCTCGAACGATGCCAACAAAAAGTAAAGATTCCGACCACTGCGGTGTTTGTATAAAACACCAATATTTATATAAGTGTATCCCTCAACAATAAGAGATACACTTATTTTTTTGTTTACTTGTCTCCCCCCTCCTTTAATATTTTAGTTGAACCCCCTACAATAGTTGAGTTAAACAACACTTTTCAATAGAGCGATTATCGCTTTCTAATCTCCCTTTTTTTGCTATTTTTGTACAGCTTCGTTCCGTTTTTGAAATATGTAGATTCTTAAATGATCGAACACCAACAAACAATTATAACGCAAAACAAATATTAACTGTCTTTAGACCAGTAAAAAACAATTCGAATGAAAAAGTTATCAATTTTCGCATCACTGTTCATGTTGTTAGCCATTTTTACAGCTTCAACTGCCAGTGCATGTACCAATTACCTAGTTACAAGAGGTGCAAGTGCTGATGGTTCTAACATGATTACCTATGCTGCTGACTCACACGTTTTATATGGTGAGCTTTACTTCCGTCCTGCTGCTGATTGGGCAGAAGGCACTATGATTGACGTTTACGAGTGGGACACTGGAAAATACTTAGGTCAAATTCCTCAGGTTCCTCATACATATTCTGTCGTTGGAAACATGAATGAATTCCAGTTAGCTATTGGCGAAACCACTTGGGGTGGCGTTGATCAGTTGGGTTCACAAGAAGGTGGTCTAATCGATTACGGTAGTCTTATTTATTTAGCTCTTCAGCGTTCTAAAAATGCTCGTGAGGCTGTAAAAGTAATGACTGAATTAGTTGAAACTTACGGATACTATAGTTCAGGTGAGTCTTTCTCAATCTCTGATGCTAACGAAATTTGGATTCTTGAATTGATTGGAAAAGGTAATGGCGAAAAAGGTGCTGTATGGGCGGCTCGTATGATTCCTAACGGTTATGTTAGTGGACACGCGAATCACGCACGTATCACAACTTTCCCATTGGAAGGAAAAACATCGATTTCTTCTGATAAGATTGACAAAATTTTTAATCCTGAAGTAACGACTGTTTACGCTAAGGATGTGATTTCTTTCGCTAAAGAAAAAGGTCTTTACCCTAAAGATGGTAAGAACAAAAACTTCAGCTTCTCGGATTCGTATGGTCCTGTTGATTTCGGTGGTGCTCGTTACTGCGAAATGCGTGTTTGGACTTTCTTCAACCGTGTAAACAAGGATATGGCTAAGCACTTCGATTACGCAAAAGGTAATGTGAAGCTTGACAAAAAAGGATATGCAAGCAACCGTATGCCTCTTTGGATTAAGCCAGATCATAAAATTGAACTTTCGGAAGTTAAAGATGCAATGAGAGATCACCTTGAAGGCACTGAACTTGATATGTCGAAAGATATGGGTGCAGGTCCTTATGGTAACCCTTACCGTTGGAGACCATTAACTTGGAAAGTTGACGGTGTAACTTATTGCAACGAGCGTGCTACTGCAACTCAGCAAACAGGTTTCTCTTTTGTAGCTCAGTCTCGTAACTGGTTACCTGATGCTGTAGGTGGAATCAACTGGTTTGGTGTTGATGATGCTGCTTCTACAGTATATTTCCCTATGTATTGCGGATCGACTCGTGTTCCTAAAACATTTGCTGTTGGTAATGGTAAAATGATGGATTTCACTAGCAAGTCTGCATTCTGGGTATTCAACCAGGTAACTAACTTTGCTTATACTCGTTACTCAGAAATTCACCCTGAGATTAGAAAGAAGCAAGTTGAGCTTGAAGCTAAATACCAGAAATTCACTAAGATTATCGATATGGCTGCAGAAGGCATGTTTAAAGCTGACGAGGCTGCTGCAATCGAATTCTTGACTGACTTCTCTTGTAACCAAGGTGACAACCTTACAAACGAGTGGAGAGACTTCTACGGTTACCTATTTGCTAAGTTTATGGATGGTAACATCAAAACTAAGGATGGTAACAAGCAGAATCCTACAATGAAACAACCAGGTTATAGCGATAAGTGGAAAAAAGCTGTTGTGAAAGACACTGGTGACCAACTAAAAGTAAAAGGTGCTTCTCATTAATCGAGAATTCAACCATTAGAATATAAAAAAGGAGGCTTCGGCTTCCTTTTTTTTTGTCCCTATCCTACTTCAATAAATAAGGATACCAGAAATTCAATAAGATTATCGATATGGCTGCTGAAGGCATGTTTAAAGCTGACGAGGCTGCTGCAATCGAGTTCATAACTCATGACATTTTCTTATAACCAGGGTGACAACCTTACAAACGAATGGAGACTTCTACGCTTACCTATTTGCTAAGTTTATGGATGGTAACATCAAAACTAAGGATGGTGACAAGCAGAACCCTACAATGAAGCAACCAGGTTATAGCGATAAGTGGAAAAAAGCTGTTGTGAAAGACACTGGTGACCAACTTAAAGTAAAAGGTGCTTCTCATTAATCGAGAATTCAACCATTAGAATATAAAAAGGAAGCTTCGGCTTCCTTTTTTTTTGCTCAATCTGTCATGCTCTGACTATAAGCAAGCTGAAAATGTCTGGGTATGACTAAATGGTATTCCCGGAGATTACGCGGATAAGCGCAGATGAGGAATCTGGATCACAAAAAAGTGAACCACTTAGGCCTGCCAGATAACAAAGTCCCAAAGGGGCGTCATAAATAAGCAAAGGGCGAATCCCTTTATATATGGAAATTGTATTTTTTCAAGCCCTGAAAGGGTGAAATAATTTTCTGTATTCAAAATGAGGCAAATTCAGGGAAGGAGAAAAATATGGAGAAATAATGCATAGGTGCTAGTATAAGAAAAGCGAACCACCTTAGGCAAGCCAGATAACAAAGCCCCCAAGGGCTGAAATTGAATAACTACCTGCGAAGCGAGTGGTTAATATCGAGTCGCATAATTCTGCCTAAGGCAGAGATAATTAATTCACCCCTTACAGGGATGATGACTAACACTATTACTACCGCACTTTTCAAGTGCGGTTATTCAAATTTAACCACTTCATGGTATACAATAGTTACTCACTGTATTCGACATAGAGCCAATATATTGAGATATCATTGGGTGAACCAGTCTTTGCAATTAGACTTACATCAATATGAATCTAGCCTAATGATGAGACCAGGGGGTTTCGACTTGCATAATTTTACCATTCTCATCACGAATCTGGGGGACAGAACAATGGATGTAGCAAGTCATTTGAAAGAGGTTTTTATAACGAAAACTACGATCTATAAAACCACAGATCTCAATTTCTGATCCATCTTCATTAATGAATGCATTCTTTTTGGTATAGCTGGTCGTGATATGGAGAGATTTAGAATCTTCACCTAAGAATTTAATATCCATGACCTCCCAATTAATAGGTAGGTCTAAAGCCAAGCGGATTAGTTCAATACTCTTCATACTAAATAGAATTTAAAATGAAATGTCAATGGATACTTACTCACAAAGATATAAAACAAAACAGACCCATCAGAACGACGGGCCTGTTCTTTCTATTTACCTAAAAAAAACAAAGCTATACTCATAAATATCGCCTGATAGCTCTTGTTTTTATTTGTGATTCAGATGTCTAGAAAGCGTATTTTACATGTAAGAGTAATCTCGTACTACTAACAAGGTCAGTATCAGCAACAGTTCCATCTATTTGAGTCGTACCATAGGCAGCTCCAGTGTAGATGATTTCACCACCAAATTTCATTTTTCCAGATAGAAATTCTATTCTAGGTGCAATCTGGTACAGGTAATCGATATTCGATCCACGACTATACAAGCCGACCAAGCTATCATCCGAACCTGTAGCCAAATCATCTTCGGCACCTAAGTTCTTAGAATAACCAAGGTTTAAACCATAACGTATATTTCCTGTTGTTGTAAACAAATCAGAGGTCAAGTTCATCGTAGAAATATTGGTGTATTCGTAATCGCCATTGGCTTTCACATTTTTCACACCGTAGCCACCAATCATCACAAAGTTATACATGTTCTGACCGTAGATTCCTTGCAGGTTCCACTTCAACTTCTTACCAGTAACACCTAACCAGGTATTGAAATAGTAACTCCCTAATTTCTCCTCTGTTTTAACGCCATTCATATTAACTGTAAGTGGCATAATTGATTTATAACCTGCAGTAAATCCAGCTTCTACCCCTTTGCTTAAATTAGTCTTTACTTGTGCCGTAAATTCAGGAATGCTAGATTGTTGAGCATATTTGGCATTGGCACCATCAGGTCCCGTACTTTTGAAATCCATTTCTGATAAGGCTGCAAAACTCAAAGTCGTATTTCCATTCAGCTTACGAGTATAACGCAACTGTGGCGCACGGTTCAATAATCCGAAAGGAAGACCTGCTCCCCAGTGTAGAACACGTGGAAAAGCCGAAGGCACAAACATAGGGTGCCAGAATTTACCAGCAATCAGTTGATCTTTTTCCCAATCCAATTTAATAAAGGCATGACGAAGACGGAACAAACCGGTTTTATCATTTGATGTTCCAACAAAATCCCCTTCAATTACTGCAGATCCTTGTGCTCCAAAAGCTTCGAACCCAGAAACAGTAGCTCGCAAACGAGATTGTACTGTTGTCATGAAAAACTCTGAGCGATCGTTCAAATCATTGCCTTCTGAATCAAAGGATTTATTGGCAGGATACAAAAGGATAGCACCATCACGAGAGTTGACTGTTTTGCGTGTATCGAAATAGCTTTCTGCTGCAACGAAACCACTTAGCTTAACTTTTACTTTATTTTCCTGTGCTTTGGCTGAAATTCCTGTTAGAATCAATGCCATCATGCATATAAGATATCTATTCTTCATTATTTATGGGTTTTATAGATGTTTAGGTTTAATTATTTCACACTTACTTTTGCTTCTTTCAATACAGATTTCATTTTCTGTTTAGCCGCATATAAAAAGATCGAGAGGGTTGCTATACTAGTTATAATACCCGCTGAGTAAGCAATAGTTTGTGATAAGTGGAAACCTTCTGGTGCAATAAGAATGTAAGTGGTAACAACAGCAGTCATAAACGTAGCAGGAATAGTTGCGAACCAATGGCTACGAAATTTAGTCACCATATACATAGCAGCAGTCCACAATACGATAGTGGCAAGAGTTTGATTAGCCCATCCAAAATATCTCCAGATAATGGCGAAGTTGACTTGAGTTAATAAAAACCCGATTACAAATAAAGGAAGAGTAATAGCCAATCGCTGAATCAATTTCTTTTGTGAATATCCAAAAGCGTCTGCAATAGTTAAACGAGCAGAACGGAAAGCTGTATCACCAGATGTAATTGGAGCTGCAACAACACCAAAGATTGCTAACACACCACCAACTTTACCCAATAGACTACCGCAGATTTCATTCACAACCCATGCGGCATTGTGTCCAGATTGTCCCATGGTTTCGCCTAATTCACGAACACCACCAAAGAAAGTCATGGCAGCAGCTGCCCAAATCATAGCTACAATACCTTCTGAAATCATAGTACCGTAAAAAATCTTTCTCCCCTGCTTCTCATTGGTCATACAACGAGCCATTAGCGGCGATTGAGTAGCGTGAAAACCAGATATGGCACCACAAGCAATCGTAATAAATAGCATAGGGAAGACAACAAACTTAGAAGGGTTAGCATGCATATTAGAGAAGTTGGTTGCTGTTAATTCAGGAATGCTATGATCTCCTAAGATTAACGCACCAGCAATACCGAAAGCCATAACCAAAAGAGAAATACCAAAAATTGGGTATATCTTACCAATCAACTTATCAATTGGAATCATGGTAGCTAATAGATAGTATAAGAAAATACCACCAATTAATATAGAAACATTCACACCTGTTAATCCGGTTAGAATGGCAGCAGGCCCTTTTATAAATACAACGCCTACAAGTACTAATAGAATAACAGAGAATACACGCATGAATTTCTTGAAGCCTGTACCTAAATATTTTCCAACAACCTCAGGAATACTAGCTCCACCATGTCGTACAGAAAGCATTCCAGAAAAGTAATCGTGAACGCCACCGGCAAATATACAACCAACAACAATCCATATAAAAGCAATTGGCCCCCAAAGAGCACCCGCAATAGCACCAAAAATTGGTCCTAAACCGGCAATATTCAAGAATTGAATCAGGAAGATCTTTCTCCAGTTCATAGGAACGAAATCGACTCCATCTTCTTTTGCAATAGCTGGAGTAACTCGATCAGGATCGACTCCGAATTGTTTTTCAACAAATTTTCCGTAGATCAAATACCCTAGAATAAGGGCAACGATACTTAAAATGAAAGTTATCATACTCGTGTTGTTTAGTTTGTAAATAGCTCTTTATAAAGTGAATCGAATCACTACAAACAAAACAAGCCGATTTGGCGAGAGTATAAAAGGTGGAAAAAACCTATTTATAAGACAAAATACACCCAATTCGACATGGGTATATTTACCCATGTTTTTGACGCATAAATCATTAAATAGCTAACTAAGGGGATGTTACGCGTCTTATTTTGAATTCATCTACACAGCAGAAAACGTTTGCGTAGACTAAAAAACCTTAAAATATGTGAAAAATCACAGCTTTCTCAGAGGGAATAAATTCTAATCTGAATTATTGAAGAATCACACCTCAATAATCTTATTTTTCACGGCATACATCACCAAGGAAGTTGAATTAGGACATCCTGTTTTACTCAAAAGGTTAGAACGGTGACGATCAACCGTGCGATGACTAATAAAAAGTTTCTCGGCAATATCTGTATTACAAAAGCCTTCGCAAATCAATTTCAAAACTTCCAGCTCACGTTGAGTTAGTTTAACCACCTCTGTCTGAAATTGCTTTTGTTTCTTTTTATCCAGAATACCAACCAATAATTCTTGAGAGAAATAAGTGCCACCGTTGATCACAGCCTGCAAAGCAGCATTCAATTCTTCAACACCAGAGTTCTTCAAAAGAAAGCCCTGAACACCAGCATCAACCATCTGGTCGTAATACTCCTCTTCTCCATGCATAGAGAGGACAATAATTTTAAGCTTGGGATAAAGCTTAAATGCTTCACAGGTTGCTTCCAGTCCATTCATCTCGGGCATATTAATATCCATTAAGACAATATCAATAATCTCATTGGCTGCCAAATCAAGAAATTCCAAGCCATTGGAAGCCTCCCCCACAACTTTCATCTCGGGAATATCATTAAGCAGAAAACGTAATCCACTGCGGAACATTTTATGATCGTCAACTATGGCTAGCCTGTACTCTTTCATTTTCTTCTATTTAGGGTATTTCTATACAATCTATAAATTTTCTTTAGGTTCCAACTTGACTGAAATAACGGCCATCATGCCACCATTCACAAGGTTACTCTTCATTTTATGAATCCCATTTAAAGAGCGAACACGACTCAATATATTATAGAGTCCCATCCCATTGGCCTTGTCTGATTCCAGTTTTCTAATGTCAAAACCAATACCGTCATCTATATAAATCAACTTGAGCTCATCTTCTTCACGTGAGATATTAATTTCAATATTCTCGGCCTTAGCATGCTTTATCGTATTATGGATCAACTCTGTCACCACTCTGTAAATCACCACTTCAACCTGTTCATTAAGTCGCTCATTCAGATTTTCAGCATGGAAACTAATATTAATTCGCTCCGAAACCTGTAATTTTTGGGTAAAGGAGTTTATGGCTTTCTCAAGTCCGAAATCACTTAAAATGTGAGGACTAAGGTTATTTGAAATCTCCTTTATACTGACCAATGCTTCATTAACGGCCTCGCGCGACACCTTAATAATACTCTCCTTCTTCTCCTTCTCATCAGTCTGCTTAAGGGCCGAAAGATAAAGATTTATACTGGAAAGCAAAGGTCCAATTGAATCGTGCAGGTCCTTGGCAAAGCGCTTGCGTTCGGTTTCCTCGGTTTCTATAACAGCATTCAAGATTTTACGTTCCGTTTCCTGTCGCTTGCTAATGTCTCTCACTACGGCCAATATCAATTGATCTCCCTCCAAGTCGATAAGACTTAAATTTATCTCAACAGGAAAAGTGGAACCATCAGACCGTTTTTGAATGGATTCCATACTCAGTGAACTTTTCTGCGGGCTCAGCATATTCCAATACGCCTCAAGGTTTGAACTTGTATATTTACAATCAAGATCAGCAAAATTCATTTGCATCAAGTCATTATGAGAATAGTCAAGACTCTGACAAGCCGATGAATTGGCATCAATAATTTTCCTACTAAAATCATGAATCAAAATCTCATCAGCAGCCTGTTCAATCAGCGATCTCCAACGTTTTTCTGAAGCCCTAATCTGTTTCTCATCTTCCTGTATTTGTTCTTCGGCTAATTTTCGTTGCGTGATATCAGTCAATGTACCTACCATATTTATGGGCGCGTTATCATCATCCCTATCCAGAATCTTACCTTTCCCCTTATACCACTTCCACTCCTGATTTGCATTACAGAGGCGAAACACAACTTCAAAAGTTTCCGTATTCCCCTTAAAATAATCTAATCGCTTGCCTTCTACTTTAGCCTGATCATCGGGGTGAATATGAGCATATACAAATTCCAATGTATTTTTAACCCGATCGGGATCGTATCCCAAATTCAACCATATTTGTTTACTAAAAGTCAGTCGCTCCGAAATAAAATTGTGTTCCCATACCCCATCCGAATTTGAATCCAACATCCTCAGTAAACGGGTTCTATTCACTTTTAAGTCCTTATTAATAGCAAGTAATCTGTTTTCGTTCCGTTTTCGTATGTGTCGGGCATAAAAAATAATTAAGACAATTAGAAGCAGAAAAACGAATGTCAGCAGCAGATAGGTTTTATTTTTTTCAAAGAAAGTCAGTGGTAAGTTAATAATACGACTCCCATCTGGCAATTGATCGGCTTTAATACCAAATCGCTGCATCTGATTGTAATCGAAAATCAGACTATTGTAGCCTGTGGTTACATGAGGAATATGATTAATATCTTCACCATTAATCACCCTTAAAGCAATTTGAGCTGAGAGCTTACCTTGGTCGAAACCACTTGTTAGCATGCCGCCCACAATCCCCTCGTCCAAATAAAATACCCAGGAACTATAAATGGGCAGTTGAGTAGCCTCCCGAATAATTTCAATATTCTCCTGATATGAAATATAATTACCCTCCTTATCTTTACTAAAATTTAGAAGAAGAATAATATTTGATTCATCCAATTCTTCTACCTTATTTAAAAGCTCGTCAATAGATAGATTCTCCAGAAAAATCAGATTAATATCCGTTTTAATATCGGGCCAAAAAGACTTGATGTGATTCCTATTGATAATAGCAGAGGTTGTTTGATTGTCGTTAATCACCACCAGATTCTTTGCTTTGGGGTGCAAACGGAGCGCTTCCTGTATGGTTCTTTTAAAATCGATAAACTCAGTAACACCTGTCACATTGCTCATACCCTCAATCAAACTATCTTCGAATTGATCGATTGAAGCAAAAACTACGGGTATATTTTTAAAATAGATATTCTGATACCTTCGTGCAAATTCAAGGGCATTATTATCCGATGCAATAATCACCTCAAAAGGGATGTTATGATGTTTTAGTTCATAAAATTTGGCAAACTCCTCTAAATAGGCCGGATCAGAATTTCGTTTGGAGTCCATATATTCAAATTGCACCTCCAAATTATCGTACTGATTAAAGATGGATTGCATACCGCGGGTAATATTATCCGTCCAGTTTAAACCCTGATGATAGGAATGCAGGACCAGAACTTTCTTCTTTCTTGCACCTACCGGATTCACAAGAAGAAACAAACACAAGAGTAATAAAAGGTGATGTTGAAATTTCATAGGACAGCTGCCTTTAGTCATGATTAATTGTTATAAAATATATAAACACAACAATTTTCGACTTGCGTAATTTACGAAAGCCCCTAATTAAAAGCAAATAACACATAGCTAAGCTCCAGTCAGGAGCTAATCAAAGAGATTCTTTTAATTAGAAACTTTCTATTCTACACTCACATTCTTACTTTACCTTCTAATAATATTTTGTTTATAATTTTGGTTTAATAAATTTGATAAGCTGTCTACTGAGGATCTGTTTCTTAATGAGATCATTTTGCAAAAGACAAAAGCCATTTAAGCTTTAAATTTCAGAACAAGTGACACGATAACAACAACTTACAAGAGACAACATATAAGTGATGTAAATCGCATGGCGACTTACACACTTGTTAGGCAACATTATTAAAAAAATGAAAATGAAATTCAATCGTTACAAATTGATAAGCTTAGTTTGCTTAGTCATGTTTTTTATTTCATGTCAGCCGAAAGAAAAAAAATATTGCTATTTCCAGGATTATAGATCATTTGTGCATAAACAATCCTATGTTTCAATAGAAAAACATAAGGCTTCCAAACTTAATGATATGTATATGAATCTTGGAGAGAGTAGTTTTATCGATTTTGCAAATGAATGTGGAAAAATTGGAACTAGTAGTATTAGGGCTAAAAAAATGGGAGAAATCATTCGCTATTATCCAGAATTGGGTATCGCAAAAGTTTTGTTTCGATTTTCAAATGAGGAATTGAATGCACCTGCGAGAATGGATGTTAGAAAAAGAAAATACTATGTTCCTATCATGCTGCTTCATGATACAGTACCAAAAGTAGATACGGTGAAATATATACCAGATGCTTATGATTGGTAAAGTAACGATTGCCTAACAAAAGCTAAATTTCATGGGCGCTGATGAGCAGTTCGAAAGTTTAGTACAATTAATAAACACCAGCAAGCCAATTAAATGGGTTTGCTAAAATATAAACAATTTCACTCGGCTTGCTTCTTTGGCGCATTGATAAGACAACTGTAAACTATCTCCCTGTGCATACATCTAAAGAAACAGCAGTACACATTATTTTCCTTATTAGATTTAAAAACATCCAAATAGAAGTAATGTGATAATAATTTATAAAATTAAAAATAGAAAAAGTGAAAGTAATAGGAACAACTGAAATTTCATTTGAGATTGAAAACATTCTAAATAATGCAGAAAGATATTTAGTAATAGTTACACCATACATAAAACTTAATCAACGGCTTAAAGTGCGATTATCAGATGCATTTAAAATAGTTAATTATGTTTATATCTTACATCGCTTCAATGAACTTAAAAGGGAAGAGTTGGAATGGTTAAAATCATTTGACAACGTAAATATATATCCAATAAAGAATCTACATTCAAAGATTTATGCAAGTGAGAATTTTGCTCTAATTGCATCAATGAACCTTTATGAATACTCACAAATAAACAATCACGAAATAGGTGTAAAAATTGAAGCAAATAGTGACAACGATGAGTATGTCGATACGCTGAAAGAAATAAGACTCATCTTAGAATCAGACCATTCAGACAAAAACCTTAACTTCACTAAAATCATCGAAAACATCGAGGACTATTCAATGGGACAATTATTTGTTGATTTATGTCAGAAATACAAATTTAAGTCAAATAAAAGCTGGCAACAGAGTGAGTATGAATACATATCTGGGAAAGCAAGAGAAATCGTTGATTTTGACAATTCTGAATTATACCAAGATAAAAGTGCAGTGTTAAGAGTTACTGATTTAGGAAAAGAGCGTTTCTCTACTCTAAAGAAAGAACTAGTTAAATATGCAGATTAAAAATTGGAAAGACTACCCACAACAATCTGGCATATATCATGGGGCGTTTAAGCTCTCACACCTGCTTTAGTAGTTCCTAGCAGCACGCCAAATCGTAGATTTGACAGTGCCGAGAGAAAGTTCACAGTAAAATCTACGATGTGGCTCAGCAATGGTTATGAAGATAAGTGATTTTCTAAGCCCCACGATACATACAGTTCACCATTCTACACAATTTGACCGAAGCAATAAACTAATTAATAAACTTCAAACTTTAAATAAAGTCTACTAAAGGCGACTTTAGTAGACTTTAGTAGACTTTAGTAATATTATTCCTTTATAATTTGAGTGTCAATCCAAGACCACCTGTTGCGCCTTGAGTGCTTCCTCCGCCAAGTTCCAAATAAACGCCCCATTTATCATTCCAAAACCATCTTCCACCAACATGAAGAGCTATATCAAAAGCACTATCTTTATCACCACTTCCGTTGTAAATTGCATAACCAGCACCAGCACCACCATAAACATCCCAAGCCTCATCTTTTAAGTCAAGTAAATTATCTAAATAGTAATTTGCTTTTACATTCAATGTTAACCAGTCAAGGTCAAAATTAGTCGATGCACCAGGGGCAATTGTAATATATTCATGTACTGGGATTTCGTAATTAGCACCTATCAGTCCAAAATTTAATTCACTTCTAGCTTGACCAAATACAGTAGCAGCAAAGCATGTTAAAATTAACGTACAGAATAAAGTTGTTTTTTTCATAATATCAGATTTTAATTACTTTATAAATATAAAGAGTTGGTATACTTGAGAATACAAAAAATAATGAGAACTAGAAATTACAAAAAACAAATCCGACTGACAAAATAAACGGAATAATAACAATACGGAAATAAAAACTGCGTAGAACAACAAATATTGCTAAACGGGCTATTCAGTGTGACTTTGAGTACAAATAATTACTTGCAACAACGCCAAGTTTTAATATATTTACAAAGGTTGGCTAAGTGGTAAATTGTGAGATTTTCTCGTTCTATTACCCGTCTAGCCATATTAAACACGTTATAGCCAATTAGAAAAATTAAGAGATATACACCTTGCAAGTAGAAATAAAAAATCCAAGAATTAAATGTTACAAATGCATGAGGCCTTCAAGCACATGTATTTGTAAACACATAAGTCCTTTCCAGACTAAGACTCGTTTTATTATTCTTATGCACCCGAAGGAGTACAAAAAAGAAAAAAACGGAACGGGACATATGACTAAGCTTCAACTTGAAAATTCAGAAATTATAGTTGGTGTCGATTTTACCAATAACAATCGTGTAAATGAAATACTGAATCAAGAAAAAAGTAGTTCTTTTTTACTTTATCCAGGAAAAGACACTTTCAACTTATCGACAAGAAAAAGTTCAGAAATAAATTCTTTTATGGGGATTAATCCACACATCTTCATTCTAGATGCCACATGGCCCTGCGCCCGTAAAATGCTTAAACTAAGTAAGAACTTGCAAAAACTAAAAAGAGTGAGTTTTGATAATGAAATAAAATCAAAATTTATTATCAAGCAACAGCCAGAACCTCTTTGCCTTAGTACTATTGAGTCAGTCTATACTGTCTTAAATTTACTTAAGGAAGGTGACTTTGAACAATGCAAGACGAAGGATTTTCTTATTCCTTTTGAAAAAATGATTGAGTGTCAAGTCGAATATATCCTAAACCCAACTGTTACAAGCTATCGTCCAAGTACGAAAAGAGAGATTATTCCTATGGACAGGTATAAGAAGAAATCGCAAAGAACTATTATTTTTAAACAAGAAAGTTAGATGGCTTTTTTGTGAATGTTAGTTGTTAAAGGTGCTGTTATAAAATTAAACGTATTAAACACCAAGTGCGGATCTAAACTTAATGAAACTGATCAAAGGGAACAATTATCAGAATTGATTATTATATCAAGTGAGTTAATAGTATATCATACACGAAACGAAGATATTACAGAATAGTGGAGAGAATGGTAGCGAATAAAAAAGGAGCTCTAACAATAAGTAATAACATCATATCTGTTCGTGCCTCACAGAGACGATGCATACTATCATCGTTAGCACCAATCTGGTACGGTCAAGGCACATAGTTGACCTTTTTTTGATAAAAAAAGGCATAACCAAAACGAATTGCTATGCCTTGGATAAACACATCAGCTATGGACAAAAAAAGTAAATTTATTACGTTATGGGAATCAAATAATTATTCTTTTTCAGCCCTTTGTAAAGCGTTTGGTATATCAAGAACTGCAGGCTATAAAATAAGTTAACAGATATAAAGAATTTGGCCCTGCGGCTATTGTTGAAAGTTCGAGAGCACCTTTTAGTCAGCCAAACAGGACACCTGTTGAAATAGAAGAAGCCATAATTGGTTTAAGAAAGGATCACAAAAACTGGGGAGTACGAAAGTTTGCTACACTTCTTAAGTCACAGTTCCCAGAAGAAATGATTCCTTCTGTAACTACAATCAACAATATTCTGGGCAGAAATGGACTTATAGAGCCTCGTAAACGTGCTAAAAGGGTAAAACCTGTGTATCCAATATTCAACCCAGTAGAGTGCAATGAAGTGTGGAGCGCTGATTTTAAAGGCAAATTCAAAATGGGCAACAAAAAATACTGTCATCCTTTAACGATAGCAGACTCAAAAAGTCGGTTTGTATTCAGTTCTAAAGGCTTATATTCTGAAAATTACAAGTCTGTTAAAAAGGAGTTTACAAGGGTATTTAAAGAGTTTGGTATACCGCATCAGATCCATACAGACAATGGGACGCCTTTTGGCTCTATAAGAGCTCTTAAAAGGTTTTCGCAGTTATCGTATTGGTTTATTGATCAAGGTATCATGCCGGTGTTCTCCGATCCTACTCATCCAGAACAAAATGGACGGCACGAACGAATGCATCGTGATTTAAAGGCTGCATGCGTTTAAGCCTTCAGCATATGATTTAAAAGCTCAACAAAGGCTTTTAAACCGCTTTGTAAAGGAATATAATCATGTAACACCATGAAGCTTTGGGGATGGAAACGCCAGCTTTTATGCACAATTTTTTCACGAGACCATTTCCAGAGAAAATACATCAAGTGAAATTGATTCCAAAGATTATGCGTCAAACTTTAGAGTTTTTAAAGTAACTCAAAATGGTGCTATCAGATGGAAATCATATTACTGGGTATATTTAACGGCATCTTTAAAAGGCAAATATGTGGGAGTTGAAGATTTAGGTAATGGAATTTGGAAGGTGCATTATAGAAACGTATTTTTAGGTTTCTTCAATGAAAATCAATTAAGATCTAAAGAATCATCAACAAGGTTAGAGACTAATTTAGTGTAAAGTCTAATCTTTAACTTTTGTAAACGATGTGCCTTAACGAACATTATAAAAAGTCCAATATAGAGTATGAAAGACATAGAAGACTATAGTCCTTATGATAAAAAAGATTGGAGAAAATGGCTCGAATTGAACCATAATAAAAAAGATGCAGTTTGGCTCATTTTTTATAAAAAAAAATCTCCGAACCATAACCTAAGTTGGAGTGAATCAGTTGATGAAGCACTTTGTTTTGGTTGGATTGATAGCACCAAAAGGACAATAGACAGTGAGAAATACAAACAGTATTTCAGCAAACGAAAAGCAAAAAGTAATTGGTCTAAGATAAATAAGGATAAAGTAAAAACCTTAATTGACCAACAACTTATGGAAGAAGAAGGCTACAAAAGCATTGAAATTGCAAAAGAAAATGGTTCTTGGACAATTTTGGATGGAGTTGAAGCACTTATAATTCCAGAAGATTTAAAAGAAGAATTTTCAAATTACAAAGGCTCATTAGAATATTTTGGTAGTCTAAGTAAGTCTGTTATAAAGATTTTATTACACTGGGTCGTTTCTGCTAAAAGAAAAGAAACAAGACAAAAGAGAATTTTAGAAATCGTAGAAAATGCAAGTAATAATTTGAAACCAAAACAATTTAGATAGAATAAAAACGGCTTACAACAAAAGCTAAATTGTCATGGGCGTTGACAAGCTGTTTGATCCCGATAGTTATCGGGATAGTGCAATTAATCCCGACGAGTCGGGACCAGCAAGCCAATTAAATGGGTTTGCTCAAAAATATAAACAAATTTATTACTCACGAATTAAGATTTTTAAAGGTGTTTCCCGATGATTCGGGACAAGCAAAGATGTAAAATGCGGCTTGCTTATTTAGCGGTTTACTCACTTCGTTTAGTGATCTCCCTTTGGTCGGTAGAGAAGGCAACTCTTTTAAATCGCCCACGAAACTTATCATTTTCCGTTAACCACATGCAAAAACCAAAAATTATGAAAAAAATATTAATACTATTAATTGGAGTTTTGATTATATCATGTAACCAAAGGAAAAAGGAGAATCAAAAAACAGATGTAAAACCAACAACTTTGATAGAAAAGTCCGAAAATTTTGATTGGTTATTGGGAAAATGGAAAAGGTTAAACGAGGAAGAAGGCAAAGAAACTTTTGAAAACTGGGAAAAGATTAAGGAAACGGAATATTCAGGGCTTGGTTTTACAATGCAAAATGGAGACACTATAAAACAAGAAAAAATTCGATTAACCCAAACGAGTGGAAAATGGAATTTGACTGTAAAAGTTCCCGAAGAATCGGAATCAACTACTTTTAATGGAGTTAGTCATAACGATAACGAATTTACTTGTGAAAATAATGAAATAGACTTTCCCAATAAGATAAAATATTGGAAAAACGGGAATAAAATAAATGCCACGGTTTCTGGAGGCGAAATGAAGATATCGTTTGAATTTGAAAAACTGAAGAACTAGAAGCCAGTGGCTAACAACAGCTAAATTTCATGGGCGCTGATAAGCAGTTTGATCCCGATAGTTATCCCTTAGGTTTGCATAGCCAATTAAAATTGGTTTGTTCAAAATAATAATTCCAAAGGTGTTTCCCGCTGATTCGGGACAAGCAAAGATGTAAAATGCGGTTTGATTCTTTAGCGGTTTTAAAGGCCAACTCTTAAATCCCGATAGCTGTCGGGAGCCCACAAAACTTAGCAAGACCGTTAGCATTCATTTTCAAAGCACTGTTGAAGATTAGGTTAATAAAATTCATTATCTTTAAGATAGAAAATTTGATTAAAAAGACTAAGGAACAGCTAATTGAGGAATCACAAGCTATTCCAGACATTTTTGATCAAGCCTATAAAATCATGGCAGAAAAGATAATATTTACTACCTAATTTAAATATTAGTAACATGAATAAAACCCAATTTAACTCATTAAAATCACGAATAATTATTGCCATTACTAGTGTTCTTGTTGTATCATTATTGTTTACAACATTTTTTTTTGCCAACAGGTCAAAGCGAGAATTATCAGAAGCAATTGAAGGAAATGCGCTTAACTTATTAGAAGCGACTAAAAACCATGTTGAATCACAACACAACAGTATTCTTGATCATAAAGCATTTATACTTTCACGTAGAAAAATTGAATTAAAGAATAATGTAACTGTTCTAATATCAATGGTCAACAGAGCATATAAACTTTATGAATCAGGGCAACTAAACGAATCTGAAGCAAAACAACGTGCAATCACAGCTATAAAACAAGCACGCTATAATAATAATGTGGGCTATGCCTGGATAAATGATATTGATAGTATTCCCCAGATGGTGATGCATCCATTTCTTCCTGAATTAACGGGAAATCCCATGAATGATTCAATATATAATTATGGATCTGGTGAAGAAAAAAATATAGGACAAGCATTTATTAATATATGTCTTGAAAAGGGTGAAGGTTATTTAGACTATCAATGGCCCAAACCTATACCAGGAGGTCAGACAAAATTACAACCCAAAATTTCATATGTAAAACTGTTTAAACCCTGGAATTGGATTATTGGAAATGGTGTTTATTACGATGATATTGAAAAAGAAGTGCAGGATAGAGTTAATGCTGTAATTGAAGATTTGAATAAAGTAATTATCAAACAGAGAATTGGTGAAAGCGGTTATTTCTTCATTTTTAATGAAGAAACTTTTGTACTTGTACATCCCAATTCCACAGGGGACAGCATGAGCCATTTAATCAATCCTGCAACAGGTAACATCCTTTTCAACGAATTAAAAGAGACAGCATTTAGGCCTGACCATTTTATGGAGTACAATTGGGATAAACCGGGCTTCGAAGGCGAATATATATTTCCTAAAAAAGCTTTTGTAACTTATTATGAACCTCTTGGATGGTATATTGCGACTTCTGTTTATAAAGAAGATTTTGAACAAAAAATAACACATCTCACCAATACAATACTCCTATTTTCAATCTTTTTTCTCGTAATCGCTTTTGTTATTTCGTTTCTTGTATCCAGAAGCATTACCAACCCTTTAAATAAGCTTGTTAACACAATTAGTTCCGTTGATAAAGATGGTCTACCGACAAAACTGATTTCCCCATCAAAAATAACGGAAATAAAAGTACTCAGTTCTACAATTAATACGATGATTGATTCTATCAGAAAATCCCGGAAGGCATTAAAAGCTGAAAGAGATTATTCTATGGAGCTTATTAATACAACGCCTAATATTATTTGCGGTTTGAATCATGAGGGTATTACAACATTTATTAATCCTGCGGGAGAAAAGGTAACGGGTTACAGCAAAGAGGAAATTATTGGAAAGAATTGGTGGAAACTGTTATATCCGGGCAAGGCATACAAGCAGGTTGAAAGACTTTATGAAAAATTTCCAGAAGGTAAAGTTATTGAAATGAAACTATTAAGAAAAAATGGAGAAAAGAGAGATATTGTATGGAACTCTTTTACCAAGAGAGATAATAATAACAATATTTTGGAAATCATCGGGTTTGGTAATGATATCACCAAGAGCAAGCAAATTGAGAAAGAACTTATAGAATCAAAAGAAAAAGCAGAAGAAAGCGACCGATTGAAATCCGCATTTTTAGCTAATATGAGCCACGAAATACGTACCCCGATGAATGGTATCCTAGGATTTATCGACCTTATGAACGCCCCTAACTTAAACAAAGCTCAAATTGATAAGTACTCAACTATCATTAACAAAAGCAGCGACAGACTGATAAATACAATCGACGATATTATTGATATTTCAAGGATTGAAGCTGGAGAAGTGATTGTTTCAAATACTGAGATTTCGATACAGAGTGTCATGGATGAACTTTATACTTTCCATTCTCCTGAAGCAAAACTGAAAGGGTTATCGTTATCTATAGAACCTTCACTTTCCCCTGAGCAGACAAACATAATTACCGACGGCCATAAACTCCATGGGATATTAACTAACCTTATTAAAAATGCAATTAAATACACTAAAAAAGGGTCAATCACTTTTGGCTATTCCTTGAAAAAGAATTGTATAGAATTTTTTGTAGAAGATACAGGAATAGGTATTCCAAAAGATAGGACGCAAGCAATTTTTAATCGTTTTGAACAAGCAGATATTGAGGACACAAGGGTCTTTGAAGGTTCCGGCTTAGGGCTTGCACTATCAAAGGCTTATACTGAAATGCTTGGCGGGGAAATTTGGGTAAAATCAGAACAGGGAGAAGGAAGTGTCTTTTATTTTACTTTACCATACAAGAGCAAAACGAAAAAAGAAAATAACACAAAAGATGAAATTTTGCCTCCCCTTGAACTAAGCCCAATCAACAGCTTGAAAATATTAATTGTAGAAGACGATGAAGCATCAAAAAAACTTATTTCTATTGTTGTCCGAACATTCGGAGAAGAAATTATCAGTGTAAGAACCGGAACAGAAGCAGTGGCAGCTTGCCTCAATAACCCCGACATCGATTTGGTGCTTATGGATGTTCTATTGCCCGAAATGGATGGCTATAAAGCCACCAGAGAAATACGAAAGTTTAACAAAGATGTTATAATAATTGCACAAACGGCTTATGCACTTAGTGGCGACAAGCAAAAAGCACTTGAAGTTGGGTGTAACGATTATATCACAAAACCAATCAATAAAAGATTGCTATTGGAGACAATTAGCAAGCATATTGGCAAAAAAACATTTAATAATAAAAATAAATAAAAGTCCATTATTGCAGTAATATCAATGGTTTCAGTTCGCTTAAAACCCGTAACGGGCTGAAGGCCGGATTTCTATCAGTCGACTATTATTCATACACTTACCATTAATGAGCAATGTTAGACTGATAAGGGAATTTATTATTATGAAGAACAAAAAACTTAAATTCATCCTGCTCTTCGTCGTATTTCTATTGCTCATCCCATTAATAGGGATAGGCAAGAAAGTTGAGTTCAATTTAGAAACATCAGCTAGCCAAACAAAACGTCCTTCCTATTTATATGTGTTCTTAATTTAAGAACGCAGTCTATCAATAATAAAAAAATATGTAAATTTATTACTCACGAATTAAAATTTTAAAAGGTGTTCGTGATTTGAAAATGAGGTTTGCTTCCTTAGCGTGATACTCACGTCGTATCGTAAGCTCCCTTTGGTCGGTAGATTAAGACAACATTTTTAATCGCCCACAAAACTTAACTAGACCATTAGCAATCATAAACAATATGAAAAAAAAGAACTGGAAAATAAGAGTAGGAATATTTTTGATTATTTTCTGTATTCCATTTTTTCTTTTCATACCTATAATTCCATTCCTTGAAATGGAAGCTAAAACCAAAATTACACTCTCAACAATATCTCTAATTATTGGTGAAGTAATGTTTTGGGTTGGAGGGATATTAGTTGGGAAAGAACTTTTCATAAAATACAAATCATACTTTAAGCCTAAAAATTGGTTTAAAAAAACAGATAAGAATAAGGAATCACAATGATATTTGTGAAAATTACAGAAAGTACGAGACTACTAATCGGACACATTAAGAATAATAAATACGCTCGCTAACGACGTTTCATGATGCACACTTGGTTTATTGGCTTCCATGTAAGAGCCTAATTCGGTTGAATTATGCTGTAATCAAGAAAATACAAATTAAAAGTGGCAGCACACATCATACCCGCAAATCGTTAGCTACCATTTTGGGAAAATTTGCTATTTCAATAATAAACATGACAATGGACAAAATGTTTTATTATTCTTAATTTAATTGAAAATAAATACTTTATGCACATAATTGACATTTCAATATTTGTATTATACATGCTTTCAATGCTTGGTGTTGGTATCTATTTTCTAAAACGTAATAAATCACAAGAGGACTATTATGTGGGAGGTCGAAAAATGACTTCGGTTCATATAGGCTTATCGGTTGTTGCAACCGATGTGGGGGGAGGATTTTCAATTGGATTAGGTGGATTAGGCTTTTTAATTGGTTTGTCGGGCAGTTGGATGCTTTTTACCGGCTTAGTTGGTGCATGGCTTAGTGCCATTTTTCTCATTCCTAGAATATATCCTTTAGCTAAAAAACACAACTTTTTAAGTTTTCCAGAAGTGCTAAATCATTATTACAACGGGAAAGTAGCTCTTATAGCTGGTATTATTTCGTTGATTGGTTATATTGGATTTACAAGTTCTCAAGTATTAGCCGGTGCTAAATTAGCTGCTGCAACATTTCCTTCAATAACGATTATAGATGCCGTTTTATTAATGGGAATCATTGTAATTGGATACACCGTGCTTGGCGGACTTAAAGCTGTGATATACACCGATACCGTACAATGGATTATACTTATGGCTGGCCTAATATTAATAGGTATACCCTTAGGTTTCATTAAAGTTGGAGGTTGGGAAGCTATACGAACTTATTTACCCGACAGCTTTTTAAGTCTTACCAATATTAGTTTTGTGCAATTTGTTAACTGGCTCATTACGATCGTTCCAATTTGGTTTGTAGGCATGACCCTGTATCAAAGAATTTATGCCTCAAAAGATGAAAAATCAGCAAAAAAAGCTTGGTTTCTGGCTGGTTTGTTTGAATGGCCGGTCATGGCTTTTATGGGAATTGCTTTAGGATTGTTAGGCAGAGTGGCTTTTGAACAAGGCATGTTTACTGAAATTGGATATCCACCTGGTAGCCCTATTGACGAAGAAATTGGCCTGCCCTTACTCTTAACGCATATTTTCCCCATTGGACTGATGGGACTGCTTATGTCATCTTATTTCTCAGCAATTATGTCAACGGCTGATAGTTGTTTGATGGCAGCGTCAGGTAATTTCACGACAGATATTTTAAAGCTCTCCAGTAAAAACCCCAAGGGTATAAGATATTCACAATTTGCTACATTGACTATTGGAATACTTGCCATCATTCTGGCTACAATGATGGAAAATGTACTTGAATTGATGCTGTATTCTTATGCTTTTATGGTCTCAGGATTATTTGTACCGATTTTGGGTACTATGTTCTTGAAAAATCCTTCCTCGAAAGCAGCACTATATTCAATGCTTTTGGGTGGAGGAACTACTCTGTTTCTCATATTATCTAAAATACAATTGCCCCTTGGTTTAGATGCGAATTTCTTTGGTATAACATTTTCGGCTATCATTTTTATTTTTGTTCAAATACGACAAAAAAAACAGATATATTGATTCTCTTAATTAAAAAAAATATTTCTAGAAAATTTGATCGACTTCTTATTTGGCAATCTTCAAGGGTAGATTTTGATAATGGCATGTTTTCAGATATCGCTTATTGATAGCGTGTAGGGATTTATCCTGGAACTAGATTATAGCTTCAGTATTTGTTTATTATTCAGTAAGTTTCATCTATAAAAGAGCAACGAAATGATAAGAAAAATTATTAAGTTGAGGCATGAACTTCATCAATATCCTGAAGTTTCAAATAATGAATACAAAACTTCAGAGAGGATTGAAGATTTCATAAAGACCTTGTTGCCAGATGAAATTATTAATCTGAGTAAAACAGGGAAAGCCTTTATTTTTAAAGGTAAAGAAGCCGGTAAAACGATTGTATTCAGAGCCGAATTGGATGCCCTGCCTATATTGGAAAAATCATCACTCCCCTATGCTTCTACCAATAAAAATGTATCGCACGTTTGTGGGCACGATGGTCATATGGCCATTTTAGCTGGTTTAGCTCAAAAGCTAGCAAATGAAACGCCCAAATACGGAAAGATAGTTTTACTGTTTCAACCCGCCGAGGAAGTCGAGCAAGGAGCGAAAGATGTGATTGAAGATGCTGCTTTCGTAGCTATTCAGCCAGACTATATTTTTGCGCTTCATAATATTCCTGGTATAAAAAAACACAATATCGTGATAAAGAGCGGAAGTTTTTCCGCTGCATCAAAAGGAATGACCATTAAACTTTTTGGTAAAACAGCTCATGCGGCCGAACCTGAAAACGGAATCAGTCCTGCAAATGCTATTTCTAGGATTATTAATCAACTTCATTTATTAAAAGAAAATAAAAGCCTATTTAAAGATTTGGCATTGCTAACCATCATTCATATCCAATTGGGTGAAATCTCATTTGGGACATCACCAGGTTATGCAGAAATAAGAATCACTTTACGCTCTTTCGATAATGAAGACATGGCCTTATTAACTGCTCATTCCGAAAAAATAATTTACGAAATTTCGAAAGCTGAAAATTTAGAATGCAGAATTTCTTATTCTGAAGAATTCCCTGCAAGTGTGAATAATAATGAGAGCCTTAACTATGTTGAAGAATCGGCAAGACAAAATAATTTAGTAATTGAAACCATTGAACACCCATTCAAATGGTCGGAAGATTTCGGATATTATTCTCAATATTACAAGTCTTGTTTATTTGGTTTGGGTTCGGGAATATCACAGCCCCCACTCCACAATCCTGATTACGATTTTCCGGATGAAATAATTGAAAGCGGGATAAACATGTTTTATAGTATTTATAAGAAAATCAATAAATTATATGACTGAAAGTTCTTTAGTAACTTTAAACGAACAATCTGTAAGGAATAACGTGACTTTTCTTAAAAAGAAAATGGGAAAGAATGTCATATTATCTGCCGTAGTTAAAGCAAATGCTTATGGGCATGGCATTGAACAGATTGTTCCTCTTTTTGAAAAGCATGGCATAAACCACTATTCTGTTTTTAGCTACCAGGAGGCTATTCGTGTATATAACAGTCTTTCTGAAAGTAGTACAATAATGATAATGGGCTGGATTTCGGATACAGACCTAACTGATGCAATTGAAAAAGGAATTGAATTGTATATTTTTAATATAGAACGACTAGTCTTAGCAATTGATTGCGCCAAACAGCTAAATAAGAAAGTAAATATTCACCTCGAAGCCGAAACGGGAATGAACCGTTCGGGTCTTACAGAAGAGGAATTAATTAAGGCCATTGCGATAATTAAAGAAAATGAGCAATATATAAATCTTGCTGGGTTTTGTACTCACTTGGCCGGTGCCGAAAGCATTTCGAATCACTCACGAATATTAAAACAATTAAAGAGTTACCAGAGGATTTTAGCTATTTTGGAAACAAATGGTATAAGCCCTCAAATTAGACATGTCGCAAATTCTGCAGCCTCATTTATTTACCCTAAAGCTCGGATGGATATGGTGAGAGTAGGTATCATGCTTTATGGCTTTTGGTCTAGCAGTGAAGTTTTTATTCAGTATGTTAATAACAGAAAAAATAAAATTGACCCCTTGAATCGAATTTTGGGTTGGGAAAGTCAAATCATGTCAATTAAAGAAGTTAAAACTGGTAAATTTATAGGTTATGGGATTTCATATTTGGCACAAACAGATATGAAAACAGCACTCATCCCAGTCGGATATGCATCTGGATATAGCCGTTCATTAAGCAATAAAGGCAGAGTGCTTATAGGAGGGCAACTTTGCTATGTAATTGGCGTGGTGAATATGAATATGATTATTGCTGATGTTACAAATATACCCAATGTAAAACTTGGTGATGAGGTTGTGATAATTGGAAAACAAGAAAGCTTAGAAATAAAAGTAAGTGCTTTTAGCGATATAAGTGATGAACTTAACTACGAAGTATTAGCTCATTTATCAGAATTAATTAGACGAACTACTATTAAAAAAATATAATTATGGCATTTGTAACATTAGATATTAAGAAACTAAAATTAAATTTTGATTTCCTTAATAATCTCTTTAAAAAGAATGGGATTGAATGGTCGATCGTGTCAAAAATGTTAAGCGGTAATAAAAATTTCTTGACAGAATTACTAAAATTTGACATCAATCAAATTTGCGACTCACGTGTGTCCAATTTAAAAGAAATTAAATCAATCAATCCGAAAATTGAAACGATTTACATTAAACCACCAGCAAAACGCTCAATATCAGGTGTTGTTAAATACGCGGATATTAGTATGAATACAGAAATTGAAACGATTAAACTTTTATCAAAAGAAGCTAAAAGGCAAAAGAAAACTCATAAAATAATAATAATGATTGAGCTTGGGGAACTCAGAGAGGGTGTTTTGGGCGACGACTTTATCGCTTTTTATGAAAGTGTTTTTAAATTGGAAAATTTGCAAGTTGTTGGAATTGGCACAAACCTTTCTTGTTTATATGGTGTTTTGCCAAATCACGATAAATTAATTCAGTTAAGTTTATATGAACAATTAATCGAAGCAAAATTTGACAAACAAATTCCTTATGTTTCAGGTGGTTCTTCGGTAACAATACCTTTGATTTTTCAAAATCTTTTACCAAAAGGAATCAATCACTTTCGAGTGGGTGAAACATTATTTCTTGGAACAGACATTTATAATAATACAAAATTTAAAAAAATGCACTCCGGTGTATTTAGTTTGTATTCTGAGATAATAGAATTAATCGAAAAACCACTTGTTCCAATGGGTGAATTGGGGACAAATGTTGAAGGTGAAAGTTATGAATTTGACCAAACTGATATAGGGGAAACTTCATACAGAGCAATTATTGATTTAGGTCTGCTTGATGTAGAAACTGATCATCTTGAATTGGTTGATAAACGCTTAAAAATAGCAGGCGCAAGTTCTGATATGATAGTAATTGACCTTGATGATAATAAAAAGAAATATAAGGTTGGAGACTTAGTTGAATTTAAGTTAGATTATATGGGGATTATTAGAATAATGAATTCAAAATATATTGAGAAGAAGGTAAAAAACGGCAACTAACATTTTCATGAATAAAGGCATGGAAAGTTCTAAAGTTAAGCTGTGCTCCTATCAAACATTATATCGGTTTGACAGGAAATTGCTACGCATTTCACCAATACTCATACAATTTACGGCAAAGACAAATTGAAGATGACAAGTCATAATAAATTAAAGATTCATACCGGTAAATACTTTCCAAAACCTCTGAATTTGATTGGATATATTGGCATTATATTTGGTATCATAGAACTATTTGAATCTCCCCTACTCGGCTTTACATTAATTATTATTGGTTCATATTTAAGCTTTAATCAGGCTGGATTTGAAATAGAGAACGGTCGATTTAGAAACTTCTTCTATCTCTTACATTTCAAAATAGGAAAATGGGAAACATCTGACCTTCCTCATATTTCAATACTAAAGAGACGCTTTGTAAGAAAAACTTATGGAGGAAGAACTCCTGTAAGTGTGACTGAAAAAGAATTTGTTTATGAAATTACGTTACTTTCGGAAACACAAAAAACTCGATTCAAATTATTGAGAATAAATGATTTTGATAAAGCAAAAGTCTTAGAGGATAGAATTGCCAATTTACTAGGTGTAAAGAAAATTGATTAAGATGGAAAAAGGCAGCATAGAAAAGAGATGTCATTTTACGACTCAGCGACTTTCAGTGATTCCTTGGACGAATCAAATTACAAACTTAGAATCTGAGAATACGTTTGCAAAAAAAGTGATTGAAATCTTAACGCCTAATGTGACCAAAGCCTTACCCGATGGATGGCAAAATCTTAAGTCTATAAATGATGCTAAGGTATGGATCAATGACAGAGATCAAGAGAGTCATTTTGTGACAGTTCAGCTCAAGGCTACAAATGAGACTATAGGATTTATTTTTCTATACGAATCAGAGCCAAATCAGAATTACTATGACCTGCGCTTCGGCTATCTCCTATCAGAAAGTGTTTGGGGCAAAGGAATCGGAACTGAATTAATTGAAGGTCTAATAATGTGGTGTAAAGATGCTGGAGATATTAGATCCCTTTCTGGTGGAGTTGAATGCGATAATATTGGATCTATCAAGGTCCTTGAAAAAACAGGTTTCTCAATTTCACCTAAGAACAGTCCCTCAGAACAAGTTGTGTTCTATGAATACCATTTTGATATAAACAGTAAAAAATAAGACTAAACATATAATGATTACAGAAGATCAAAAAAAGAGAGCCCAAGCGTTCTTAGACCTACATCATACCAATGAAATGCTGGTTCTTCCCAATGCATGGCATGCTGGTAGTGCGGTGGTGTTCGAAAAGCAAGGCTTCAAAGCCGTGGCAACCACTAGTGCCGGAATAGCCTATTCTTTAGGCTATCCAGATGGGGAAGATATCAGTTTGAATGACCTTTGCCTGGTTGTGAAACAAATCACAAAGAGAATCAGCATTCCTCTCTCTGTTGACTTTGAAAGAGGCTACGGGAATTCAATTGAAGAGATAACAGAAAACGTCAAGCAAATTATTTTAGCGGGTGCAGTTGGTATCAATATTGAGGATGGTCTGCCAAATGGTAATCTGGAAGATCTCGATTATCAAGTGAGTATGATAATGGCGATTTCTAAATTGAAACAAGAATTAGATATTCCTTTTGTTATTAATGCCCGAACCTGTGCTTACTGGTTAAATGTTGCCGATGAAAAAAGCAAATTGGCTATCGCAATAGAGAGAGGCAATGCCTTTACTAAAGCCGGAGCCGATTGTATTTTTATTCCAGGTCCTCTTAATGAGGAATTAGTTAAAAAGCTTGTGAAAGAAATTGATGCCCCACTTAATATGATTGCTAACCCAATCTTTAACGACTTTGATGCCATGAATAAAATTGGTGTGAAACGCTTGAGTATGGGATCAGGTGCTGTGCGCTCCGTTTTCAATCACCTTATGAATATAGGAGACGATTATAAAAGAGGCAAGCTGGATTTAATGATAGATCAGCCTTTTTCTTACGCCGCAGCCAATAAATTCTTTACTTAAAAACTAAAATTCAACATTTAATAATACACGCCAATTAATATGAGACGCAAAGAAAGAAATATCGAAGACCAAACTATCATTCAAAACATTCTAAACACATCACATATTTGTCGAATTGGTCTTTCGGATACGGATTATCCTTATATCCTACCGCTTAACTATGGTCATCATGACAATGCCCTGTATTTTCATTGTGCACCAGAAGGACGTAAAATTGATTTGATTAAGAAAAACAATAAGGTCTGCTTTGAGATTGAATCGGACTATCGACTTGTAAGCGATGATGTTTCTTGTAAATGGACATCGGAATTTCGCTCACTAATAGGCATAGGTGAAATTGAAATAGTGAACAGTCCAGAAGAAAAAGTTAAAGGTCTCGATATTATTATGAAACAGCATGGCAAAGAGGATAACCAATATCCACCAAAGATGTTGGATAAACTTCTTGTGCTAAAACTGAACATTAAAGAATTATCGGGTAAACAATCAGGAGTTTGGTAAAGCCAAGTTTCTAATAACTCCTAGAGACGGCTAATGAAAATTGGTCGTCTTTCTTTTTTACAAAATTCACATCCTATTCTTCAAAGGATACAGCATCAAATTTCTAAAACTCAAAACTGAATTCTAAAGGATTATACTTAAATTACCAATTCCAAAAACCTAATCCTTGAAAATCATGAGACTTATCCCCCTTATCGGTCTAATCATTTGTTTCAGCACAAGCTTTTTATATAGCCAAGATCGAGTTACTGGCAAAGCCTTTGCAACACGATCAGAAATAATCGCTCAAAATGGCATGGTCGCAACAAGTCACCCTCTTGCCACTCAAATTGGTCTCGACATTCTTAAAGCAGGTGGTAATGCCATTGATGCAGCTATTGCAGCCAATGCCGCATTGGGTTTAATGGAACCTACGGGCAGTGGAATAGGTGGTGATCTCTTCGCAATTGTATGGGATGCAAAAACTAAAAAACTCTACGGCTTGAATGCCAGTGGCCGCTCTCCGAAGAGTTTAAAACTCGAGTATTTTGAAGAAAAAGGCATGACTGAGATACCTGCCTTTGGTCCACTTCCTGTAAGTGTTCCGGGTTGTGTTGATGGTTGGTTTGAGCTTCACAAGAAGTTTGGATCTATGGAAATGAAGAAAATACTTGAACCTAGTATTAACTATGCTGAAAATGGTTTTCCCTTAACTCAACTTATTGCCTGGTACATGCAAAAGTCGATTCCTAATTTCAAAAGAAAGGGTTTCGTCAATATTAAAGACACTTATATAGAACCCAATAATGGCCGATTACCAAACGAGGGTGAAATTTTCAAAAACCCATACTTAGCTGACACCTATAAAAAGATAGCCAATGGTGGTCGTGATGCTTTCTATAAAGGAGAAATTGCCAAAACCATAGCTGATTTCATTCAGGCAGAAGGTGGTTTTTTGTCAGAGCAAGATCTGGCAGGTCACTATTCTGAATGGGTGGAGCCTGTGTCTGTCAACTACAGAGGCTTTGATGTTTGGGAGTTACCTCCCAATGGTCAGGGTATAGCAGCCTTGCAAATGCTGCAGCTTTTAGAAGCTTATGATTTCTCTAAAATTGAGTTTGGTAGTGCCCAACATCTGCATTTATTTACCGAAGCAAAAAAACTAGCCTTCGAAGACAGGGCAAAATACTATGCCGATATGGACTTTACTAAAGTGCCGGTCACAAGGCTTTTATCTGACAAGTATGCCAATGAAAGAAGAGAACTTATTGGCGACAAGGCATCAGTATACAGTGCTGGCGAGATAAGCGCAGGCGAAACCGTTTATTTAACGGTAGCTGATAAAGAGGGTAATATGATTTCTTTAATTCAATCGAATTATCGAGGTATGGGTTCAGGAATGGTTCCACCAAAACTGGGTTTCATGCTTCAAGACAGAGGGGAATTGTTCAGCTTAAAAAGAGGGCAAGCCAATACCTACCAAGCTGGTAAAAGACCTTTTCATACCATCATTCCGGCCTTTATTACCAAAGACAACGAGCCTTGGCTGAGTTTTGGTGTTATGGGTGGTGATTTTCAACCACAGGGGCACACACAAATTGTAATGAACCTAATTGATTTCGGGATGAATCTACAAGAAGCTGGAGATGCGCCACGTTGGGATCATATAGGCACCTCTACCCCAACAGGAATAGAAGCTGAAGGAAGTGGTGAAATCAGAATGGAATTAGGCATTTCAGATAAAACGATTAGAGCTTTGAAGGACAGAAAACACCGAATTGGTTTTGCCAGAGGTGTGTTCGGTGGTTATCAAGCCATTATGTGGGATAAAAAAAACAAAGTTTACAGAGCAGCATCCGAAAGCCGTAAAGATGGACAAGCTGCTGGTTATTAAATAAAAAATATCATGACTAAATATATCGCTCTTTTAAGAGGCATAAATGTAGGTGGCAAACGCAAGCTGCTTATGGCTGATTTGAAAAACCTCTTTGCCAAATTAGGGTTATCAAATTGCATCACCTATATCCAAAGTGGTAATGTTATTTTTGAAATGCTCAAAGACGATGCGAATCAAACGCTTGCCAACAAAATTCAACAAGCAATATCTGCCAAATATGAACTCGAAGTACCTGTAATGGTTCGAAAATATATTGAATGGGAACAAGTGATATTGGACAATCCCTTTTTTAAAGATAAAAGTATAAGCATTGACCGTCTGCATTTGACTCTTTTGGATAAAGAACCAGATTTAGATAGAATTATAGATTTGAAAAAGAAAGATTTTGGTACCGATCAGTTCGAAGTGGTAGGTCATCATGTTTTTCTTTGTTGTACAGATAAATACAGCAAAACGAAGATGACCAATGGACTTTTCGAAAAGAAGTTCGATTGCAAAGCCACAACACGAAATTGGAAAACCGTTATGAAGCTTTTAGAACTGGCTCAATAAATTAAACTGTCGCTTTACTGGCAATATTTTCACCCATAAACACGGATGTTTCATAACCTTTAAGAGTATTCTCAAGAAGGTCATCAGCTAATTTCACTTTTCCTTTTTCGAAGAATAGGACTAGTGTTGAACCTCCGAAAGCAAAGTATCCCTTCTCCTCTCCTTTTTGAATCTGAGAATTATCCTGATAGGTTTGGATGATACTACCGACCATGGTAGCACCTACTTCTGATATAAGGATATCGCCATAATCATCCGTAACTAGCGTGCTGTATGCTCTGTAGTTTTGACAGAAAATCTCCAAACTCTTTTTTAGAGCCATAGGTGAAACCGAAAAATAACGACCTTTTATATCTTTAGATTCTGAAATAAGACCACTTGCAGGAAAGTGAAAACGGTGGTAATCCGTTGGAGCCAAACGAGCAATAAGCATTGATCCGTCAGCGTATTTTTCAGCTAGTTCTTTATTCTTAAGAAACGACTTAATCGTAAACTCAGATCCTTTTACAAAAAATGAAGAAGCATCAGTAATAGACTGAAAAGCAAGCAATTTACCATCAGCAGGTGAAACAACACCATTCCCGATTGGTCTCTTCTCTGCTTGTATCTTTCTAAAGAAAAAATCGTTAAAATTTAGATAGGCCTTACTATCGGTTATCTTATAATTGGATAGATCGATTTGATATTGAGCAATAAACTTATCAATTTTCTTCTTGGATAAACGGCTACTCATATACCAGCCACCAAGCATGGTTAACATTTTTCGTTTAACAAGAGTGTGAAGTGTTACTTTACCCAGAGAAGAATTATAAAGCCATCTTAACATTCCTTCACTTGGAACAAATTCTTTAACTAGACTTCCACTCTTTCTTTCTATATATTGTAAGGATCCCATAAATCTGATTTGAATACAAATTTAATCGATTTCGAAAAAGATTAAGGCTTCTTTTCCATTTTCTCACAATTTTATCCGATTTTATATTGATTTCACCTCATTTTTCAGGTAATCTATCTCTGAAGCAGCCTAATTCTATGTCAAAACTTCTTAAAACAAAAAATACATTTGAAGTAAACAATAGAAGCTTTATCTTGTCGAAGCAAATAGAAATAGCCTTTGATCTAAAAATTAGCATACAAAATACGATGGAGAATAGTCAGCCAGATGGCAAAAAAAGAAAAGATATCACAGTGGGATTAGAAGTTGAAATTGTACTAAAACAAGATCAACGAAGTGGCGATTTAACAGATGGTGTCGTGAAGCGTATACTCACCAAATCTCCCAATCACCCTCATGGCATAAAAGTGCAACTGGAAACAGGCGAAGTGGGACGTGTCAAGAATATTCTCGACGAAGATTAATAATAATAATAATGACCGTTAGGGGTGCTCATTATTGGGCTGAGATTAAACCCTGGAACCTGAAATGCATAATAGCAGCGTAGGAAAATGGATATTTAGTTTAGACATTTAGTTCAATCTGTTGTCGCCCATATCCCTGCCTGCATCTTTTAAAATAAAATAATGATGAGTTGGAGCGAAAACACCTGGAAACAAAATAAAGATACCTACACCCAAATTCTTGATCTACCTTTTATAAAGGGCTTAATTGATGGAACTCTTTCAAAAGAACGATTCAATTTTTATATCCAACAGGATGCCATTTATCTTGCAGAATTTGGGAAAGTACTTGCAGGCATTGCAAGTAAATTAAAACAAGCCATTGATAGCGAAGCATTTTATAAATTCGCCTGTGATACCATGATAGTTGAGCAAAGCCTACACAGCACTTTCCTCAAAGAAAAAGCAGAACAAGCTTCACCAAGCTGTCTTTTATATACGTCGTATTTACACAAACAATTAAATCAAGCTCCAATCGAAATCAGTCTGGCAGCGGTATTGCCCTGTTTCTGGATATATAGGGAAGTAGGTGATTATATCCTTGCCAATCAAACTTCTTCTGACAATCCATATCAAGTCTGGATCGATACCTACGGAGGAGAAGAATTTGCGGGTGCAGTGAATCAAGCCATTCAAATTTGTGATAAATATGCTGAAAACTCTACCAAGTTTCAACAAGAGCAAATGACTGAAGCTTTTTTAATGGCCTCGAAAATGGAATGGCTATTTTGGAACAGTGCCTGGAACTTAGAAGCTTGGAAAGCATAAAAATTAATAGATTCCTCTTTTTATTTCTCAAGTCTACATCAAGGAAAAAAGAACTTTACTATATTTAATCTCATAAGAGTATAAACCACTCGTTTTCTACATCCATTTTGGAATAAGTAAACGATCATACTCTTTTTGACTTATGCATATTAACCAAAATACTCAAAAGTGGATATCGAACACATATTTAATAATAATCGGAAATGGATTAGTGAAAAGCTCAATCAAGATCCTGAATACTTTAAGAAACTAACTGAAGATCAAAGTCCTGAAATCTTATACATTGGTTGTTCTGATAGTCGAGTTACTACCGGAGATTTAATGGGTATAAAACCTGGTGATATGTTCGTTCACCGAAATATTGCCAATATGGTTTCCAACACAGATTTAAGTGCCATGTCGGTTATTAACTACGCCGTTAGCTTCCTTAAGGTGAAGCATGTGGTAATTTGTGGTCACTACAATTGTGGTGGTGTAAAAGCGGCTATGCAGGCAGAAGATATGGGAATACTAAACCCCTGGCTGAGAAACATTCGCGACGTTTATCGCTTACACAAAGATGAGTTAAATGCCATTGATGATGAGCAACAAAAATACAACCGTCTGGTTGAATTGAATGTGCAAGAACAATGTGTGAATCTAATTAAAACGGCTGATGTGCAAAAAGCATTACGCAATCGACATATTACTGTTCATGGTTGGGTTTTCGATATTCATACAGGGCATATCATTGATATGAAAATTGATTTCAATAAAATTCTAAAGGATATCATGGAGATATATCGACTGATGTAAGGTTTAACTCTTCAAATCAAAACTCAAGTTCAACTATGAAACAGCTTACTGTAATCCTTCTCATTCTTTTTAGTGTATTAAATACTCAGGCACAAACAACAGGCAATTATACCATAGTCATTCATGGTGCTGCTGGTAGCATTCTAAAAAAGAATATGAGTTTTGAGAAGGAAGCTGCCTATCGGGCTAAACTAAAACAAGCTTTACATGTAGGAGATTCCATCTTGAAAAATGGAGGCATCTGTTTGGATGCCGTTGAGCAAGTTATTCATGTGATGGAAGATTCACCACTATTTAATGCTGGCAAAGGTGCTGTTTTCACGAATGATGGACACAATGAACTTGATGCTTCAATCATGAATGGTTCCGATTTAAATGCTGGAGCCGTTGCAGGCGTTCGTGATATTCGTAATCCAATTAGTGCAGCCCGTGAGGTTATGGAGAAATCTGCTCATGTGATGTTATCAGGAAAAGGTGCTTCACTTTTTGCTAAAGAACAAGGTCTTGAAATTGTTGATCCCTCTTATTTCTATACCCAAAAGCGATGGGAATCTTTAAAGAAGTTACAAAACAAGAAACGCAAGCCAACACAAAGTGATAAACACGGTACAGTAGGCTGTGTTGTTCTTGATAGCTATGGCAACCTGGCAGCAGGAACGTCAACGGGTGGTATGACCAACAAAAAATATGGTCGTATTGGAGATTCACCAATAATAGGTGCGGGAACCTATGCTAACAATCAGACTTGTGCCGTTTCATGTACCGGTCATGGAGAATATTATATCCGTCTGGCTTTCGCCCGAGATATTTCAGCACAAATGGAATATCTTAACAAAACAGTGAAGGCAGCCTGTGAATCTGAGATTCAAAAGTTGACAGATTTAAACGGTACAGGAGGTGTTATTGCTGTAGACAAACAAGGGAATGTTGCCATGGAATTCAATACAGATGGTATGTACAGAGGCTATATCAAATCGAATGGCGATTCATATATCGGCATTTACTACGGTAATTAATACCGATTTGTATTTGAGATAATCCCTATCTGCGCACTCCGATCCTTCGGAGTGATATTGATTGTCAAATATCTTTCGGCATTTCACCCTACTTATTTTGATTTAGAATTGTTATAAGCCTAATAGCTTGAAAACAAAAAAACTCACCATGATCTGGTGAGTTTTTTTTTGTACAAATGTAGAGGTGTATTTTTGCACTAAAAGTCAGGCTACACTTCATAAACAAGAGAAGTAAATTACACAAACATCAGTTAAAAGCATCTATTACCTCTTTAAAACGCATATTTTTCCACATGAATTTAAAATAGATGATAATTGTTTGTTTTTTTTCATCAATCATTTAATACATTCGCGCACTATTTTTAAATGATAAGTGATAATGAAGAAGCTTAAGGATATTGTGGTGATTGGTGTAGCTCTATTTGCTATGTTTTTTGGAGCAGGGAATTTGATATTTCCGCCTCAGTTGGGTGTTGTGAGTGGCGATTCGTGGATACAAGCCATCATGGGCTTTTTCACCACCGATGTGAGCCTATCGATACTGGCAATTATTGCCATAGCAAAATCAGGAGGCACATTCAATACTTTTGCTTCAAAAGTTGGTCCCAAATTTAGCATCATCATGGGTATCATCATCATGCTGATTATTGGTCCACTATTAGCTCTACCCCGAACAGGGGCAGTCAGCTACGAAATGGGTATACTACCTCTGTTCCCAGGTATTCCTCAATACCTTTTCACCTTTATTTATTTTGGTGTTTCCTTACTCTTTGTCATCAATCCCAAAGGTATTATCGACAAAATTGCGCTTTATCTGACACCTATATTGCTAATTGCCTTGGTATCCATCATTGTAAAAAACATGATACTACCTGATGTAACACTAGCTGCAGCGAGAATAACAAACGTATATACTTATGCATTTCTTGAAGGATATCAAACAGTTGATGGTTTGGCTGCAGTGATCTTTGCCGGTATTGTTCTTCTAAGCTTAAAGGAAAAAGGTTATACCGATACCTCATCACAAATAAAAATGACGATCAAATCGGGTTTGGTCGCTTTTAGTATTATCGGTTTTGTTTATGGAGGATTAATCTATTTAGGTGCAAGTGGTGCTGCCAATATCCCTGAAGGTATGAGCAGAACCGAAACCTTCATGGTTCTGGTTGACCAAATGTTTGGCCAATATGGCGTTTGGATGGTTGCCGTAACGGTCATATTTGCTTGTTTCACTACAACGGTCGGTTTAACAACAACAGTTGCTGAATATTTTAGTGAATTAACAAACAATAAGCTAAGCTATCGATTTAATGTCGTTACTATCACTTTAGTCAGCTTCGTCCTTGCCAATTTGGGTGTTGAACAGATCGTTTACTTTTCCGGTCCAATTTTGAGTATCATCTACCCTGCCATACTGGTTTTAATCGTCCTCAATCTATTCGATAAATACATCCCTTACAAAGCAATTTATTCAGGAGTTGTAGGCGGAACGCTATGCTTTAGTATCCTATTGTTTATCTGTAAGTCATTCGATTCCCTATCAGTTGCTAAAAACGTGCTATTGTCATTACCAATGAGCTCTTACGAAATGGGATGGCTGCTGCCCGCAATTTTTGGTGGGCTTATAGCTTCAGTCTCATACAAGATGAAAGCAGCTCGATAATTTTCAAACAACATATTTAAATTAATAGAAGCTCACCAATTTACGAGTGAGTTTTCTACATCATAAAAGAGGATTAGGCTCTTCTCATTATCTATTTATATCGATGAAACAATTAAAGGATATTATCGTGATTGGCGTGGCACTATTCGCCATGTTTTTTGGAGCAGGAAATTTGATATTCCCTCCACAATTGGGAGTTGTAAGTGGCGCTTCGTGGCTGGAAGCCATCATGGGTTTCTTCACCACAGATGTCAGCTTATCGGTACTTGCTATTATTGCAGTAGCGAAATCAGGAGGCTCCTTTTATTCTTTTTTATCCAAGGTTAGTCACAGATTTAGCATTGTAATGGGAATTATACTCATGCTCATCTTAGGTCCTCTTTTAGCATTACCAAGAACCGGAGCGGTCAGTTTCGAGATGGGAATCATACCACTCTTCCCTGGGATTTCTCAATTAGCATTCACTTTGGTGTATTTTGGCTTTGCCTTACTTTTTGTCATCAACCCTAAGGGCATTATAGATAAGGTTGCAGTTTATTTGACACCGGTATTGCTTATTGCATTGGTATCAATCATCCTAAAGAACATGCTGATGCCTGGTACAGATTTTCCCCCTGCGAAAATATCAAATGTATATGCCTATGCTTTTTTGGAAGGCTACCAAACTGTTGATGCTTTAGGCGCCGTTATCTTTTCAGGCATTATTCTTATGAGCTTAAAAGAGAAAGGCTATACCGATACCTCATCGCAAGTAAAAATGATGATCAAATCGGGCTTGGTTGCTTTTAGTATTATTGGCTTTGTATATGGTGGCTTAATTTATTTGGGTGCCAGTGGTGCAGGTAATATCCCCGAAGGCATGAGCAGAACAGAAAGCTTTATGGCTCTTGTTGACAGAATGTTCGGTCAGTATGGGGTTTGGATGGTTGCTGTAACCGTTATATTTGCGTGTTTTACCACAACAGTGGGGTTAACAACTGCAGTTGCGGAATATTTTAGCGAACTGACCAACAATAAACTGAGCTATCGTTTTAATGTAATTGCAATCACCCTGCTCAGCTTCGTACTTGCCAATTTTGGAGTAGAACAAATTGTGACCTTCTCAGGTCCGATTTTAGGTATCATCTATCCTGTCATACTGGTTCTGGTTATCCTGAATCTATTCGATAAATACATCCCTTTTAAAGAGATTTACACCGGCGTAGTTAGCGGTACTTTATGCTTTAGTATCCTGATGTTTATCTGCAAATCTTTCGATTCCTTATCGGGTGTTAAAGATTGGCTATTATCCTTCCCTTTGAGCACTTACGAGATGGGATGGTTGCTGCCAGCACTCGTAGGCGGACTTTTAGCTTCAGTTTCCTATAAGATTAAAGCAGCAAAGACTTTGTAACATCACTTTAACTCATACATTTTATTTCAGGCCGACTTTCTTCTTACGATCCAGAATGCAAACATTTCCTCCCGGAGACCAGCATTTTGCACAAGATGTACACCTGGGATCATAGGCCGGATCTTCCATCCATTTATTGGGCAGATCAGGCTCAGAGAATAGAGTGCGTGACAAAGAGACATAAGAGATATTGCTATCATTCAGAATATCTTCCATGAATTCAACATTACGATGACCACCAACGGATATCACAGGAATAGTTAACTCGGCAGCAATCTGCTTGGTCGCTTCGAAGAAGTAAGCTTGCTTTTCCCTTTTTAAAATTTGGGTTCTTATCGGTCTTTTTAGAGGATATCTAAAATCACGATTACCACCGCTAAACTCAATAGCCGTAATACCACGTTTCTCAAGTTCTTTTGCTACCCAAAGACTCTCGTTCGGGGTCAAACCGTTTGCGCCCCAGTCGTCGGTGCTGTGCATTTTTATCAACACGGGATAATCTGAACCGACCTCCTTACGAACAGCTTCGAGAGTTTCAAAAATAATACGTGCACGGTTTTCAATTGATCCACCATAGGCATCTGTCCTACGATTGAAATAGGGTGAAAGAAATTGACTATACAAATAGGCATGAGCAGCATGCAATTGCACCCCATCAAAACCAGCTTCTTTTACACGTCTGGCACTCTGAGCATAAGCATCAATCACTGTCGCAATATCCTCAGTTCTCATCTCTGTGGGCGTAGAACCATAACCAGGATTTTTCACTGCAGATGGGCCCCATATCAACCGTCCTTTAGCTTGATATTTAGTTGATGATCCTCCGTAGCAAACCTGCATAATAAGCTTGGCACCCAATTCGTGGATTCGCTTAACGAATGGTCGGTATTCTTCAATAAAATCATCGGAATAAATACCCAACATCCCTGCATTGGGCTGCTCCTCCTCTATGATATTTGCATAACCTGTAATAATTGTACCAACACCGCCCTGGGCCAATTCTTCATAACAAGTAATCAATTCAGTAGATAAATGCCCCTTTTCATCAGCCATATTTAGCCAGGTAGCAGAACGCCACAAGCGATTCTTTAGTTCTAAATTACCAATACGAGTCGCTTCGAAGATCTTCTTTTGCATATTTTTCTATTGAATATATAAGGTGTAAAACTAAAAAGACTATTTTAAACAAACGCCCTTTCTGATTTATTATTTAGCCCAATTCCCACGGGGCTGAAGGATACGAAAGTTACGCAAACTTGGAACAGAATCTGGCAGAATACTTTCGTAAAGCTTTCGGTGTTGCTCAGCAAAATCGACCTGGTTTGATTTGTTCCAACGCTCATAAATAGTAAATCGAGTTGGATCTTCTGCATCCTGGTGTAAAAAAGCACATATAAAATGATCTTCCTCTACCATCTTGTCAAATACCTTCATAGCTGCCTTCGTCCAATCAGCCTGCCTGTCAGATTTAATCTGAAAGTTGGTATAAAAAGTCAAATCATTAGCTACAGTTTCGAACTGGATGCTTTCCCAAGAAGCCCTAGGATGCAAGATATGTATCTTTCGCGGAGTTGCACTCATATCTGGTAAGCGCTGTTCATAGATCCTGCGATAAGCCTTCGAAGCCATTTGGTAGGTCATAAAATCCTCTTTCGAAGCCTCCTGCCAGCGTTCGTACATGCTAAAGCGGGTGGAATCTGCGGTATCCTGATGCACAAAGGCACTCACAAAAGCTGGCTCCTTTGCCATATTGTCAACAAGCACAAATAGGTGTTCCTGAAACTCCTCAACACATTCGGGCTTGATATGATATTTCACGTAGAAAATCAGGTCATCCGGATTAGCTACTCTTGCTGGATTGGTTGTCATTCTTTGGTCCCCCTTTTATCGATTATTATTCATTTTTCAGTAAATCAATTCATTTATACAAGTTATCACTTTTGATAGCAAGATGCAAAAGTATACGATCCTCTATAAATCAGATAATGATAACCAACTTGAACAAATCGTATCTGTCGCCATTAGATGGCTAGTTTATATCATTAAGAATGTATTAAAAAAAAGACGCTCAATTTATTGAACGTCTATAATAATTGATTCAGAAAATTAGAGCGATTTGATCTTTTTCATAGCATCTTTCCGCAATAGTGCATATTCAACACTATTGAAATTAAATTCTGCAACTTCCCTAAAGAGTTTTTTTGCTTTCTCCATTTCCCCAGTCTTTTCAAAAGCCATTCCCAAATAATATTTATTAAGAATTTCATTCATATCAGATTTCTGAAAACTTAGAATAGCGTCCTTATATTTTTTCTCTTTTAACAAAACATATCCTTGAGCAGCATAATAGTTCTCCATCAATATTTCATTATCAAGTTTTTTATAGATCTCTTTTACCTCTTCACATTTTTCATACGCTTTATTAAAATCACCTTTCTGAGCAAGAAAAGATATCTCATACAATTCTACACCTGCCTTTTGTCCAAGCGTATATCTCTCGGATTGAATCCCTTCTAGTCTTTTCTTAATATTATCTGTGTATTTATTAAGACACTCCTCTGCCTTTTCATATTGCTCACTGTGAACGCATAAAATTATCATATTCTGAAGGGTAAAGATTTTTTGTCCCAGCTTCTGACTTTCCGTAATATCCAAATTATTAACTTTCTCAAGGGCTAAATTCAATTCATCATATGCGACCATCATTTTACCCTTATAAATTTCAGTAAATGCAGCGTAGTTTGAATAAATTACAAGATTAATATCATCAGCTAATTGAACCGCTTTGTGATAATCATTTTTTGCGCTGGCAAAATCATCTAAAAATAGATTAGCATGTGCTCTTTTAAGGTAAGCCAATGCATTTTCAGAATCTATCTCAAGGGCTTTAGTATAGTTATCCCTAGCCATTTCTAATTTTGATCCACCTCTTAGAGCATCCCCTAGATTAATATATGCTCGTTCAGACTTAGGAACCAATTCCAAGGCTTTATTCATATTCGCTATGGCTTTGTCGAAATCATTGGGTTGCCAATTCAAATATGAAAAGCCCAGTTGCTGATATGCGTAATGAAAACTCTCATCTAAACTAATTGCTTTATCGAGACTTGTCCTAGCCGCTTCAACCTGGTTATTCTCGGCATAAACATCAGCAAGGTAAATCCAAACTCGCGGGCTTTCAGGCTGCAAGCCTACTAACTTATTTACCAAACTCAATCTGTCTTCCCATTTTGTATTAAAATATGACAAACCAATTTTAATCAGCAATTGTTCGGCCTCACTACAATATTTATTATTTTGATCTGCCAACTCTAAATTTGCTTTAAAAGCCTGAGGTGAGTTTGAAGAATAAGCAAGTTCGACATAAGCATAGGCAAAGTGAGCATCCTCAGCAATCGCTTTCTTACAAAATTCTTGAGCCATCAACAAATCACCCAACTCTCTGGCATTCCTGGCTTTAATCAATAATTCTTTTGCCTTAGGACTCTTTGTTGTAACAGGAATACCTTTTATTACTGATGCCAATACGTTACCCGTAAAAAACACAAACAATAGCATTATCCCAATTAGATAAACTTTTGATTTAATCTTCATAATAATCATTTTTTGAATGAAAAAAGTTGAATAATAGAAGTGCTGCACTACATACGTAATACATTAAGAACTATGAATAATGTCGTTTAAGGATTCACAAATCAGATTAAAATACAATATCCAAATTGCTTTAATCGAAACCAGAATGGTAGAAGAACACTAAATTTAATCATTAACAGATCCAAAGTCAAATAAATAAAAGCACATTCTCTATTATATCTAAAGATCTATATAAACACAAATTATATCAGACTTCATGTTTCCATTTAGATTACAGTTACCACATCAGTATAAGTCAGAGGGATGATAGAATAATTACATTAGGAATGTCTTCATCAACTTTAACCATCTGGTTAAAAAATATCTATTATAATTTGCTCCTTAAAAATAATGCTCTACATTTGCATTAACCAAACGGTTAAACCATGTGGTTAATTTTTTGGATTTAATTTAACCATCTGGTTAAGAACAAAGATTATGGAAAATCAAACAACTGAAACTCAAGAGAATATTCTTGTCGCCGCAAGAAATATTTTCGCTTCAAAAGGATACGCAGGTGCTCGAATGCAGGAAATTGCAGATAATGCTGGAATAAATAAGGCCTTATTACATTACTACTACAAAAGCAAGGACAAGTTATTCGAACAAGTTTTTCAAGAAGCTTTAATTAAAATCTTAAGACCCCTTGGCTCTTTCCTTGCAGATGATTCTGAGTTATTTCAGAAGATCAGGAATATCAGTCATATCTATCATGAGGTTTTAATTGACTATCCATTTCTTCCAAATTTCATCCTTAATGAAGTAAGTACAGATCCTTCACGTGTTCTGCATTTAATGAATACCGAGGGTATTTTAGTAGGAAGAGAGAAAACATTCAAACAGATTGAAGATGCAATAGCATCTGGAAAAATACGCCCTATTAAGCCTCCAGACTTGATTCTGAATATCATTAGTTTATCCATGTTCCCATTTGCCAGTAGACCAATAGCACAGGAATTGATGTTTAAAGGTATTAATATGGATGAGATGTTTAAAGAAAGAGCAGATCATGTTGCTGATTTTGTAATCCAATCGATAAAATTATAAGTTTTAGATATGACAGCTTTTAGAAATAGTAAATACATTCTTTTACTGATAATCTTTTTTAAGATTCAAATCGGATATACTCAGAATGAGGTTCTGAGTCTGGAGGAATGTCAAATAGAAGTGCAGAAAAACTTTCCTTTAATGAAAGGTAAAGCTCTCATAAATCAATCCTCTCTTTTAAATATTGAGAATTTAAAAGTTGCCAATTTACCACGACTTTATGCCAATGGGCAAATTAGCTACCAATCGGATGTAACCGGCATTTCATTTCCAGGAATGAATACGCCCCAAGCACCTAAAGATCGATATGCGCTTAATCTTGACGTAGAGCAATTGATTTATGATGGTGGTAAAACAAAACATCGAGTTGATATAGAAAAGAAAGCATCAGAGCTTGAAATTCAAAATCTGGAGATTCAAATGTACCAACTTCGTGAAAGAGTAAACATGGCCTATTTTGGTATTCAGCTGGTCAGAAAAAACAAAGAAGTTCTTATAGATAAGCAGAAAACCATATCAAAACGTATCGATCAGGTTAGGTCCTCTGTTGAGAATGGAGCCGTTCTACCTGCCAACCTAAAAATATTAGAATCGGAACTGCTTTTAATCCAGCAACAGTTTATGGAATTAAATGCACACGAACTGAACTCATTCAATGTTCTTTCTCAACTAATGGGACGTCGAATCGACACGCAAATGAAGCTTAAAGAATACGCAATTAACGAAGGTTTAAGCACACAAATTAAAATCGATTCGAAAAATAGACCTGAATATAAATGGTATGCTGGTCAGCAAGCTTTACTTGATTCACAAAAAGCGCTTTTGAAAAAAGGCAGATATCCTGTGATTACAGGTTTTGGTCAGGTGGGATATGGTAATCCAAGCTATAACCAGTTGAAAGATGAGTTTGATACTTATTATATGTTGGGTGCTAAAATATCGTGGAATATTTTCGATTGGAAATCAAACCGACGAAAGCAAAAAGCAATCACGATTCAAAAAGACTTGGTGGTAAGTAAAGAGTTAAGCTTCACTCAAAATCAGTTGATCGAACTGGGAAAAGAATCAAACGAGATTAACAAGTTCGGGATTCTATTGGAACAAGATAAAGCAATAATTGGCTTACAAGAAGAAATCAGTAAAAGCTCAGCATCTCAATTGGATAATGGTGTGATTACCTCGAGTGATTATCTGGAAGATTTAAACAAGGAAATACAAGCCAAAATAAACAAAGAATATCACAGCATACAGTTACAGCAATCGCTTGCTGAATACAAAAGAATTCAAGGCATATAAAAGCATTAAACATTAGAAAAATGAAAAACACGACAATAATCGGAATCGGTTTAGCTTTAGGATTCCTAACAAGTGCATGTAATCAGAATGGTAATGAATCGGATGCTTACGGTAATTTTGAAGCAACGGAATACATGATCTCAGCTGAAAATTCCGGTAAAATTCTCAATCTAAATATAGAAGAGGGTGATGTGTTTACTCAGGCAAAGCAAGTCGGACTTATAGATACAACTCAATTATTCCTTCAAAGAGAACAACTTAAAGCTCAAAAAAATGCAGTGGCATCTGGAATTCAGAATATCCTATCGCGAATCGCTGTTTATAAGGAGCAAATCTCTATCCTAAATAGAGATAAAGTAAGAATCGATAAAATGTATGCAGATGGTGCTGCAACCATCAAACAGGTTGATGATATTAATGGAGGCGTACAGATTGCCGAAATACAAATCAAATCGGTGAAAACTGAAAATGCTAAAGTATTTGCCGAGCTGGAAAGTTTAGATCGAAAGATGGATGCCTTAAATGATCTGATTCAGAAAAGTAAAATCATCGTGCCACAGGCCGCTACCGTTTTGGAGAAATATCATGAAGCATACGAAATGGTGAACATGGGCACTCCCCTATTCAAATTGGCTGATCTAAGAAGCCTTGATTTGAGAGTTTACATTAGTGGTGATCAAATTTCATCCATTAAAATTGGTCAGACAGTTGATGTTTTGATTGATAAGAATAAAGAAGAAAACTACAGCCTTAAAGGAAAAGTAACATGGGTTTCTTCTCAATCGGAGTTTACACCTAAAATTATTCAAACCAAAAAGGAAAGAGTAAAATTGGTGTATGCAGTTAAAGTAAAAGTTGCTAACAATGGTCGTCTGAAAATAGGAATGCCAGGCGAAATTAGATTCTAATACCGATTAGTATTTAAAAATTAGATGATATATAAAAATATGGATGCAAGTATACAAGTAGATAATGTATCTAAAAGTTATGGGAATGTGCAGGCTCTCAAAAACATCAATTTAGATATTAAATCAGGAGAATTGTTTGGACTGATTGGACCAGATGGTGCAGGTAAGACAACCCTTTTCCGATTATTGGCAACCCTATTATTACCCAATGAAGGTTCTGCAACACTGTGCGAAATTGACAGCGTAAAAGACTACAAGAAAATCAGAAGCTTGTTGGGTTATATGCCAGGTAAATTTTCTCTTTATCAGGATTTAAGTGTGATTGAGAACCTGCGCTTTTTTGCGACTGTTTTTAATACCAAAATCGAAGATAATATGGATATGATCCGAGATATTTGGTTACAAATTGAACCTTTCAAAGATCGTTTGGCAGGGCAACTATCTGGCGGAATGAAACAGAAGCTAGCTCTTTGTTGCGCATTAATCCACCAACCCAAAGTTCTATTGCTCGATGAGCCAACTACGGGTGTCGATTCTGTTTCCAGATCTGAGTTTTGGCAGATGCTAAAGGGACTTAAAGCGAGAGGAATCACAATTGTGGTTGCAACTCCATATATGGACGAGGCAAATTTGTGCGAACGTGTTGCCTTAATTCAGGATGGTGAGGTTTTACAAGTTAATACGCCATCTGAGATTGTTGAGCAATTCGGGAAAGAGCTATATGCTATAAAGAGCAACGATAATTATCAGACATTGCTCGACTTGAGAGAGTTTAAATCTACCCATTCGGTTTTTCTTTTCGGACAAAGTTTACACTACACCGATATACAAAATGAAGCTTCGATTAATGAACTAAAAACTTATCTGGAAAACAAAGGAAGATCAAGTATTGTAATCGAAAAAATTAAGCCAAGTATCGAAGATTGTTTCATGGCATTAAGCACAAAATCAGAAGCGCATGAATAGCAAGCAAAAGGTGATCCGTGTTAAAAACATGTACAAAAAGTTCGGAGAATTTACTGCCAACGACGATTTATCCTTCGAAGTAGAAGCTGGTGAAATTTTTGGTTTCCTAGGAGCAAATGGTGCGGGTAAAACCACAGCCATCAAAATACTTTGTGGTTTATCTTACCCAACTTCTGGAGAAATTAATGTTGCCGGTTTTGATGTTTATACGGAACGAGAATCAGTCAAAAGAAATATTGGCTATATGAGTCAGAAATTCTCTCTTTATGAGGATTTAACTGTCTTTGAGAACATCCGTTTCTATGGGGGTATTTATGGCTTATCCAAATCTAAAATCAACTCTAAAGCAGATGATCTACTAAAGAAACTTGACTTAGAGCATGCACGAAATAAAAGAATTAGTGCTTTGCCTTTGGGATGGAAACAAAAATTAGCTTTTTCAGTTGCCATTTTTCATGATCCAAAAATTGTATTTCTCGATGAACCAACGGGTGGTGTCGATCCCGTAACCCGAAGACAATTTTGGGATTTGATTTACGATGCGGCACGAGCTGGAATCACGGTTTTTGTGACAACCCATTATATGGACGAGGCTGAATATTGCGACCGGGTATCCATCATGGTAGATGGAAAAATTGAAGCTCTGGATACACCTGAAAAATTGAAAGAACAGTTTAATGCTGACGATATGGATCAGGTCTTTCTAAGCTTAGCTAGAACAGCAACTAACATAGAATAAGTTTAATAACTATATAGATGAATCGATTTATTGGATTTTTAAAAAAGGAGTTCTATCATATTTTTCGAGATAAGAGGTCAATGCTTATTCTGTTTGGAATGCCAATCGTTCAGATCATGCTTTTTGGCTATGTCATCTCCACTGACCTTAAAGATGTAAAGATGGCTGTCTTAGATCACTCAAAGGATGAATATTCAGCAGAAATCATTAATAAAATAACCTCATCGGGTTACTTTGTTCTGACTGAGAATCTCAAATCTGCAGAAGAAGCGGATGCGGTTTTTAAGAAAGGTGATGTGAAACTAATTGTAGTTTTCGAGCCTGATTTTGGTGCGAAACTAATCAAAAACACAAGAGCAAATATTCAAATTCTAACGGATGCTACTGATCCAAATATGGCGAATTTAGAAGTCAATTATTTGCAAGGCATTCTTCAGAATTATAATGTCGAAATCAATAGTGGTAAGAAAGCACCCTTCTCTATTCAGCCTAAAACACGCATGTATTTCAATTCTAATTTGGAGAGTGTTTTCATGTTCATTCCAGGTATCATGGCTACCATACTCATGTTAGTTTCAGCCATGATGACATCAATATCAATCGCAAGGGAAAAAGAGTTGGGAACCATGGAAATCCTACTTGTATCACCCTTAAATCCACTACAAATCATCTTAGGGAAGGTCACACCCTATTTAGTTTTATCATTTATCAATGCATTGGTCATTATAGGCATGGGATATTTCATATTTGGCGTTCCCATTCTTGGTAGTTTTGCCTTGCTGATGGCTGAGAGTATTCTTTTCATCTTTCTGGCTTTATCCATAGGTATTTATATATCGACAGTGGCTAAGAGTCAACAAGTAGCCATGATGCTTTCGATGTTTGGCTTAATGCTGCCTACCATTATACTCTCTGGCTTTATTTTCCCAATTCGAAACATGCCTCTCCCCTTACAAGTTATTAGTAATCTAATTCCACCAAAGTGGTTTATCGTGATTTTGAAAAATATTATGCTGAAAGGTGTTGGCATTGAATATGTATGGAAGGAAACCTTGATTTTAATTGCCATGACAATAGGTTTCATTGGGCTCAGTTTGAAGAAGTTTAAAATAAGATTGGAGTAATACAGAAAGAAAAAGTTATGCGAATATTAAAATATTTATTACAAAAAGAATTTCTACAGATCTTTCGTAACAAGAGCATGTTACCCATCATATTTGTGATGCCAATTCTGCAGCTTTGCGTTTTGTCTTTTGCGGCTACTTACGATATGAAGAATACAAATTTGTATGTTGTAGATAAAGATCTTTCGAGTCATTCCAGAGAGTTGATATCTAAGTTTAATGGTTCTCCATTCTTCACGGTTAAAGAGATTGGATTTTCGGAAGAAGAGGCGGAAAAGGAAATATTTAGAGACAATATCGATGCGATTCTTGTCTTTAATAAAGATTTCGGAAAATCTGTTGATTTAAAAACTCAGGCATCCGTACAGGTGCTGGTAAATGCCATAAATGCAAGCTCGGCAGGTTTATACAATGCTTATATCAACTCTGTTATACAAGATTATAATCAAGATATAAAACCGAATTTTGCAAAAGTTGGACAAGACAATCAACACAATATTGTGAGATCAACTTATTCTCATCAGTTCAATCCTGAGATGAAGTATATACCTTACATGTTACCAGGACTACTTGTCTTATTGGTAACTGTGATCAGCTTGTTTTTGTCTGCCATGAATGTGGTGCGAGAAAAAGAGATTGGAACGATTGAGCAAATCAATGTAACGCCGATAACAAAATCACAATTTCTGCTAGCCAAGCTAATCCCTTTCCTAGTCATCGGATTTTTCGAATTGGGAGTTGGTCTTGTGGTAGCAACATTTATATTTCAAATTCCATTGTTAGGTTCTGTTTGGTTGATTTACCTAGTCGCTTTTGTATATCTAATTGCAATTTTAGGCTTTGGCTTGCTTATTTCAACACAAACCAATACCCAACAGCAAGCCATGTTTATAGCTTGGTTTTTCATGGTGATTTTCCTGTTAATGAGCGGCCTGTTTACACCGGTTGAAAGTATGCCCGAATGGGGACAAAAATTAAACATACTTAATCCAATTGCTTATTTTATTAAGATTATCAGAATGATCATGCTAAAAGGTTCTGGTTTTTTTGATATCCTTAAAGAGCTAGCCATACTAGGCATATTTGCTATATCGGCAGTTACTTTTGCCGTGAGTATGCATAGAAAGGTAGCTTAGCACCATATTTAACACCATTTATAAAAGATTTTGGCTATTTATAGCCTGATAATTATTTTGGTATAATGCCGATATATAATTTGTTAGCTATTTGAAACGAAGCACACAAATGATTTATACAAATTAATATTCGGTATAAAACACAAAACAGACAATAAGTACAGTGAATAAAGGTTAATCTTATTAGAGAAATAGTTTGCCACCAACAGGCTATCTCTCTAATAAAAAACCAAAACCACTCTATGTTTAAACAAGTCCTTTTCCTTATTCTAACAGTTCTTACAATTGCCTCTTGTTCTACAAAAAGACATATCAGTAAGCAAAACACGGATAAGGCTATTCATATAAAAACTAAAGAAAAAGTTGAGGTACAGGTGCAAAAAAAACAGCTTGACTCAACTGACAATCTGAAGACTCAAAACCCTAAAAAGAAGACCAGTGTCAAGCACAAACTTGAGACACACTACAACAAATACAAGGCCGTTCCCTATAAATATGGAGGAACAAGTACAAAAGGCTTCGATTGTTCGGGCTTTGTTCAATTTACCTACAAGAATGTCTTCAACATTAGATTACCACGCACAACGCGTCTCATGCTTAAAGTAGGAACTCCTATAAAAAAGAGTCAGCTTAGAATTGGGGATTTGGTTTTATTTAGAACCTCAAAACGTTATCGTCACGTTGGCATATTTATGGGCGACAACCAATTTATGCATGTTTCAACAAAGAAAGGCCTCAAGAAATCGAAATTGAATAATCCTTATTGGCTAAAACGTTACCTCGCATCAAGGAGAATCTTCTAAATTATGTGTAAGGTCCCAACAGAACTTAAGACTTTACTCATAAACATCTACAAATATGCAGTTTACAAACTTGTATTTTTAAACACATACCCTAATTTACTCCCCTTAGTTACTAAGATATTCGATCCGCGCTATGTGCTTCAGACACCTTAGTAAATTTATATTTTATTATTATATCATTACCGCTTAAGACATAAACACCTGAAAATCTAATGCTTGCCTGTCATGAACGAATGTAAGTTGTTATTTACTCAATCTATATAATTCATACTCTGTCAAATCATTATAGCTACCTCCGGAGCCACCGCCAACATAAGCCGTATTATTAATAACAAAGGCAAAACCTCCAAATCTACCTTTATAACCAATATTATCAGTTCGACTCCATTCATTATTTTCAGGTATATACTCCCAACAATATTTAGTCTCTGAACCTCCAACTGATGCCCCATTAGCAATATACCCTTTACCATTTAAGCTAAAAGAACTTGTATAACTCATTGCGTTTGGAAAGTCAGCAACCCGACTCCATTCCTTTGTATTTGTTGAATAAGCCCAAACATCATGCATTCCTGTATGCCTTGCTCCACCAAGCAAATAGGCTACATCATTAATTACAAAAGTTGAAGTTTCTGTACGTCCCCAATATTTTTCTATGCCCAAATCTTCTATTCTTGTCCAGCTATTCGACAAAGGATCAAAACAATAAAAGTCCCTATACACAATTTCACTATAAGGTTCAAAATCAGCCCCAATGCCAATATAAATACCATTACCAATCGAAAAGGAAGCAGCACCATCTCTTCTGGCACCTGGAAAATTCGTTTTTTGTGTCCAGTTTTTTGTGTCAGGATCAAATTCCCAAAAATTATTTTCTTTTGTAGCAGTATAAACATAGCCCTTGTCATTGGCACTGGAACAAATTCCAAAATTTTTAAATTCAAAGGGGATATCATACTTTAACCACTCATTAGTGTCATCCTTGTATTCCCACAAATAAGTATTATCATCTGTATAATCTTTCGAATTGGAAATAACATAAGCAGTTTCTTTAAGTGTAAATGTCCCAACCTCCCGGTAATACCCAAATGGTAAGCTGTTTGAAATCATCAACCATTTGTCACTTATAAAGAGATCACTCGTTGCCTTAATAGTAAAAACTTCAACATTAAGCTGTATGTCTGCATATCCCCTTGGGAAAGGTCCATAAGGTATTTTTACTATTAGCTGATCAACCGTCCCAGATATAAGCTTAACTTCGATACCTTCTATCAATATTTTATTTTTACGGAGATCAGGATGAAAAAATTTACCTTCAATAACCAATTCTGTATTTGAATAAGCTGATTCTGGTATTGATATAATTTCAGGAGGAAGCAAGTTAAATGTATTGGTGCTTTGTATCCTTTGAACTTGAGTAAATAAATCTATTTCAATCTTACTCTTATCAAACTCATCCGGTACAATAAAGCCTATTTTATTTCTGCTTGATGATATAATTTCTGCTTCAACACTTCCTAGGTGAATCTTATTTCTTTGTGTAGAAAAATCGAAATGCTCTCCAGTGATCCAAACCGTATCTCGAAAAGTAGCCTGAGCTGGAGAAAAGTTTTTAATAACAGGTTTATGCAATGCGTATAAAACCGAATCCTTTTTATCGAAGCAATTGACCTTAAGGATCATTTCCTTGGCACTTAAATCTTCTGGGATTTGACATTTTATTAGGGTATCGGAATAGCTAATGATTCGAGTTTTTTTATCGCCCATAAATATTGAAGCATAGCGTGCATCTCTGCCAAAATTGTGTCCGATAATTGATATTGTATCAGCGACATGCGCTTTTTCAGGAATAATTTCAGTGATTTTAGGCACTTTACTGCCCTCTGACAAAAAAGGTTTTACCAGTCCAAACACTTTTCTATTTTCAGTTTCAATGAAAGCTTTAAAAAAATACACCTGATTCGTTTTTAAACCAGAGCCAATTTCTTTTTTAAAAACACCTGCCTTTTCTGGTGCATCCAAATAATATATCCAAGTTGGATAAGTCATAAAAAGACTATCACCCGATAAAACAAAACCATGATTTATAATCGCTTGTTGATTATCTAACACTCCAGATAAAATAACACCTCCATCTTCTAAAACTTCTACACTCAATGTTTTTACCGAAGGTGTATCATCCTTATCATCAGCGTCTTTTTCACAGCCATAAATGATTAGAATTATTGTAAAAAAAAATAATATTCTACTTTTCATATGATGAAATTCCTTTTATTAAACAACAAACTCGACTAGACTTATTATTAACTAAGCTGATCCTAAAAAATCAAAGATTATTCTGATTTTTATTTATAAAAATATCATAAAACTACAAAGTTGATTTACAATTCTGTTAAGAACATAATAAAAACTAAGGTTTCTCCTCTAAATATAGACTTAGTTTAAATAGAATATTGCTCTGTTCTATAGAAATAATGCATTTCATAATCACACAAATTAAAGTATTTTTATGTTTTTAATTCTACTTACTAAAACGCCTTGCTCTACTAGTTTATGAAACACAAACTATTTACACTAACTACCCTTATTGCCATTCTATTTTCGTGCAGTAAAGACGATCATAAAATAATTGTACCTGAGGTTATCACTATTGGTGTAGAAATGGTAACAGAAGAAGGGGCTTATATACATGGAGAATATATCGTTCCAAAAACAACTCATATTGTAGATCACGGATTCATTTATTATTTGTCGAATTACTTTTATCAAGAGAAACCCGATTTCACAAGTATGTATAAGTATTCTCTTGGAGAAAGCAGTAAAAATAAATTGGAATTCTTCGGAACTATAAACAAGAATCTTATCAAAGGCAAAGAATTCGTTGTTTGTTCTTATGTCAAAACTGATAGTGAAATCATGTATGGCGAACTCTTCAAGTTTATCAGTCAGTGTGGAGAAATTGATGGTTGGCTTAGCTTTGAACCACAATTGGCTGGTATCGGAGATACCATTACCATTAAAGGAAAATATTTAAAACAGCCCTATTCATACGCTGAGGTGGGATTTGGTAATTCACTACAAAAAGCTTTCTACGCCACCGACACACTTCTAAAAGTTACTGTCCCCAATAGTATTAATATGCTCCAACTACCTCTTACTATCAATGTGGCTGGCAATTATTATCAGAGTGAGAAGGACCTTCATATAAAACCTCCTGTTATCAACTCTGTTTCGGATAAATATGTCGTCAGTGGTAAAAAAATTAAACTCTACGGCAAATATATGAACCTGATAGATGAAATATCTATTGATGGCAAAAAATTAAAGCGATACTATAACGATTTTGAAGTTGAATCGAATAACATAATTAAAATAACAATCCCAAGAGGTATTAAAACAGGAGACTTACTTCTGGAAATTAAATACTTAGAAAACACAAGCAGCTTCGACAACTTATTAACAGGTATATTACCCACAATCGAATCATTCTCTCCTCACAAGGTGTGGTACAACGATACAGTCAAGATTAAAGGTCAGAACTTAAATGCCATCTACACATTTAAACATCCCAGTTTAACCTATACCAGTACGAGTGTTCTTTCCAAGTCGGATACCCTTATCAAACTTCTCGTTCGAAATCTTGTTCCCAATGACACTTTAGTAGCATACTATAATGGCATTGAGGTTAAATCCCAATCGAAACTTTATTGGATACCCCCAAGCATTCACTCAGTTGAAAAAGCAACAATTTACGGGAGAGATCAAATCACCATTAAAGGAGAGAAATTTATTACGGGAACAGAATTACAAATTGGAGATCAAAATAGTAATTCGTATAACGTAGTAGATGAAAACACCATAACATACTGGGTGGAGGCTAAAGCCGGTAAGCACAAGTTATCACTGCACTATGAATACCCCAACTATTTCGATACCTTAACAGATATTGAAGTTGATGTATTAAAGGCTGAAATTGTTGACATCTCCCCCAATACCTTTATGCGTGGTCAGAAACTTCGGGTGACAGCAAAAAACATCAACCCCATTGACCAATATGCTCAGTTTAAAATAGAAAACCATTATTGCAAAGTGCTGGAACGAAATGGCGATGAATTCCTTGTTCAATTCGAGATCGACAAACCGATGGCTGCGAATATGAAAATGACCTTAGGCTATGGCGTGCAAGAGCTTGAATACCCTGAAACATTAAATTTTGTTGAGCCTTGGGAATATGTAAGTGAAACCAATTTTGAAGGTAATGTTCATTATTTAGGCATTTGTAAAGGAAAACCAACATTGATTGATAATGGTGAAAAAATATACCAGTTCAATAGCAACAATGAAAGCTGGGAGTTCTTCTCCTCATTAGATCTTTCTGATGCATACTTTATGGGAAGTACTGTTTATGAAGATAAGCTCATATTATCTTATTATAATGATGGACACGAACTTGCTATTTACTCGATGTCGGATAAAACCCTTACTAGGATCGAACGAGATGAGAAGCAAGAAAAATTATATGGTAATATTTTCACTTTTTTAAATGGTAATGAATTCTATATTGGATCATATCGCACATTTATCTGCTTCAACCTCGATAATCATACCTGGTCAGAAAAAAGTAAGGCTCCTCAAAAATTCAGATCTGAAAACAAAACAGTTAGTTTTACCATCAATAATCAAGGCTATCTGGCCTTTGAATGGGGCCTAAATGGCTATAATGGAATGTCCGATTTTTACAAATATGATTTCGACAATGATGAATGGATTCAACATGATGGATTCACAGCAAATATTAAAACAGAAGCCGCTACAATAATCTACAAGGAAAAGGCTTATTTGGCACACCATGGCGAATATGGACTTATCGGATTAAGAATGTATAACCCGGTAAATGATAAGTGGGAAGGCTTTGTTCCACCTCCTGGTGACGGTCGTAACTACCATATTTTCGAATTGAATGGATACCTCTATTTCTCCAATTCCTTCTGGAGTCCGAAAAGAACAAAAACCTACAAAATGCCAATAGATGGGTTAATTCCCCTTGAGCATTAAACCATTTAAGGGTTTTAAGCAAAAAATCCTCCTAAGCCCAGCTTGGGAGGATTTTCTTTGTGACCCCAACTGGAGTTGCTACATTTATATAGACAGCAAGTTAAGACATAGAGAGTTAAATATTTGAGATCTTAGGAAATGGAAAAAGAAAGCTTTGATCGGGCCTTGTCAGCCTGCCGTGAGGCGTGCTACTTTTACATCCACATAGAATAGAGAAGGATCAGGCTGATTTGATTTTTTATTCGCTGATTAAATTTCAAGTGCTCATGAACCCTTCGGGGTAGTCTACTTTTCTCATCTAAGGAGAAAAAGTTGAAGCCTAGCGGCTTGAGCGAAAAAACATGGAGAGATTACTCCTCACTGCGTTCGTCATAAACATGTTACGAATCCCAATCCCGATTTATCGGGACTCATCCTTTAGGGAATCACTAAAATTTGGCACAAAAAAAACTCACCAGTTTCCTGATGAGTTTAAGTGAATATGGAGGGATTACTCCTCATTTCATTCGTCATGAACAAGTTACGAACCCCTAAATGGGTTCTCATCCTTTAGGGAATCACTAAAATTTGGCACAAAAAAAACTCACCAATTTCTTGATGAGTTTAAGTGAACATGGAGGGATGACTCCTCATTTCATTCGTCATGAACATGTTACGAACCCCTAAATGGGTTCTCATCCCAAAATCTAGTGCAACAAAAAAGAGATCAATCAAATTAATGAAAGATCTCTTTTATAAGTGAACATGGAGGGATGACTCCTCGTTCCTCGTCGAGTACTTCGTAACGAACCCCAACGGGTTCTCATCCCCAAAATCTTGTATAAAAAAAGAGAATCTCCCAAGTAATATGGAAGATTCTCTTTTTATAAGTGAACATGGAGGGATTCGAACCCCCAACCTCCTCGGCCGTAACGAGGTGCACTATCCAGTTATGCTACACGTCCAGTATATTTTTTTTGAATCAGATTAATGGAATTTTCTGATTTAATCTACACAAATCACTTTGTGAAAATCTTAAAGTGAACATGGAGGGATTATTCCTCACAAGCTCGTCATGAATATATTACGAACCCCTTTGGGTTCTCATCCCTCCTAACTTGGTGGGAAATTCATTCTTCATTAAGTGAACATGGAGGGATTCGAACCCCCAACCTCCTCGGCCGTAACGAGGTGCACTATCCAGTTATGCTACACGTCCATTATGTTTTTTTCGATCAGAATTACGGATTACCTTCTGAATCATTTTATACAAATCGTTATCTGTATAAGTCCTTATTGTGAACATGGAGGGATGATTCCTCACTTCGTTCGTCATTAATATATTACGAACCCTATTGGATTCTCACCCTCTTTAATCTTCAAAACGTCATTCAATAAATGAAATCGATTTGCTTCTTGAAGCGAGTTTCTGTGAACATGGAGGGATTCGAACCCCCAACCTCCTCGGCCGTAACGAGGTGCACTATCCAGTTATGCTACACGTCCTTTTCTTAATTGCGATGCAAATATAGGGTTTTTTTTTCGAATGCTGCAAGTGTTTTCACTGCAAAAAAACACAGAAAGCCCTTTATTCATTATACGAAGCTGAATCTAAACCGTATACAAAATGAAAAAAATTTAAAGACTTTTAATTTGAGGGCTTTTATGCTTAAAATTCATTAAAACATGAGCAGGTAAATTGTTCTGAAGCTAAAAAAGGCTAATTTTAATATTTGAAACAATTTTCCCTTTTTGTTAAATCAACTTTGTAAAAATAAAAATACTGAAATGAAGAAATTCTTAAAAATCTTTGGTGGAATAATTCTAGTACTGATACTACTATTAGCTCTACTGCCCTACCTTTTCAAAGATCAGATCATGGATCGTGTGAAAGTAGAAATGGATAAAGCTGTAGATGCAAAAATTGAGATTGCTGATGTCAGCTTATCTATGTTTAAAAATTTTCCCAAATTATTCGTTGAGATACAAGGTATTTCTGTCGTTGGTAAGGGTGAATTTGAAAATGACACCTTGGCCTATGTGGGCAGTTTATATACGGCTGTCGATTTAGGTTCGGCAATTTCAGGTGAACAACTTAATGTTGGGGCTATCGTATTAGCCAAAACAAAGGTAAATGCTTTAGTTCTTGAATCAGGAAAAGCCAATTGGGATATCTCTAAGGCTACAGCCGAAGAAGTCGTTGTTGAGGAAGAAAGCACCGAAGCTTCTGACTTCAAGATTATATTCGAAGAGGTACGTGTAGAAGATTTCGCTTTGGAATACCACGATGCCACTTTAAAAGCAAACTTGGTTCTTGCTGATTTGGATTTAAGCCTTAACGGTGATTTTTCTGCTAAAGAAACCAATCTAAATATTAATTCTACGGCTACTGGAATCACGTTCGATTATGAAGGTATCAAATACCTTAAGAATGCCGACTTAGGTTTAGAGGCTGCTTTAGGTGCGGATTTAGAGAATATGATTTTCGACTTCAAAGAAAACAAGCTGACTCTAAACGATTTGGAATTTGGCATGATGGGAAGTTTCGCCATGTTGGAAGATGCCTATAAAATGGATCTAAAACTGGATGCTAAAAAGACAGATTTTAAATCTCTGTTATCTATGGTTCCAGAAGAGTTCTTGAAAGATGTCAAAGGACTGGAAACAACGGGGAACTTGGTTCTGAATGCATTCGTTAAGGGTGAATACAGAGAAGATCACATGCCTGCCTTTGGTGCAAAACTAAAAGTAGCTGATGGCAATATAAAATACCCAGACCTACCCGAAACCATCAATAATATTAAGATTGATGCTGAAGTGAATCACCCAGGTGGCGATTTGGATGCTCTTGTTACTGATGTGAATGCATTTCACATGGAAATTGCTAACAACCCTATAGATGCTGAGATTCATATTAAAACACCAATGAGCGATCCTGAGATTAGTGGTCTTTGTATAGGTGTTATCGATTTTGCAAAAATTCGTCATGCCATTCCTATGGATAGTATTAAGATAGCGGGTCGAATAACTTCTAATATCAGTTTCAAAGGTCGTTTATCGGCTATCGAAAAGGAAGAATATGAAAAATTCATGGCTAAGGGTGATCTTAAGCTTAAGAACTTTGAATTCACCACACCTGATTTCCCACAAGGTATTCGAATCGTAAGCTCGGTATTGAGCTTTACACCTCAGTTTATCAAGTTGAATTCATTCGATTCTCGTATTGGAAAGTCTGATGTACAACTGAATGGTCGACTTGAAAATTACATTCCTTATGCCTTAAAGGGGAAAACACTTAAGGGGAACTTCAACATGAATTCAAAAAGCTTCGACTTGAATGAATTTATGACTGAATCAGATACAACAGCAGTAGAAACGACAGATACCATTCCAATGTCAGTAATACCTGTTCCTGCTGATTTGGATATCAAATTTGTTGCAAACATGCAAAAAATCATTTTTGATAAAATGCTGATTGAAGACGTGAAAGGCTTAATCGTTGTTAAGAATTCGGTTGCAAAACTGACCAACCTTTCGATGAATATGCTTAAAGGGCAAATGACCATGAACGGCTCATACAGCACCAAGGATGTTAAAAAACCAAACTTCGATTTTAGTTTAGATGTAAACGAGTTTGATATCAAATCGACTTACGAGTCTTTAAGTATGGTTAAGGCGATGATTCCAATGGCATTAAACTGCGAAGGAAAAGTATCTTCTGATTTGAAAATTAAATCTCAATTGGACCAAGAAATGGCTCCTGTCATGAATACCCTAAACGGTAATGGGGCATTCCACTCAAGAGGTATTATCATTAAAGACAGTAAGGCTTTTGTTGCATTAGCTAAAGCGCTTAAGAATGATAAATACAAACGCATTTCAGTTTCAAAATTCGATATGGATTTCCTTATCACAGACGGAAATATAATCGTGAAACCTTTTAAAACTAAGATTGCCGGACACGACGCAACGATCTATGGAACACAATCAGTTGATGGGAAACTGGATTTCACCATGGACATGAAACTGCCTAAAGAAGAATTGGGAGGCGATGTCAACAAATTTCTAGCTAATATTCCTGGAAACAAAAGTATTCAGAAACTTGATGTATCTGTTAAGATTACAGGAACCACTGACGATCCTAAAGTGAACCTAGACCTAAGCAAAGCGATTAAGCAAGCGAAGGATGCTGCACTGAAAGAACTGAAGAAGAAAGGCAAAAAAGATCTGGAAAAAAAAGCCAGAGACTTATTTAAGAAGCTGTTCTAAAAAGCTCTCATCATTAAGAAATAGCTGATTCAAATCAGCAAAGCAAATAAACCTCGTGAGTTCATTCTTACGAGGTTTTTTTGTATCCTTAGGATATGAATATTAATGCAGTTTTGATAGCTTTACTTAGACTCATGATAAGATAATGCCCTCTCCCAATGGGAAAATAACAAGACCCTTTAGAGATATGTGAGAATCAACATTTTTAGGGCTGTTATAAACTAGTAAGTAGCAATTAACCATACAGCAAATTCAGATTTTGAAATTATCTAGTCACTTGAAATGGAAAGAATTCTAAAATACATTGATGAAAATTATCATAGCACCATAACTAAAGGTGAAATTGAAGATCTGGCTTGCTGTTCACAAAGAAATAGTCAACGCCTGTTTAAAAGATTCTTTAATGAAACCATAAGTAATTGTCAGAAAAGGCTAAGATTGGAAAATGCGTATAAAAGTTTGGTTTACACCAGCGAATCCATTAAAAATATAGCATACGATGTTGGCTACGAGAATCAATCGTCCTTTAACAAGGCCTTTGTAAAACATTTCGATATCACTCCTACTGAGGCCAGAAATACAAAGAAGGTTTTGTTTGATAACTATATTCAGCAAAATGAGGACGATGAAAAAAGAATCGATTATGAATTGGTTCACATTCCCTTAAAACTCGTTTATTACAAGCTCATCATGACCTACAACTACAGTAATGAGTCAATAAATCGCCTTTGGAATTCAATAGAGAATGACACAGCAAACAATGATAGCACAAACTATTACGGACTTATTTTGGATCAACCTCTTATTTCGGATAAAGCAAACTGCAGGTACGAAGCATGTATCGATAGTCAGGTAGATTCAAAGGACTATCTCTCGAAACATATTTTTGGAAAGAAATATCTCAAATTCTCTCATTCAGGTGATTTTGATTCCATTGAAAATACCTATCAACAGATATTTTACAATTGGATTTACCATTTAAACTATGAAATTGATAATGGGCCGATAGTCGAACACTATTTAATCGACAATGATATCAAAAATAAAGAAGGCTATCGAACTGAAATCTACGTGCCCGTAAAATAATTGTCGTTTTAGGAAAAGTGTATGCCAATGGCATTCCATTTCTTTGTCATATTATTAACGCAAACTAAAAGGATGGATAAGATGATGTATATAAGTTTAATGGTTTTGACAGTTTTAACATCTTGTAGCAAAGATGAAGTTCATAATACTGAGCCTAGGCTAGAAGCGCAATACAGCTTTCCCGAAGAAAGTGAAGCACATGAAGGAACATGGTTGCAATGGCCTCACCATTATCAATATGGTATCGATTTCCGCAAGGATTTGGATGCTACCTGGGTGGCAATTACTAAAGAATTGGCGACTAGCGAAAATGTACACATTGTAGCCTATAATGAAACAGAGAAAAATCGAATTATTGAGCTTTTGAAGCTTGATGAGATTCCTTTAGAGAAAATAGATTTTAAAATTTATCAAACCGACGATTTTTGGACTAGAGACAATGGTCCTATTTATGTTCGCGATAAAGATGGCAAATTGCTTATACAAGATTGGGGATTCAATGGCTGGGGAGAGAAAACAGATTTTAAAAAGTGTAATACCATTCCAAGTAAAATTGCTAAAGACCAAGGCGTACCTGTCTTAGATTTAAATGAGATAATGATTAACGAAGGTGGAAGTGTTGAGGCAGATGGTCACGGAACACTAATGGGCTGTAAAAGTTCTATTTTAAATAGCAATAGAAACCCTGGTATGAGCCAGAAAGAAGCTGAAGAGATTTTCACTAAATATTATGGCGTTACTAATTTTATTTGGCTCGACGGTCAAGCCGGATTAGACATTACAGATCAGCATGTCGATGGTTTTGCCAGGTTCGCAAACTCAAGCACCATTATAACGATGAACAAGAATGATTTAAAGTACTATGATGTAAAGCAATCGGATATTAATAAACTATATGCAGCCACAAATAAGAATGGAGAAGCCTATGAATTTCTAATTGTTCCTCTAAGTCAAAATGATGTGATGACGACTTACGGAAAAAATGTTGGCAAAGGTTCTTATTGCAACTATTACATTGCAAACACCAAGGTTTTGGTTCCAATATACAAGGATCCCAATGACCAATTGGCTTTAGAGATTATACAAAGCATTTACCCAAACCGAAAAGTTGTTGGTATAGATTGCAGAAATCTATATGCGAATGGTGGAATGATACATTGTGTAACCCAACAGCAACCAAAAGAATAAAAGAATAAAAGACCAAAAAGATTTCAATCCTAAGAAATAGCTGGTTCAATTCAGACAAACCAATAATCCTTGTGAGTTTATTCTTACGAGGATTTTTTTGTTTTTAAGCCCATAAGGTGGAATGCATCCATATAAGAATCCCGCTAACTAAACAGTAATAATGTTAATGCAATTATCATAACTTTGTTTTAATATCATAATAAGATGCTTTTACCCCTCCAACATGGCGGTATAACATCAATATTGATGTTATACATACTTTAGGCGACTGAGCATAACAGAATTAAAATAACAAAAGAGAAAATTAGATTCAATGACAATTGAAATAAAAACGCACGAAAGAGAGTTGTTCAGAAATATTGACAACACGGAAAAGACTTTAAGAGATCGAGAATTTTATAAATGTAAATCCATGACATTTACAGAAAAATTCGCATCAATCTATAAAAAGTTACTCCCAACGCCTTTTACTATTGCGATTCTACTCACACTATTCACATTTTTACTCGCTTTAATCTTTACTAAACCCACTGACACTGGTGCAGGCGCTTATATTCTAGATTTGGCTGGATTTTGGGAAAACGGTTTGTGGAATGACGGCAAAGGAGGCCTCTATTTTGCGTATCAAATGATGTTAATGTTGGTATTAGGGCATATTATTGCCTTATCCAAACCTATTTCGCGTCTCATTGACACCTTATTGCGCCCTTGTACGAATACGGCAAACACTGCTTTTATCGTTACATTTTCGACTATAGTCGTGAGCCTTTTTAATTGGGGCTTAGGATTAATATTCGGCGCCATATTAGCCCGCAAAGTCGGTGAAAAATTCCACCGTGAAAATAAACCATTGAACTATCCTTTGATAGGCGCAGCTGCCTATGTTGGTTTAATGGTTTGGCATGGCGGCATATCGGGTTCATCTCCAATAAAAGCTGCGGAAGAAGGAAATCTTAAAGACTTAGTTGAAAATGTTCCGGGAATTGATTTAGCTGCACTGCCGAATCAAGTAGGCATGAATGAAACCATCTTCTCTAGTATGAATATCACGGTCACCTTATTACTTTTAATTTGTGTGCCTCTTTTTATGTACTGGATTGGAAAACGCAGTTTTAGCTTTAAGAAACTTCCCCAACCCATCATGGCAGAAACGCTTGAAGAAAAAAACCATGAAGGCGCCGAGAAACTTGATCACTCTTCCATTTTTAGATGGATTATTGGGGGGCTAATTTTATTCTATGCTTTTTACAAAGCCGCCATTTTGCCAGAAGAATTGAGTTTGAAATTTCTAACTCCAAACTTTATCAATTTCACCTTATTAGGTACAGCCATTATTTTCCATAAAAACATCACCCAATTTTTAGAAGCCGCTGGAAATGCTATCTCAGGTGCAACGGGTATTTTATTGCAATTCCCCCTCTATTTTGGCATATTAGGCATTATGATTGGCTCCGGATTAATTGGCCAAATTTCAGATGTATTTGTCGCCATTTCCACAACCGATAGTTTTCCAATTTATAGTTTTTTCTCCGCTGGTTTAGTCAATGTTTTTGTACCAAGTGGTGGCGGGCAATGGGCCGTGCAAGGACCAATTATTATTGCCTCTGCACAAGAATTGGGCGTCTCTTATCCAAAAGCAATTATGGCGCTTTCATATGGAGACCAACTTACCAATATGATTCAACCTTTTTGGGCCTTGCCATTGTTAGGAATTACGGGCTTAAAAGCGAAAGATATTCTACCCTATACGCTCTTACTCTTCTTGGCGGGCGGTATTATCTTTTTATTCGGATTAACGCTCTTTTAAAGTGAGATTTAAGGCATAAAAAAATCCCTTGACTTAAGATCATCCGAAATCGGGAACCCACGAAACTTAGCAAGACCATTAGTCGTCTTAGTTAAACAGAATTAAAATAACAAAAGAGAAAGATAGATTCAATGACAGTTGAAATAAAAACACACGAAAGAAAGTTGTTCACAAGTATTGACTACACGGAAAAAGTTTTAAGAGATAGAGAATTTTATAAATGTAGATTTGTGAACTGTATTTTCGTAAGAAGTGATCTTATTGGTAACAGTTTTGAAGATTGTACTTTTGAAAATTGCGACTTTTCGATGGCAAAAGTTCAAGGGGCAGGTTTTAGGAATGCGACCTTTAAGGAGTGTAAGATTTTAGGTGTTGATTTTTCGGAGTGCAACAAATTTATGTTCTCTTTTTCGTTCTATAATTGTCATTTAGATTATTCTACGTTTTATGGCACAAGGTTGATGAAAACAAAATTCGATAAATGCTCTTTGAAAGAGACTGATTTTACTGAAGTAAATTTATCTGCTTCAGTATTTTCTGACTGTGACTTAAGCAATGCTGTATTTTTAAGTACCATACTAGAAAAGGTAGATTTTAGAACTGCAAAAAACTATTCGATAGATACTGAATCTAATAAATTAAAGAAAGCCAAATTTTCAGCATTCAATCTTGAAGGTTTACTACATAAATACCAATTAGATATCGATTATAGCTCTTAGACTTGATTTCAACTAAGACGTTAAATCATAACAAAGTAAGAACTAAAAAAAGGGCTAACTCCACAAAAGAGTTAGCCCTTTTCTATTTAGTCGTTGCATATGCTACTGCGCGATTAGCATCGCGTTCCTTTGTTTATAAATTATAACCACAGTATATAATCGTGCGGCAGCATGTGGTGGTGGTTTTAATCGAAGTATCCATCCCAAGTAAATCAGAAAACAGCTTGCTGCTCCTCTCCTCCCAATACTTCTAATTCCAAACGTAAATAAATCATAGCTCTTGCAGATTAAGATATTATTCATACATTTGAACCGACTGCACGTGCGGTCAGTTTGCGATAAAGGATATAAGTTTTATGGATAAGAGAGAACAATTAATAAAAATAGCCACCAAATTATTCTCAGAAAGAGGATATGAAAACACACCACTGTCGGCGGTATGCGAAACGGCTAATGTTTCAAAGGGTCTAATTTCTCACCATTTTAAGTCAAAGGATGGCTTGCTGAGAGAGATATTCATGAAAACAACGAACTTAATCGTTGAAATTAACAAAAATGATAAAACGAAGCTTTCTCCTAACGAACGCCTGGCAGAACTTTTGGAATCGTTCTTTTCGCAATTGGAAAAAGATAAGTTGTTCTTTCAGTTTAACATGAATGTGATTGTTCAACCTAAAACTCGCGAGATATTGAATGATTTAATAAACGAAAGGTCTTCGTTTATACTGAAAGCTACTCGTGATATATTCGACGAAATAGATGCTGAAAATTCACGAGTATTAAGCCATATTTTCATTGCAGAACTGGATGGAGTTGCACTTAATTATTTAGGAATTTATGAAGATTTCCCCTTAAAGCAAATCAAAGAACATCTAATAAAAAAATACGCATAGCGATGAATTTTATAAAAACAGATCATACAGACAGCATTACTAAATTACGATCGGAACTATATCAAAACCTATCAGCACCAATCGACGCCATGTGGGAATTGCTATACATAGCTTCCTCACAGCATTATCTAATTGAAAAGGATAAGACGACTATGGGCTATTGTTGCATAAACGATGAGGACAGCCTGCTACAAATATTTCTCCTGGAAGCGTTTAATTCAAAAATGGATCAAGTCATTGAAGAATTAATCAAATCGAAACTGATTAAATCAGCTAGCTTGAGTTCAAATGAACCTATAGCATTTAATGCTTGTTTGTTTCATTCAAAATCAACCAAGGCAAATACCTTCTGTTTTGAGCATTCGAATACAGCCATTGAAGTCAACTCAAAATTGAATATCGATCTCGTTTCGAATGAAGATATTCCTGCTATTAAAGCCTTCTTGAAAGAACAATTAGGGATGGATGACACCTTTGGTTATACCGAAAACCTTGTTTCACGAAAAGAGATTTTCATGATCAAGGAATCAGATGTGATAATTGCCACCAGTGAATGCAGAATCAGCGATTCGCAGCCTGGGATTGCTGATTTGGGAATTATCGTTAACAGAGACTATCAAGGTAAGGGTATTGCAACTCAAGTCATGCAAATGCAAGTAAACCGAGTGTTAAAATTAGGAAGAAAACCTATTTGTTCTACCACATTGGAAAATATAGCTTCAAAGAAAATGATAGAGAAATCAGGCTTTTATTACTCCAATATCATTTTTGATATCAGTTTTACTGATAGTTAATTCAATTTGAGAAAACTTTGTAAATTGATTACTCGTATAAATAAGCAGCATGAACAAACGAAAAATAATTCTGAACTTGTGTACAAGTCTGGATTCATATATAGAAGGGCCCAAAGGAGAAATTGATTGGTGTTTAATGGATCAAGACTATGGAATGACCGATTTTTTGAACCAAACGGATACGATATTCTTTGGACGAAAAAGCTATGACCAATTGGTTAGAGAAATGCCAGATGCCTTTTCTGATAAAAAGAAAGTGGTATTCTCTAAAAGCATGAAAAGTGAGGATCCTAATCTTAAAATAATTAGTGAGAACCTTGAAGAGGAAGTTGAAACAATAATCAATTCACAAGGAAAAGACATCTGGTTATTCGGTGGAGCGAGTATAGTAAGCGACATGATTAATGCCAATCTAGTTGATGAATTAATCATTTCCGTTCACCCACTAATTCTCGGAAGCGGAAAACCATTGTTTATGGATATTCTGAAGAGAAAAAAATTAACATTGCTTGACAACCAAACATTTTCTACCGGATTAGTTCAATTGCATTACAGGATTGAGAATGAAAAGCTGATACAAAATGAAAAAACTAACACTCAATGATTTAGGCTGCAATACGGGTTTAGAACAATACTGTAAGGACAATAATCTTGAATCTTTCGATATTGGTCGCATTATATCAGAACACAAAGATAGATATATCGTTAAAACAGCTAGTACAGAATATGATTCTGAACTCATCGGAAATTTAAGGTTTACTGCTAATAATCGCTATGACCTACCTGCTGTTGGAGATTGGGTTGCTATTTCAGAATATGATGAAAATAAGGCATTGATCCACTCCATTTTGCCAAGATATTCAATCATTGAAAGGCAAGCGGTTGGAAAAACCGGGCAGATACAAATCATTGCAACAAACATCGATTACGGTTTAATTGTTCAATCGGTTAATAGAGATTTCAGTATAAACAGATTGGAAAGGTATTTGACAATCTGCAACGCTTCAAAAGTAACGCCTTTAATCATTCTTAGTAAAATTGACTTGATTGATGAGCTAGCCTTAGAAACAATTCTGACTCAAATAAAAGAACGCATCAAAGATGTTCCACTCATTGCGATTAGTAATCAATCTCAAATTGGCTTGGATAAATTAGAAGCGATTATCAGTAAAGGAAAAACCTATTGTTTGCTTGGTTCGTCAGGCGTTGGGAAGTCAACCCTTTTAAACAAAATAGTAGGTGAAGAATTAATGACGACCAATGCAATTAGTCAAAGTATTGATAGAGGAAAGCACGTCACTAGCCACAGAGAGTTAGTCGTTCTGAAAAATGGCGGCATTCTAATTGACAATCCAGGCATGAGAGAAGTTGGCCTTGCTGATTCTAATAGTGGGCTTGAAATCACCTTTGATGACATTGTAAAGCTGACTTACGACTGTAAATACAAAGATTGTACGCATACTAATGAAAAAGGCTGTGCCATACTCGAGGCAGTTGATAGTGGACATATTGATTCGGATTCTTACTCTAACTTTCAGAAAATGCAAAGAGAGCAGGCACATTTTAATGCCAGCCTAGTGGAAAAGAAACAGAAAGATAAAAACTTCGGTAAGATGGTTCGAGAAGTTAAAAAGCAGAGGAAGAATAATAAGTTCTAAGAACAACATCTAATAATATAGGGCTGCCTCCACTGTGAAATCAGCCCTTTACTTTATAATCCTAGGCAAAGCTAGTGAAACAAAAAAAGTGGAATCAACTAAGAAATAGCTGATTCAATTCAGCTTACAGAAAAAACTCGTAAATTCACCCTTACGAGTTTTTTTGATATTAAATCCGTCAGATGTAATGCATCCTTATAAAATCAAAACCCTAAAGTAGTATGGCCAAGAAAAAAATAAAACAAATTTTCAGAATAGTACTTATTATAGCAAGTATATCCTCCATGTTTTTTGTACCATGGCTTTTGGTAAAGGCGTGGATACTTCCACTACCAGTTACGGTTCAAGAACAGTTGGATGAAGCCACTGGTCATGGTTTTGACGGAATGATTGCTTATGTAGACCAAGCTGGGAAGCCACCAGCGTTTTATGCCGCAGGCTGGCATAACCGAGAAAAGAAGATACCTGCCAAACCTAAAGCTCTATTTAAGATTGCCAGCATCAGTAAGTTATATGATGCTGTGGCTGTCACCAAATTAGTCAGTGATGAACGTCTTTCTTTGGATAAAACCATCGCCGATTATTTACCGGAGCTTGTAGGTAGAATTGAAAACGCTGATAAAATTAGCTTGAGATTGATGATACAGCATAGAAGTGGCATGCCCAATTTTACGGACGCTCCGAATTTTTGGGCAGCTCCAACACAGACCTATGAAGAAAGTCTTGCATTAATTCTGGATAAACCGGCCAAGTTTGAACCCGGTAAAGACTATGAGTATTGCAACACAAATTACCTGTTAATCAATAGGATAATGGATAATGAACTAGGGTATGGAAACTTTCAATTCATTCAGGAAGAAATTCTAAAGCCGCTAAACCTTAACAATACCTTCGGTTCGCTAAGTGAAGTGAATATGGACGATGTGATGAGTGGCTATCATGTAGGACATCCCTTCGATTTAAAGGCAGACGAACATGGCATGTTGGCCACAGCAGAAGACGTGGGTACTTTCCTAAGGGCATTGAACGATGGCTCATTGTTTGAACCAGGAGAACAGGAAATTTATGCTTCCATTTATGAGTATGAACATGCAGGTTGGGTTCCGGGATACCAAAGTTTTGCAAAATATCACAAAGACCTTGATGCTGTTGTTATTGAGTTCTACAGTACAACTGATCCTAAACTGTACAATTGGAACTTGTCAGAAATTATAAATAATAGAATTGTTAAAATATTGAAAAGGCAAACAAGCTCATAATTATATACAGAAGGCTTTGAAACGTTCTTTATACTAAGCCTTAGCAGCAATCCTAGACAATAGCACAATCGCGATAGCTTGTAAAGTCATCCTTTGAAGAATTGGCGAAAGGCAAAAAGATGGAAAAGATTTTAATACAGTAATCAAAATCGGAATTATGGCAAAGACAACTTACTCAGGGAAAAGCGTCATAGATTTTATAAACTCATTTGTTGACAACGAACAGAAAAAAGCTGACAGTTTCCGTTTGATAGAATTGATGCAGGAATGGTCTGAGTCTGAACCCAAAATGTGGGGACCGACCATTATCGGATTCGGCAACTACCATTACAAGTATGCAAGCGGACACGAAGGAGATGCGCCAGTTCTTGGATTTTCTCCGAGAAAAGCAGCCTTCTCACTCTACGTTTATTCTGATACAGAAAGAAGTAAATTATTGTTAGCTGAGCTCGGTAAATTCAAAATGGGTAAAGCCTGCATTTATGTGAAAAAACTTTCTGACATCAATATTAGAATTTTACAAGAACTCAGTATAGAATCAATTAAATACATTAATGAGCATCACGAATGTTCTTGCAGGAAAAAATAAGGGGCAAATTGACAAAAGACCAAAACAGGTAACACTATATATGTACGTTAAAACTTAAAGAAAGGGCTGACTCCACATAGGAGTCAGCCCTTTTACTTTATATTGCTAGCTAAAGCTAGAGAAACAAAATAGGTGAAATCAATTAAGAAATAGCTGATTCAATTCAGCCAAAGCAATAAACATCGAGAGTTCACACTGACGAGGATTTTTTGTTTTTAAAGGTTATAAAGTGGAATGCACCTGAATAAAACCCCTGATATTTAACAGTAAAAATGTTAAACTAGTTTTTATAACTTTACTTAATATCATAATAAGGTACCCTACCCCTCCAATGTGTAGGTATAACAACACCTTTTATAAAGACACAGGAGAAACAACAGCCACATGCTTGTTATTAACTAGTTAGCAAATATTTTTCCAAGAAACCCTGTAACCTTAGCAATAGTTTTTGTGTCTAATAATAAAACTAGTAAAGGAAGAGTTATGAAAAGACAAATCTTATTAATTAAATTAATTCCAATACTTTTTATTGGGATAAGCTTACAAGCACAAGTTAATACTAAAGTAAATACTGACTTTGAGGATAAGGTACAAAGCTGGCTGACCGAAAAGAATGTACCAGCAGTTAGTGTCGGTATAATTGAAGACGGTAAAATCAAGTATGTTAAAGCATTTGGAGAGATTCAAAAAGGTGTGCCGGCAGAAGTTAATTCAATTTTTAATATAGCATCCATGACCAAACCGGTTGTAACAATGCTGACTCTAAAATTAGTTGACGAAGGTAAATGGAAGCTCGATGAACCTCTATTTTATTATTGGGTTGACCCAGATGTAAAGGATGAACCTTACCATAAAACACTTACTACTCGACATGTTTTATACCATCAGACGGGATTTACAAATTGGAGATCTGGACATCCCACTAAGAAACTTACTTTCGATTTTGAACCCGGAACTCAATATCATTACTCCGGAGAAGGTTTTGAATATTTAAGGAAAGCATTGGAAAACAAGTTTGAAAAACCATTGGAAAAATTATTAGACTCATTAATTTTTAAACCAATTGGAATGGAAAACACTCAATATTGGAACGAGAGTATTGATACGCTTAGACTTGCACGTTGTCACGATGCTAATGGGAATGACTATAATTTTTCTTATAAAACCAGTGTGCTGGCCGCAGGCAACCTACTTTCTACTGCTGAAGATTATTGCAAATTTTTGATTTATGTTATGAATGGTGCCGGACTTTCACAAAATCTATATGATGAAATGCTAAACCAAAAAATAACTGGTAACGATCATTTACCAAGGGGATTAGGCTGGGAAATTATAAAAGACCTGCCAAATGGTGAATATGGTATAGAACATGGAGGCACAAATACAGGAATGTGGTCTATGTCTTTTATATTGCCTAAATCTCAACGGGGTATTGTAGTTCTGACAAATGGTGATAATGGGGTTCTTCTTTATAGCAATATTATTAAAGAAGCTTTTGATGAAGGAGAAACGATTATCAATTACATAATGGGAGTAACTCCCCGTGAAATTGTGACTGTGTCTGATGAGGTTTTGGAAAGATATACTGGGGATTGGCTAGATTCGGATGGTAGAAAGCATAAAATTGTTAAAGGTGAGGGCGTATTGAATTTTTCAGGTACCGGATTGCCTAATGTAATATTATATCCCGAATCGGAGAATAAGTTTTTTCTTAAAGGATTCGATGTTCAGTTTGAATTTACAACCAGTGACTCATTTATTTTAATCAGTGCTGGAAACATCGACTGGACTGCAAAAAAGATAAAATGAAAAACATACTAATTAGAAATTACTTACTTGGGATATTTTCTATTCTATTTTTCTTCACCGAAGGAAATATTCTTGCTCAGAATATAGAATCCGTTTCAATAAAAAACCTGCGACAACATATGGATGCTATCGCATCTGATGCAACAGAAGGTCGTCTTACAGGATCAGCCGGGTATAGAAAAGCGGCAGATTATGCTGTGACTGTTTTTCAGGAAGCAGGATTAAAACCGGGGTGGATTAATGAAAAGGGTGAAAAATCTTTCTTACAGCCTGTACCATTCTTACGAAATTATTATAAATCTACTTCGTTAACAATCCGAAAAAACGGAAAGAATAATACTTTTGACCATTCGACCAATGATTTCGTTATTTTAAATATTGGTAAGGGCAGCGAAAATAATCAAATTACGCCTCTTGCTTTCATTGGCTATGGCATAAGTGAACCGGAAAAGGGATGGGACGACTATGCAGATATGGATATTAAAGGAAGGTGGGTAATTCTATTAGATGGTTTACCTCCGGAAAACTCAAATCCAGCATTCCCGGATAATCTACGTAAAAAATATGCTGATTGGAAGACACGTGATTCACTCAGAAACAAAGTTCTTATTGAACATAAAATTGCCGGGTTAATTATTATACCTAATAAAGATAAGATTGACAACTGGGAGCATGTTATACGTCGCAGTTACATAGATCATTTCAGTTACGTTGATGATGAAATGAACAGAAAAGAAACACCGGAACCTGTTTTATCTGTTATACTTATAGGCCCGGAGATCCTTAAACCGCTTTTTTCCGGACAAAGCTTTGATCCTATTGCTAATAAAGGTAAATATCACTCATATATTTTAGACAATACAAAACTCAGTGCCACCATTAATTGCAAAAAGGAACCGATTAATTGTTATAATATTATAGCAATTGCCCCTGGAACAGATTCGATATTAAAGAATGAATATCTTACTGTTGGCGCACACCTCGACCATCTTGGTAAAATTGGAAATAAGGTGTATAATGGAGCAAACGATGATGCAAGTGGTTGTGTTATTATACTCGAAGCAGCCAAAGCAATTGCGTTAAATCCACCTAAAAGGTCCGTGATATTTATTCTTTATACAGCAGAAGAGTTGCATGGTTTAATTGGCTCAAAGCACTTTTTAAGAAAACCTCCAATTCCAATGGATCAAATTTCACTTAATATTAATATTGAACAAATTGGCAGTAAAAACCGCGCTTATGAAGGCATCTGGATTATGAGTCCACCAGGATTTAAGGCATCATTTCATAAGGTAAGTCAAGCATACAGCGAAACGAATTTTAAATATGATTCGATTGAGAATTTTATAGATGATCTGAAAAATCAAGTTGATTTATGGACTTACTACCAAAAGAAAATCCCGGCAATTATGCTCTCGTCAGGCGGATTTCCGGAACATCATACAACAAAGGATAAAATTGAGCTGATCGATTTTGATCATTTACTTGTGGCAGCTAATTTTTTGCATTCCTTTATTGTTGAATTAGGGAATGAAAAACAATTAACTGAAACCAATAAAACAAAAAAGACTGATAACTAATGATGAATCTATATATTGAATTCTAAAAACTGAATAAGAATCAATTGTTTAAAATAAATACAAAATAAAACGTTTGCCAACACGCGCTCATAGTTAATTGCCGGTTCAGTTGTAAAATCAAGGCTTGTAACCCGCTTTAAGCTTATTGCAACTTGAATGAGAAGAAGCCCGCAATCGGCAACATAAGCATAGCGCCATTCGTTAGCACCAATCAATTCAAAATCAAATAAAAATGAAAGTTACAGCCGAAAAAAATGAAAAGGTTGCCAATATGATATTTGCATCCATTTATCCACTTTACCTGAATAGATTGGAGAAAAATGGAAGAACAAAAGAAGAACTCAATCAAGTAATTAAATGGTTCACTGGTTTTGATCAAGATGCTTTACAAGCACTTATTGATGAAAAAGCAACCTTTAGAACATTTTTTCAAAAAGCTAAAATAAATCCAAACGCACACTTGATTAAAGGAGTCGTTTGTGGTTATCGAATTGAAGAAATAGAGGATGAATTTGAATTGTATAGACAATGTAGACGTATGGAAAAGCTGATTGATGAATTAGCAAGAGGTCGTAAAATGGAGAAAATTTTGCGTGAAGAATAAAAGTAGAAACTGGTGCTAACAAAAGCTAAATTTCATGGGCGCTGATGAGTAGTTTGATCAGGATAGTACAATTAATCCCGCAAGCAAGGACCAGCAAAACCCTTAAAATTATACCATAAAGGAAAAGGGCTGACTCCTCTGTGGAATCAGCCCTTTTTCTTTATACATGAGCCCAGGCATATGCGCGATTGCAACTCCACGCTGGTCCGCGATTAGCTTCCCTGATCTCCACTACGTTTCGGTAATATCGCGTTCCTTTATTTATCATACAATACAAACAAAACGTAGTGAGTTCACACTTTCGAGGTTTTTTTTGTTTCTAAGCCCCAAAAGTGGAATGCACCTGAATAAAAAACTGCCCTAGCCTCACCAATATGCTGGTGTAAGAACACCCTTTGTTTAGAGATATCAGAAATAAGATCAATAATGCTGTTATACATACCTTATCAGCAACAAAAAAGCCCCATCAAATTGACAGGGCTCAGTTAAACTTATTATCTAAATATTATAATCCACTGAAACCAACACCTTCAAACATCATGCTTGGTGTTTGCCACGCACGATCTTTTAATGGATCGTTACCAATCGCAATTAGATTATTCCAAATTTCTTTATGATTTCCGGTAATGTTCATACCTGATACAGGATGAAGTATTTCTCCTTTTTTAACATAGAAGCCCTCTACTCCAACTGAAAAATCGCCGGTTGCAGAATTTGAATTACCTCCGTTAAAACCAGTTACCAAAATACCTTCATTCATATCTTTGGTCAAGGCTGATAAGTCTTTATCTCCCAGTTTAAAAATCAGATTAGATGTCGAGCTTGTAGTTGGTTCCATATCTAACTTCTTACCGTAATAATCACCGATATAATAAGTTCGAAGTATACCATTCTCTATGACCGTCATTTTACGGGAAGCCAAACCATCACCATCATACAATCGTGAGTTACGTCCTGATTCAATAAATGGATTATCGGTAATACTCAATAAATCAGAAGCTATTTTATGACCAATCTTTCCTTCTAAAAAGGATCTTTTTTGCTGAATATTATAAGCATACATGGGTTGAAGAAGAGAACTAAGTACACGGCCTACTGATCTGTTTTCAATCAGCATTTCCATTTTTCCCGACTTAATTGTCTTGGCTCCAATTTTCCTTAAAGCTCTTTCAACAGCATATTTCCCAACACCTTCTCCTGATAATTGATCCCAAAATCTTGCGGCATTATAATGATAATCACTTGGACGGCTATCTCCACCATTTATAGATGCGCTTGCGCTAACAGAATATGATGTTGATTCTTTGAAACCCTCAACACCATTACTCAACACTAAATAACTACGGTAAAATCCATCATTATAAGATCCGGAAACGCTAATAATTCTTTCATCCATACCTGTAGTTTCAGCCTCAACTTGCATTGCCAAATCAATTTTCTGACGAGGATCAATTGAGTCATAACGTGAATCAAATAGTTTCAAATCCTTTTCGGTCCCATCATAACAAAGATGACGATCTGGTAAAGAACGATATTGATCTTCAGCTAAATAATTCGTTCCTAGAATAGCCTCCTTGATAAATTTCTCAAGATCATTCCTATCAAGTCGATTAGTGGAATGTGTCGAATATTTTCCGTTCACATAAAGCTTAAGGCTTAATCCACTTTGAATTGATTCCTGTATTTTATCTATTTTCTGGTTTCTTACCTCTACTTCCGATTCCTTAGAATCAGAAACCGAAACTGAAACTTCTTTTGCGCCATTTTCTTTGGCATATTTGGAAGCCCATTGGGCCAATTCCACTTTTTTATTGTCTTTCATCGAAACTTCTTTTTAATTGATTAAAAGTAAACTCTAATGCTTCATTAAGCATTAACACCACCAACAGTCAGCTGTGTTACTTTAACTGTTGGCAATCCCATAGAAACGGGAACACCCTGTCCTCCCTTACCACAAGTTCCTGTACCACAATCAATTTTCAAATCATTACCTACCATTGAGATTTGACGAAGAGCTTCAGGCCCATTACCAATCAGATTGACATCTTTTATCGGTTGGGTCAGTTTACCATTTTCAATTAAATAACCAGATTTCACATAGAAAGTAAAATCACCGGCTCCAATTTTAACTTGTCCGTTTGTAAATGTATCGACATAGATACCTTCCTTTACACTTGAAATAATATCTTCTTTGCTGTGAGGGCCAGCTTCCATGTACGTATTCCTCATACGAGGAATTGGTGCATATCGGAAGGACTCACGACGCCCATTTCCTGTTGGCGCCACATTGTAATGTTTTGCACTAATTCTATCGTGCAGATAACTGGTTAACACACCATTTTCCACCATTTTTGTTTTCTGGGTAAGAATTCCCTCATCATCAACATTCAGAGTTCCCCTATAATTTGGATTAGTTCCATCATCAATTATGGTCACAAAATCTTCTCCAACCTTTTGCCCCATTTTATCACTAAAGATTGATGTTCCCTTGCGATTAAAATCAGCTTCGAATGCGTGCCCCATTGCCTCATGTAACAAAATCCCAGCTCCTCCGGCAGCCAAAACCACCTCCATTTGTCCTGCTTTCGGTTTCACAGCTTCAAATTGTCTATTGGCTCCCTCTACAACTTCATTCGCTATTTCATCTATTAGCTCGTCATTCAAATATTCATATCCTTTTCTCATGGAACGTGATGCAAAGAAATCTTCTCGTCTATCTCCTTTTTCCATAACACAAACTGCAACAAAACTAACCATAGGGCGATAATCAAAACTGACCACGCCTTCTGAATTGGCAAAAAGAATATATGAAGAACTATCGTTGAGATAAACCTGAACCTTAGCCACTTTATCATCCAAACTGAACACCTTATCGTTCAATTTTTGGAGATATGGTATTTTTTGTTTGATAGATACATCCTCCCAAGAAGTTTTAATTTTACAGAATTCGGGATGTACACTTTCTTGCAAATTAATAGGTGGAAACTTTTTGTTTTCAGTTGCAATACTTGCTGCCGTTTTTGCTACTTTCTTCATAGCATCCAAAGTAATCTCTTCTGAGAAAGCATAACCGGTCTGATCCCCTTTCAATACACGCACTCCTACTCCATAGTCAATGTTGGATCCAGCACGATTTACTTGCTTATCTTGAAGCGCAACATTGTTTGAAAGAGAATGTTCGAAATACAGATCACAATAATCTCCTCCTCTTGATAAGGCTTCAGCAAGTACCTTTTGAAGCATTTCTCTGTCAACATTAAAATGAGCGTAATACTCTTCTAAGCCCGATTGTTCGGTAATACGATTACATCCCATACTTAAGAATGAGGGCAAAATTGCCATTCCCGCTAGAGAGAAAGATCCTGTTCGGATAAAGTCTCTTCTTGAAAATTCATTGTTCATATAAAAGTTTATTAGGGTTTGGGTTTTCTTAGAATTCTTTGGTGCCCAAAAAGTTAAGACTTTTTATTATCATAACAAAACCTTATTTATGAAAATTACAGATATATGGAAAAAATCCTGAAGTTGAACAATGCAATAAAGAACCGTATACTTTCAAGCTTTAAAAAAAAAGCGATATTCAATTCAGCCAAAGCAATAAGCCTCGTGAGTTCACACTTAGGAGGATTTTTTATTTCTAAGCCCATAAAGTGGAATGTATATGAATAAAAACCATACTAACTAACAGTAAAAATATTAAGCTGGTTTTTATAACTTTACTCCCTATCATAATAAGCTGCTCTTAGCCCTCCAATATGATGGTATAACAACACCTTTTCAAAAGATATATAAGAAATAGTAAGCATGTGGTTGTTTTAACCGAGTTATGGGCAATATTGAAAAAGAAAAAAAGATGAACTACGACAAAACGAAATACAAAATTTGGAATTGGAAAAGTCCAGTGATTTTACATTGGATCATTAATCCAGGATTAGTTATTAATGAGCTGATTTTAGGACAAACAATTCCGAAAGTGATGTTAATTGAGCGAGAAGGAAACAAACCTTTTTACCAACGTTCATTAGTTCCATGTCCTCACTGTGGAGAATTACATTCAGGATTAAAATTTTCTGAACAAAACAAGACCGCGTTTAAAAACTGGTTTGGTTTTTACTGTGACAATTGCAAAGAAATAATTCCAGTTCAGAGAAATCTGACTTCATTAATTATATTGACAATTACTTTTCCTATTTGGGGGTGGTTTAAACAATCAATAAAACAAAAGTGGTTAGACAAGCAACCTGAAAGATATAAAAACTTAAATCTTGAAATTATTGAGAAGAAAAACACAACGAAAGATTGGTTGAAAATGGGCTTTTTTTGGGGATTGTTCATGTATGTATTCATGATTTTTATACTCCCTCTCATTGAACAAGAAGAAATTTCACAAAAGAGCATGTTAATAGGAATTCCAATCTGGCTTATTGGAGGCTTGGGTTTTGGTTTTTTCATGAAAATATGGATGAATAGAAAAGGAAAACAAAATAAAGCCTATAACAAAAGTTGAATTTCATGGGCGCTGACAAGTAGCTTGATCCCGAAAGCTTTCGGGATAGATCAATTAAGAAATAGCTGATCCAAATCAGCAAAACACATCATCCTCGTGAGTTCACACTTGCGAGGATTTTTTGTTTCTAAACCCATAAGGTGGAATGCATCTGAATAAAAACTCTGCTATCTAACAGTAGAAATATTAAACTAATTTTAATAGCTTTACTCTGCAACATAATAAGGTGCCCTACCCCTACAATACTAAGGTATAACAAGGCCTTTTATAAAGATACAGGAGAAATAACAGCCATATGCTTGTTATTAACTAGTTATGCTTTATTCGGAGACTTCATTGAAATACTGGTGTAAAAAGATAAACTAACAATAAAATAATATGGATGATAAAAATCAAGTTTTAGAAGAAACACTTTTACTAAGTGATGATTCGATTACAAATAATGAAGAAATATTTGATCGAAATATTAAATTCATTAATAAATTCAAGGAAATTTATAATAACGAAAATGATAAACTACCCTATCATATCAATTTACTAGATATTTTATGGGCAAATGAAAATGCTCATTCTCGTATATTTACAGAGCTCCTAAAGCAAGAAAAACACAAAAGACATGAGATTTTAGAAAGCTTTTTTGAATACTTAGGATTAGATTCAACACATAATTTAAAACTAATAAAGCCAACAATAACATCAGAAAAAAATCGAATAGATTTATTGGTTTTAGATGAAAAATATGCATTAATAATTGAGAATAAAATTCATAATGCATCAGACCGGAATGGACAAATAGCTAGCTATATAGAAAAGGTCAAACAAAAAGGTTATAAAGAAGCACAAATTTTTATTGCCTATCTAACACGTGATGGAAATAAAGTATGTGAAGATATTAGCTGGGACTTTAATGAAAGAAATTACAAAAAAGATTTTGAAGACAGATATTTTGAGATATCATACAAGAGAGATGTTTTGCCATGGTTGAAAGCAAAAATTAAACCAAAGTATAAGGGAAATGATAACTATTTAGAAACTGCACTAGAACAATATATAGATTATTTAGATGGGATGTTTAATCAAAGAAAAATACAAGATAATATGAATTTACAACTACAAAATTATATAGAACAAGAACTTGATTTTAATGCTGACCCAGTTAATAATTTATCTCTATTGACAAATAAACTAGAAGACATAAATAAAGTTAATGAACAAATAGATAAACTTGTACAAAAAACACAGAAAAAATGTTGGAAGAATTGGATCGAAACTCTCAAAAGGGAATTTCCAGATCATAAAATTTTTGATAACACAGATGATGATAAATTAAAGAAAATTGGGGTGATTATTGAGTTAAATAGAAAATCAAAATTTTCTGTATTAATAGAAGATGAAGAAACTCAATTAACATATGGAATTGGTATTCATAATGCATCTAATGATATAATTAAAACTGTATCTTCAAAAGTAGAATCATTAATAGAAGGTTTTGAAAATAATGATTGGTGGTATGGTTGGAAAATTACTTCATATGAAGATGGATATAATTGTTTAAAATCTTTAATTATCGAAGTTGAAAATAATATGTAGTAAAAAAGAACAAAAGCATAACAAAGGCTCATAAAGCATAGGCTTGCCGCAGGCACATCACAGACATACTACGCATAGCCGAGCTGTTAAAAATTAAATAAAGGGCTGTTTCTCCAAAGGAATCAGCCCTTTTACTTTATAGTGGTGGCCAAAGCTGGTGAAACAAAAAGGTGGAATCAACTAAGAAATAGCTGATTCAAGTCAGCCAAAGCAATAATCCTCCTGAGTTCATTCTTAGGAGGATTTTTTGTTTCTAAGCCATAAGATGGAATGCACCTGAATAAAAATCATGCTAACTAACAGTGAAAATATTAAACTAGTTTTCATAGCTTTGTTTCCTATCATAATAAGGTGCTCCTAGCCCTACAAAACTTAGGTATAACAAGACCTTTTATAAAGATATAGGAGAAATAACAGCCATATGCTTGTTATTAACTAGTTATATGCAATTTGCCTTAGACCGATTAATATATTAGGCATACGGTGAAAAATAAAATACTGAAAATACAAAGACTAATTCTTTCGTTAGCTTATCTAAAACTAGGTTGCTCTGAATATTTATAACATAGAGAATCTTTAATTTGAAAGATGAATTGAAAAATCTCATGAATTTTAAAAGAACAATATAAAATCTAAATTAAACACCAGTTATGAAGAAAATAATTTTATCATTAATATTAATTTGCCTTTTTGCTTTTAACTCAATCTGTCAATCATATAATTATAAGAATAGTATTAATACAATTTCATCATACATCAATTTATCAGAATCTATAACCAAGAATGCATATAATTCAAATGATTTTCGAAGAATATGTTCTAATTCGCATCAAAATCTTGTAAATACCATTGGAATAGAAATTAGTGCAACTTTATCAGAAATATATGCTTCTAATTGTGACTGTAGTGATGGAGTGGATTATTCTCAAAGAATTCAAACCTTAGCTAGAGCAGCAACATATAGTTTTATTAACTCTAATGCTTCAAACTCATTTGACGAAACGTATGAATATTCTGAAGAAGCAATGGGTAAATTAGATGATATTAAATATTTTTTAAATAGTGCTGAATATATCTGTGATAAAGCAATATCAAATGAAATTAACCCAACTATTGAATCAATGAATTATAAGCAGGTTATTAGTACAGTTTCATCTTACATAAGCTTGGCGAAATCAATAACATATAGGGCATGTGAATCAAATGACTTACAAAGACTATACACTAATGCTAGTCAGAATATGGAAAACACTATTGGAATTGAAATCTGTGCAACACTATCAGAATTTCATGCATCAAACTGCAATTGTAGTGATGGAGAGGATTATTCTCAAAGGATACAAACATTAGCAAGAGAGGCAACTTATCTTTTTGTTAATGTAAATACATCTGACTCTTTAGAAGAAGCATATGATTACACAAAAAAAGCATTGAGTAAACTTGATGACATAAAATATGTATTGAGCAGTGCTACAGGGATATGTGATTAATCTATGTGAAGTTTACTAATAAGTAAAAAAAGCAGTAAACAATTGATTAATTCAATTATTTACTGCTTTTTTTTATTTAAGAGACTTTTTCAGTGCCCTAATTTCTACCCCTCTTTTTTATCAACTTCCAAAAAGACTATTAGAACTACTTTTTAGAATTCTTTGACGGTTTCAACTTAGTTGTATTCCCTGGCGTATTTTTATTATCACGACGTCTTTGGTCAAGTTTTCCGGTTGACTCAGCTTTCGGTTTTGGTCCTGGTTTTAATGACATAATGCTATTTTTTAAAATTTGCTTAAATAAAGTTAACATATTAATTCAGTTTTTATTATCTCTTCGGCTAATAATTTAATTTCCAGTTGCGAATGTGTACTAGGCATTATTTCACGGCTGAAACACAATAAATACGTATGTCTAATATTTGTGTGTATTCAATACGACACATTGACACAAATAACATTAATAGAGCTAAGTATGTGCTCTTCTACTGTAGAATATTGTTTACTCCCTGAGGAATATCGAACAAGAGTTGAGTAGGCAAGAATTTGCTTTAAATTATAACCTCTCAGACTGAATTTATATTCCGTGATGTTTTAAGAATGCAAAGTGAGCCTTGAGGAACTTTAAAAGTGAAAAGAATCAATCCAAGTTGAAATTCTATATTGAAATAGAAAAACTACCGACAAGTCGGGACCAGCAAGCACTTTTCCTTTATAATCCTAGCCAAAGCTGCTGAAACAAAAAAGGTAGAATAAATTAAAAAATATCTGATTCAATTCAGCCAAAGCAACAATCCTCGTGAGTTCATTCTTAGGAGGATTTTTTGTTTTTATGTCCATAAGATGGAATGTATCTGAATAAAAATCATGCTAACTAACAGTAAAAACATTAAACTAATTTTAATAGCTTTGTTTTCATATCATAATAAGCTGCTCTTATCCCTCCAATACTGAGGTATAACAACAGCTTTTATAAAGATACAGGAGTAATAACAGCCATATGCTTGTTATTAACTAGTTAACTACAATCGAAAAACAAATACTTTTAATGGATATAATTGAGCGTATTGAAATAAAACACTTTAGATCATTTGATGGAGGAAAAGGTCATGCAAAAGTAATTATAGAAAATTTGCAAGATCTTAATGTATTTTCAGGAGCAAATGACTCTGGGAAATCCAATGTTTTAAGAGCTTTAAATTTGTTCTTTAATGATGAAATTTCGCCAGGAGTTAAATTTGAAAAATCCAGAGACTTTTCAAAAATTGTAGCAAATAGGTTTGACCTAGATCTAGTAAAAAGAAAAGAAGATGAATTAGAAAGAGTTGCAGATTTAAAAAATCAAGGAATAATTGAAAAAGCAAAAGACTTTAGAAGATCTGATGAAATTGTATCAATTAAACTATTTTTTAACAACAAGAAAAAGCAAAGAGGTCTGCCTACTAGTTTTTGGGTTTCAAAATCATATTCTCAAAAAAATAATTTTGAAGGAGAGTACATATATCAGACAGATTTAAAAGGGAACGCTCAGGTAACATTATTTATTAATAGTTTTCGATTCGAATATGTACCAGCAATCAAGGATCGACAATACTTCAACCATCTTTTTGAAAAACTTCAAACATATCTATTCGAAAAAGAAGACAAAAAGAAACAAAACAAATTTTCGGTTTCATCTAGTAATTTTAATAACATATTAAAAACTGAAACTTCAGAATTATTTGAAAAATTTCAACTGAGTAGTGGTGTTGATGCAAATTTTTATATTCCATCAACCTTAGTCGATTTCTTCAGAACATTATCCGTTAGAACTGAAAATGATATTTCCCTATTCGATCGTGGTGACGGTGTTCAAGCCAGATTTATACCTGAAATACTAGACGAAATCTCTAAAAGTTCTAAAAAGAACATAATCTGGGGTTTTGAAGAACCTGAAAACTCATATGAAACGAAAAATATCATTAAAATTCGTGACGAATTTCTACTTAAGTATTCTAAAGAAAAACAAATATTTATCACCTCACATACTAAAGAATTTTTATCTCTAAAAAAAGAGTATACTCAAAAAGAACTTTCAATATTAAATGACAGTAAATTAAACACAAATAGTAAGAAAGAAATTGCTTTTAGTAGATTAAAAGATCTTGATTCTTCTAGTAATATCTCATTGTACAGGGTTTGGAAAAATAATGAGACAGAAAACACATCTCAAGTAACAAGGTTTAATGATAGGAATAATGAATGGGAAAATACTTGTGACGACTTAGGGGTAATATTGGAGGCTAGAATAATTGAAAACTTACAAAACAAACTTCATGCCCAAGCTCATGAAATAGCAAATTCAAGCTTATCGACAACAAATCAAAAACTCGTTATTGAGGAAATTAATGCTAAAATGTCATCTTACTTAGAGGAACTTAAAGACGCTAAATATCTCATTGAAGAATATGAAAAGCCTATATTAATAGTTGAAGACAAATACGATTCTATATATAAAATAGCCTACTTAAAATCTAAGAACATTCTTTGTACAAAAGATAATTTTAATGACGTCTTTAAGAAAGAATGTTATTTTACAATAAGGCGAGCTGAGTCAGCTGGTTCAGTAGCCGGAAAACTCAGGATGAATAATACTGATGGTTATGAAAATAAAAAAATAATTGGATTGTTTGATTTTGATAAGGAGGGTTCCGAAAATTTTTATCATTTGAAAAAAGGAAATAATTGGAAGAACAGTGAGATATTAGGTGATCTGACTAGCGGATTCTATAAGAAAAGAGAAAAACATGAGTGTTTCTATAGTTTACTACTACCTGTTCCTGAACGCCATACTAACTTAGTAAGTGATATTAAAAAAGGTAAATTCGAAAGTCTAGTTGAAGTTGAAAATTTATTATGTGATGAGATCTTAATAGACAATAAACTAGTAACAAAGGAACAAGTGTATAATATTGATTATTATAAAATAAAAGAGAATGTAAAATCATCTATTGATAGAGTTTTGATTGATTTAACTAAGGAAGACTTTAAAGACTTTATCCCATTATATAAACAAATACACAAACTCTTTAATAATTAAAAAAAGTAGTTAACAATGTGTATAGTGCATAGCACCCTACACTAAACGTTAAAATCAAAACTCAAAGTAAAAGGGCTGACTCCTTGGTGGAATAAACCCTTTTGCATTATTATGCTAACCAAATCTGGAACAAAAAAAAAGGTGAAATCAATTAAAAAATAGCTGATTCAATGCAGCCAAAGCAACAATCCTCGTGAGTTCACACTTAGGAGGATTTTTTGTTACTAAGCCCATAAGATGGAATGCACCTGAATAAAAACCATGCTAACTAACAGTAAAAATATTAAACTAGTTTTCATAGCTTTGTTCAATATCATAATAAGGTGTTCTTAGCCCTCCAATACTGAGGTATAACAACACCTTTAATAAAGATATAGGATAAATAACAGCCACATGCTTGTTATTAACTAGTTGTGTAGCATTTACCATATCAATGAATTCAATTTATACACCAGGTTTGGAATAGATAAAAATTCAAATGAAAAAAATAATATTTATACTCTCCATTTTCATCCCAACCTTAATGTTTGGGCAATCTGACACCAAGGAAGATATTTCAAAAGTTGCAGAAGAAATATCTGCGACATGGATTTTGGTGAAATATGAGAGAGACAGCCTTATAAAAGAGTGGAGTTTTGAAGAGGGGAAATATTTTGTTAAAACATTTAAGAATAAAGAAATAGTAAAGTCACAAGAAATAGATGGCTTCTACGTGAGAATAATGTCATTTAAGAGTTCTGGACAAGGAAGCTATGAAGACTATTTTGACTATAAATCTGAGATGGAAATTAATGAAAATTATGGTATAGAAGAAGTTAATGAAATTCCAGAATTAATTCTAAGCAATGGCAAGATCTTGATTAAAACGATACACCTCTATGGAAATGACGACCTTACCCACATAGTTAAACTAAATAAAGAAGAGCTAATTCTCTCGAAGGATATAGGTATTAAATGGACTTATAAAAAAATGAGATAAAAAACGCTACACAACAAAAGCTAAATTTCATGGGCGCGGATGAGCAACTTGAAAGTTTAGTTCAATTAATAAACACCAGCAAGCCACCTAGATTTGGTTTGCAAAAAATATAAACAAATATATGCGGCTTGCTTCCGCGCGGTTTGAAAGGCTAAATCTTTTAAATCGCCCACGAAAACTTAGCAAGACCGTTAAAACTTAAATTAAAGGGCTGATTCCTCTCTGGCATCAGCCCTTATTCTTTATAGTGGTAGCTCACGCTGAGCTAATCTTGCGGCAACAATGGGCAAATATAGGCATGTGGTTTTGCGTTAAGGGGTGCAGCGATTAGCCCACAGCCTTATCTATAATTTCGGCATAAGTGATGAGCCTGGTAAAAAGCTTAAGCTTGTGTGATAACATGAGGATGATGGCGAGGACTATAAGCGGAAAACCTGCCTTTCGACTCCGCTCAAGGAGCGAAAGAACGCCCAAATAGAATATCAGATTAGCTGGATAAAGCAGGAACAAAAAAAGGTGGAATCAATTAAGAAACCACCTATTTTAAAACGAATCAGTATATATAAATTGAATAAGCTCAAATGTAATTAGATCTTATAAGCAGCCAAACCATTAAATCCTTTATACACTAAATGCTTATCCAATTCTAAATTAATTTGGTATTACTACCAGAACAAAGCATATAGAGCAACCAAAACGATGATAATCGCATAGGATATAATATTGAATGTTTTACCTGTTTTAAAGGTCTCTCTGCTAATTTCAATCCCTTTCGCATCATCAGCACCTTTGTTTTGCAATAAGCTGACAAAAACAATGATTGCTATGGCAATCAGGCAGGTCAATCCCATCTGATCGAGAAATGGCAATGATGGAAACAAGCCTTCCAGAGCGCTACCTTCAACCCATCCTTTGGGTCCTAACTTAAAATACATGGCAATTGGGATAGAAGACAGAATACCAATGATAGCTGCTTTGTTGGTTGCTTTCTTCCAGAAAAGACCCAGAATGAAAACAGCCAGAATTCCCGGACTCACAACACCTGAATATTCCTGAATAAATTGAAAAGCCTGATCCAAACCATCCAACAATGGCGCTATCATACAAGCGATAACTAAAGCACCAGCTGCTGACAAACGCCCCACATTCACCGTTCTTTTATCAGAAGCTTTAGGATTAAAATAAGGCTTGTAAATATCCATTGTAAAAATGGTAGAAGTTGAATTCAACATGGATGCCAATGAGGAAACAATAGCCGCTGCCAATGCCGCAAAAGCTATTCCTTTAAAGCCATTAGGTAAAAACTGCAACAACCAAGGATAAGCCTTATCAGCTGCATCCATCGTTGGCATATTATTTTGAGCTGCATCACCCAAGCGAGCCATAATCTCAGGATCATTCACCATCACATAAGCAGCTATACCAGGAATAACAACAATCAAAGGAATAATCAGCTTTAAAATACCTGCAAATACGATACCTCTTTGCGATTCCTTTAATGATTTAGCAGCAAGCGTTCGTTGAATAATATACTGGTTGAATCCCCAATAATAAAGATTCGCAACCCACATACCACCAATCAATACACCTATACCCGGAAGGTTCACATATTGCGTATGCGCCTCATCGAGAATCATATGAAAACTATCAGGAGCTACTTCGTAAATATGTTGGAAACCAGCCCAAACGCCTTCACCTCCTGAAACATGATTCAAAGCCAAATAAGTTGTTACCAAGCCTCCTAAAGTTAGGAAAACAACCTGAACAACATCAGTCCAGGCCACAGCAGATAAGCCCCCATAAAGAGAATAACTTGCCGCAAACAGGGCCAAACCAAAGATGCCATATATCATGGGAACACCCATGATGGTTTCCATGGCCAAAGCTCCTAAATAAAGTACCGATGTTAGGTTTACAAACACGTATAGAGCAATCCAGAAAACGGCTAAAATGGTTTTCAGATTGGTTGAGTAACGCTGTTCAACAAATTGAGGTATGGTATACAAGCCTTTCTCTATAAAAATGGGAAGGAAATATTTACCAACAATTATCAGAGTAATCGCTGCCATCCACTCATAGGATGCAATGGCTAAACCAATAGCAAAACCAGAACCTGACATGCCAATAAATTGTTCTGCTGAAATATTTGCAGCAATCAAGGAAGCTCCAATGGCCCACCATGGTAATGATTTACTTGCTAAAAAATAATCATCAGCATTTTTCTGATGCCCTTCTTTATCGCGAGATACCCACAGACCTACGCCAATAATAACGATTCCATAAACGATGAAAATCGTGTAATCTAGAAATGAAAATGTATTCTCCATACTCTTATATTTTGAACTTTAATTTAAATATCAATTCAACACTTTATTTAAACTCAGCCATAAATTTAATAATTATGACAAACATTCAACAGCCTATTATCCTTTATAATGTTCCTTAGGCAACATTCTTAATCGTTCCGCACTGGTTTCAGGCGTGATATCGCGTTGAGGGTTCCCTAACATTTCGTAACCTACCATGAACTTCTTAACTGTTGCAGATCTTAATAGAGGTGGGTAAAAATGCATGTGAAAGTGCCATTCCGGATGTTCTTCACCATCAGTTGGAGACTGATGAATACCTGCAGAATAAGGGAAAGACACTTCAAATAAATTGTCGTATAGAATGGTTAAATCTCGATAAATTGCAGCTAGAGCTGTTTTTTCATCCTCACTCATTTGACCCAAATGCTGAATCGCTCTTTTAGAAATAATCATGGTTTCGAAAGGCCAGGTTGCCCAATAGGGAATCAAAGCAACAAAGTGATCATTCTCTACCAATATACGTTCTTGCTTTTCCAATTCTTTCGCTAGATAATCTTCAAGCAATGTTTTCCCATGCTTGTCGTAATAAGCTTTTAGCCTAAGCGATTCTTTTGCTGGCTCATCAGGCACTGAAGATTGCGCCCAAATTTGTCCATGTGGATGTGGGTTACTACAACCCATTACAGCCCCTTTATTCTCGAATATCTGAACGTAATTTATTTCTTCTCGCTTACCAAGATCAAGATATTGCTCCTGCCACAAGTCAACAACTTTTTTTACTGAAGAGACTTCCATCTGAGGGATGGTTAAATCGTGACGTGGCGAAAAACATATCACTCGACAAATGCCTTGTTCACTTTCTGCACGAAACAAATCGTCTTCATTCACGCCTCCTTTGGGTGCATCTAAATTTAATGCAGCAAAGTCGTTTGTAAAAACGAAAGTATCTGCGTAATTAGGATTAATCTCACCTCCTATTCGATCATTACCCGGACATAGGTAACATTCAGGATCATGCTTAGGACGTTTCTCTTCTGCAATTTTTTCAACCTGTCCTTGCCAAGGTCGTTTGGCACGATGTGGTGATACTAAAACCCACTCCCCTGTTAAAGGGTTATATCTTCGATGAGGATGATCCTCCAGATTAAATTCTGACATATTTTCGCTTATCTATTTTCGCCTATTGGTTATCGGTTATCGGTTGTCGGTTTTCAGTTATCGATAATCTGATAACTGATAACGAATGATTTCTTCATCACATTAACAAATCAACACATTACCGCATCAACTTTATTCAATCCTTCTTGCTCCATCTCCAATTTCAGCGACATAGAAATCGGGCTCCAAGCCTACTCGATTCTTATAGTTCTCACCAACCGTTTTAATAAAAACTTCCACAGCCTCATCCTTAACCAGACTTACCGTACATCCTCCAAATCCAGCACCGGTCATTCTTGATCCCAAGACACCATCAATCTTTCGAGCTTCTTCTACCATCGTATCCAGTTCAACTCCTGTTACCTCATAGTCATCACGAAGTGAATCATGTGAAGCATTCATTAAAAGACCAAATTCTTCAAGTTCACCTCTTTTTAGAGCGTCAATCGCCTTAAATACACGTTGATTTTCCGTAACAACATGTTTTGCTCTACGCTTAATAACCTCGTTACTTAATAAAGATTCAAGATTATTAAACTCCTCGTTATTTAGTTCACACAAGAAATCAATTTTCTGCTTTCGGCTAATCAATTCAACCGCAAGCTCACATTCAGATCGTCTTTCATTGTATTTTGAATCAGCCAGTCCCCTTTGCTTATTGGTATTTCCAATCACTAGCTTATAAGCATCCATCTTAAGAGGTACGGTATCATACTCTAGCGTTTCACAATTCAAGGCTAAAGCATGATTTTTAACTCCCATCCCAATGGCAAACTGGTCCATAATACCACAATTGACACCCACGAAATCATTTTCAGCCTTTTGAGACATCTTCACAAGCTCAATTTGATCTAAATTCGCTTCAACCAATTCGTTAAATGCAACCGACATCACCAGTTCAACTGAGGCAGATGATGACAAGCCAGCACCATTGGGTATATTTCCCGAAAACAAGAGTTCCATTCCTCGAGCTTTAAATCCTTTCTTCTGAAACTGATCCAAAACACCCATCGGGTACTTCACCCATTCGTTATTTCCTTTTTTAATCTGATCAGTAGAAATTCTGGTCTTATATTCGAAGTTTTCACTGGCAAAGAAGATGGAATCATCTTCCCTTTCTCGTAAAATCAGATAAGTGCCATGTGTCAATGCGCAAGGAAAAACTCGTCCGCCATTATAATCCACATGCTCTCCGATTAGATTCACTCGGCCTGGGGCAAAATATATTTTACAATCACCTTTGCCATAAAGGTGAAAGAATTGTTCTTTTAATTTTTTAAGCTGCATAATTAATCATACTGGTTGGTACTGGTCGGTAAATATATAAATAGTTTTAACGAATCCAAAGGAGATTCTTTCTTTGTTTATAAATAGATACTTATACTCATTCTAAACAAGACACTCTAATTTTAAATTAATGTCATTAATTAGTTTAAAACAGACAACCTGCCATTCATAAAAGCAAAAGGCAGGCTGTATATAAGATTCAATTATAAAACAAACTATTCGATACAATTATCCTTGATATCCTGAACAACTTCAGGGTTAAGAAGCGTACTAATATCACCCATATCATCAAAGTTCTTTTCTGCGATTTTTCTTAGAAGGCGACGCATAATTTTACCTGAACGCGTTTTAGGCAAGCCTTGAGTAAATTGAATTTTGTCGAGCTTAGCTATTGGACCTATATGCTCAACAATTATCTGATTAATTTCCTTTCGAACATTATCGTGGATTCGGGATTCCCCAACCTCTTTTAAAATAACAAAACCATAGAGAGCTTTGCCCTTAATATCATGAGGGAAACCGACAATCGCTGACTCAGCTACAGCCGGATGCTCATTGATTGCATTCTCAATTGGAGCGGTTCCCAAATTATGACCTGCTACAATAATCACATCATCAACCCTACCCGTAATTCTATAAAAACCGACAGCATCTTTAAGAGCACCATCACCTGTGAAATATTTATCCTCAAAGGTTGAAAAATAAGTTTCCTTATAACGCTGATGATTTCCCCATATCGTTCGAGCCATAGAAGGCCATGGGAATTTTATACACAAACGACCTTCAACCTGATTTCCCTTAAGCTCGAGCCCTTGCTCATCCATTAATACAGGTTGAATCCCCGGAAAAGGTAAAGTCGCATAAGTTGGAATGGTAGGCGTTACATATGGAATTGGAGAGATCATGATGCCTCCTGTTTCTGTTTGCCACCAAGTATCAACAATCGGACATTTCTTTTTACCAATATTATCGTTATACCAATCCCAGGCTTCAACATTGATAGGTTCACCTACTGTCCCCAACACTTTCAATGAAGACAAATCATATTTCTCAATATAATTCAAATTCTCTTTTGCCAGAGATCTAATAGCTGTGGGTGCTGTGTAAAGCTGATTCACTTTATGCTTTTCAACCACAGACCAAAAACGACCATAATCTGGATAACTAGGAACACCTTCGAACATAAGTGTCGTCGCTCCATTTGCAAGCGCACCATATACAATATAGCTATGTCCCGTTACCCAGCCGATATCAGCAGTGCACCAATACACATCATTTTCTCTATATTGAAATATATTTTTAAAAGTATAAGCGGTATAAACCATATAACCTGCAATGGAATGTACGATCCCTTTAGGCATTCCTGTTGAGCCTGATGTATAGAGTATGAATAAAGGATCTTCAGCATCCATTATTTCAGCAGGACAATTCGTACTAGCTTTATCTAACAATGACTGTAACCAGTGGTCACGACCTTCTTTCATATTAATGTCCGAGTGAATTCTTTTCACGACCAAAACACTTTCCACGCAAGAACAAGACTCCAAAGCCTCATCTACAATTCCCTTTAGATCCAGTGTTTTTGGACCTCTATATGAGCCATCAGAAGTAATGACCATTTTACAATCGCAGTCATTTATACGAGTAGACAAAGCAGTTGAAGAGAAGCCTGCAAAAACGACTGAATGAATGGCTCCGATACGAGCACAAGCCAACATCGATATGGTCAGCTCAGGAATCATAGGCAAATAGATACAAACCCTATCCCCTTTTTCGATTCCTTTTGATTTTAAAACATTGGCAAAAGCACAAACTCTCTCGTGAAGTTGTCTATAAGTAATATGTTGAGCTGCTTCATCTGAATCGTTGGGCTCAAAAATTATAGCAACTTTATCTGCCCGAATTTGCAGATGTCTATCAATACAGTTCTCTGTAATATTTAATTTAGCCCCCTCGAACCACTTCACATCAGGCTTTTTAAAATCCCAGGAAAGAACCTTATCCCATCGCTTTCGCCAAAGGAAATGCTCTTCTGCAATTTCTTCCCAAAAGTTCTCCGGATCTTTTACTGATTCTCTATAGACTTGAAAATACTCCTCGAGATGCTTGATGTGATAGTTACTCATATGTCTTGGTATTTGTTCATACTAAGTCAAAACGACTTCCTAGAAACAAGATACGAAACATTCTCTATTTGCTTATTTTTTTTATTTAATACCATATCAGCCAACAGAGTACCCATCAATTCAAAATCTGTTGATATCGTTGAAATACCATCAGCCACGACTTCTTTCAAGGGTGTATCATTATAAGAAATGATTCCTAAATCGACTCCCAACTCAAGCTTTTCTGACTTCGCTGTTTTCACAAGGGAAACCAAATCCTTATCGGATGGCACAATATAAACTTCGCCCTTTTGAATTTGATGATGCTTAAGACTTGAAATCACTTCAGACTCCCATTGCTCACCATGCTTATCACAGAACTTGTTAAATCCTTTCATCTGACCAATAGGCTCTTTCCCACCTGGAAAAACCAAAAATAGCTTCTGATATTTCTTTAGATCTTCCATTCCGGAATTTAGAGCAGAAATCATATCCTTTTCAAAATTCTGATGAACCGAGGGGTAATGCTTCACAAGAGTGGCATTGGTTTGGTCTAAAATATAAACCTTATCCTGTGGCAACTGCTTCAGAATAGAATGCGCATCGTTAAACTTCGCAGGCATAATCACATAAGACGTATAAGCCCCATTACTCGCTTCAATCAAATCTTTAAAAACCTGTCGATTAAAATGATGAAAATAGATATCAACTACAGCCTGTCCTTTCAAACTCTCAAGGAATGAGTTATAAAGAACTTCTTTAAAGGCATTTAACTCATCAAAAAGCAAGAATATTTTATGTTTAAACTGGGTTACAGTACTCTCTACATAATAGCCCTTACCCGGAACAGATGAGATTACGCCACGAGCTTTAAGTTCATTAAAAGCAACCAAAACGGTATCTCTCGATAAGGTGAATTCTTTACAAATGGCATTGATTGAAGGCAAACGATCACCTTTGTGAATCAAACCAGCTTCAATAGCTTCCAATAAAGAATTAATCATTTGTTTATATTTGGGAATTCCGGAATCGGTAGATATCTTAAAGATTTGATTCAACATATTGATCGTTTAAATTCTCAGGATTGAGATTGGATTCTTAGAGTAATTATTTGATCTTACAAAGATACATTTTTAACTACAGGTAGCTACCAGTATGATACAATTAATTTGTATAACATGCTTGATTCTGAAGTTTTTCTTATAATTTCGGCCTTTTAAAAGATGGAGAGTAATTAAAAATCCATCTCAAAGTTAACATTCTATATATTAAAAACAAGCCCCTCAACTGATGATTCAAGTTCAAGAATTTGCCCATAAAGATAATAAGATCAAGCATTTTGTTCTTTCAAACAATAATGGCGTTTGCGCAAAAATCACGAATTACGGAGCCATCCTAACTTCCCTAACACTACCTTTAAAATCGGGAGACAGAGAAATTATTTTGGGTTTTGATTCTTTGGAAGACTATAAAAGTGAAAACTATCTGAGGGATTACCCCTATTTCGGAGCCATTATTGGGCGATATGCCAATAGAATTAATCAAGGTAAAGTGACTATTGATGGTAAAGATATTCAACTAGCCACAAATCATGGGCAGCATCACTTACATGGCGGTTATTCTGGTTTTGATAAACGAGTTTGGGATGCTGAAACTGTGGGCGAAACGAGACTCCAATTAAGCTTATTAAGTATTGATGGAGATGAAGATTTTCCTGGAAACATGAAAATAACAGTCATCTATGAATTAAATGATGAAAACGAACTAGCCATCTATTATTCTGCCACTTGCGATAAAACCAGCCCAATCAATCTAACCTCACACACTTATTTCAACTTTACAGGTGGAGAAGAGAACATATTGAATCATGAACTTCAAATTGATTCGAATCAAACACTTGAAAACAACACAGAACTGATTCCTACCGGTAAGTATCTGGATGTTAACAATACAGCTTTCAATTTCAGAACTCAAAAGAAGATTAGTAAGGATATCGATTCTGTAGAAAATTACGACAACTGCTTTGTATTAAAAACGGAAGGCAAAACGCTTAGAAAAGTGGCTGAAGTTTACGAAGAACAATCAAATATCAGCATGGAAGTTTCAACAGATTTCCCGGGCTTACAGCTCTACACAGGTAAGTATATTAATATTGAAGGGAATAATAAATTTGGTCCCTTTTCAGGACTTGCTCTTGAAACACAAGGTTATCCTGATGCGCCAAACCAAGATAATTTCTCACATGGCTTAATTCATCCTGGAGAAGTATACAAGCATCAAACCCGCTATAAACTCCACTTCTAGGAAACAGATCGTCTCAATCTGATCTATAAAACGGAAGTCTTACCCATTGAAGTGGTTATGATCTGTCATAAAAACGAACAAAAGCCATTCTAATTTAGGAATGGCTTGTGTTGTTTGACCTTCTTAATTGACGGTTTAGACTCTATAGCTTATCAAATCAAGCAGACTCTTTCTTTCAGTCTCAAGTACTAATTATTTACCGCAATTTCATTCATCTCACAATATTTCATCAAGTATGCATCGGCTAGATCGCTTCCTAGAGATTTTAAGCGGTTCCAGTCTTCACATGCCCCCGTCTCATTACCAACATTAAATCGCGTTAATCCTCTTGTAAACAATATGGTTTCACTAAATGGTTGGTAAACATATGCTCTATCAAATAATCTCAAGGCCCTTTTGTGCTTATCCTTTAACAGCTTTTTATTCCCTCGCTGATATAATTTCTGAGCCATTCTCAAATGGTTTGAATATTCCATCTTAAAAGTAATAGCGACTTCCTTTTCCATTGCAACAGGAGTACCGTTGTTTTGTCCTGGTTTCCACATGCCATCACTCGATTGCAAAACCCTTATTACTTCACTGTCAATATCAGAAGAAATGCTGGCTAAAACGTCAAAGTCGTCTAATTCACCATTGGGTAGAACTGTAAATTGGATGACTGTTGTGCCTTCGCGCCATATCTTTTCGGCTTCTTTCGGATATTCAAGCTTTACTCTTAAATAATCGTAGATCGAGGCAGTTACCACCTCATTTAAAACCTCCACCGTTCCATGTATTCCAGTAAATACCGGAGGCTTCACGTCTACATCTTTTAGAATATTGGTTTTATTCAGAATTTGTCCAGTTGAAAAAAATGCAACAAACATGAACAGAATCAGGATCGTTGTTGCTTTCATGTCTTTGTTTTTTTGTTATTAATTTTCACTCGTTGGAAATCAACGATGTGTTGTTTTAGCTAGTAGATTTATTTAGGTGAATTTTGTATTGAAGTAGCTTAATACAAAAATGAGCACTTCTGATATTTAAAAATGATTTACCAGCCAATTACAAAACACTTCCCTGACGAGTTTGTTTGCATTCTCGCCAAGGAAAATGCCATGTTACTTTTAGTCTTTGCATAATTCCATTTTTTAAGGTTAATTTCAATTTCATCAGTTTTTTCATATTCTTGAAGGCCATCACTAACTGATCATGTTAGAATACAAAGAAACAGACTAATAGGCATAAAAGCCTAATAGTCTGGTTGCATGCTTTTGTAAAAAAAAGATTAAGAATGTTGAATCATGGTAATTAGGTTGCATTTTTAAGAATAATGAAATTTTACCCTTAAAATGCTATCCGAATGTGAAATGTAATTGAGGAAATAAACAGGCTTATTGATTCGACGTAATCAATACCTCTTCCCATGGTAGATTCATTTTTTGTAGTAGCTTGTTATACCTGTCGTCATTCCTAATGTCTTCGGTACACGGATAGAAATTAATATAGATTATGGGATAAGTTTTATTATTACAGGCATCATTTAACAGCTCAAAGGCTTTGTCGGTGAAGCCCAAGCTAGCAGCTATCATACCCCGATAACACGCATTGACCTCCTTTTTTTTTGAAAACTCTTCAAATTCATTCCATATTGCCAATGCTTTCTCCCTTTGACCAGCCTTCACATAGGCGTATGCACGTAAGCTTTTCCAATAGGCTCCGTTGACTGGAAGTTTTTCATGATACTCAATCGCTTGCTGATACATCTTTTTCTGAAGAAATACCCATCCCAGAGTTAGGTTCCCGTATGGCACATCATCTTTTAAGTCCAGTGCTTTTCTTGCCCATATTTCGGCCTTGTCATATTCCTTGTTGTGGTAATACAATAAGGCAAGCCACGCCGTGTAAGAGGCTGAGAAAGGTTCCAGCATAACTGCCTTTTTAGCATGATAAATCGATTTTTTAAAATCATCAAAAAGAATGTAATACCAGGCAAAGTGGGCGTGTGCAATTGCACTGTTGGGATTATTGGCAATGGCATTCTCAAAGGCATTTTTAGCCTTATACCAGTCCCAAACCTGGTATAAATAAAGAATGGATAAGGCGCTGTAAGCTTCATCAATTGTGGGATCCAATTTAATAGCCTTATTGGCAGCAGACATAGCTCGTAGAAATGCATCATTCGAGTCAAGCTGTCCATGCCCCACTAAAGCATATCCCACTGCCAAACCAGCATAGGCAAAAGGATCTCCCGGATCTCTGTCTATAGCCTGCTGCAGGTAATTAATGCCTTTCTCAAATGACTCTTTTGTTCCCTGATTTAAATAATGCATCCCGCGCAAATATGCTTTGTAAGTTTCAGGATTTACTGTTCGTGAATTTGTAAGGCGTTGCTCTTCTTTTGCTGAAAGTTCAATATTGATTTTTTGTGCTATATCTTTCACTGCAGAAGACTGAACAGCCAGTACATTGGATATGCCATCGCGATATTCATTTGCTAACATGTGGCGCTCTTTTGGAAAGACTTCCATCAGCTGAATTAAAATTCGAATACTGTCATCTACACCGAAAACTGAACCCTCCACAATACAATTTACGCCGAGTTCTTCTGCAATATCTTTTAATAGCATGTTATGTTCGCGATAGCGGAGAGTTGAGGTTCTTGAAATCACACGAAGAGAAGCAAACTGGCCCAGTTCTCCAATAAGCGCATCGTGCATACCATCAACAAAATAGTCATTTTCGGCTTGTCCAGTTAAATTATGTAGAGGAAGAACAGCAATTGATGTTTCATTAGCATGGATAGCTTCAAGAACGTATAATCCCACGACCACTAAAGTCAATGTCAGAATGAGAACCAAGCCGAATTTTCTCGATTTCAAAAACTTAAATCCCAAATAATATATTTTATTCTGCTCTGTATCAACAAGTTGTTCTTCGGCATGAACAGCTATTCCTTTTCTAACATCACCTGGCGAAACTTTATAGCATTTTTTAAACACTTTATTAAAGTAACTGGGGCTTCTAAAACCCACTTGGTAGGCAATTTCTGAGACAGTTGCAACGTCATTCTCTAAAAGCTCTTTGGCACGGATCAATCTAGTTTCCTTGATCAGATCACTAGCGGATTTACCAGTTAACTTTATAAGTTTTCTATGTAGCATCGATCGGCTTAATCCTACATTTTCAGCCAAATTTGATACCGAAAAATTCTCATCACCTAGATTATCTTCGATATTCTGATGGATTTTCTTTAAAAATTGGTCGCATAAGGAAGATCGATTTTCCATATTAAATAAATAATTAACGGTAATTTATTCAAGAATAATGCCTCAAAAACAAAGTTACAGAATTGTGGAGTAACAAAACAATCCCTTTCCACCTTATTGTCAACCGTTTGATAGAATAACAACACAATAGTGTGATTTTTTAAAAAAAAATGGAAACCTGGATAAAACATCTGTCAGGGCTAGACTTATATACAAACAAATACACATTTAAAGCTGGCATATTCATAAGCCCCTCAATGGTTACATTACAACTTAAAAACAGAGTTTGATGCAAGATTTCAATCCTGTTTCACCATCTCGCCTGCCCACAGATAAACTAGATCCTGAATTCAAAGAAAAGACAAAAGTTACTCCTTCCAGAGTAGCTTTTTTTAGTTTTAAAATTAACATATACAACAAACCACACACAACACATTAAAATACTGGAATACATAATCTTATTCAAAACCCAACATTATATTAAAAAAAGTTAAATTAATATTTATTAAAAACGATTTAACTATACTTGTAAGGACCTATTATTTGTAAAATACAGAAAACACAACAACGCACTAGTAAGCAATGACTTAAATAACAATAAGTATACCAAACATAAACAATAAGATAATCAGTCATGATTTTAACCCGACCCAACCCTGTATGACAATCTTTTCAAAACAAAAAAATCTAATCCTCAAAATTCTATTTTTATCTTTCACAATCACATCATGCCATTCTAAACAAAATGATATATACACACATCAGGTTGAGCATAACGACTTCATAGATAATTTGACTGTTATTGGTGAACTTCAGCCCTCAAGTACCCTAAATATTTCATGTCCTCGTTTAAGAGCTGATGCAAGCATATCCTATCTGATTAAACACGGTAAATGGGTTGAAAAAGGTGATACAATTTGCATTCTCGAAGCCAAGGCAATTGCAAATAAGTATGAACAAGCTAAGTCTGATTTAGATAATGCCAAAGCTGAATACAGAAAAACTGAAGCGCAATTAAATCTAGACACACAGCTACTGATCGCCCAAAAAGAAACCATCGAAGCCAGTGAAGCCATTAAAAAATTAGATAGCATACAGCAAAAATTTGTCTCAAGTTCTCGCAAACGAATTATCGGTCTCGAACTAAGAAAAGCTGAGCTAGAAAAACAAAAAGTGGTGAACCGACTTAATAGTTTAAAAAAGATCAATAAATCGGTACTCAGTCAGAAGACAATTAAAATTAAACAAGCCGAAAACCAATTAAGTAGTGCGAAATCACTTCTAAACCAACTCATTATAACAGCCCCAAGTTCTGGTACATTTTTACGTGCAAAACAACGCCGGAGTAATAAATTAATGAATGAAGGAGATATTGTTTGGGGAGGTATGGCAATAGCTAAAATTCCAAATACTGCATCCTATCAAGTCAAATTCTCTCTTACTGAACAAGAGTGTAAACAGATAGAAAAAGATTTTCCTTTTGAAGGCAAAACCAGATCCAATGAAATAATTACAGGAGTAATTAAAAACAAAGCCCCAATAGGAAAACCTATTGAAGAGAATTCAGAAGTTAAAATATTTGAAGTCATTGCTAAAATAGACTCGATAAACTTCGAAGCCAAACCAGGGCAATCTGTATGCTGCGATATTATAACAAAATCAATCCCTAATGTCTATATCATACCCTTACTGGCCGTCTTCCCAGAAGATAGCATTCAAGTGGTATATGTTGCACAGCAAGAGAAGTTTGAAAAACGTCCTATTACAATCGTTTATAAAAATGCCATTCAAGCTATCGTAAAAAGCGGATTTAAAGCTGAAGAAAAAGTAGCTCTTATAAAACCACACAAAAATCAAATCCTGAAATAAGATACCTCCAATGAATAAACTAAGCATCTTCTTATTAATTCTCATTTGCACTGCATGTTCTCCTGATGGAAAAGATGATATTTCACTCTACAAAGTAAAGAAGGGTGATCTCTCCATAAGCTTAACTGAAGAAGGAGAACTAAAAGCCTCTAATTCGATCAATATTTCTTCGCCAGCCATTTCATGGCGTTTTGGCAATCTTAAAATCATCAAAATTATTGACGACGGAACAGAAGTGATTAAAGGTGACACAGTGATGATATTCGATCCCTCTGAAGTCGGTAAAGCCATTGAACAATCGGAAAATGAATTGGACATTGCTAAAGCAGAGTTGGAAAAGAACAAGGCTGAGCAAGCCTCCAAATTGGAAGAGTTAGAATCGAATTTTAAGATCACAGAAATCTCACATCGCATTTCCGAAATAAATTTCGAGCTGGCTGAATATGAAGCTGAAATAACAAAAAGAGAGATTGAGCTTAAACTTAAAAAAGCTAAAATATCATTGGGTAAAGCCAAAGGAGAAATCTTAAACACGAAAAAAATTCAGCACGAAGAGTTACAACAGTCTCTCCTTAAAATTAAACAATTAGAAGCTAAGGTAATTGAAGCTAAAGATGCACTTGAAAGTCTTACCATAATTAGCCCAGCGCCAGGTATAGCCATTTTAACAAAAAACTGGAGCACTAACAATAAATGGCAAGTTGGGGATCAAACTTGGTCGGGTAATCCTATGATTAGTCTTCCTGATCTAAGTCAAATTATATCTACAGTAAAGATTAACGAAATTGATATTTCAAAGATACGTTCCTCACAAAAGGTTGAGATTAAATTAGATGCCTACTCTGATACCATTTTCTCTGCACAAGTAACTAAAATTGCCAATTTAGCCGAAAGCAAAAATGGTAAAGATAAGATCAAGGTTTTTCCCATAGAGACCCTAATTAATGGAACATCACCAAAATTGCTACCAGGAATGACTGTTAGCTGTAAAATAATGATTGACGAAATAAAAGATGAACTTCTCATACCCCTAGACGCCTTGTATTCTGAAAAAAACCTACACTGGGTTTACTTAAAATCAGGAAGTAGCTTCAAAAAAACAAATGTGGGGATAGGTGCTTCAAATAGCGATTATATCATTATAAAAGAAGGCATAAAAGAAGGAGATCAGCTCGCATTATCGAATCCCTTTCCTGAAAATGAATCAAAGAATAAGCAGGACGAATTATAAACCCCAATTTCATTATGGAAAAAGTAAAAATCTTATTACTGGCGGGAATGCTATTCTTCATTTCCTGCAGCAAGACTAATAAAGACTCTGAATTTAAAATCCAAAAGGGCAGTTTTAATGCTTCAATAACAGAAACTGGTGAATTACTAGCCATTAATGCTGTCAGTATCAACATGCCATCAATCGGATTTAGGTATGGCTTTCGATTTAAAATTATCGAATTGGTTGACAATGGTACCATTGTAAAGCTTGGTGATAAGATTGCTAAAATAGATGAAGCAACAGTTGGTAAAAGAATCATTGAACTTGAAACGCAATATAATCTGGAGCAAGCCAATTTAAACAAACAAATAATTGAGCAGGATAATCAAGTGCAAAGCTTAGAAATAGCCCTTGAAGAAGAACAGGCCAATTATGAATTGAAAGAGCTCGAGATGGAAACTTTTAAATTTGAGTCTCCACGAAAAAGAAAGATCAAGAAGCTTGAATTTGAACAGGTTCAGATTAACAGAACAAAAGCCATTCGTAACATTCAGCGCCAAAAGATCATCAAAGAAAATCAAATTAAAATTCAAAAATTAAAGGTAAATCAAATTAGACTGGAGATTGAGCAAGCATACATCGCCATCAAAAAACTGGATATAGTCAGTCCAATAAATGGTATTGTTCAACTCAAGCAAAACAGAAGATCCAAACAGAATTATAAGGTTGGTGATGAAATCTTCTTAAATCAGTCTTTTGCACTTGTTCCAGATATCAATTCTATGAAGGTGAAAACCAGTATCAATGAACTTGATTATAAAAAAGTACAATTAGGACAAAAGGTTAAGGTTAGATTAGATGCCCTACCCGAAGTTATATTTGAAGGGAAGATCAGCTCATTAGGCAAACTCAGTAAACCTAAAGAGCAAGACAGCAAGATTAAGGTGTTTGATGCTGAAATCACAATCATTAATAATGACGAACGATTAAAGCCAGGAATGACTGTTAGTTGTCAGATTCTTTATGCCGATTATCAAAATGTGATATATGTGCATAACGATTGTTTACTACGCGAAAAGGGTAAATACTACATTTTCCCAGAAAAGGGTGAAAAGCAGGAAGTCAAAATAGGCTTTTCAAATAATAATTACACGCTTATACTTGGCAAACAAATAGAGGGACAAGCCTTATTTCAGGCCAACAGAAAGAAAGAGCCAACAAGTGAACAAGAAGCTTAAACCCTTAAGATCACATCACTGAAACATCCCAATTAATTGTCAAAATAATAGAATCTTTATGCAATTAGAAGAAAACGTACAAGCTGCCTTTAACGGCTTGAGAGAGCACAAATTCAGATCCTTTCTGACCATGCTGGGTATCATATTCGGCGTAGCTTCAGTCATAGCCATGCTATCCATTGGTGAAGGTGCCAAACGTGAGGCCATCAAAAAATACCAACAATTAGGTGTCAATAATATTATCGTTCGTGACATGGATCTTTCAGATAAAGAATTGGAAAGTATGCGTGCCAAATTTTCTCCAGGCTTATCTCTCAAGGATGCACGGGCTATTAGAAATATAGTTCCTCAGATTGTTGATTTAGCCCCACAAGCAGAGAAAAAAGCCGACGTTAAATACCAAGACAAATCTGTTAAAGCAACCTTGATTGGTGTAACGCCCAGTTATTCAGAAATACTCAACTATTCAACCGAAAGTGGGAGTTTTGTTAACAAAGATCACCAGAACAGGCAATTAAAGGTTTGCGTGATTGGGATGGATATCGCATCAAAATTTTTCACTATTGACGATCCTATAGGACAAAGCATTAAGGTTGATGACCAATGGCTGGAAGTGATTGGAGTATTGAAGAGCAAATCTCTTTTTACTGAAACCGTAGGTGAACTTGCTTCACGGGATTTAAATTCAGATATCTACATCCCTCTTTCTACTTTTCACAAACGATTCGATAAAGAAAAATTACTTTCCAGCGAATTAAAACAAATAACGATAAAACTAGAAGGATCTGAGAACATTACCCAAATATCTAAAATTGTTGAGAACCTGGTAAACCGTCATCATTTCAACAATAAGGATTTTAGTATTGTAATCCCAATTGAATTATTGAAACAGGAAGAAAAAGAACGACGCATTTATAATATTCTCCTTGGGTCGATTGCTGCTATTTCTTTATTGGTAGGTGGCATTGGTATTATGAACATTATGCTAGCTACAGTAATGGAACGAACCAGAGAAATTGGTGTCCGTAGAGCCATTGGTGCAAAGAAAGATGATATTCTTTCACAGTTCATTACCGAATCACTGGTGCTAAGTATTACAGGGGGAATTATAGGCGTTATTTTAGGCTTAACTCTCTCTATTACCATCTCATTATCCACAGCTATTACAACAAGTGTTACATTATACTCAGTTCTTATAGCCTTTTTATTTTCAGTACTTGTGGGTGTCACTTTTGGCTATTTACCAGCACGAAAAGCAGCCCGTTTGAGTCCTATTGAATCCATTCGTTACGAATAAATCCCCTGAATCATGCTAATCGAAATTAAAGACTTAAGAAAAAAATATATCATGGGAGAAATGGAGGTTGAAGCTCTACGAGGCGTCAATCTCAACATTGCGACCAACGAATTTGTGTCTATCATGGGACCATCAGGTTCTGGGAAATCGACACTTATGAATATTCTGGGATGTCTGGATACACCTAGTTCGGGACAATACCTCTTCGATTCCATCGATATTTCATCTCGCACAGACGATGAGCTCTCTGAGATTCGTAATCAAAAAATTGGTTTCATATTCCAAACCTTTAACCTTCTACCCAAGCTGGATGCCTTGCAAAATGTCGAGTTACCCTTAATCTATTCAGGCGTTGAAAAACACCTTAGGAAAGATCTCGCTAAAAAGGCATTGAAAAGGCTGGGTTTAGAAAATAGAATGAATCACAAACCTAACGAACTGTCGGGTGGACAAAGACAGCGCGTAGCCATAGCTCGTGCTCTGGTTACCAATCCAGGGATTATACTTGCTGATGAACCTACAGGAAATTTGGATACTAAAACCGGATTCGAAATTATGGGGATTTTTAAAGAGCTGCATCAGGAAGGCAATACCATTATTCTGATTACTCATGAACCCGAAATTGCAGAACAGGCAGACCGTGGCATTATCATTCGCGACGGCCTGATCACCAAAGATGCACTCAATACAACAATTATTAGTCCCAGCAACGCCATTCTAACTCAAATATAAGCCGTTCAAAAAGAGCAAAAAAATGATAAATCTACAAAGAATAACAGCCATTTTACTTCTATTTTTCTCCTTCAACATCACACTTAAGGCTCAAGAAACTTTAGTTATTAAACTGGATTTAGAAACCAGTATTAAGATTGCCAAAAATCAGAGTTACACAATGCTGATGTTAAAAGAGGGGTTAAATGCAGCTCAATATCAACTAAAAGCTGCAAACAGTTCTTTCAAGACTCATATCAATATGGATATAACAGCTCCGAATTACTCAGAATCAATTGTTGATTTTCAGGATAGCGAGGGTATGACTTATTTTTCGAACAAACAACTGTCCTACTCTGGAAGTCTGACCATCGATCAACCCTTACCTACTGATGGACGCCTGTTTGTACGTTCGGGCATATACAATACCGATGATTACGATCAGGATGAAAAATTCTTGAAACTACAGACCAGAATCGGATTAACACAACCTATTCAGTCTCTATACGCTTACAACTCTATAAAATCTGAATATGAGAAGGCACGTTTGAATTACGATTTAACCAGCAAACGATTAAAAAGAAATGAACTTGATTTAATTTATAGAGTAAGCAAAGCCTTTTACGACCTAAATGCATCAAAAGAACATATGAGCATTACTAAAATGTCGATGGACCGACTTACGGAAGCCTATAAAATTGCTCAAAACAAATACAAAGCGGGCTTAATTAGAGAAGTTGAAGCCTTACAAATGGAAGTCGATTTGGGAGAAGCACAAAATACATACGATCTTGCAACAGTAAACCATTCTTCACAACTCAATGTGTTTAAGCAAGTTTTAGGCCTCCCTCTGTCTGAAAACATTGAATTAAAAAGTAATTTTGATTACGAGCCTATAGAAATTGACATTAAGATCGCTTTGAAAAAGGCAATGGAAAACAGATTAGAACTGAAAGAACAACAACTACAAATCGATCTAACCAATATTGAATTAAAACGCATTAAATCGAAAGGAACCATATCGGGTGATTTAGAAGCCTACTATGATTTTGTTGGCATGGATAAGTACGATATCAAAAAGAATTTGGGAGGTGCCATTAATGGAACATGGGGAACTCTAAAAGACAGACCTGCCAACTTTGGAGTCCTATTAAAGCTGAAAATTCCTATTCTCGATTGGGGGGAAAACCGATCACGTGTAAAAGCTGTAAAAGCAAGAATCAGACAAAGTGTTTATCAGCAAGAAGCTCAAACTGTCGAAATTGAAAGTCAGGTGATCAGAACAGTAAACGAAGTACACAGCACTCTAAGGCGATTAGAGCTGTTAAAAAAGAACAAAGTGATAGCTGAAAAAAGTTTTTCCATATCACAGAACAGGTTTTCAAATGGCGATATCGATAGTCAAACACTGGCACTTGATCGTGAACGTTTAGACAAAACCAACGAATCGCACCTAAGAGCTTTTATCGATTACAAACTAAAATTGGCTGACCTTATGCGTAAAACTTTTTACGATTTCGAGAAAAATCAGGATGTGATTTATTAAGGTAAGGAAGCTTAAGAATTGCTTCAGTAGATTTATTAATTTCGTTGACATCAACTCTCACAATCAACACTGCCCTTGATCCATTCTTTAAATGGAACCAAGGGCAGTGTCTTGCTATAGACTACTTACTGTTGACTGCAAAAGCTTGTCTGTCCCTTAAGCCTGTTATTTACAGGAGCTTTGAACCTTGTTTCAGAGCAAACAAGCAAAAGCACTTTTCATTCCCAACAACCAAGAGTAGTAAGGGCCGAAAAGTGGGGACAGCAGGCAATAAAAAGATTAGGATGAAAAAAGCCGGCTCGTAGAGTCAGCTTCATAATTATTCAGAATATCACACGAGGCATCCTTAGGTATTGGTTGCTGATCATGGGAATCTCGGAAGACTAAAACATTTTTCGATAACAGCGTTTGCGTTTGTGCTGAACATGATCGAATGACTTCCATAACTGAATGGCAACATGATTATTTTCAAGCATTCCGGTTGTTTCTGCAAATCTCAACCCATCGCTGTTCGATGTTTCCAACAGTTCACTCATCAGTATGGATACATAGCCCAGCTTTTGGCAATCGTAATCAACTCCCGTAAGCATTAAATCCATTTCGGTAGGATGTTCAAGGGCTTTTTTCAGGTGCCACCATCCAAAAGGCAATAGTTTACCCTTAGCTTTTTGTAGCGCCTTCGATAAAGAAGGCAAAGCAATAATGAAGCCTACTAATTTATCCTCTTTGTCTAAAATGATTTTTACATAGCGGGGATTAAGAATTGGGAAATATTTCGCGATGTAAAACCTGATGAGCTTTTCGGGCAATTTGAATGTCCCGAATAAATCGGCAAAGGCATCATTAAACACTTTGAATATTTTCTCCTTGTAGGGATCAAGTTCTTTTTTGGTCGTGAAGCTTACAGTCTGTAAACCATATCTTTTCTTAATTAACTCGGCAACACGCTTGGCTTTCTCAGGAGGTGTTTTAGGCAGGCTGATTCTAAATTCAAGCCAATCAATTTCCTTTTCGTAAGCCAATCTTTGAAAATGATTTTGATAGTATTCAAAATGATAATCCGAAGCCATGGAAGGAAGCCACTCGTGACCTTCGATTAAGAGTCCAGCATGATCCAAGTTGGAAAACCCCAGAGGTCCACTGACCCCAATCATTCCTTCTTTTTTTAGCCACTCTTCTGCCACCGAAAAAAGCTTTTCTGAAACTTCAAATTGATCAACAAACTCCGTACGGGTAATTCTTCCAATCTTTTCACCCTGCTTTTCGATGGCCAATATGTTCACAATGGCACCAATACGTCCTACAACTTCTCCATTTTGATAGGCTAACCAAAATTTTGCCTTGCAAAAATCAAAGGCAGGATTTTTATCTTCCATCAATAATTCCAGTTCTCCTGATTTTAAAGGGGGAACCCAGAACTCATTACCTTTATACAACTTATATGGAAAGTTTACAAAAACTTTGCGATGACTCTGTTTCTGAACTTCTACAATCTGAATGGTCATAATTACTCGTAATGTTATAATTTAACTGGTTAATTTCGTTTTTCTAAGCGAAAAATCAAAATTGGGGCGTAAAATACAGAATTCATAGCAATATCACCCTTGCTTTTTAAGGCTGGCTAAATTTAGAACTTTTAAAGCTAACATCAGTATTTCTAATTTTTATGATGTATTGGGTAGTGAGTGAAAATTCATCCGAAAATAAGCGAAAAGGCCTCGTTCTTTTTAAATGCTCAAATGAAATAGTTTCAATCCTATAAGACTTAAATTCAGGTAATATAGCTATTGCCCTGTGGAATACAACAAAAGTCTAATGATATAAATATTAGAATATAAAACTCTTAACATGCGTGTAGTATAAAGAAATTGAAAATCACCAACTCTTTAAACCCGGATTACAAATCTGAAGCAGCAATGCTTTATTTGTGGATATAAATACTAAAAAAAACGCTACTACTGAAGTTCCGTAGAAGCTCCTTCAGAACTACAATGTTCAGGTTTCGAGTATAGAGATTTTGCAATCCCATCAAAATACTGTTTAAATTAGATCTTAGCCATCCCTATCAGGCTAGTGTACCTAATAGAATGACAATTCATCGCAATAAATCTGTTCAATTATGAACAATACGCTGCCCGTTACCGAACATAAACAATAGCAATAATAAAATTACTTATGTGTAATTAGTCTGATTATTAAGTTAATAAACACTTAGGCCTATTTATTGCCCTTATTGAGTTCTAATTAACCCAAACTCCATTAATTTACATGTCAATGAAACTCACAAACAAAAATCTAATCGTCTTTCTCCTATCGCTGGCCTTAATCTCAATGGAGATTATTTGGTCGAGAATTTTCTCAGCGGAATATTTTTACACCTTTGCTTTCCTCATATTGAGTGTAAGTATTCTGGGCTTAGGACTCGGAGCTTTATCCTTGCGTATGAGTAAATGGCTGACAAACATCAATAATTACGGTGGATTATTAAGTATTACGGCTGGACTAATGTTGATTGGTCCCCCACTGGTTCTTCATTTACAACTTGATTTCACTCAATTATTAAGTGATAATTGGATGGTACTAAAACTTATTGCCACCATACTTATTTTAGGTTCTTCGTTTTTTACAGGCGGTATTGTTTTGAGTAGTATCTTCCGAAAAGCACATAGAGATATGCCTCGCCTATATATGGCTGATTTAATTGGCGCAGCAATGGGTGTGGTTATTTCTGTCCTACTGATGAATACAATAGGGACTGACAAAGCTGCTTTGATGATCACATTACCTGTCCTTCTTTCAGCATTATTATGCATTCCCCGCTGGTTTAAAATCATCCCTATCATTCTTCTTCTTGCCAGCTTTACTGCTTTGCCATATAGTTCAGAACTTCTGACTCGACCTAAAAAAGAAAGAGCAGAAGTGATTTACACACACTGGGATGCCATGGCTCGCTTAAAAATATTTAAGTACGATGAAGAAAACTGGGGTTTAAACATCGACGATGCAGCCAATTCACCCGTATTTAAATTTGATGGTAATTTTGATCGTCCTGATTCCCTTAAAGTTCAATTCACAATTCATGCTCACAATCTAACAAGCCAATTCGACTCTTGTCGATTTTTGTCACTAGGTGCCGGAGCAGGCGGTGATGTATTGCAAGCCTTACAGGATGGTGCTACTGAAGTACATGCAGTGGAAGTCAATCCCCATATCAATAAAATGATGACAAAGGGCTTTCTAAAAGATTTTTCAGGTAACATCTATAACGATCCTCGTGTGAAAGTCGTAAGCGAAGACGCACGATCCTATGTGCGACGTTTCGATAATCATTTTGATGTCATCTACTCACGGAGCTCAAACAGCTTCGCGGCTCTAGCTTCAGGTTCCTTTGCCCTTGCCGAGAATTATCTATTTACAACCGAAGCTTTTCAAGATTATTACAAAGCCTTATCGACTAAAGGTTATCTGTTAATGGAACACCAGTTTTATGTTCCGAGAATGGTTTCAGAAGTATTGGAAGCACTGAAGCGTGAAGGTATTGAAAATCCTAAATCTCACATAGCAGTCTATAATTTCCCCACATTTCGTCGTCAAATAATTCTGATGGGGAAACAAGCTCTAAGTAAAGAACTTATTCATGATGCCATTTATGAAGCAAATAAAGAGAACTACCCGTACTACAGACTAATGTACCCAGCTGTTGATTCTGTAAAAAACAACATGATCAATCAAATTATCGTAAATGGCTGGCAGCAGCAACAAGCAAAATTACCAAGTAATATATCACCTTGCTACGACAATCAACCATTTATAGCTCAACTGGGCATGATGAAAAATCTTTCTATAGAAAAGATCAAGAAGCGACTTATGCCTTATGAATTCCAGGGATTCCCACTGGCTAAAGTAATAATACTGGTTATTCTGTTTATTGTCGCAATTCTTATATTACCACTTAACCTACTGCCTTACTTCAAAAAGGGGTCAAAACTCAAAGCTGCAGGATGGTTCTATTTTTTCACAATTGGGATTGCTTTTATGGCTGTAGAGGTCGTTTTAATACAAAAATACACCTTATTTATTGGTTCCTCTTCTTACACATTTATGACCATACTCTTTGTACTCCTTGCCAGTTCGGGAGTTGGTAGTTTGATGAGTCCAAAATTTAAGAAGCATATTCCCTTCCTGTTTATTGCTTTATGGCTCATTGCGGAGATTCTAGTATTCCCTTATATAACCACATCGCTAGCAGGCTTGGGTATAATCTGGCGGATTATCATCACCTGTGCACTTATTGCACCTTTGGGTTTCTTTATGGGAATGCCATTTGTAAAAGGAAGTGCGAAAACGGGTGAACTGATTGACTGGGGATTTGCCATAAATGGAGCAGCTTCGGTTATAGGTAGCACATTGGTTTTGATACCTGTTTTCAATTACGGATTTTCAAGCGGCTTAATACTCGCCATCATCTTCTACCTGATAGCCTATTTCCTATTGCGTAAGCCTCTTAAAACAGAGGACTAATTGTACCATGAATAAACAACAAAAATCCCAGTCATCATGATTGGGATTTTTGTGTTTATCGTAAATACTTCGACAAACTAAGATTGGGCAAGCTCGATCTGGCTTTTAACCTATCCTTTTTGGGTGAAGAGAAATATAAAATGATCCTTTACCGCGATGATGACGATACCAACCGTATTGCCATCGATTATAAAAAAGAAGAGAATACAGTTCTAGCAAATGATAAGCTAACCGTTAAGTTAGCACATGGTGACGGTTGGCTTTCCAGACTGATCACTTTAATCTGAAAGAGTAGATAATGTAAATGTGATTAAAATGAGAATGGAGCTCCCGATATCAATTGGTAGCTCCATTTTTGTATCTATTTTTTACGGTCCCACTGGCTTTAGTCCGCTATTCTGTTCTCAAATTTGAAAATATTCATCGGTCATGCTTATACTGAAGAAAGAAAAAAGGTCTCTGATTCATTATCAGAAACCTTAATTTAAATATTTGAAACTGGTTCTAAGCAACTTCTTTGATAACCAGCGCAACAACAATTCCGAAAATGATATGCCCAGCGATACTCCCTATCATCATTAATACCATATTCCCTTCCATGGGTGGCATACCTCCCATTACCGCTCCCATTATGCCCATCATAATTTGAGCGAAGATGAATATGGCCAATCCACAGATTGTCCCTTTTAGAATTCTACTTTTAATTTTAGATACCAGATTTATTAATAGGAATACATAAGCCATGGCAAATGTTACGCCTATCATAAAGTGCATCAGCCAACCTACCGGTATTGGAAACCCCATCATACTTGAAAGCATTTGGGCTGGATTCATTTTGGGTATTCCCATCAAGGGTGCCAGCATCATGAATAGAGACATAGCGGCTGTTCCAGTAATTCCGCCCACAAGGCCTTTTTGAATTTTAAGTATCATAGTGAATTTTATTTGGTAATTATAAAAAACAGAAGGCTGTCTCTTGCCAAGTCTCTAGTCCTTACATCTTTGTTTTACATGCTTTAGTACAAACATGGCCTTTCTCTCCGTGTGCATAAACACAGGTACCTTTGGCACACGCCTTTGTGCAGACATGGGCTTTCATTTCCATTTTCTCCGAAGCAGAATCCATCATTGCCTTTTTACACTCGGCTGTACACTTGTGCCCTTTCTCTCCGTGTGCATAAATACAGGTGCCCTTGGCACACGCCTTTGTGCAGACATGAGCTTTCATTTGCATTTTCTCCATTTTAGTGTTGGCCTTTTTACACTCGGCTGTACACTTATGCTCTTTCTCTCCGTGTGCATACATATGAACACCGCTGGCACACGCCTTTGTACATACATGGGCTTTCTGTTCCATTTTTGATTTTTCTTTCTTAAGCTTTTCTGTAGTCGTTTGAGCATTAGCTGCTGCAGAAAGACCGATTAAGATTGCGATTGCAAGAAATACATGTTTCATTTTGTTTGATTTTAGTGATCTAACAACTCTGATTTACAAACCAATAGTCGCAACAAGTTACAAAACCTGACAGTTAAATAAAAAAAAACAATGAGTATGAAGCCAATAAGAGCTTAGTGTATAGATGACAAATGACAAGCTGGAAACGATTTTACCAGTTGTTCCATTCAGGCAAGCTGTTCTTGATATAACAAAACGCTAAATAAGATTAAGCTTTATTAAGTACTTGAAAATGAATATAATGCTTTATTAACTTTTTAATTTTTCTAGTTTTTTCACATTTTGAATGAGAACTTCTGTATACTCCCTTTTAATTTGATCGAGTAGATGGCTCACAGTAATGATCGCATTAATCCCTGCAACACCCTGCCCTGCAGACCAAATATCTTTCCAGGCTTTATCATCTTGTGCCGAAAGTTCAGAAAAATATTCTTCTTTTTTTTGGTTAAGATCAATGCCAGCTTTTTCGATACTAGATTTTAAGAAATTGCCATAAACACCCGAAACGGCATCTGTATATAAAACATCGTCGATATGTGAATCAATCAATGAAGCCTTGTATTCATCAGTTGCCAAGCTTTCGTTTGTAGCTATAAATCGCGTACCCATATAAGCTAAATCAGCTCCCATATTTTCTGCTGCTAAAATGTCTTTCCCGCTGTTGATCGCTCCTGCCAGAACCAAAGGACCCTTATAAAAAGATCTGATTTCATCAATTAAAGCAAATGGATTTGCTGTGCCTGCATGACCTCCTGCTCCAGCAGCAACAGCAATGATGCCATCAACACCTACTTCGATCGCTTTTTCGGCATGTCTCTTTTTTATGATATCGTGAAAAACCAAACCGCCATATTGGTGAATGGCATCGACCACATCTTTGGATGCTCCCAATGATGTGATCACCAATGGTACTTTATACTTGACGCAGAGCTGTAGATCTGGTATCAGTCTGGAGTTTGTTCTATTTACAATCAGGTTCACAGCAAAAGGAGCAGGTTCTATTCCTGTTTCTAATTTGAAGCTTTCTAATGCTGATGTGATTTCGATCAACATACGCTCAAAATCCTGAGGTGTTCTTCCATTTAAGGAAGGGAAAGTACCTAACACGCCTTTTTTACAAGATTCGATCACCAACTCAGTTCCTGAAACCAGGAACATAGGTGCTATAATAATGGGCAATGTCAAACTCGATTTTAATTCTTGTATGTTCATTTTAATCCTTTTATAAGCTTATTTCAATTTAGTCATTTATTGTAAATGAAAAGGAATATTCAGCTTGAAAGATTTAATTCTAATGATACGATTCAATATTGAAAGAATAAAATCATCTCATATTTATCCTAAATAATAGCAATATTTCTTTCCGGAAGAACACTTTAGGATACTCCTTGAAATAATAGTATCTTAATTAACTGTATTTTACAAACAAAAAAAATTAACGTAAATAAGGTAAGGTGAAAATTCTACTGACTGGGGCAACAGGTTATATTGGCAAAAGACTCCTACCTATTCTGATTAAGAATGGGCACAGGGTTGTTTGTTGTGTTCGAGATCTAAAACGCTTTAATCCTCCTCCCTCACTCTTACCCCATATCGAAGTCATCCAAGTTGATTTATTAGACTCAGCCTCATTAACACGAATTCCAAAAGATATTGATGCTGCTTATTATTTGGTTCATTCCATGTCTTCATCTAGTAATTACGAAATTTTAGAAAAACAGTCAGCCATCAATTTTAGAGAAGAAATTGAACTAACGCAAGCGATACAGGTTATTTATCTCAGTGGAATAATCAATGAATCAATTTTATCAAAACATTTGAAATCAAGACAAAATGTTGAATTAGAATTGAGTAAGGGTAAATACAATCTGACAACATTGCGCGCAGGAATTATTATAGGTTCTGGTAGTGCCTCCTTCGAAATCATTCGTGACTTGGTTGAAAAACTTCCCATTATGGTCACCCCTAAATGGTTAAAAACGAAATGTCAGCCTATAGCTATAAGAGATGTAATCGGTTTTCTCTCAAAAAGCTTGTTCAATACACAAACATACAATCAAGATTTTGATATTGGTGGCCCTGATATTCTTTCGTATAAGGATATGCTACTAGTATACGCTAAAGCAAGAAACTTAAAACGCAGAATTTATATTGTTCCTGTCATGACGCCTCACCTTTCGTCATATTGGCTTTATTTTGTAACAACAACCTCTTACAAATTAGCCATTGCTTTGGTTAATAGCATGAAAATAGAAGTGATTTGCAGGAATCATAAACTCAATAACATTCTCGGGATTACCCCCCTATCTTATGAAGAAGCTTTATCAAAGGCTTTTCTTAAGATTGAAAGTAATGAGGTGATTTCAAGCTGGAAAGATTCTCTGATTAGTGGTAGACTCAACATTAAAATTTCGGATTTTGTTAATGTACCACGCTTTGGTTGCCTGACTGATAAACGAAGCCGAGTTTATACCGACAGACAACAATGCCTGGATAGAATATGGCGTATAGGTGGTAATACGGGCTGGTATTATGCCAACAGATTATGGCAATTCAGAGGCTACTTAGATCGTTTGGCTGGTGGCGTTGGATTAAGAAGAGGACGAACCAACGAAGAAGAACTGACTGCAGGAGATGCGGTTGACTTTTGGCGCGTTCTGTACGCCAACAAAACAGAAGGGAGATTACTCTTGTTTGCAGAAATGAAAATTCCAGGTGAAGCCTGGTTAGAATTTGAACTTAAAGACGGTAAACTCATCCAGACAGCCACATACAGACCTATTGGCTTATCTGGTAGACTATATTGGTATATTGTATACCCATTTCATGGTTTCATTTTTAAGGGAATGCTAAATAGATTAGCAGGGAAATAACGATATCTTAATACTTGTTAGAATATATGCTCAAAAAAAGGACTACAAAATCGGTAGTCCCTTTCAAATCAACACTATCAATATGGGGTCGCAGATCGTAAGGAGAAACCGTTGGAATCAGACATTATGCTCTTATAAGTTTGGTTTCAAAAACCTATTCCTTTGTTCTTAACCAATGCTAATCTGGTTCACCAAATCGTTTCTGAATGTTTTCCCTATAGGTAATTCATGCCCCTCTACAAGCACACTTTGTTCATTGATACTTTCCAGATAATCCAGGTTAACAACGTAGCTTCGGTGTGTTCGAAAAAAATTTGGAGGCAATTTTCCCATTAAGGAACTAATGCTTCCCCTATGCACAAAATGTTTCCCTTTTGTGTTGTGGATCTCAACGTACACGTGATCACTTTTTAGATAGAGAATATCTTCAAACTTAATCTTATGGAAAACATTTTTATTCTTAAAAAAGAGGGCATCTTTTACGATAATATTTTCCTCTTCTGCTTCTTTACTCTTTTTACTGAAATTATAAAGGGCAATCTCAATGGAGGTATACAAATCATCCTTATTGAAAGGCTTAACTAGGTAAGCTGGAGGTTCTGCCTTTTTGGCCTTTTCTATGGTAGCTGGGTCAGCGTTTGAGGTAAGGAAGATAAAAGGTATATCATACTGTTTCTTAATGGTCCAGGCCAAATCCACCCCATCCTTCTTGCCAGCCAACTGAATATCAAGAATTGCTAAATCAGGCTTCTCGTTCTCAATGGTTTCAATGGCTTCGGTATAATTGATAGCTGGTTCCAAAGCCTCGTAGCCCAAGTTTTCCAAAATATCGCAAATATTATCTGCAATTATAATCTCATCTTCAACTACTAATATCTTCACTTTATTCATGGCACACATTAATTAAGAAATTTCTCTTCGGGCAACTGTATCTTTAAAATAAATGGTAAATACCGAACCATTATCGTAGGTATATTCAGCTTTTCCATAAAGCTGTTTACTAAGTCGGCGCACCAACCTTAAACCAAGTGATTTCGACTTATCGAAATTATAACCCTCAGGTAAGCCTTTCCCATTGTCTTTAATTGAGAGCTTATAATAATCCTGATTATGCTCTAATTTGATATTAAGTTGTCCAATATGTTGTTTTGAGAAAGCATATTTAAAGGCATTGGTTAATAATTCGTTTACAATTAAACCCAGCGGCACGGCAGTGTCAATATCAAAATTGATATCTTCGATTTCAATACTGTGTTCTACTTCCTGTTCTATCTTATTCCCCTCACCTACTTGTATTACCAATTGCTCGATATAATCTTTAAACGAGATACTTTCGATATGTTTGTTCTGATAAAGGTTCTGGTGAATCAAGGCCATGGCTTTCATTCTGGTTTGCCCATCGTTTATAGCAACAAGTGTAGCTTCGTCGTTTATGGTACTGGATTGCAAATCGAGTAAACTAGATACAATCTGAAGATTATTCTTTACTCGATGGTGTATTTCTTTTAGCAGAAGTTCCTTCTCAGAAAGTGATTTATTGATTATGATGTTCTTTTCGTCTAACTCCTTGGCTTGCTTTTTCCTTCTTCTTGCATAGATAAATATAAATATTGCGGTTCCCAATAGAAAAAGAGCAATGAATCCAATGATTATCAAGGCTCTATCTTGTTCTTGAATTTCTTGTTGATGTTTGTAACGCAATTCAAAATCTACCTGAACTCGCGCCAAGCTATCACTAAGTATTTGTTGATCATACTTAAATTTTTCATCGAGTCTGGTGAATTCTTGAATCTTTTCTTCGCTTGAAATACTATCTCTAAAACGTATATGTTTTTCCAAGGTATAATAAGCTTTATTTTTCATACCAAGCTTATTATATACATCTGCTAATGGGTATGTAATATTTTTAATCTCTTCATAATAGCCTAGTTCTTCAGCTACATCTAAGCCTTCTTCTAGAATTGTTTTAGCTTTCTCATACTGATTGGTATGGATGTACGATGTGCCAAGAAAAAATATACCATCGGCATATTGAATATATGATTTGAATTTTTCCGAGAGTGCAATTTTTTTAATGCTATATTCTATCGTTTTTTCATAATTAGGTGTATCCAAAGTAAAATGATAATATGCTAAAACAGAATAATAACCTATCAATCCTTTTTCATAATTGGCTTTCTCATAAATTGTTTTAGCTTTTTCTAGCGTTTCCAAACCAAGCGCTACATTCCCCTCATCTAAGTACAACTCCGAAAGGTTATTATATAAGACTCCTATATCCTTTGATTCATCTATTTTTTTATAGGCTTCAATACCTTTTAAATACACCTCTTTTTCTTTTGCCTTATTATTGGTTTCTCTATATATTAAGCCCATAGAATTATAAGTACTACCTATTCTTGAATGATCGTCAAGTAGTCTAAAGGCATTAATGGAGTTCTGCATGTTTTTTAATGCATTTACATAATCCAGTCTATGGTAATATATCCTTCCTAATTTATTACTTACGATACCATACCATAAAGTATCCTCATTAATTTGAAGTAAGCTTGTCGATTTTTCGTAAAACTTAATAGAAAGTTCAATTTCGCCAATACTTTTATAGATCACGGCGATTTTAACATCCATTTTACCTTGCATTGAAAAATCTTCTTCTGATTCAAAGATTTTCTCTGCCAATTCAAAATGGTAAAGTGATGAATCCTTATCTCCTTTTTTCAAATAGTATTCGCCATACAAACTTTCAGCTTTTCCTATATATAAAGGAAGCTTATTATCTGTTGAAATTTTATGAAGCTTTTGAATTTCTATATAAGAGGAATCTAATTTTTTGGCACGTATATCTTTTGATATATCAATAAACGATGCTTCAGCCAACTCTTCTACAGACTGATTCTGCCCGAATAAGGAAGTTGAACTTATGCTCAATAAAAAAATTAAGAAAGCTAAATAAGTATTTATACTGTATTTCATAGAATCCATCTGATTAAAATAATTATACCTTAACTCACTGCCCTTGTAAATAGCAACTCCAAAATCAAATAAATTAAGGGTCTCAAAAATAGCAAAAAACATCTGTTTCTTAATCAGATTCCCAGGGGCTGAATAAAAAAAAATGCCTTATCTTAAAATCAAGCTAAATGAGAATAGTCAACCTCAATACAAGCTAAAAAAGTGTAGCCTCCCGACCACACCTTTATATTCTTTACAAGCATTCTTGTGCGTTTACATATCAATATCTGACATAGCATCATATAATCCTTATCTTATTTGATCGCCACACCTCTAATCTGCGGAATGATAGGAACAATAGGAGAATACAGATTATATGTTTCAACTCGTAGATCAGAAAATCCTGCAGATTCAATATAAGGCTGAATATCTCGATTGGTATGACAACCTTCAAAACAATAGTGCCAGGGTTTGTGAAGCAAGTTCTGTATCCTTGATAGGACAGAATTCTCTCTGGCTTTAACATGCTCAATAAAAACAAATTTCCCTGAAGGTTTCAAAATTCTCTTCACTTGTCTCAAACATTCTTCAAGGTCATTAACGGTACAAAGAACAAGTGTACTCATAACAAAATCGTGCGATTCATCCTCCAAGTCAATAGCCTCTCCAACCAATGAACGAATCTCTAGATTGATGCCATACTTATCTGCCGTTTTCTTCAAACTCTCGTGCATGTGCACATTGGGTTCGATGGCAATAAGATGTGTACCTCTTCTCAAATAGCGCATATTTTCACCTGTTCCCGAACCAATCTCTACAAGCCTTTCAGGATGATCTTTAAACATGGCGTTTTTCACATCGCCAAACTTATAATGCATATAAGTCGACATGATTCTTAAGAGCCATGAATTAATTGGTCCGCGTATGGCATTATTTTTAAATTGATTCTCCATAAGGAAAGACTCGATTAGGTAATTAGATTCTTCTGACTGCCAAAAGTAAGAAAAAAGAGATGGAAACACAGAAACTCATTGTATCCATGGAAAAAGGCAAAGCAATTCAGGACGACTCTTATAATCAAAAAAAAAGCCCTTAGGAAAATTCCTAAGGGCTAATATTTAAGTCAATTAAGTATTATTTCTTAATTACTTTTCGTACTATTCTCTTTCCATCTGCATATTCTATACAGAATAAATACATTCCAGAGGACAAATTACTTGTATTATAATAAACCTTATCTGAACCATTAGGGTTTATAATATCAATGGTTCGTCCATTGATACTTCTAACGCTTATTGATTTTACATTTTGTGTTTTTTCTAAAATCAATTGATCAATAACAGGATTTGGATAAACACGAATCTCTTCAATCGACACTTCATCTATTCCAGTTGTGGCTATAGTGACTGTCTCAAGCATATCTTCTCCACTTATTGTAAGACTACTACTAAAAACAGAATAGCCATCAATAAGAATCGAATAATCGTAAGTTCCGTCTTCCAACTTAATCTCTGCTTCTCCTAGAGTATTTGTCGTCAACTCTTGATCGTTAATATCAATAATAACACCAGATAGGAAATTCTCTGTAGAACTAACAACGAACTTTAAGTTATAAACATTAGCAGCAAATTGAGCTTCTATTGTCATATCCGATTGTACATCGATATCGGTACGTGGATTAACAATAGTTCCATCGCTCCACTGAGTAAAGTGATAACCGGCATCGGCAACTGCGGTAACAGCTGTCGCATCAGAACCTTTCTCTACTGTTTGTGAAGTTGAACCCGTAAGTATTCCATTTTCACCTGCTGTATAAGTCAAAGTAAACTGTGGAAGCGCATCTTTTTCAAATTGGGCTTCTACTGTTATATCTAACTGTACATTTTCATCAGTACGAGGATTAGCTTTAACACCATCACTCCACTGAGTGAAGTGGTAACCTGCATCAGCTATTGCCTTAACAGCAGTCGCATCAGATCCTTCTTCTACAGTTTGAGCTAGAGTTCCTGTCAATGATCCGTTTGCACCTGCTACATATGTTAATGTATACTCTGGTGTTGGATCAATAACAAACTCAGCGGTTACTGTCATATCCAATTGTACATTAAGATCTGTACGTGGATTAACAATACTTCCATCGCTCCACTTAGTGAAGTGGTAACCTGCATCAGCTATTGCCTTAACAGCAGTCGCATCAGATCCTTCTTCTACAGTTTGAACTAGAGTTCCTGTCAATGATCCGTTTGCACCTGCTACATATGTTAAAGTATACTCTGGTGTTGGGTCAATTACAAACTCAGCGGTTACTGTCATATCCAATTGTACATTAAGATCTGTACGTGGATTAACAATACTTCCATCGCTCCACTTAGTGAAGTGGTAACCTGCATCAGCTATTGCCTTAACAGCAGTCGCATCAGATCCTTCTTTTACAGTTTGAACTAGAGTTCCTGTCAATGATCCGTTTGCACCTGCTACATATGTTAATGTATACTCTGGAGTTGGATCAATCACAAACTCTGCAGTCACTGTGATATCAGACTGTACATCGATATCAGTACGTGGATTAACAGTATTTCCATCGCTCCATTGAGTAAAGTGATAACCGGCATCAGCTATTGCCTTAACAGCAGTCGCATCAGATCCTTCTTCTACAGTTTGTGGCGTTGAGCCCTCAAGTGTTCCATTTGCACCTGCAATATAAGTTAAGGTGTAAAGAACTACAGCGTCTTTCTCAAACTCTGCACCCACAAAAATATCATCAGATACAGCCTTGTCGATACGAGGGTTGTCAGTTCTTCCATCTTCCCATTTGGAGAAGTGGTAGCCTGCATCAGCAACAGCTAAAACAGAAGGACCATCTTCGCCTTTGTTAACTTCAAGCACAATACCTCCGTCAACATTGCCTTCTAGAAATCCATTTGGACCGGCAGTGTATAGTAGCATGTACTGAATAACAACAACAGCATCCTTTTCAAACTCAGCGGTTACTGTCATATCTGATTGTACATCGACATCGGTACGAGGATTGATAATACTACCATCGCTCCACTTTGTAAAGTGGTAACCAGCGTCTGCTACGGCAGAAACTGCTGTCGCATCAGATCCTTTCTCTACAGTTTGAACTAGAGTACCTTCTAATGAACCGTTTACACCTGCAGTATAAGTTAAGGTATACTCTGATGTTTCATCAATTACAAACTCGGCAGATACCGTAATATCAGCATTAACAGACTCATCAATACGTGGATTAACAGTACTTCCATCGCTCCATTGAGAAAAGTGATAACCGGTATCAGCTACAGCTATTACTGCTGTTGCATCAGAACCTTTTTCTACAGTTTGAGTTAGATTTCCTATTAATGTTCCATTTGCACCTGCTACATAAGTCAATGAATATTGGTCAATTGGAGCGGTTTCATCTAACTTAATATCGTCAATGATCCAACCAAAATCCCATTTTCCCTGATACGTAAACTTAAACTTGACATTTGATTGTCCAGCAACTCCATCAATTAACTGATTGAAAGCTTCGGCTTCGCTAAGCGTCGTATCCCATTTATTAACAGATTCCCAAGTCGTTTCGCCATCAATACTATAAGAAACTTCAGCATAAGCTGAGGCATCATCATCATTTTTAAAGAGATGAGTAAAGGACAGGTAAACGGTTGAATATCCACTTAAGTCAAATTTTGGACTAATTAAATCAGCAGTTTGCGAAGTTTTATGATAATTTGCTGAACTATTAAAATAAGCATTATTTCCAGTAGTCCCTATCGTCTTAGCAGAACTATAATATTCAAAAGTACCATACTCCCATACATATCCTTTCTCTGTTGCAGGATTTGACCAACAACTTGGCATAGATGTGGAAGCATTGAAATCTTCAAGATATGGTAAAGATGTTATTGGTGTACAATCTCTTGTAAACATCGCTGTAACACTAATATTTGCAGTCACATTAACATCTGTACGAGGATTGTCAGTTTTTCCATCACTCCATTGTGAGAACAAATATCCCGAATTGGCAACTGCGGTAACTGCTGTACCATCGGCAGCATGATCAACAGTCTGATTAAGATCACCTGTTAATTCTCCATTAGAACCAGCCTCATAAACTACTGTATAATTTGACGAAGGAGCTGTTCCAGTTAACTCAATATCATCAACACACCAGTAATAAGCGTAAGAGCCAACATAATTCCATTTAAAACGAACGTTAGATTTTCCTGCAACTGCAGCAATTTCCTGATCGAATGTAGCAGGATTATCAGTATTAGCTCCCGTCCATGTTTCAATAACAATCCAATCAGCGCCATTAACACTGTACGAAAGTGTAGCAGCAGACGAAGAGTATTTTTTGAAATAATGAGCGAATTTAAGATTCACTGTTGAACATTCTGATAAATCAAATACAGGACTAATCAAATCCGCATCTTGTCCGTCACCAGAACCATATTCATCACTATCGAGAATCGCAAAGTTTCCAGTGGTTCCACTTAAGCCACTGCTTTTTGTTTTAAATTCCCACACTTCAATTCCTCCGTTGTTACTCACATTCTGCCAATCAACAGGCATTGTAGTGGCATCGAATCTTTGAGTATATGGTAAGGTATAAACTCTAGAAAACTCAGCAGTAACAGTGATATCTTTACTTGCGTTCACATCGGTACGAGGGTTATCTTTAACGCCATCGCTCCACTGAATAAAAGCATATCCAACAGAAGGAGTCGCTTCTACTGCTGTACCTGATTCACCAACTTTTACAGTTTGTGTAGTTACACCAGATAAAGAACCATTTGCACCCGCAACATAATTTAAAGTAAAACTAGCATTAGGGTCAACTCCTGATATTTCAATATCATCGACACACCAGTAGTAAGCGAAAGATCCTTTGTAGTTCCATTTAAAACGAACATTGGATTGTCCTGCTACTTCGGCAATTGTTTGATCAAAAGTTGCAGGATTATCAGTACTTGCACCAGTCCAAGTTTCTATCTGTACCCAATCACCTTCGCCAATACGATACGAAAGCGTAGCTGCCGACGAACTGTATTCTCTGAAATAATGGGTAAACTTAAGGTTAACACCTGTATATGTTGATAAATCGAAGATAGGACTGATTAAGTCAGCATCTTGACCATCGCCAGAACCATAGTCATCACTGTCAAGAATGGCAAAATTACCAGTACTTCCTTTCAAACCAGTAGTCTTGGTTTTAAATTCCCATACATCAGAAGTTGTATTATTACTTAGATTTAACCAATCAACAGGTAAAGTTGTTTCGTCGAATGATTGAGTATAAGGCAAACCATAAACCTTAGTGTACTCAGCAGTCAGATTAAGACTCATTGTAACACCAACATCAGTACGAGGATTATCTTTTACGCCATCGCTCCACTGAACAAACAAATATCCATCTTCTGGAACAGCTTCAACTTCTGTTCCTGTCTCACCATGGTTCAAGCTTTGTGCTGTTTCTCCTGTTAGAGAACCATTTGTACCTGCATGATAAGTTAATGTATAAGTGTTGATTTCGAACTGAGCTTCAACAGAAATGTCAGATTGAACATTTACATCTGTACGGGTTTCAGTTTTAACACCATCAGTCCACTGTACAAAATGATAGCCTGCATTGGCTGTCGTAATAATTTCAGTTGCATCACTACCCTGCTCTACTTCCTGAGAATTATCACCAATAATGATTCCATTCCCATCAGTTGTATAGCTAAGTGTGTAAACGGGCAATGGCAATGTTAACACAACATTCTCAGTTATATTAGCATCAGCAACTATTAGGATTCCTGAATAATCAGCAAAACCCGCCTTAGTCACCACATAATTGTATGTTCCATTAATCAACTTTACAACAAGTTCGCCATTAGCAGCAGAAGTCAGGTTTTGATTATTAATTTGAATATTGGCACCTTCAATCGCATTACTACCTTCTGTTACATTAAATGTAACATCATAAGCTGCAATATCGTTAATGGTTAATGTACCATCTCCTAAAGTCAAGTCGTAATTATTATCAAGACCTCCTGTTAGAGTGATAGCATAATCATTAGGCAAACTGTTCTGAACAGCAATTGTACTTAAAACTGGTTGCTCATCAAGTACATCGACCATTTCATCATTTACCCATCCTTTATAAGAAACAGTCAATTCAGGAATAGATAATGTATAATCAACAGATTTATCATCAGCAGTAGCTGTAAGTTCAGCTTTATTTACTGTGAATATCTTCTCAATAGCAGTTGCTGTAAGAACATTGTTGTTACCTATTTGAGTGGCTGTAATAGTTGCATTACCGGCTCCTACAATATGAGTAGCACCACCAGCAACAAGAAGGACATCGGTATTACTCGAAGCAAAACTCACATCTAATCCAGATGTCGCAGTGGCTCCTAAGTTGAAATCTAAATCGCCATAAACCTTATCAGTGACAACTGTCCAGTTAATAGTTTGCGATTTACGTAGAGCAACAGAATAATTATTGGATGCTCGTCCATTGGCTGCCTTAACAGTGATTACGATTGGTTCTGTAAAATCAAGAGAAGTTGTTTCGCTTGTAATTTCAGTTCCATTTACAAAAGCTCTTGCTCCTGCCGAAATCGTGAAAGTAGGCTTAAGACTTGTAACTTCTAGAGCTGCATCAACATCGAATGTCATTGTTTGTTGAACAGGTGAAGCAATTAAATCCGTAATTAATAATGAATTAGCAGCCTGCACGAAGCTAAATGTTTCCAATTCGCATTCGGCACCTAACTCCGATTTTATGCTATACTTATAAGTTTCGGAAAGCGCTTTTCCAAACATAATAGCTTTAAAATCGATTTGTAAAGGACTAACTTTCGAATTAGAATAATCATTTTCAGTAATGCCCGATGTTTGTTCAACACCGTTAATTGTTACTGAAACATTCGGATAAGTTAACTTATACTCAGTAATTATAGTAGCCAAATCAGTTGCTTTAGGAACTTCAGTCTCAAAATGATTGCCTCCTAAATCCGTCAACTCGCAAACTTGATCTTTAAACTTGATCTCATGTAAAAGTTGGCTTGGCTCTGCCCAAATACTACCATCGACATCAGTGACTTCAGCATTTTGTATGCTTGCTGATATGTCTCCAGAATAAACACCTGAATTATAAAAGCCTTCGTCGAAACTGAATTGAGCCAATAAACCTGCTGCATCAGTAGCAACATGATTATACAAGCCTGACTTTACCTCATCTACAGAACGCACATCAGACCAAACACGAACTTCATCCATCATCCCTTTAAAGGCACGTTGCAAACTCGCATTATTACCAATATAAAGGTGAGAATCAGAATTATCAGCTATTTCGCCAGGTACTGATTTAACAACTGTAATTTCCTCAACACCATCAATATAAACCTTAACTTCCTTGCTGGTGCTATTAAACGAAACAGCAACATGTTGCCACTTATTTAATTCTACAGAATTTAACATGGTATACACAGCTCCACCACCAAGAGATACCACTAAACAGTGACTAGGGTAATTGGTATTTGTTTCGCCATGAAGGAAAATAGTAGCTGCTTTACCTTGGAACAATCTACCGAAACCTATTGGACCACCATATCCTCCATATGACTGAGGATTGATCCATGCTTCGTAAGTAAAATCTTGAATGTTGACATCATTAAGAGTTCCTGCATCTACCAAATCATCTACCCCATCGAAATTAAGGGCATAAAATCCGTCAACCGCAATTACCGAAGTATTGATCGTTTTATTTAGCTTATCATTTTCAGGATCCATATCGCCTTCAGCAAGACTGTAAATCTCTACTGAATGTGAACCCTGAACAGAAAGATCGGCTGTTGTAGTAAATGTGTACTCAAAAGTGCTAAAAGCAGCAATTTCGTCTGCAACTGTTTCTTTGACTTCTGCTCCCCCATCAATTTTATAAGCCACATCGAAACCAGAGATAGCCTGTGTAGAATTATTACTGATGGTAGCTGTTACCACTTCAGTAGTTGAAAGTCCAACACCTGAATTCAAACCTGTTTCTGTTACAGATAAATCAATGGTAATTGGATATGCAGGAATCAGATTAATCATATAATCTTCAACCTCGCCATTATTACTATATTCCGATGAACAAGGATCTAGAACATCTGCTGTCGTTGCTCTAACACGCATGTATTTCTGTCCTAATGTGGCACCTTCAGGAATTGTTATTGGAATAGCATAAGTCTGAACACCATCACTTGTAACAACGCTACAAGCATCGCCATCATTCGAGTAGTCAGCATCGTCGTTCCAATCTATCCAAACAGCAATTTTCCCACCATCAACATGACCATTAACCTCAACCTCAATAGATTGTGTTGTAATATCGTTATACAATGGGAAAACGGTTGATCTGTAATAACCAGGTCCGGAATTGCTTTGTTCTGTTGTTGATGTAGGATTACTAACATCACCTTTAGATACATTGGTTAAAAAGAAAAAACCCGCAGAGTAAGATGCAGCTGAATAAGAAAGACAATAATTATCATTTATTATGGTTCGAGTGATTAAATTATCGTCCATATTATCATCAACATTTACAACTCTTGCTGAAATGTCATGTCTTGCGCCAACAGGTAGTAAGTTTGCAAGTACTAAGAAAGTATGAGAACCTTCGGTACCAGCAGGTATAGCACCCATATTTTCTTCGGCTAGCCATTCGTTATCATCAATTTTGTATTGAACCAAAACTTCCTCTACATCAGTCGCACTGTTATTTTTGACATTAATTTTAAGAGAAGTCGCTTCAGGGTAATAACCATTGTACTTGGTAATATTACTAAGGGTAAGGATATTGTTCGTTACCACTTCAGAGGCATCGACCTCAGTAACTTCGGCGTACCAACCAGATTTACTGTTTTTAGAATCCGAAGTAAATACGATGGTCATTTCACCATCGTCATTTGTAGCGGTATATTCTAAATCAGAAGTATCAGGATTACCTGTAAGCGTAGCGATAACTGGTGAGCTTCTGAACGAATTTCCATCCAGAATATCCAAATTATCGTAACTGTCTTCCAAGTCTAAATCGATAAACTTAATCTTCACCTTAGAACCACTTGTGGTAGGCTTAAATGTGACAGATCCACTAAAACTGTTAGAATAATCCAACACTTTAGCCCCATCATCGGTGAATTTTAAAATATCAGAAGTCACCTTCTTGGTATTAGATACTGATTTTGTATCAGGCATGAAAAAATAATCACCCAAATTAGCAGTGCTAAATTCTGATGTATTATTTGTATCATCTTTGTCGCCTGCCAATGCAGCTGTAGCTACAATAGCATAAGCTCTGTCGGAGGTTGAAAAATCGGCCTTCTTTGTAAATGTGTATTCAATTCTTGTAAAGGGTGCAATAGGACCAGCTATCACCTCATAAACAGGAGCACCTCCATTAATCGAATAACTAACAGGAATATTAGAAATAGCCTGTCCGCTGTTATTTTTCACTTTTACTGTTACATCGTTACTTGCTGATAGGGTTGTTGCCTTTTCGGATGAAGCAAGAGCAGAAAGAGAAATATCGTATTTGGGCTGATAGATTTTAATATGACCCAACTGTATAGAATCTTTAGGATTTCTTAGTGCTGCCTGAAATTCTAATGGGAATGATTTTCCGGCATAGTCACTAAGATTCCAATACATGATATATTCACCTGATTCAATGGTGTTAATCACGCTTTTCCCTAATGTATTCGTTAATGGGTTTCCATCAACTAAAACTCGAAAGTTAGCATTTGTTTCCTCGCCTGAATTAAACATTTGAGCGGCAGTTCTCATCCAAAGCTCTCCAGAAATACCTGCAGTATTAAGCTGGCAAATTTTAGCAGAAATAACATCCTCTGGGTTATTTTCGAAAACATCGCCAGTTGCATCCCAATCTTCAGTATCTTCAGAACCAGCCATATATAAACAATGGGCCTGTTCGTAAGTAAAAACAGTAGGTGTATAACCAAAATTTGTTCCAGTCTGATTATTCACACGTACAAAATCACTAGGATAGTGTTCAAAACTTTCATTAAAAGGAAGCTTTGCTGCAGTTAAATCAAGTGGAAGAGATGGATTTACAATCAGTGCATAAGATCTCTCACTTACAGTCTCACCAAAAACACTAGCTACTGAGAAAATATTTCGCTCTTCGGTTAAACTTGGCAAATCAAAATTCGGAGTCGCAGATTCTCCAATCTTAGTATAGATTCCTTGATTTACATCAGCTTTTAGAATCTGATATTTATCAGCGCCTTCAACTGGTACCCATGACAAACTCCATCCATCAGTTCCACAATCGGGAGCAGTTACTTTTAAATCTGTTGGGACAGCAGCAATACTAAAGGCAGCATTACACACATCCATAGTTCCATCCTGAACCACACGAAGTAATCCTTTACTCGTCGTCACATCAGGAATCGTAACCACTAAATCCTGAGTTCCATTGGGAACATTATTAGCAATACTTTTAAAGCTAACACCATTGTCTCCAGAAAATTCAATCGTTTGCGTACCTGTATATCCCGATGATTCCCATCGAATAGCAACATCATCTCCAGGTGCAAATTTCTCGTCACCATTAGGATAAACCATCATTAAGTCTTGCGTGTTATAATAAAACACCACTGAAAACTGCTGAGGCCCTTTTGGCACTTCAGTTCCCGAAACCTTAATGGTATAATCTCCAGCTTCAGGCTTATTTATAGTCACCTGCTCAGCATTATTAAGATTATCGATACCTCTTACCGCTTCTTTGGTCGGATCGTTAGCATCTAAAATCCATGGTTTTGTTTCTTTACCATTTTTTAGAACCGTTAAATCAAGGTCATTAACAAGTGCCTTAGTTGTTGATACTGTACCATAGTAATCACTCCAAACCAACATGACTTTTAAATCAATAGCATTGGTAGGAACTGGAATGGTAAAAGTGAAATCTTCACCATTTTCAACAGATCCGATAGCGAACTGATTTTTCTCAAAAGTTTTAACAGCTTTTAATGCATTAATAATACCATAACCATAAGAATAATCAGGACCAGGATTCCCCTTGTCTTCAGCAGTATTACAAACAGCTGCTTTAACCAGTGAAGCTAGAGGCTTTTCCCCTTTTAATTCATTGTAACGCTGATACAGCAAAGCAAGTGTTCCCGATACAGCTGGAGTAGCCATAGAAGTACCACTCATAAAACCGTACTCATTGTTATAAACACTTGAATAAGTATCGACACCAAACGAACAAATATGAGGTAATAAACGACCATCATCCATAGGCCCCCAGCTACTGAAATAACTCATTTCGGTTGCTTCATCCAAAGCTCCAACAAGAATCACATTCTTAGATCTTTTTGTTGATGTTGAATAGTGAGAAGGAGGACAATCGCTCTGATTGTTCCCTGCTGAGAAAACATGAGTTAAAGTAGGGTAAAACTGATTAACGATTTGATCTAATTGAGCATCGCTAGCTGAATATTTAGCTAAATAATCACAATTCCCACGCAGGCTAATACCATATGAGTTTTGAGTCACATCAATATCAAAGTTCTTAGCTGCATATAACATCTCTTGTTGAGAAGTCATTTTATTAGATTGAGGACCACCAAAATTATAAGTATAAAGCGTTGCCTCAGGAGCCATTCCCTTGGCTTTAGGATCAATTATACCAGCACCAGCTACTGTTCCCGAAACGTGCATTCCATGTTCACTTGGACGCTCATACTCCATGGCATTTAAACGATTCCCCAGGTCAGGATGTTGCTGAACACTACCGTCCCAAACACCAACGCTAATACCTTTACCTGTTAAATTACGACCACCTAAGCCATTTTCACTAAGTATAGTATTACGGTTCATTGTGCGCCCCTGAATATTATCGATAGTTTCAGGTAAAGCAATATATTCTATCCATTTAACCCAAGGCTGAACTGCCAATTTTTTGACAGATTTTATAGGCATATCGATAGTAATCACATTAAACTCTTCAGCAATATGATTTAGTCTCATATTGTGGGACTGAAGAAAATTCTTGATATCCGCTACTTGAGCTCCATCAAAGTAAATAACATTAACTTTAGCAATAACATCATTCACCTTTGCATGGGCAGGAATATTCCCTTCCAAAACTCCTTTAGATGTTTTACTCAATGCATTTATTTCATGAATTGAAATAATTGAAGTGGAAGAAAGCTGATCTGCTAACTCACCTTTCTTAATTTGCGCATAATAAGTATTGTTTTGAACATAGGAATTCAATTCAATACCTTTAGCTTTTAAACGTTTTTTTTCGACCTCAGTAGGAATACCCCTAAACTGAAGCAATACATAATTTTTGCCTTTATAAGAACTCGCATCCAGCAATTTCCTTTTGCCTGAAATATATTCTTCGACATTTTGTTCGGCTTTGTATTTACCCTCTCCCACCAGTATCTCCTTTTGGGAGAAACTTTGGAGTGCAAAAAACAATAGCACACATAATAAATAAACTCTTTTCATATGTAATATTTATAGTTAGTTAGGTACTTATCGTAAATACGATATGATGTAAAATAAACTCAATTACATGACAAATATCATACTTCGAAAAAGCAATGCAATATATTAAATATTACGAATAATAAAACCTTACATATTAAATTACAATACTTAATAGTGAACATTCAGAAAACCAGACACCTACATAACTTAATTTTAAATATAACAGAATAGCAAGACATGCAATATCTTTAAAATGAGACTATTAGTGAAAACACCTAATTAATTCAACAAATTACTACAATGCTATTTATAAGTATTATAGGTAACATTGCAAATACGAAAACTCAAAACTTACCATACAAACAAAACAACATGTAATAGAATAAATAATTTAATAACCAATTGAAAAGCCACAGCAAACCAAAACAACAAGTCACCAAAATAAACTTCACAATACAGATCGTAACACATAACATAAAATAATAACACAATGCTTCAATATTAAATTAAAACATAGAATAATTGGTCATTATTAAAAAAAAATCATTGATGTAATTTGCAATATACAAATCAAAATAATCTGAATTTCTATTAAACAAACCCTCTGCCTGTCCCTACAACAACAATAACACATAACTATTTATTAGTTTTTTTAAAAAAAAACTTAACGTCTTAAACTCATCCTTGATTTCATCAAGCTTTTTATTATCATATAAAAAAAAGGGCATCCCATACGGGATGCCCTTTTAAAATTATATTCTAAGTTGATTAGTTTGCTAATCTCTTTAACGATTCACTAGCTGCCTGAATCAATGGCTGAGTAGATAGTTTACTACCTGTAGCCTCTATCATCCACTGGTTAGGTGTTAATTTACCTTGCTTAAAGATACGATCAACTTCATTAGGGAAGCTTCTACCTTTAAGTTGTTCCTCTAATTGGAACTCAATTACATTACCAAAAGCATAGTTTGATAAATATAGCGGGCTATTTAGCATGTGTGAATATACAGCTAAAATGGTCTGATCTTTCATGCCATAAACAGGAGCATAAAACTCATTCCACACCTCTTTGGCAATCCGCATAGTTGCATCGCGAAGTTGAGCTGCATCTGCCTCTGGATTTGCATATAACCACTTCCAAACACGGATATCAAGAACTGATACACCCATAATTTCGTAGGCACTCCAGAATAAATCCAGTTTCTTCAAAGCATCTTTCTGATCAGATTCATCATTTCTACCTAAAAGTAGCATATCTCTCTTTTGAAAGATGAAAGCTAAAGCCTCAGTAAATGCTGTATTTGGCACACCATTCATGATGAAATTATCAACATCATATAAAGAAATTGTTTGCTCAACATTGTGTCCAAATTCATGAATCGCAATATTGTAGCCTTTATAGTCCATTCCTTTAGCACCAATTCTGGTACGCAAATGAGCTTTTTGTCCTTTTTTAGCACCACCCCAAGCATGTCCTGAACCTCTGGCTGGATCAACAGCAATATGGTCGGCAAGAAATTTAGATCTGCCCTCAGAGAAGCCTAATTTCTTTAATAGGTTACCCAAGTCAGCTTCAAGAGCTGCGGCATTAGGATACAGTTTTCTAGTCTGAGCATCAAGCTTAGACTCATCCATACCACTACGCGCTTTAAAACCGTCGTACCAAATATCAAATGGCTGCAAATCACGTCCTAATCTCTCCTTAATAAATTTACCCACTTTTTGAGTTTCCTCTGATCTTAAGAAATCAGTGAAAATTTTCTCGGTATTTTGGTGTGAAATCTCCTTTGCTCCGGCATACTGTCTTTCGATAAAAGTACTCTCACCTGGGTAATATGGGTCGATAGCCTTATTAGCATGGAAATTATTTAAGATCTGCTGGTATCTCTCATTAGGTTCTGGAGTAGCTTCAATAGTTTTACCATTCTGGTATACCACATTTGTATAGGGATCCCATTCGAAATTTCCACTATTGATTACTTTTTCAGGGATTTCTTGAGAAATAATTCGTTGCATCACCTGATAGATAATCTTCTGCTTATCAAGTCCATCTACCGAATTTGCATAATTCGCTTTAATTTCGTCACGTAAGTTCCAGTGCGAAAGAAGAACCTTATCCTCTGGAAAAAAACGTTTATCATTAGCATCAGTCAAATGACCAACAAAAATATTGTAGTCTGCGATATAAAGATCCGCTCCTGCGGCTGCATTATTCGCATTTTGCAATAATTCGGCAGGAACTCTAGCCGTAAAATAGTCACCTAAACGAGCATAAGCCCACTGTTGACGATTCCATTTCCCAGCCAAAGCTTCTTTCTCTTCAAGACTATAAGGAGGAAAGTTTAGAGCAATAATAAATGCAATTTTATTCTTGTAAAAATCATCTTGCCAATGCGCATCAACGCTATAAGCTCCAAACTCATTATCGATAGCGTGCTTCTCAAAAGTGTTTAAATGTACAGGCTCTAATAAATCAAGAGTGATCTTATTAAAGTAGCCTGTAATAATCTCGATATTTCGCGATATTTTATTGAATACCAACTCACGTTCATCTTTATCAGCAACGAAGTTTGCTTCACAAAAAGTTTTAAACTCTGCGGCAGAACCATCATTTGCAATCCAAAGATTAGCAACATGCTTCACTCCTCTAGCTAAAAGGCTAGCGTCAGCCTGAGGGTATTTTGCTTTTAAAGCACCAACTGTTGCATCAACTGTCGATTTATCGATATTCGATTTTTCAACACTAGTCGTCTTTGTTGTTGTTTCGTTTGGTTGACAAGCCGTGAAAAATAAGGCCGTACATACAAACAGAAGTAGTTTTTTCATTGTATTTAGATTAGGTGCTCCTTTGAGCTAGTTGTTTTGATTCCCGCTAAAGATAGAGTTTTCTACCAAGTGTAAAAATGACAGGGCTCAGGAATTTTAATTATGAATTAAGAGTTATAAATTATAATTTGATTTTCGATACTTATAGATTCTTCATTCATAAATCATCATTTATAATTCATAATTATGCAAGGCCTAGTTCATCAGCAATTCCCTGCATAGCTGTTAATACACCCTCAATTAGCTCTCCTAGTTCAAGTCCCAACATTTCAGCACCCTTATCAATTGTTTCACGATGACAGCCCGCAGCGAAGTTCTTTGTCTTCCAGGTTCGTTTTACCGATTTAACTTTAACATCCATTATCGATTTAGATGGACGTACCAGTGCGGTTGCAGTAATCAAACCCGTAAGTTCATCTACAGTATATAAGGTTTTCTCTAAGAGTGAAAGAGGTTCAACTTCGGTGCACGATTCAAAAGCATGAGCCTCTACTGCTCGAATATAATCCTCTGGCCAATTAGCCGCTTCTAAAATCTCACGGGTTTTGATAGTATGTCTATCTGGTGCTACCTCCCAATCCATATCGTGAACCAACCCAATGATACCCCACTTCTCCTTGTCCTCTCCATGAGCTTTTGCATAATAACGCATAACGGCTTCTACTGCCAAGGCATGCTTTACTAAACTATCTGTCTTGATATATTGCTTTACGAGTTCGAAAGCTTCATTGCGGGTTGGTATATGTTTCTCCATCTTATAAACTGTTTGATTTTATGAATGATCCCCTAAAATATCTAAAAGTTTTATCCTCAAGCCTATTCTACACAATTAAATCACAAAACCTTTACTTTTTCAGTGCCGATTATGATCATTCATTTTTAAAAACAGTTTATTTTAAGTATATTAAGACCTTCAAATCTTATTATATTATTTATGAAGAAAGACAACAGAAGAAAATTTATACAAAAATTAGGAGTAACAGTTGGTGCAAGCGCACTTTTAGATAGCGAAGCAATGGCATCGGTTGCCAATATGCAAACAGGTAAGGATATAGAGCGATCAAGGTTTTTAAACAACTATGAAAATTGGGTAAATCAATACATCAGCGTTGTTGAGAAAGAAAAATCTGATAAAAATAATATGGCCAACAAACATCGCATTATGGATCTTTCGCATCAAGCCAAAGACTGGCAAGAGAAGATTGCAATCTATTTAAATGACGATACTTTTAAACAACGTTACATTCAATTATCTATGCGTTTATCGGATAGCATTAGCAGTGAGCTTGAAGCCTAACCATTTTTAAGCTCAATAAGAAAGAATTTCTTTAAGACATAAGGATTCTCAATCGACTAAGTATAAAAAAAGCCCCGACAAAATCGGGGCTTTTATGTGAAGAACAGATTTTTAATTTTCTGTTAGAATATTATCATCGTACTCTACTTCGAATCTTAACTTATGCTTAGCCTCTTCTTGTGCTAAGTTTAAGAATAACTTCTTCTCAACTTCATCAGTAGTTGCAGCAGCCAAGTCGCTATATAATCTGAAAGCAGATTTCTCTTTCTTCATAGCAATAATTAAAGCTTCCTGATAAGTCATATTTGCTTTATCTTCGTCTACTTCAACTATGTAATCAGCAATTTTCATATCAGCAACCTTAGTCTCCGAAAATTTCTGTCCCTTACCATTCTTGATAGCTTCAAGTTTAGCACGGTGTCCCATCTCTTCGATAGCGTATTGCTCAAATGTTTCCTTAATTTGCTTATGCTTCATTTTAGCTGCAAGAGCTGTATAAAATTCAGCCGCCATAATTTCTTCATTGATGGCGAAATCAAGAATGTCGTTTATTGATTTGAACTCTTTCATATTAAGAATTTTTAAAATCAGTATTATATATAAGTGTGCGTATTAAACTTACACTTTTTATTCCAATTAGTTAGACAGATATTTTTCAGTCAAATAGATATTCATATTCTTAGCAGCTTTTCTACCATCACCCATTGCAAGGATAACAGTTGCACCACCACGAACGATATCACCACCAGCAAACATTTCTGGAATAGATGACTGCATCTTATCTTTTACAACCTCAATAGTTCCCCACTTAGAAACATCAAGACCTTCAACCGAGTTAGGGATTAATGGGTTTGGTGATACACCAACAGCCACAACCACAACTTCACAATCTAGAATACACTCTGATCCTTCAACTGGAACTGGTCTTCTACGTCCTGAAGCATCTGGCTCTCCTAATTCCATTTTCTGAACCTTCATTTGAGATACACGACCATTTTTGTCAGCCATATATTCAATTGGGTTAGTCAATGTCATGAACTCAATACCTTCTTGCTTAGCATGGTGAACCTCTTCAGCACGAGCAGGCATCTCTTCTTCCGAACGACGATATACGATAATAGCACGCTCAGCACCTAAACGCTTAGCAGTACGAACTGAGTCCATAGCCGTGTTACCACCACCAACAACTACAACGTTCTTACCTCTTAATACAGGAGTATCAGATTCTTCGCTATCAGCACCCATCAAGTTCACACGAGTCAAATACTCATTTGATGATAAAATACCATTAGCATTCTCACCAGGAATATTCATGAAGCGTGGTAAACCAGCACCTGATCCTACGTAAAATGCTTTATAACCGTCAGCCTTTAAATCATCAATACTAGCTGTTTGACCTACGATATAGTTAGTGATGAATTTCACACCCATACGACGTAAACTTTCAATCTCAACATCAACTACTGCGTTTGGTAAACGAAACTCAGGAATACCATATTTCAATACACCACCAATTTCGTGAAGGGCTTCGAATACAGTAACGTCATAACCTAATTTAGCCATATCGCCAGCAAATGATAATCCAGAAGGACCTGAACCAATTACAGCAACTTTAATTCCATTTTCAACAACTATTTCTGGTGTAGAAACGTGTCCTGACTCTCTTTCGAAGTCAGCAGCAAAACGCTCCAAGTAACCAATTGCAACAGCAGGCTGGTTTAATTTCGTTACGTAAAAACACTTTTGCTCGCACTGTAACTCTTGTGGACAAACACGACCACAAACAGCTGGCAATGCAGATGTTTCTTTCAATACTGAGGCAGCTTTAAGAATATCATCGCTCTCAATATACTTGATAAACTTAGGAATATTAATGCTTACTGGACATCCTTCCATACAAGTTGGATTCACACAGTCCATGCATCGGCTCGCCTCAACTAAAGCTTGCTCCTTAGTTAAACCGGTATTAACTTCGATACGTTGTGATTGGATACGTACTTCTGGCGCTGTTTCAGCCATTAGTGCTCTCTCAATCGACATACGATCTTTAGCTTTTATCTTCTTCTGAAGAGCTACTCTCCAGTCTTGTTTTCTCTCGTTCTTTATATATTCTTCAGACCGTTCCATTGTCCAGGTATTTTTGTGTTGCTATTCTTAGAATGAATTCTCTATTTCTGAAATTTCTCAAACATGTCAACTTCTTCCTGCTTATAACCACCAAGACGTGACATCATCTCTTCAAAATCAATTTGATGTGCATCAAATTCAGGACCATCAACACAAGTAAATTTGGTTTTACCACCAACAGTAACACGACAAGCGCCACACATACCTGTACCATCAACCATGATACTATTTAAACTAGCAACAGTAGGAATTTCATATTTCTTAGTTAATAGAGAACAGAATTTCATCATGATTGCAGGACCAATAGTCACACACTCATCAATTTTCTCTCTCTTAATAACTTCTTCCATTCCCTCAGTAATTAAACCTTTTTTACCATAGGAACCATCGTCAGTCATGATAATCAACTCATCAGAATGCTCACGCATTTGATCTTCAAGAATGATTAAATCCTTATTACGAGCTGCCAAAATAGTAATCACCTTGTTTCCAGCTTTTTTATAAGCTTCAACGATAGGCAATAAAGGTGCATTTCCAACACCACCACCACAACATAGGATTGTACCTAGTTTGTGAATCTCTGTTGGCTTACCCAGTGGCCCTACTAAGTCAGTAATATATTCACCAACTTCAAGATCACACAATTTGGTAGAAGAAACACCCATTTTTTGTACAACTAGGTCAATTGTTCCTTTTTCTACATTAGCACCAGCAATGGTCAAAGGAATACGCTCTCCTTTTTCACCAACACGTAGAATTACAAAATTTCCCGGCTTACGAGACTTTGCAATCAAAGGCGCTTCTACAACGATTTTTACGATTTTCTCTGAAAAATGTTCTTTTTCAACTATCTTGTTCATCACTTTCTATGATAAAATAAATAAATTTTAACTTTCAAATTTCAATCAAACTACTGAATACTAAGAGATTTAACTCCATGCAATCAATAATAATTAAGACTTCAAATGTAAAGAGTAAGTGTTAATCACCCTTCATTTTATAGTTTTTTTTTACTGTCTAAAAATATTTTAGTTTGAGTCTAAATTAACACTCAATAGCGATGTTTTTCTTTAATCAACTAGGCTTTTAGATAGATTTATATATCTAGCCAAAAAACAAAGCATCAACACAATAAATAATAAAAACACAAATTAGATATAGCTATTAGGCTTTATATTGAAGAAATAATTATTAAATATGTTGATTTCATCCATAGAACTAAATTAAATAAAAAAAACAAGGGGAAGCTTTACAGCTTCCCCCTCTACCTTAATCCAATCAGATAAATCTGAAATTAAATAGTTACACTAGTTCCATTGTAACAAGCTTGGTAAAGCGCTTTGATTTCCTCGAACTTAGGTTTTCTTGGGTTGAAAAGAGAACAAGGATCATCCATTGCATTCTGCGTTAATGTATCCAACTTCGCATCCCAATCTTCTTGACTTACACCGTACTCCTTGATAGAACCTACAACTCCTACAGATGCACGTAAAGCTTCGATTTCTTGAGCAAAGTCTTCAGCTGTTGACTTACCAAAAAGCTCAGCTAGGTCATTATATTTGTCTGTTACTTTTGAGTTGTAACGAGTTACGTTAGGCATTAAAATTGCGTTACCACAACCATGAGGAATACCGAAAGTACCACCAATTTGGTGAGACATAGAATGAACAATTCCCAACCATACGTTAGTAAAAGCCATACCTGCCATACATGATGCATCGTGCATTGCCTGACGAGCTTCCTTATTGTTAGGCTCTGTGTGGGCTGTGTTAATGTTTTTGAATACTAAATCAATAGCACCTTTTGCCAATGCATCGTTGTAACGGTCGGCAATGTTTGAAACGTAAGCTTCAACACCATGACTCAAAGCATCTAGTCCAGTGTTAGCTGTAACGTGTGCTGGCATACTTTCGCAAAGCTCACCATCGATAATAGCAACATCAGGCGTTAACTCGTGAGAAACGATTGGATATTTAGTTCCTTTTTCTCTGTCAGTAATTACAGAAAGACCTGTCATTTCAGTACCTGTACCACTAGTAGAAGGAATTGCTACAAAGTAAGCTTTGTTACGCATTGGTTTTACTGCAAATGGAGCAGCTAATTCTTCTAGAGTTGAATCTGGATACTCATAATAGATCCACATTGCTTTTGCTGCGTCGATAGCAGAGCAGCCACCTAAACCAACAATTACATCAGGTTGCTCTTGAGTAAAGAAATCAGCACCTTTCAATACTGTTTCAATTGATGGATCAGCTTCAACACCCGAAAATACAACTGTTGACATACCTGCTTCTTTCAAGTAGATTTCTGTTCTTTCGAAAGATCCGTTTGCTTTTACAGAGTTACCACCAATTACGATAACTGCTTTTTTTCCTTTTAATCCTTTTAAGTTTTCAAGACTTCCTAGTCCGTGAAAAATCTCCTTTGGTACAACAAATTTTGCCATAATTTTATTTTTTTATATTTGGTTTTTTTTATCAGTTCAAAACAGAAGTTCTATTGAAATTAGGTTTCAATCGTGAACACTTGCTTAATGATTACGCTGACAAAAGTAGGGCAAGACTCTTTCAGTATGCTTACTGAAAAAGTTCATCTGCTTATTAAAAAAGGTCAAATTTCAATCATCGATCATTACTTACATATTTTCAAACACTAAAAGACCCTATGTATAGGAAGTTGCTAAACTATAACACTCCCATCTGGACTAAATACACACCTTTACTATATAGACAAAACAAAAACTCAGAAGATGACAAAAAACTTAATTCAAATAAAGACCTGTTAGAGCTAAATCACAATTTACAACCTGAATTAATTCAGCTTACAAGTCATATCATATCGTCCTAATTCTATTATCTTTGATTAACCTGAAATTAGAATAACATGACACAAGACGAAAAAATCAATATTAAAAATCAAATTGAAGAAAAAATTATAAAATTTAAAGATGACATTCTTAAGCTAGTCGATTTAACAAAACCTATTTCACCAGATTCTGCAATCGGACGAATCAGTCGAATGGATGCTATAAACAACAAAAGCGTAAACGAAGCCGCTCTACGACAAAAGAAGAATCAGCTTAAAGCTCTGGAGTACACACTGAATCATTTGAGTGATCCTGGTTTTGGTAAATGTATTAAATGTGGTCGTGAAATTCCACTAGGCAGAATCATGTTAATGCCTGAAAGTAAAAAATGTGTCGCATGTGCTAGTCGCTAGCATTTGTGTTTATATTTGCATTTATATAAATAGACAAACCATGGCAAAAAAGGATAAAAAAAATATTGTGTATTCTACCAACCCAAATTACGAATACGAGTTTGATGAAGATGAAGATGAAGAGATGGAAACTCTTTCACCTCAAAAACAAACTTTAAAAGTAATGATTGATAAAAAGCAGCGAAAAGGTAAAGCGGTAACACTCGTTACAGGTTTTGTTGGAAGTAATGATGATTTAAAAGATCTAGGTAAGCTTCTCAAATCAAAATGTGGTGTTGGTGGATCGGTAAAAGATCGTGAAATTCTCATTCAAGGTGATCATAGAGATAAAATCATTGAAATTTTAAATAAAGAGAATTACAAGACTAAAAGAGTTGGAGGTTAATGTCCAACTCTTTTTTATTTCAAAACTTATCTTATCAGACCATTATAAAAATCCACCAATAGTTTATAAAAAATCATAGAATCAATTTATTCTTACTTTTCTTCAAACAACACCTATATAATCTTGTAATACTGTTACAAAAAAAAACATCCTCATTCTTTAAATATCACCCACACGCAACCCACATAAAACACTAACCATCAAACGTTAAGACCTATCAAGCATTACTTAAAAAAAACATCGAGCCTTTAATTTAAATGGTATTTCTTCGAATATCTTTTCTAATAAATATATTTAAGTAATAAAAAATAAAATAACCTACTGAACCATAAATACCACAAATCAGCTTAGAAAAATAAACATAATAATCACACATGATTATTATTACGTTAACAAGAATATCGATTCCGAAAAAAAACATACTATCTTGATTAACTAGTTTAAAAACTAGTTAATCACGATTTTCTGACTGAATATCTAAAAATAATGTAATTTCATATTGAATATTTTAAAATGTATATTTCAAAATATTGCTTAATAATTTAGATTAATTATTCAATCCTTAATTCGTCATTTTCATACTATTAAACAAACTTGACAGATTTGACAAGTTGACTTTCGATATAAAATTCATACATTTGTACTAGTATTTTGAAAATTGAAACTCTACCTATGTATCCGTTCACTCATCACTTTTACATTATTGCAAGTTTTCTTTTCTCTCTTATAGTATGTTACAAGATTATTCCTTCTGTAATAACCATAGCCAAAGAGAAAAAATTATATGACGAGCCCAATCATCGCTCTTCTCATACGACTGTTGTTCCCTCTTTAGGTGGAATTGCTATTTTCATCGGTTTTACTTTATCTATTTTAATATTTAGTAATGGCTTCCTTATTCATGAGCTAAAATATATTATAGCAGCAACACTAATTGTATTTGGTCTTGGACTTAAGGATGACATCATGGCTATTTCACCAAAAAAGAAGTTATTAGGTCAGATTTTTGCTGCTCTTGTTGTGATCATACTTGGTGATATTCGCTTTACTAATTTCCATGGTATATTAGGTATTCATGAATTAAACTACTTTGTGAGTGTTCTATTCACAATTTTTGTCATCATTGTTGTTACCAATGGCTTTAATTTAATCGATGGTATTGATGGCCTAGCTTCTGGAATTAGCGGAATATGTACATTAACATTCGGTATTTGGTTCTACATCACTGGCCATTACGAATATGTTGTTCTTTCAGGAAGTCTTTTAGGTGCTTTAATAGCATTCTTCCGATACAATGTCTTTGGTAAAGACAAGAAAATATTCATGGGTGATACGGGTTCACTTATTATAGGCTTATTAATCTCAATTTTAATGATCCACTTCAACGAATTGAATATTTACCCAGAATTTAAATATGCTATCAAATCAGCACCAGCTGTTTCTATAGGTATACTAGCCGTTCCTTTGTTTGACACACTTAGGGTCATGTTTATTCGTATTAAGAATAAAAGATCACCCTTTGAGCCAGACAAAAACCATGTTCACCACCGTATGGTTAGCTTAGGTTTTAAACACGTACATGCTTCTATTCGAATTATGGCTGTAAATATCCTCTTTATTGCAATCGTATTTGCACTTAAAGATATTGGAAACCCAAGCTTATTAGTTATTGTTGCATTACTTGGTGCTTTTTTCTCATGGCTACCTTCTTATTTACTTCACAGAAAGAAAGCCAGAGAATTACAAACTGCTTAATACTTACTAAAATATTTTAACGCCTCTTTTAAGAGGCGTTTTTTTTGCCCCCTTATCAATCTTTAAAATTAATCTAAATAAGGCTGTATCATTTGAAAGAATAATGTAAATTAGCTTTCCAATTTTAAAGAATAATTATGGACCCAATATTACTTAAGGACACTCTAGAAACTCAAGATATTAATTTACTTATCAAACAAGGATTGAATGATTTAGAAATAAGTCTTGAACAGAAAGAAAATATTTATTCTGCTGCTGAGAAACTAGCCTCAAACTTTGTGGAAATTATAAATTTCCACACAAAAAACTGTGAAAACAGAGATGCATCGTACTCTTTTAATATAGCCGTCTTGTTCAACAAATTCACTGAGGACTACAGAAGTATCTTTGTTCATAATTACAAACAAGATGTCCTTATTGGATTTGGAATAAGTGCCATTTGGATGGGGATTTTAAATGGATTAGATGCAGAAAGTGGGATTATGCCTAATCATCCTTTTAAGAGAGAAATTGCGACATGTTTAAGGACAATTAGCGAGATACTTGATAATAAAGCATAAAAAAAGCTATTCTTAGGAATAGCTTTTTCTATTTTGATTTGATTTTGTTTTATCTCGCTCCAACAAGAGATACAGAAGAAATAGTGTCTCCCATTCCAACCAAAGTTACTGGTTTATCAATTAGAATAGTTGGCACAGCAATAACTTCAATTAAATCATTTTCATAGATACCAGTTTCTAGCAGGCTATTCTCTCCAAACTTTACAGACATTAAATTCTGAAGATTACTTAACTCATTTAGTCCAACATCAGAAACCTGATGCCCCTGAGCCCATAGTAAAATGTCTTTTGTATTAATAGCACCAGTTCCTGCTTTAGCAGCGGCTACAGTAGCAGCTAATTGCATACCATCGCGATTCTGCATTGGACTAACTTTAAATCCTTTTTTCTGAAGAGTTAAATATAAACCAAACATATGCAGTTGCATTCGAGGGCACTGGGTATATTCATAAATTTTTAACATCCCCTCAAACATAGTCTCAGCATTGATATTCGCTTCACATTTAGCAGCCAATTCATCTTCTCCAATAACTTCAAGAATATCGATCAATTCACGCTCGTTGAACCCCAAACTATCCACACTCTCAACCAAAGAATCAATCAAATGTTTACGAACGACTTTATCCTGAGTAGATGCTACCTCTAAATGTAATAAGTTTCCTGGACATGATTTTCTCCATTCCTTTATCATAGCCTTAGAAGCATCAATCTTATCAGCTCCTTTGCTCCCATCTTTCAATGTTTCATGTAACATTTGATAGCCTGAAAGTATAATATATTCAGGATTAATATCGGACTGAGACATCTTTTTTGAAAAATGCTCATCAATGTGTAGTTTGAAATTTAAAGGATCGTAGGTCGCGATAAATCGATTTGCCTTGGGACAGGTGTATACTTTTCCTCCTAAATTAATCGTATCTCCTTTGTCGAATTCTATAATCCAATGGATAAGAGGTAAATCATTTTTACGATCTACTTTAGAAGCCTGAGCGACTTCTCCATTATCATCAACAGTCAAAAGGTTATCTAGATCTAAAAAAAGCTGAGATTGTTCCTTTGGCGATGATGCACAGTGCACATAGACTGAGTCAACACCACAAACTGCCATTACGTTGGCAACAATACCGCCTTGACCTCCCATTTGGAGTTTGTCATAGCCAATTGTTTCATTCAGCCAATTAAAAACAGCTTTGTCTTCAATCAACCATTCTTCTGCTTTACCAGCTTGAAAACATTGAAGAAATCCTCTTATGGCATCTTCATTTGTTTGAATACAATTCTCTCCCTCTCCAACAATCTGAGTTAGATCCAGCTCATTATCAACAATGATTTTCTCAATAAATTTTCCATTGACCTTTATCACTGCATCCACATTTGCATTAAAAGCACTTATCAGGCCTTTCACATCCCCCATTTTCTCAAGTTGAGCCGGTGCAGTTTTGTAATGTTCTAACCACTTTTCTTTTAAATCGCTGTATGACATGCCAATAATTTTATTTTTATTTAAGTCAACTTTAACCGATAACATTCAATTATAGCTGACTTCTAGAAGTTTGATAAAAGCAAAGAAATACAATTTAGGAGTGTTTATTAGAAATTCATAATAAAAAGCAACTAAAAATCACTGCAAAGGTTTGAAATAGGAATTAGGAATACCACATGAAAGTTCTTTTTAAATTATAAAAGCATAGCGAGAGAATAAAATCTGAGTCAAATCTACATTCTAAGACTAATGTTAAAAAAAACTCAAACACAACTACATATATTTGGATATTTACATATATTTGTGGCCATATTAATTATTAAACATTCAAAAACTAAAGGCTAAGTGAAACTTGATATCCAATCAATTATTATTAGCCGTATAAAAATTAAAACAGATGAAAGCAACAACAACTTGGACACAAGGAACATCTTCTATAATTACTGATAACAGAGGACACGAAATCATTATTGATTTACCAGAAGCAAAAGGTGGACAGGATTTAGGTCCTACTGCATTTGAACTTTGTTTGATGAGTTATTCTGGTTGTGTAAATACTATTTTTAATATTGTTTCTAAAAAGATGAGATTCGAATTCTCGGCTCTTGAGGTTGATACTATTGGTCACCAAAAAGATGGTGCAGCAACTTTTACTGATGTTGAAGTTGAACTTAGAGTTGATACTGATGCTAGCGATGAGAAAATCGAATCATGTTTACAGAAAACTTTAAAGATGTGCCCTGTAGGTGTTCTTTTCCACCAAGCTGGTGTCAACACAACTTACAAAATCATGCGTCTTCAAAAAGCATAATTAAACGATTAAAATATGACTATGATATCCCTTACCTTAATTGGCAAGGGATATTTTTTTGATCTTTAACACGACATTAACAATTAAGGAGACTATTATAAGACGCATTGGTCTTTTATTTCATATTTTTACAAAAGAGAGAAAATTTACTCTTTTAGATTTGTCTGTTATTTATTAAAATCACAAAGTATGAAACGCATATTATTTGGCATATTAGCCATTCTCAGCTTAAACACTTTTGCTCAGAAAGCAGAAAGTAGTTTGCAAATTGGACAAAAAGCTCCTGATTTTGAAGCTTTCGATCAAAATGGATCAAAATTTAACAGCACTGATATTTTAAAGGAAGAACAAATAATTGTGGTTTTCTACAGAGGGCAATGGTGTCCATTTTGTAATCGCCATCTAAGTGAACTTCAAGATCACCTTGAAGATTTCAAAAAAGCGGGTGCGCAAATCGTTGCTATCTCTCCAGAAAAAACAGAAAACATTAGCAAAACAATTAAAAAAACCAAAGCTGAATTCCCTGTGTTGTGGGATAAGGATAATTCAATAATGGAAGCATTTGGTGTCGATTTTATTTTACCTAAAAACCTACAAGTGAAGTACAAGGAATATGGTGTTGACCTAATCAAGGATAACGGCAACTCCAGTCAGACACTTCCTGTTCCGGCTACATTTATAATTGGAACAAATGGAAAAATTAAATATCTGCAATACGATCCCGACTATAAAAATAGATCATCAGCAAAAGATATTTTAGAGCAACTTTAAAACATTGAATCTTGTTCTTAATCACAAAATATCCTTTTTCAATATGAATTAGGGTGTTTTTTTTGTCATTCAATCCTAGAAATAGCATTAAGAAATAAATGCTCAACAAAACATGGCTCAATTACTATAGATTCAGCTAAAAGGCTTAACTATGCACAAAATAAAAGTATGACAAATTACACACCTCATAATGCTGACTTTTCTCTGTGGAAGAGAATAAAAAGTGAATTAAGCCTCTTCTTGATTCTCCAAATCCTTATTATCATCTTCATGCCTCCTAATCTAGTGTATGAGTTAACACTAATAGTCATATTCATTCTATTACTTTCAATAAAGCGTAATAGAATCCTTTTTCAAATCGAGTTTGATGATGAAAATCAGGAATTTTCTATTTTCTACTACACACTAGTGGCTTTTAGAAGAAAAGAAACAATTAAATATGACAGACTCAATTCAAAATTGGGCCTAAAACGCTACGGGTTTGGCAGTGCCATTACCACCTTGGAATTTTTCAATAAAAAACAGATTATTGGTGAAATTAGAGTAGGTGATAAATGGCAATGGACAGATGAACAACTTGAGATGATTCACAAAAAATCTGTGAATTCAAAAGATTAAATTCGATACAAGCTTCACATCCTCTATTTTTGCTATCTTTAAGTGTAATCAATATTTTTAGGTATAAAACAAAACATTATATATTTTCTCATCTTTCTCCTGATTGTCAATAATCAGCTAGATTGTCATGCACAAACACCAACACATCATAATTTTGAGCAAATTATAATTCATGCACCAATAGACACATTCTCGACTGATACAATAAATGAGAAAGTGCAGCCAGACAGCTTAAAAGATGGTCGTGAATTCTACAAAAAACTTAAATCAAAAGCTTATAAAAACAGAATAACCAAGGAGCTATACAGTCTCTTCTTTGTTTCTTCAAACAAAGATGAGATTATCAATGATAAAAAAAGAGAGCAAAGTGGACAATCCTTTCTACCCTACGAAGGGAAACGCATCAATAAGGTTATTATTGATGTTATACCCCCATTCAAACCCAACTTTCTAGATACCCTTCAAAGAACTAGAATTTGGCTTGAAAAAACAGCCAACAAACTTCACAACACGAGTAGTCGAGGTCATATAAAAAAACTACTTTATATTAAAGAAGGTGACACTTTAGATGCCTACAACACAGCTGAAAATGAGCGACTAATCCGTAACCTTCTCTACATTAAGGATGCACAATTTATTGTTATTCCAGTAATGGGTTCATCCGAATTGATTGATCTATATCTATTAGTAAAAGATCAATTTTCGTGGGGGTTTGATATCGATGTTGGTTCATTTACATCAACTTCGGTTGAGCTATATAATAGAAATCTATACGGCAGAGGCCATGAAATTAGGTCAGGAATCGAATATAATTCGAGCAAAAGTCAAACCTGGGGATATATAGCCAGCTATAAAATTCAGAATATTAAAAACTCACATATAAGTACAGGTCTAACTTTTAGTAATAATTACAAAAGATCGCTTATAGAACTTGCTGTGAAAAAGCGATTCGAAACCTACATGACGAGGTATGCAGGAGGGTTAACACTTTCTAAAACTATGCATTCAAATAAAATCAGCTCTAACGATCCTATACTAAACAAAGAACCTCTTGACTTCAACTATGCTTCTGCATGGCTAGGTAGATCATACAAACTCAAATCAAAGAAGAAATTAGCAAAGACTCAACTATTTTCAACACTTGGCTTTTCGTCACTAAATTTTTTCAAGCGTCCTAAAGTTGATAACGATTTAAATAAATTCTTCCACAACAAAAGCTTGTATTTAGCCAGCATAAGCCTTAATCAAACCCAATATTTTAAGTCGAATCTCATATATAATTTTGGTAGAACTGAGGACATCCCTTATGGTTACATGATGCAATTAACTGGAGGATATGAAGATCGAGAATTCTCTCACCGGAAATATTTCGCTTTTGAATACCAACGTGCCACACATTTTTATAAAACAAAAGCTTACTTCTTCACAAAATTTGCCCTTGGTGGCTACTTCGATAAAGATCGTTACGAACAGGGAAATTTAATCATACAAAACAAATTTATCAGTCGTTTACGAAAAACGGGACGATATCGCTTCCGTAACTTTGTTGAACTGAATTATAATTTAGGCATCCGACGTTTCCCAGAGGAATTTATAACACTTAATACGCCAACAGGTATTCGTGGATTTTCAAGCCTTGAAGCAATAGGTACACAAAGATTAGCTTTGAAGCTTGAGAATATGACATTCACTCCTTTTATGGCAGGTGGTTTTAGATTTGCATTTTTTAACTTCCTCGATATTGGAACGATTGGCAGTAACCAAAATCATCCCTTTAAGAACAAAGCCTACTATGGAGTTGGTTTAGGCATTCGCTTAAATAACGAAAACCTTGTATTTAAAACAATCGAATTACGTTTAGCTCTATACCCAAAACCACCTAGCGATTTCTCCAGCCCTCAATATGGTCTATCAGGAGAAGATCGCCCTAATTTTAGCAATTTCAGTGTCGATCGACCTAAGGTTCTTGACTTTGAATAAAACTTTAATCTAAGATATAAATCACATTTTAAACTATACCCCCACGCCATTTCCCATACTTTAAATACAGGAAAGATGCTGTTCCTAAAAATAGAGCATAGAAATATTCTGAAGTCCAAACCTGCGCAATTGACACCTTAAAAACTTGTGTTAAAAGATAAACAGCTCCCAAATAAAAGGCAAGCACAATAATTTCTAAAAGCATAGCATGCAATGTTCTCCCAGTTCCAGAAATACCATGGAATAAGGTAATAGCAATTGGAAATAATAAGGATGATCCAAAAACAACATAAACAACGGGTCGTGTATGCTCTATAAGAAGTGCATTATCGGTATAAATCGAAATAATCAAATCGGGTATAAAAATTGAAATTCCAACTAGAGCTAGAACTGATAAAAAAGACAATTGAGTTGTTCTCCATATAATCAACATGACTTTTTCAGGAAACCCTTCTCCAATAGCTTGACTAACCAGGGTGTTAACAGCAGATCCAAAGGCCCAAACAGGCACCATTAGCAAGACATATATACTTCTGATAATATTTGAAATTGCCAGCTCATGCTCTCCCATTCTCTCAACCATAATGAAGAAGACAAACCAACAAGACAGAGCAAGAAAATTCTGTATCATGATCGGAAAGGAAACCTTTATTAACCGGTTGAATAGTGGCCAATCTATCTTGCAAAAACGAAACAAATCATAATGAGCTAAAGGGACTTTCTTCAGGGTATAAATAATAAAAAAGATCATAGCCGTAAACTCTGCAATGACTGAAGCAAGAGCAGCGCCTTTAATTCCCATCTCTGGCAATCCGAATTTTCCAAATATGAGGGCATAATCGAGGAAAACATTGACGATAGCCATAAATGCCGTACTCCAACTAATCACTTTGGTTTTAGCAATTCCAATATAGAATGCTCTAAAAAGCAAATTAACACAAGCAAATAAAATCCCCCAGGCTCGAACAGAGATATAATCATTACTAGCCTGATAAATCCCTTCAGAACTTACCATCCATTTCAAAAGAGATGGCGATTGAATCACCATAAATCCAAACAAAAGAGTCCCCACAAACATCAAAAAATAGAAGGAATGAATAAAGGTTTTTCCTACCAGCTTAAAATTCTGCTCTCCAACTCTACGAGCAATTACAATTTGAGTTCCCAAACCGAATCCCCAAACAAACATGACTATGGCAAAGTAAAAAATAGTTGCAATAGCTGCTGCACCAAGTGCTGTTTCGCTTAAGTGACCTAAAAAAGCAGTATCAGTTACTGAAATTATATTCTGAGCAACACTCCCCAATATAATCGGGTAAGCAATTGTCAAGATACTCTTATGATCTATTTTTGTTTTCAATTCTCTAATGTTTGTATATTTCGATCAAAAGTAAGCCCAAAACAATGATATTCAAACTCTGTCTAAATAAAAAAGCTCGCTTTGCAAATAGCAAGCGAGCTTTTCTAAGTATTTAGAATTGTGCTTATTTCAAATAATCATCGAAATAATTGCTTACTTTTTGCTTCAAGTGAATTCTATCCATCCCTCTTACATTGTGCTCAGCACGTGGGTAAGGGAAATAATCAACTTGAACATTATTCTTAACACACTCTCTAACAAAACTCAAACTATGTTGCCATAGAACGGTTTTATCGATAGCTCCCTGACAAATCAAAAGTTTGCCTTTTAAGTCTTTTGCTTTATTGATTAGAGATGTCATTGCATAGCCTTCTGGATTTTCTTGAGGCGTATCCATATAGCGTTCTCCATACATGATTTCGTACCACTTCCAATCGATTACCGGGCCACCTGCAACAGCAACTTTAAATACATCTGGGTAATTTGTAATTAGAGATATTGTCATAAAGCCACCATAACTCCATCCGTGAACACCAATACGATCTGCATCGACATAAGTTTGTGATTTCAAAAAGTCAACACCCTTCATTTGATCGGCCATTTCTGGCTGACCACACTGACGGTGAATAACTGCTTCGAACTCTTTCCCTCGATTTCCTGAACCACGGTTATCTAACGTGAAAACAACATAACCACGTTGAGCCATATATTGCTCCCATAAACGAGCACCACCTAACCATTTGTTAGTAACCAACTGAGCATGTGGTCCACCATATACGTAGACAACTACAGGGTATTTTTTTGCTGGATCGAAATCAGCAGGTTTAATTAAACGGTAGTGTAGATCCGTTTTTTCATCAGCTGATTTAATTGTTCCCAATGAAATTTCACCAAGATTATAATCTTTGAGCTTATTTTCAGACTTAATAAGATTCTTAACAATCTTTCCACGTGAGTCAGCAATATTTATTATTCTAGGCACATTTAGGCTTGAATAATTATCGATGATATAAGTCCCCGACTTACTGATTTTCACATTATGGTATCCTGATTCCTTGGTTAATTGAACACGCTTTCCCGATTTCATATTCAACTTGTAAACATGACGATCAGCTGGGCTTACTTCTGTAGATTCAAAAAATAGATTCTTCTCTGTCTTATCAAAACCTAAGACCTTAGTTACCATCCAATCACCTTCAGTCAGTTGCTTAATCAACTTGCCTTCGGTTGTATACAGAAACATATGATTGTAACCAGCATTATTCGATTGATAAATAAACTGATTAGGTTTATTTGTAAGGAAAATTAATTTATGCTGTGGCTCAACCCAACGATCATCTTTTTCTTCAAGTAAAGTCTTTACAAACTCACCAGTCGCAGCATCATATTTATTCAACTTCATATGGTTTGAAGCTCTGTTCAAAACCTGAATGTAGATGTATTTACTTGCAGCACCCCAGGAAACATTGGTTAAATATCGCTCTTTATCAAAGTCAGTTGCATTAATCCAAACCGTTTTAGCCGTCTTTAAATTATAAACACCTACAGATACAAGTTCAGAACTCATACCACACATTGGGTATTTTTCCTCACGTAAATCTCCAACTCGAGAATTAATATCAAGCAATGGATATGAAGTTACATTCGTCTCATCTTTACGATAAAATGCTAATGATTCACCTTTAGGTGACCAAAAAATCCCCCCATCGATACCATATTCATTACGACTGACTGATTGGCCGCTAACAACGTTTTTATCCGAATCGGAGGTTACAGCAACTTCTGAACCATCTTTACCAACAAAATAAAGGTTATTTTCAAGTGTATAAGCTAACTTACTATTGGCATCACAAAACGATTTATTTTCGGCCTTTCTATCTGCATTTAAAACCAGCTGAGCTTTCTTTTCGCTTATCTTATATTGCATCAGACTTGAATTAGCCCAAAATTGTATGGTGTTAGCATCAACCCAAGAAAAAGCAGGAATTCTTTTTAATTTTGATATAGAATCAACACTTAAGGCTGCATTTAAATCATCCAAACTCACTAGCTTTTTAGCTGCGCGTTTAGGTGATGCTACCATAATAGTATTTTCTTCAATAAAACTGTATTCATTCTTATCGGCACGCCAATCTAATTTATAAATATTTTCAGGATAGAAATCTCGCCATTGTCCAATGATAGCATCTTTCATACTCAAAACATTATCTTGAGCATAAACAGAAACATCACAAAGTGCTAATAGACAAATAGCTCCTAAAGTGATTATTTTTTTCATTTGTTTAGAATTTTATATTTTACTGTTAATAGTATTTTTAAAGACATCAAATGTATTAAAAATCGACAAAATGGCATTTGACTTCTGATTTATTCTTACTAAATTGCCATATAATTTTATAAGTAAAGCATAATGCAAGAAAAAAACTCGAAGAACCGAATTAGACTCGTAATTATATTTTTAATAGTTATTGTAGTTGCATCTCTCTTTTATTTTAGGAAGCCATCTGAAAAGACAACTGATGAAGTTCAGCTTATTGAGGATCTTGTAGCTTCTTCTATTCAAGCAGAACAAGAGAGTGGGAATGTTTTCCACTTCAATAATATATTATTTAGCTTACCATCTCCATATCAAATTTCACTCATCTTACATGAATCTGGAATTTCATATAATAAGGAATTACTCAATCCTTCTCGAAAAGCTTCAGATTATGTAACCAACTTTAACAGAGCTATAAACTTCGGCGTTTATGGTGTGGATTTAGGCTATATAAATATCTATGAACAAAAGCAGGATGCAGTGAGTTACTTTGCTGTTCTCAAAATTTTATCTTTAGACCTAGGCATCTATAAAGTGCTAAATCAGAGCACAGTAAACAGAATTGAGGAAAACATTGATAACCGAGATTCTCTAATGGTTATCGTATCGGATACTTACAGGAATATTGACAAGTTTTTAAAAACCAATGAAAGAGAAGATACTGGTGCTTTAATTCTTGCTGGTGGTTGGATAGAATCTGTATATATACTTACTCAAGAGATGAAAAACAATCCTCATCCTGATCTAATGCAGCGAATTGCAGAACAAAAAAGACCTTTAGAAAACCTGATAAAATTACTTATCCCCAATACACAAGAGAGTGAAAGTTATAAATACTTAGTTGAGAACTTAATTCAGTTAGCTTACACATTCGATGAAATTGTTGAAGAATATGAATATATCCCCTCAATTGATTACCCAAAAAAGAAACTCACAGTTGTAAATAGTAAATCGAAACTGATTATTACACCAAAATTAATTTCTGTTATTACTTATAAAATTGACAAGCTACATACTTTTATTACACAATAAAATGCGCTTATTAAGCTATTCTAAGGAATAGTCCTTTATGCATCTACACATACACAAATTTAGAAAAAATGAAAATTATATATATATTTCTAATTGTACTTGTTTCTACAACTTTCACCTCATTGGCGCAGGACAATACTTTAATGACAGAATGTAGTAAATACCTTCATGCTCCATTTGTTTCGGATGGCCAGGAATACACGGCTGAATTAAACTCAGGAGAATCAGCCGAGTTTCACACAACATTCTATTCTGGAAATCATTATCGAATTGCAGGTGTTAGCAACCAAAAAGATAGCCAGCTTATTTTCACCATTTACGATCAAGAGAATAGAGTTCTATTTACTAATGTAAAATATGGTTCAACCCCTTACTGGGACTTCGAATTTGAAAGCACCTTGAATTGTACTATAAAAGTTCAATACATATCCAAGACGAAAAAGCCAGGATCAGTATTATTACTAATTGGCTTCAAGCAGTAATAGCACGACCAAAATCCTAACAATTCCTCTTTATACATGAGCGAAAGAATTTTAAAAGCTTTAATGCAATTATTCGCGATCATTTCACATCCTGAAGAATCAGGAGAGAAACGCCGTGCAATGGTTGTAAAATATTTATACCGCCAACTAGATCAGGACTCTGCTCAGGAATACCTGAACTTATTCGATGAATACTACCAGGATACTATAGACAGAAACAATAGGAGATCTAAAAGAAAACAAGTTACCTCATCTCGATCGGTTCGCGTTCTACGTATTTGTAGTGAAATGAACAAAGAGCTTGTAGCTCGACAGAAAATTATCATCGTTATTCAACTCCTTGAATTCTTATTAGAAGGTGATGACATAACAGAAGGAGAAAAAGAATTCGTTGAGACCGTAGCTGATACGTTCAATTTACCAATAGAAGCATATATCAGACTTCAAGATTTCATGCTATCGAAGTTTGATGATATCAAAGAATCGGAACGTCTCTTAACAATCAATAACAGCAAAGAACACAGCAATACTGGCGAACATATTTATTCTGAAGGAATTTCTGGGGAAATTAAAATTCTCCGACTCGTAAGAGTTAATCTCTTTGTCATACGATTCCAGGGTTTAAGCGAACTATTCATGAATGGACTCGCGCTAAAACCAGATCGTGTTCATATTCTTACTCAAGGTTCATCTGTTCGTAATCCTAAAATTGAACCCATCTATTTTAGTGATATTTTAAGTACATTTAATCGAGATGCGAACAGCGAACGTGTTGTGTTCGAGACTAAAGATATTGAATTTAGATATAAAGAGAATGACCAAGGCGTTCATCAAAATTCTTTCAAAGAGGAATCTGGAAAGATGGTTGGAATCATGGGATCTAGTGGTGCAGGTAAAACAACACTTCTAAACATTCTTAATGGTTCATTAGCTCCTCAAAAGGGTCAGGTTTTAATAAATGGTCAAGATATCTATTTCGAAAAAGACTCTATAGAGGGTGTAATAGGTCATGTTTCACAAGATGATCTTCTTATTGATTCTTTAACTGTTTTTGAGAACCTTTTCTTTAATGCTAAGCTTTGTTTCGACAAATACTCTTCTTTTCAGCTCATTAGACTTGTTTATAAAGTTTTGAGCGACTTAGGTCTCTTTGAAGCTCGAAATTTAAAGGTTGGAAACCCTCTTGATAAAAAAATTAGTGGTGGTCAGCGTAAACGACTAAATATTGCTCTAGAGTTAATTAGGGAACCTGCCGTTCTTTTTCTTGATGAACCAACATCAGGCTTATCTTCTCGAGATTCTTCTAAAATAATGGATCTCCTAAAGAACTTAGCCTTAAAAGGTAAATTGATATTTGTCGTTGTTCATCAACCTTCAAGTGAGACTTTTAAAATGTTTGATCGTCTTATCTTTCTTGATCTAGGAGGTTATATGATTTTCAATGGTAATCCTCTTGATGCGATTACTTACTTTAAATCACAAACACAACAAGCTAACCGTAGTGGTAACGAATGTGAAGCTTGCGGTAATATTGATGCTGACCAGATTTTCAATATGGTTGAATCTGAAGTCCTCGATGAATATGGTATACCTACTCAAATTAGAAAAGTAAGACCCGAACAATGGGGTAAAAGATTCCAAGAAAGCAGTATCTCTCAAAAAAATATCAGAGACGCTAAAGAATTACCTCCAATCAGTTTTAAAGTACCGTCACAACTAAAGCAGTTTAATGTTTTTGTTAAACGAGATATTATCTCAAAATTGGCAAATCCTCAATACTTGCTCATAAATTTATTAGAAACGCCACTTCTGGCTTTCATCTTATCGTATATTATTAAATTCTATAATATTGATAAAGCCAACAAAATAGGCTATACATTTAGCAACAACAGCAATATTCCTGTCTATCTTTTTATGGCTGTTATTATCGCTCTCTTTATTGGATTAACACTAAGTGCAGAGGAAATAATAAAAGACAGGAAAATATTAAAACGTGAACGTTTCCTTAACTTGAGCAGAGCAAGTTACTATCTTTCAAAGGTTGTTATTCTATTCTCAGTATCTGCTTTTCAAGCTTTTATTTTCGTAATTATTGGTAATTATATACTCGAAATACAAGGTATGTATTTCACCTATTGGCTTGTTCTTTTTAGCACGTGGTGTTTTGCAAATATGCTCGGTTTAGTTATTTCAGACAGTTTCAAGACAGTCATAAACATCTATATTCTAATACCTTTCATACTAATCCCTCAATTAATACTGAGTGGTGTTATTGTGAAATTTGATAAAATCAACCCAAGTATCTCTCATCCTAACAGAATTCCATGGTACGGTGAGATCATAACAGCACGTTGGGCTTACGAAGCTTTGGCAGTAGAACAGTTCATCGCAAATGAATACGAAAGTAATTTCTATTTATTTGAAAAGATTATGAGTCAGGCTGATTATAAAAAGAATTACTGGTTGCCTATCCTAAAAAATAAACTTCACGATTGTGAAAAGCTTTTATTGAAAGGGCAAATTGATGATAAATATAAATCCAATTTAAAATTGATTTATAACGAACTCAAGAGGAACTCTCTTCCTTTGAGTTTTGAGAAGCTGGATCTTATAGATAGAAACCCTACGAATATAATTCTACTTAAAGAGCTCAAGATATATCTCAACGATCTTAATCATCATTATATCTTGCTTTACAATGCTGCGAATAAGAAAAAAGATGAAAAATTACTCGCTTTACAAAGTAAGTTCCCAGATAAAGAAAGTTTCGTAGACATGAAAAAATCTTACGACAACGATAGACTTACAGAGTTTGTTAAAAATACGAATGATATAGAACGTATTATAGAATACAAAGATCGCTTACACCAAAGAATTGATCCCATATTTAGAGATGGAGAAAGTGCCTTCTTGAAATCACATTTTTATGCACCTCGAAAAAAGATATTCAATCGTGAATACGATACGTATTGGGTCAATTTATTTGTTATCTGGACAATGACTATTTCGCTATATTTTATCTTATATTTTGGACTATTCAAACGCTTTTTAAATTCTCTTGAACGTCGAATAACAAAACTGATATAAATAAAAAATCCATTCTTTAAGAATGGATTTTTTTTATGCTTTAGAAAATGAGATAATTTAATCTTTAGCCAACTTTTTAATTAGGAATTCAGCCTTTTGCAATTCTTCAGGCTTTCCAAGATCCATCCATATATCAGACCTATCGTGGTATCCAGCAATTTTGTAATCCTTTGCTAAACGTAAATACAAATCAATGATAGAAAAGACTTCTTCTTCTTCTATTAAATCCAATAGTTTAGAATCAATAATATGAATTCCTGAAAAACTATAAGCAATAGAATTAAGATGACTTTCATTCACAATTTTCACTTCTAGAGTGGCATCATTCTTCCAGGCACACAATAAACCATCTTGATTAAAACACAAATGTCTGTTGGTATTCTTATCTCTTAGATTTAAAGTCGCTAGAGCTTGCTTGTTTTCATGAGCTGTTAGGAGATCCTCTAGGTTTAATGAACTTAAAATATCTACATTATAAATCAAGATAGGAGCATTCGGTAAGAAAAGAGACTTCGCTTTTTTAATTGCACCTCCAGTATCCAACAACAGCTCTCTTTCATCAGAAATCAGAATATCCATCCCAAAATTATCTTTTGATGCAAGAAAGGCTTCAATTTGATCAGCGTAATGATGTACATTAATCACAATTCGATCTACACCAAAAGCTTTGAGCTTTAAAATACAATGCTCCAATAAAGGTTTTCCATCCAAGCGAACTAATGCTTTGGGGCAATTCTTAGTATAATGTTGCAGCCTGGTTCCAAGACCAGCTGCAAAAATCATCGCATTAATCATGTTGTCTTTTTATTTCTTTAGCATCGCAAAGTTTTTTCACATTCTTAGCGACACGAGCGCATTTTTTGCACACGTATCTCTCTCCGCCTTTACATAGCTTATCGGCATATTCAGTTTTCGATAATTTACAACGCTTCTTTCCCATTGCTTTTAAGCCACTACATTATCAAGTTCCTGATGTCTCAAATTAACTTCAACATCATATTTCATTTTAATATATTCTCCCATGAACCCTGCAGCATAAACCGACCTATGTTGACCACCGACACATCCAAAATAAATTTCCAATTGTTTTATTTGCTGCTTTTGTGATTTTTCAACCGCAATATCAACAACTGCACATATCGATTTAAGAAAAGCATGCATGCTCGTTTCTTCTTTGAAAAATGTAGGAAGAAACTCAGAATCCATATGACTCTCTTCAAAACGAGTATTACCAACAGGGTCATCGATTATACGACAATCGAAAACAAAACCATTAGGCTGAATCCCTCTTCGATATGAGAAGCTTTGAACAGAGACATTCAATTTATCCTCTTTGCTAACACCAACTGTTTTAAGAAACTCAGAATCACAAACACTTTCAAGAGCAGATAATAACTCTGGAAGTTGAACTGAAAAATCTAAATGCTGTAAAACTTCTTTTAAATCGCGTAAGGCATAAGGTATTGATTGCAAGAAATGCTCTTTCTTTTCGTAGAAGCCCCTAAAGCCAAAAGCACCCATAGCTTGCATCATACGAATCAGAACAAATGCATAATAATGCGATTTAAAGCTTTCAATATCAATTTGACTATAATTACTCAACTCTTCTAAATAATAAGCTAATAACTCATCACGAATAGCTTGAGGAAAATCTGCTTTAGCATCATATAATAGTGAAGCAAGATCATAAGCCAAAGCACCTTTTCTACCACCTTGATAGTCGATAAACTTCGGTTCTCCATCTTTCAACATGACATTTCTTGATTGGAAATCCCTGTAAAGAAAGTAATCATTAGGGGCTTGCAATAAAAAATCAGTGAACTTCAAATAGTCATCTTCAAGTGATTGCTCATCGAATGGAATCTTAGCAAGTTTAAGGAAGTAATATTTAAAGTAGTTCAAATCCCACATCATAGATTGCTTATCAAAAGCAGCTCGTGGATATGCAACTGAATAATCTAATCCTTCATGGCCTTCAATCTGAAATCGAACAAGTTCTTTAATCGTCTTTTTTAAAATCAAAATAAGAGAATCGGGAAAATGATCCCCTTTCCGCTCCTTTTGGATATAATCGAAAAGCATGGTATCACCAAAATCATCTTGTAAATAAATATCCTTAGATTCATCTACAGCTAAAATCTCAGGTACAGATAAACCTTTGGATTTAAAATGACGGCTAAAAGTTACAAATGCATTATTCTCCTTTTTATCGGTATTATAAACTCCCATCACCGTTTTCTCTTCGCCGATAATACGAATATATTGACGATATGATCCTGATGCTGGTATCAACTCTGTTCTCACAAACTGATCACCTGACCATTGCTCAAAAAGATTGATAATATTTTGTTTTATAGTTTTCTTCATAAAGGATGATATTTCTCAATCAATAAAAATAAAGCTTCTTTATTACAAAAAGAAGTAACACAAGAGAACTTCTATAAGTAAAGCTGGTAACATATTTAACACACGAATCTTTTTAATATCAAGAATGGTAATACCTAAACCGAGAATCAAAATACCACCTATACCAGTCAGTTCATTTATAATTGCATCAGGCATGATATTCCCAAAAAGTATTGCCAGTAAAGTTAAAGTAGCCTGATAAATCAGCAATGGTATGGATGAGAACATAACGCCTATTCCAAAAGCAGCCGATAAAGCAATTGCAGAAAAACCATCCATAATGGATTTGGTAAATAGAAGATTTGCACCCTTCCCCATACCTTCTTCAAAACAGCCTAAAATAGACATGCTGCCCATGCAAAATAATAGGAAAGCTGTAATCATCCCCGTTGAAAAAGTCGCGTCATCTCCTTTGCCCAGCTTATGCTTAATTTTATCACTTAGTCGCTCGGTCCCTTTTTCAATATTAATCCACTCCCCCAGTAAAGATCCTGTTACAAGACTGAAGACCATTATCAACATATTATTGGCTTTAAAAGCCATGACCAGACCTAAACAAATTGTAAACAATCCTATAGCCTGAAATACAATCTCGAAAAGACGTTTGGGAATACGAGAACGAAAAGCTAAACCAATAGCACTTCCAATAATCACCGCTCCTACATTGACAATAGTTCCAATCATTGAAATCTCTTATGGATTAGTTTTCGTGTGGTAAAAATGAATAATTATTGGAATAGTGTAACATCTGTTCAGTGAAATCCATAGGGTAAGCGATTTCAACATCTACAATAATTCCTTCTTCATAAACGGGCAAATATTCTGGATTGATAAAACCAGCATAAGCAGCCAAGTTCAATTTATCGAAACGCTCTTTCACTTGTTTGTGAATAGCCTCATCAACTTTAACAGCATAGTTTTCTACCAAAAGCTTACCCGCTTCAAAATCTCCTTCAGATTTGATTCGCTGAACCTCTTCTAACAACTCACCGAAAAGTGTTCTCAATTTATTGTAATCACGAATTACAAAATAAACTTTCCCTTCCTTCTCAACACGTTCTATGACTTTTTCCTCGGAACCTTTTTCAAAAACCCATTTTGCAATTAATTGACGATTTCTCATATGAGACTCTTCAATTTCTTTACCCAATTCAACACGAGTTAATTGAGTTAATAGACCATTGCGGATATAACCATCATATTCGGCCTTACCTACCTCTAAACTCGGAATCAAGCCAATCTCAATCAGTTTTTCATCCATTAAATAGTACAAGGCAAACAAGTCTGCTCGGGCTTCTTCAAGTGTAGAATGGTAATTTTTCAAAGCATCCATTCCAATACCAGGAAGTAGTTGTCCTGAACCATGCCCTAAACATTCGTGTAAATCTGTATGCAAGTTGCCACCAAGATGCCCAAAGGCTTTAGAACGTTTGATTTCTTCTTCACTATAAGCAAACTCTTCGAGCATGCCGCCCTTTAATGAAGCTTGATGATAGGCATGTGTGATATTATCAATGGTCACCGATTTACTTCCGTGGTCTTTTCTGATCCACTCTGCGTTGGGTAAGTTAATTCCAATTGGAGTTGCAGGATGACAATCACCACCCAACATAGCAACCGTAACCACTTTGGCACTCACCCCTTTTACAACATCTTTCTTGAAACGTGAATCAACAGGAGAATTATCTTCGAACCACTGCGCATTATCTGAAATGATTTTGGTTCGTTTACTACCTTCAATATCTTCAAAGTTCACAACAGATTCCCAGCTACCTTTAATAGCAAGTGCATCGCCATAAACCTCAATAAAGCCATTCATAACATCAATATGAGCATCTAAATCCTTAACCCAAAGAATAGAATAGTCATCGAAGGTATTTAAATCACCCGTTTTATAGAATTCAATTAGTTTAATCAAAGCTTGTTGCTGCAATTCGCTATCTGCAATAGGAAGGGCTTTCTCTAACCAAAATACGATCTCTTCGATAGCTTCGGTATACATTCCTCCAACTTTCCAGGTCTTTTCTATTAGCTCACCGTTCTCTTTTACGAGTTTAGAATTTAAGCCCGTTGATATGGGACGATCAACATCTCCCTTATCTAATGCTTTATAGAATTCTTCAACCTCTTTTTGAGAAACAGATTCGTAGTAATTATTCGCAGAACTCTCAATAAGATCCATTTCCGGATTTAGCACAACACGTTTGGCTTCTTCCTCAATGTCAAAGATGACTCCACTCAATTTTGAAATCAGATCAATTTCATCTTCTGAAGCCGTTAAAGGCATCAACTCATAATTGGAGTTAGCTATCAATTCACCAAAGTATTCCTCAGAGAATTCGGGCATAATCTTATCCATAGAATAATGATGATGTATGCCATTTGAAAACCATACTCGCTTGATATAGATCTCGAAATTTTTAAAATCCTCACATTCTCTGTCACCATCATAGGATAAAAGAATCGCCTCTAAAGTACGTCGAACCTTAAGGTTGAATTTATTATTCTGATCGAACAAAATATCTCGTCCACAATGTGCAGCCTCCGATAAATAATAAATCAACTCTTTTTGTTGAAGAGACAGATCTTCGAAGCCAGGAACCTGATATCTTAATATTTTAATATCGGCAAACTGCTCGGTTTGATATATAAATTGTTCTGACATAATTTTAGATATTATTTTACAAGCAATAAAGGTTCATTAACCCATACAACTCTATTTCCAATCGTTAAGTGCAATTATAATTGAAAATCAATTAAGATTCTTCACATCGAATTCTTCAACCAAATTCCAAATGCCATTTTTAAATTCCAGGGCATCATATGAAAAATCTGGTCCGTAATATTCAAATTGATTGTTATAACGTGATTCCGATGGTGAAAGATGATCAAAAACAACACAATTCTCTCTTTTATAATACTTCAACTTCATTTGTACTTGCTTTGAGTATTCGAAAACGACACGAGATAAACGTTTCCCTCTCCAATTGATAACAGGTAATCCTAATTCAGGCTCACCCGTCTTTGAAAAACCAATGGTCTCAATCACCTTTTTACTTGTCCTATTCTTATTACCATCCCAGCCAAGTAATAAATACAAGCTTCTCTTATTGTGTTTGAAAGGAACAATTTGATAATACAAAGCTCCCAACCATTGATCTGCAGAAAGTTTACTTACCATGCTTTCTTTCACGTTCAAGTTTTGATATAATTCAATCAAAGCTATTTTTCGTCCATCCACTTTCTGAAGAAGAGCAAAATATCTATAAGCACCACTTTCAATCGTATAATTCCAAGAAAAAATTCTCAACTGCTCATCAGATGAAGTCACTTTTCCAAGATTTACAATCTCATTAAATGGGTAAGAAAAGCTCCCTTTCTTTCTCAAAACCTTCTTTAAATCTCTCATTATACTATGCGAAATACTCAACTTCAATGAATCATTAGAAGCAATTTTCAAACTCTCAAATTGAGCATTCAATAATTGTTCAGAATTAGCAAATTTAGATTGAGCTTGCACACAAAAAAAAGTACACAAAAACACCAGTACTATAAGAAATCGTTTTAAGGTCATTTTTTAGATTTTTACGGCATCCATAGCCTTAATTAGAAGTTCACAGGCTTCGTGAATCTCTTCGTCTGTAATCACTAATGGTGGTGCAATACGAAAGGCTCCTGGGTAAAATAAGAATGGATCCATCACAACTCCTAGCTCGTAAGCATGCTTCATAATCTCAAGCATGACTTCCTGACTTTCCACATTCACAGCAATAAAAAGCCCTTTGCTTCTAAAGCCTTTAATTAAAGGATGATCTTTCAAGAGAGAAATAAACAAATCTCCTTTTCTACTGACATCTTCTATAATCTTATCTTCAAGAAGAACTTCGAGCCCAGCTAAAGCAGCAGCACAAGAAACTGGATGACCACCAAAAGTGGTTATATGCCCCAACATTGGGTTAGATTTAAAGCTATCAAGAATTTCTTTTTTAGAAATAAAAGCTCCAATTGGCATTCCAGCTCCCATAGCCTTAGCAAGAGTTAAAATATCTGGAATCACATTAAAATGTTCAAAAGCAAACAATTTACCTGTACGTCCAAACCCCATTTGTACTTCATCAAAAATCAAAAGGGCACCCGTTTCATCGCAGCGCTTGCGTAAGGTATCTAAAAATTCCTGGGTAGGAATAATAAAACCAGCTTCTGACTGGATGGGTTCTAATATCACACAAGCTGTTCTATTTGTTATATTCTGAAGATCAGCAATATTATCAAATTCTATCTGACGTACATCTGGCAAAAGTGGGCGATAAGCATTTTTCATTTCTTCATCACCTAAGACACTTAACGCACCATGAGTACTACCATGATAGGCATTATTAAAGTGAATAATTTCACTTCGCCCCGTATATCGCTTGGCCAATTTCATTGCGCCTTCATTGGCTTCACTACCCGAATTCACAAAATAAACTGAATTCAATTTCTCTGGCAGATTGTCAGCCAATAGTTTAGCCAACTTAACCTGAGGTGTTTCAATGAATTCACCATACACCATCAAGTGCATATATTTATCCACTTGATCTTTCACTGCCTGTTTAACACGTGGGTGTCCATGCCCCAAATTACTAACAGATACTCCAGATACAAGATCGAGGTATCTTTTCCCTTCTGGGGTATACATGTATATACCTTCAGCTCTTTCAATCTCTAGTGAAATTGGATAATCTGAAGTCGTTGCTACGTGTTGTAGAAATAATTGTCGATTGGAAATCATAAACTTAAATTTAATAGACTACAAAAATCTTAAAAATTCCTGCCAAAAGAAAATGATAAGCTTAAAATTATCAGTATTACCCTTAAACAAAGGGTACGGATTATAAAACTAACTATAGTACTCGAATAATTTTCCATATAAAAATAGTCAGACACAAAAAAAGGGCTTGCCTTAGCAAACCCTTCAAATATTTTTTTTTAAAACTCTTAGCGAGTCATCAAATTGATATCTCCCATCAATTTCTCACGATACGATTTACCAATTGGAATTGACTTAGACCCTCCATCGGTTGTGATAACCACCGAATTATCCTCTATCAATTCAATTTTCTTTAAGTTCACAACATAAGAGCGATGAATTCTTGAGAATAGGTGAGAAGGCATCTTGTCTTCAATCGCCTTCATAGTAAAGTGGATTGTATACTTATCTGTAAAAGTATTTACAACCACATAATTCTCAAGAGCTTCTACCCAAAGAATATCATCATAGTGAAGTCTTACTAAAGTTGAATTACTCTTTATGAATATTTCATTTTTCTCAGGAGTAATCATCTCACTTCCATTCTTTTCAATACGAGTAGTCACCTTATTTACAGCCTTAAAAAATCGGCTATAAGAGATTGGCTTTAATAAATAATCTGACACATCATACTCAAATGCTTCTAATGCATATTGCTCTTTAGATGAAATGATAATAACTTGAGGTGTTGTGTTCAAACTATTCAAAAATTCCATACCAGTCATCTCAGGCATCTCAACATCAAGAAAAATCAAATCAATAGGATCATTTTTCTTAATATCATTAATAGCCTCAATTGCACTTGGGTAAGAAGCAATAAGTGTAAGATAATCTGTTCTATCAATATAACTTTCAACAACCTTTCTTGAAAGTTTATCGTCATCAATTACAACACAATTCATATGATCAAATTTATTATATCCATTTTAAAATAAAAACTTAAGAATTTACGAACACTTAAATTTCCGTGACCAAATTTAATAATCTTTTCGTGAACGACGAAAAAAAAGTCAACCTTAGTAGATAAACTTAACCAAATAATACGAGAAATTAAACAAATCAGTTCATTTTATTGTGATTCCAACGTTTTTTTAAAGCGATTAATCATATTTTCACTACTTTTAATTGATCTCTTATACCATTCCAATTTCAAATCTAACTTTTCATACTCAGTCAATTGCCAATCAACATTCGAACGACGAAGAGCTGATGCCAAATGATTTAGCACAAGCGAAGCAGATACAGATATATTAAAACTTTCAGTGAAACCATACATGGGTATTTTCACAAACTCATCAGCATGATCCATTACAACATCTGATAAGCCCGTAAGTTCAGTTCCAAAAAAGAAAGCTGATTTTCCTTTTGTAAGATCAAAATCAGGCAGCAAAACATCATTGGTGTGTGGTGTGGTCGCTACAATTCTATACCCTTCTTTCTTCAACCTATTAATTGCATCAAGGGTATTTTCTTCTTTTGAATTATACCTTTTCAAATCAATCCATTTTGATGAGCCCATTACAACTTCAGGATTAAGCTCATATTTATTTGAATTTTCAATCACATGCAAATCTTGTATTCCAAAACAATCACAAGACCGCATAACTGCACTTGCATTTTGTGGCTGGAATATATTTTCCAGAACAACAGTCACATATCTTGTTCGTTCGTTTATATTTTTCTCAATCAATTCAATTCTTTCTTCTTTCATAACTGTTTCCAGAAATTGAATCAAATCTTTTTTCTGTTCAAAATTCATATCTGCTTAAAAATTAAAAATAGCGATAATCGAAATTACCGCTATTCTAAATTCCGGTTATTCTCTAACCAAAATGATATAAAAAAAGGAGGTTAATAGATAACCTCCTTTAAAATTTCTTATTCTTTAATTATTGAATTACCTCAACAAGCTCAGAACCTGCTTTGAATTTAATAACTTTTTTAGCTGGAATATCAATTGGCTTACCAGTTTGAGGGTTTCTTCCAGTTCTAGCTTCACGAGTTGAAACAGAGAATGAACCAAATCCGATAAGAGCTACTCTATCTTCACCTTTAAGAGCTTCAGAAGTAGTTTCGATAAAAGCATCAAGAGCTTTTTTTGCATCAGCTTTAGTTAAACCGGCTTTGTTAGCCATTGCTTCAATTAATTGAGCCTTGTTCATAATTTATAAGTTTTTTGGGTTAATAAAAATGTTTTTTTATCTGAATCACACACAAATATAACGGTTTTATTAAGCTTTGCAAATTTCAGAGGACAAAAAAATCAATTTTTTATGATTTTAAAGTAGCAACATAATAATATACACACACCCTATATACACGGCATTATAGAGTAAAAAAACGTACATATTTTTCAAAAAACATCACATAAGTTAAATCCCATCAACTAAAAACGTTCCATGCCCAATATCAACAACACAGGCTTAATCGCTGATTATCAGACACAAGCACAAAGGAGCACCAACCTACACCCTTAATAACCACATAGATATTAAACTTAATACAACACCAAGGAGGCCATTCATAATAAAGCATTCAAAAAACGGCTTATTCTTAATCCTTACAAATTTGAACTTAGAGCAAGCAAGAGCTCTTGAATACTTTTGCAATTCGTAAGCTCACCATTATTGTGAATTTCCCATTCCATCCTATCCTCAATTAGATGAATAGAACAATTATCAGTTTTCTCACAAGTAACTTGATACCCCTCACGCGAAAGCGCTCTTTGTGTCCAAAACCCCATCACATCATTCCCTACCAGTTGTATTTTTTGCTTTTTCTGATAATTCATGATGAAATTCCCAGTTTTTCTATCAAAATTGAATGATTTATTCTTAAAAGTATCTTCAATACTACCTGAAAGAACCAAATCTTCAGGAACTCCAATTTTAAAATCATTATTCTTAGACATCAACCAAATAATATCAGCAGCTTGTAAGGCTAAATCAAGTTCGTGAGTTGATAAAAGGATAGCCTTATCAGTTTCTTTGGCTAGATTCCTTAATAAACGCATTATTTCAACTCGATTAGGCAAGTCTAAATGGGCTGTAGGTTCATCCAACATGATTAATGGGGTATCCTGAGCCAAAGCCTTAGCGATCATCACACGTTGTCGCTCACCATCACTCAACTGATTAATGAACTTATTTGCATATGCCCATAAGCCCACTTGCTCGAGAGCCCACTTAATCATAGCTTCATCCTTCTCTGACAAGCGTCCCATCCACGACGTATAAGGATGCCTCCCAAGAGATACAATGTGATAAACGGAAAGATTCCCCACTTCTAATCGTTCAGTTAAAACGATACTTAACAAACGAGCAATCTCTCCAAAGTTACGCTCACGTATAGGTACACCCTCAACCAAAGTTTTACCTTTTAAGGGCGCTTGCAAACCTGCAATAGTTCGCATTAAAGTCGATTTCCCAGAACCATTAGGTCCCAACAAACAAACCAACTCTCCTCTTCGAACAGTTAGATTAAGGTCAGATAAAAGACATAAATCCTCACTCCTCTTTTGCTTATAACCTATCGATAAGCCATCGGTTTCTAATATATCCTTACAGTAATTATCACTCACAATAATAATTTCTTAGTACACAATTCAAAACTATACCTTCACTTGAAATATTTCTTTAGGAAAAAGAAGCCTTTACACTCCTACTCCTTAAAATCACCCATATCACCACAGGACCACCAAACATGGCGGTTACTGAGTTTATTGGTAATGTCGTTTGGTTGCCTGGAACTTGTGATAGAATATCACAAATCAACATAAGAGCTGCACCTATAAGAACAACAGCAGGCAATAAAACCTTATGACTAGCGGTTCCAAAGATAGCTCGTGCCATATGTGGGACTGCAACACCTATAAAAGCAATAGGCCCTGTAAATGCCGTTAAAGTACCTGCAACAAGAGCAGTACTAATTATAACCCAAATTCGAGTTCTATTTACGGATATACCAACACCACGCGCATAATTTTCACCCAACAACAAGGCATCCAGCGGTTTTATCAACACAAAAGACATCAGTAAGCCTAAAACGACGACTGGTGCCATTAAATGCATCTCATTCCAAGTAACACCACTAAGACTTCCAAATGTCCACACAATAAAACTTTGCAGTTGCTCAGGATCACTAAAATACTGTAGGATATTCACAACGGCTCCAGTTATACTTCCAAACATGATACCAATAATCAATAATGAGACACTGTCTGAAATTCGAATAGAAGCCATTCCAATAATTACAAATATAATAGAGGCACCAGCAATAGCAGATACAACTAGAGCCCAACTACCAAGGAAACTATATATAGCTCCAAAAACACCTGGTAGTAAAACTGAGGCCATAACCATCAATGCAACTCCCAAACTAGCTCCAGAACTAATTCCTAAGACATATGGACCTGCCAAGGGGTTTCGAAATAGAGTTTGCATCATTAAGCCAGACACAGATAAACCAGCTCCTACAAGAATAGCAGTTATAGCCTTAGGTAATCTAAAATTTAAGATGATATAATTCCAAGATGTTTTAACATCCTCTCCCATTAAAATTGCCATAATTTTATCGGAAGGAATACTTACACTCCCAAGAATAAGATCGACAACTAAAAACAAGGCAATGAGGATAAAAAGACCTCCAAATAGTATGATTTTCGATTTATTTTGCATTTCTAAATTCAATTATTTTTTCTGTACAAATTCGCAACACCCTAGTCTAATTTCTTATAAAAGTAAAGTTCATGATCAGGAAATAATTTTGGATGTAAAACTTTAGCGACATCCTTCAACAATAGATCGGGACATATCACTCCTGACTCATAATAATCATTAGCTCCCTTTTCATTTGTTCGTTTAGTGACAGAATAAACTTGCCCATCTTTATAGGCTTGAAACAAGGTATATCTTTCATCTAAGGCTTTCATTTCTTTTAAACTTTGGCAATGTGCTGGACCAAACCAAATTTTAGAACCAGACTGTTTATCAAGCACGACTTCAAAACTTAAAGGAATACTCCCTTGTGTTGAGTCAGAAAACCAACAATATTCACCTTTCGCATCGCGTAATAATTGAGCTAAATAACTCTGTCCACCTGGCATATACCAAACCCCTTTATAATGGTAACCAGAAATAACATCTGGTTTATCTTCAACATCCTTAATTTTTGATTTAATATTAGAATACCTATTTTCTAGATCAGTAAATAAATCGTCGGCTTTTTGCTCCATATTAAAAAATGCGGCTATAAATTTTGACCACTCAGCACGTGCAAGTGGGCCACTCTCCATCCATTCAATATTAAAAGCAACTGGCAAACCTGCATTTATCAATTTCGTTTCATCATTGGATATTTTCATAAATCCTGCAACCATTACAAGCTCAGGAGATAAATCAACGATTCTTTCAAAATCGAGAGTTGCTGCATGTCCAACTCCAATAACATGACCACTTTCAACTCTTTTCGAAAGCTTTTTATTATAAACTTTATCAGGCAAGGACACGGCTACTATTTTATCTGCAACACCCAGAAAATTCAATATGCCTATTTGAGTACTCGAAAGAGCAGCAATACTTCTAACTGGCACTTCGATAATCTGACCATCGGATGGTAAACTGATACCATCTTTTTTTCCTCTAGGGATAAGATAATACTTCTGGAAAACTTGCCCTTTATTCCAAGGATCAAGTACAGACAGCTCCTTATATCCATCATGGATATCAATTTTAAAACCTTTAGCATGCTTGATATTTGATTCGAAATAGAAAGATGAATCAACAATTTCATTGGGAGTTTCCGTTTTGGAAATCGTTTTCTTGTTTGTAGATTTCCCACAAGATAGGACGAGGAATAAACTAAGTGCTAAACTTAGAAGCATTAATTGACGAATACCCATTACATAAAATTAGAATGGGAAGTAGAAAAGAAGATACAACCAAAAAGTCATAATCTCGTTACTCAACTCCCGAAGTTACGAATATAAAAAAACTAAAGGCAGGTCTTCTGGCTTATCCATTCAAACGCCTTCCCATTCACCTCAGATTTTTGAGATACTAATAGTGGCTTTATCATTTGAATATACAATTCGATCTAACGAACAGGACATACAGCTGCGGGAACAGCTCCGGTTTTAAACCGGATTCCCTTTTAATTCCCATTTAGGAAACCTATTTACCTGCAAAGCTATGCAATATTTATAAAAAAAAAGCAAAATGGTCATTCTCATTGAGTGTCATAAATTGAAAAGAAAACACCACTTGTCATAAAAAAAGTGATTGTTGACTTGCAACAACCACTTCAGTTCTTTAATCTTCGGGTTCATTGATTTCTTCAGAATCTGGAACTTCTTTCTTTATACGTCCAGACTCTTTTAGGGCTTTATTAATAATCCATTCAATTTGCCCATTAGAACTCCGAAATTCATCAGCAGCCCATTTCTCCAGTTTCTTGTAGATTTCTGGATTTAATCGCAAAACAAAGGATTTCTTTTTTGTCATATTTTAATTTCCTATTGATACAAGCTTCCCGCATTTATGACAGGTGTTACATCCTTGTCAGAACAAAGAACAACCATCAAACTACTCACCATTGTAGCTTTCTTTTCTTCATCAAGTTCAATTACATCTTTTTCTTTCAGTTGATCAAGAGCCATTTCAACCATACTTACAGCCCCTTCAACAATTTTAAATCTTGCTGCAACCACAGCAGTTGCTTGTTGACGACGTAACATTGCACCAGCAATTTCAGAAGCATAAGCCAAATAATTTATTCTTGCCTCCATAACTTCAATCCCTGCTATTTCCAATCTATCAGTAAGTTCTTTTTCAAGCAATTCACTCACGTCATTACCTCCGGAACGTAAAGTAACCTCAGCCATCTCATCTTCAAAATTATCGTAAGGATACGAACCAGCCATGTGTCTAATAGCTGCCTCTGATTGAATCGCTACGAAACTAGAGTAATCATTGACATCAAAACTTGCTTTGAAAGTATCCCTCACACGCCACACCAAGACAACACCTATCATAATAGGGTTACCAATCTTATCATTCACTTTAATGGGATCGCTATCAAGATTTCTTGCTCGCAAAGATACTTTTCTCTTCGCAAAAAATGGGTTAACCCAGAAAAAACCATTCGCTTTTATAGTTCCTTTATATTCTCCAAATAAAATTAAAACAACCGACTGATTCGGATTTACAACGACAAAGCCTGGCGTCATAAACACACCAATCAAAAGTGCAATCACAAAAGCGGGGTGATGAATAACAGCCAGCCCAAAAATTCCAATCAAAAGTGAAATCAGAACTAAAAAGATAATGAAATAGCCTGATAAAGGTGAAAAGTTTCTTTCCTGTTTCATATTTATAGTATTTTGATATTATTTTGATATCAAAGTTATGAAATATTTTTTAATTGAACAAGTCTTCGTTTTCGAAGAGACTAAAAGATTAGTGCTCAAATCATATCGAAAGTTTTTAATTATCAATAAAAACTAACGACTTCAACTAACAAATTATGTTTACACATAATTAAGGAAATTGTTATAAAGATTGAATGATTTGAACACAACATCTCATTAACAAAACACACCGTTTTGTTAATTACAAATTAAAAATTTTCTTATTTAAATTCATTAAACTTGGATTTACAAAAAACCCTACTAGTCAGGCACTTAAGCGCGTAAAAACACCTAAGTCCCTAGAGCACAATTGATTAATTTTTATTTATTTATTTTCATTCTCTAACAGCTGATGTTTCAAGGGATAAATCGTCTTTTTTAAAAGTCAAGTTTAATTTCATTTTTTTTACAGATTTTTTTTATCCAAATTTGCATGACCCAATAAAATCTAGCCATTAAAACGTCTTAAAATTCTGAACAAGAAATGAACGATAATTACTTCCAAATCTGGGAAAATTGCTTAGCCGTAATTAAGGATAATGTTTCGCCAATTAGCTATAGTACATGGTTTCAACCTATCGTACCATTAAAGTTGGAGAATGAAATTCTTACTTTACAGGTACCTAGCCATTTCTTCTACGAGTACCTGGAAGAGAAGTATATTGATCTACTTAGAAAGACTTTAAGAAAGGAACTTGGTTCTAATGCAAAATTAGAATACAATGTTGTGATGGAGAATAATCAGATGGCTAATATGAAGCCTCTATCTGTTGTCGTTCCTGGGAACAACCCAGCATACACAAAAAACAGACCCGTTAAGAATCCTTTTTCTCAAGAGGAACCTAGCATCAAGAATCCATTTATTATACCGGGTATTAAAAAATTGCAAATTGATTCTCAACTAAACCCTGATTATACTTTTTCTAATTTTATTGAAGGTGATTGCAACCGATTAGCTCGTTCTGCTGGTTGGGCCGTTTCTGAGAATCCTGGAGGAACAGCATTTAACCCACTTGTATTATATGGTGATTCTGGTTTAGGAAAAACTCACTTGGCTCAGTCAATAGGATTGAAAGCAAAAGAGATTCATCCTGAGAAAACAGTTCTATACGTAAGTTCACAAAAATTCCAAACTCAGTTTACTGAAGCTATTCGTAATAATAACAAGAACGATTTCCTTCATTTTTATCAAATGATCGACATCTTGATTATTGACGATATTCAGGAGTTAGCGGGTAAAGAAAAAACACAAAATACATTTTTCCATATTTTCAACCACTTACACCAATCAGGTAAGCAATTAATTTTGACTTCTGATAAGGCACCTATTGAATTGAAAGGTATGGAGAATCGCTTACTTTCTCGTTTTAAATGGGGATTGTCAGCTGATTTGCAAAACCCGGATTATGAAACAAGAGTTCGTATTTTGCAACAAAAAGCATATAAAGATGGTATCATTCTAGAGAATGATGTGATTGAATATATCGCAACACATGTCATCAACAATGTTCGTGAATTAGAAGGAGCTCTTATTTCACTTTTAGCTCAATCAACACTGAACAAAAAAGAATTAAATCTAGAATTGGCAATTGAAATTATCGATAAATTGGTAAAGAATACCAAGCGTGAAATTTCAATTGACTACATTCAAAAGATTGTTTGTGATCATTTCAATATGCCTATCGACCTGCTTCAAGCCAAGACTAGAAAGCGTGAAATTGTACAAGCTCGTCAAATTGCAATGTATTTTTCAAAGTCTATGACTAAGGCTTCTTTATCAACCATTGGTTCACAAATTGGAAAAAAAGATCATGCAACTGTTTTACATGCATGTAAAACAGTTAACAATCTAATAGATACAGACAGAGCGTTTAAAACTCAGATTGAAGAAATAAATAAAAAATTGAAAATGTAATTGCCTACAGGCCTTACAATTTTAAAATATACAGAGGAGCTGTTCTAAAAAGAGCAGCTCTTTTTTTTAAACAAAAAATAAAGATACAAGATGTTACTCATACTACTGGCGATACTATCCTCAACAGGAATCTTCATCTGTTTCAAAAGTTTTGAAAAATTCAATATTGAAATTCTTCCAGCAATAGTCATCAATTATATTATTGCTGGACTTATGAGTTATCTCCTATCTGATAAATCAATTTCATTGCAAGAACTTTCAGAACAAAATTGGATAGGGCTTGCCTTAGTGATTGGTTTACTATTTATTGTTGTTTTCTTCATTATTGGTAAATCATCTCAAAAAGCAGGAATTACGATAACGAGCCTAGCCAGCAAAATGTCTTTTATTATCCCTATTATGTTTTCGATCTTGTATTTTAAAGAATCGGTGAACATGATGATGTTTCTAGGCTTCTCACTTGCTATTGCATCGATCATATTAGCTGTGTACAAACCATCTAACAAGACAAGTAAAATCAAACATATTTGGTTACCAGTATCACTCTTTCTTGGAGCAGGACTTGTTGATACGTTGGTTAAATACTCTCAAGAAACTTTCTTAACCAATGGCGGATCAGAGTTATTCTCGCTGGTTCTTTTTGCTATTGCTGCATTAGCAGGTCTTCTTAGCTTGTATATCCAAAAAAGATCGTTGAAACAATTAGTTTCTATCAATACCCTAATTGGAGGCAGCATTTTAGGTATCGCTAACTTTGGGTCTTTGTATTATTTAATTGCAGCCCTCAACAATTCTGGATTTAAAAGCTCTGTTGTTTTTAGCATGGTTAATATTGGTATTGTCTCCTTATCGCTTATATTTGGACTTTTCATCTATAAGGAGAAAATTAGCAAGCTCAATTATATGGGGATAGCCTTATCTTTTATTGCCATCATTATTCTGGCTCAATAAATTTGCCCCACAAATCATATTTTAACTGTTGGATTATGCAAACAGATAGTTATAAAACCATACAAAATACATCGGAAGGGATTTATAAAGAAAAGGGAAGTAAATTTATTACTTATGCTTTTCCGGTGACTTGTGAAGAAGAAATAAAGGAAGAAATCGACAAGCTCAGGAAGAAATATTATGATGCTCGCCATCATTGCTATGCCTACATGCTTGGAGCCGATAAGAAGAACTTTAGAGCTAATGATGATGGTGAACCTTCATCCACTGCAGGAAAGCCGATATTGGGCCAAATATTATCATCTGATCTCACCAATATTTTAATTGTTGTCGTCCGTTATTTTGGGGGAACAAAACTGGGGGTTAGTGGTTTAATTCACGCGTATAAAGCAGCAGCTATAGATGCTATTTCGAATGCTGAAATCATTGAGAAAACAGTAAATGACATCTACGATATCCATTTTGACTATCTAGTTATGAATGATGTTATGAGAATTATAAAAGAAGAACAACCTCTTCAAATCGATCAAGATTTTAATCTCACATGTAGAATCACTCTTAGCATCAGACAAAGCGAAGTTGAGAAGATAATTGAACGCTTTAGTAAGATTGATAGTGTCAAATCAGATCACATCAGAACTGAATAAAAAAAATCCCACCTCAAATAAAGGTGGGACTCATATTTTTAATCGAAGAGGCTTACCGTATACGGAAATTCACCCATTTGATATAGTTTATAAACAATTTTAGCTTCGTGAATAGCATCATCTAAACCTCGATGAGCTTCAATATAGCCTGTATCTCCATAGAAATAATCCCAGGCTTCTTCAACCTTTGGCCATTTAAAACCTCTACGTCCATTAGGCGCAGGCAGTTTTACAATTGGAGTTGATAAATGCATCGGACAATCTAATTCCTTAATCTGAAAACCTCTATCCTTAAGGAATCCAAAATCAAAAGCTTTATTATAAGCTGTCACTCTAAATTGATCTAATAAATCTTGAATTTCTTCTTTCTGACTATCCAAGCTAGGTGCTTCCAGCACTTCCTCGAATCGAAGATCTGAATTCTGAAAAATCCATCCAAAACCTCCACGTGTATGTGATGAACTTAAACCATCTTCCTTAATCAGAGAATTGTAAACCGGCGTTACATCACCGGTATCCAAATCAAGCTTTACAATCCCAATTTCAACAATCTTGCCACCCTGATTCAAAAAACCAGTGGTTTCTATATCTAATACTAATATCTCTTTAGCCATACGAATAGTTTAATGTATAAAACCAAATATGTCCCTTTTTACATTGGGAAACTTTGAAGAATAAAAATAAGTGAATCAAATCAAAAATCAGATATCTAACTTAGTTTTTTTTGGAATAATAGGTAAATATTCAGTTTGAACATTACTCATCGATCGAAACATATTCGTTCTGATGCGCGAATCATCACCAGCAATCCGTTCAATCATCCTTGTTGTTTCCTTACGCTTGGTGACATCTTCGTGTGGGCAAAGTTCTTTTTCCAATACAAACTTGCGAATACGACTGTACTCACGCATCTCTGCATCTTTTAAGAGTATCAATGGACGTATTAGAATGATATTCCCTTGAAACATACTCAATTTAGCTGGCATGCTGCAGACTGCCCCTTGATACATCATGTTCATCAATAAGGTCTCGATGGCATCATCCATATGGTGTCCTAAGGCAAGCTTATTACATTTAAACTCATCAGTCATTTTAAAAAGTGTTGTTCTTCGATGCCAAGAACAACGGAAACATGCAGGCTTTTTGCTTGGACGCTCAAAATCCACATTTATATCTCGGTAAATTAAAGGCACATCCAACTTTTCACAAAAATACTTCAAGAAATCACGATCAACTTCGTAAGGTAATTCTAAAACATTAATATGAACTGCAACAACCTCAAAGTTCTGTTTCTTGAATTTACGCCTTAGGGCTAGAAGTTCTAATAAAGCAAGAGAGTCTTTTCCACCAGAAACACCAACCATAATTCGATCCCCCTCCTCTATCAATTCGAAATCACTAATGGCTTTACCCATTCTTTTAGCAACCTTGCGCTGAAAATAGATATCTTTCTTTTCCTGTTCTGTCTTTGGTTTTTTCACCGTCTCCATAATTCCATTCTTTAAGATTGCCAAAAATAAGAGAAAGATTCCAACCTATCGATTATCACTCCAATTTAAAATGAATTAGGATAATGCCTAGCTTAAATGAATGGGTATACCAATTATTAGGAAATTAGAATTACTTTTGCCGCATGCAAGAAAATAAGATTAACATACAGGAGATTTTAAGGAAATTAGGAATTGAAGCCTTAAAGCCAATGCAAGAGAAATGTATTGAAGCATGGACCAAAAATGATGATATCGTTCTTCTATCCCCTACTGGATCAGGAAAAACATTAGCATTTCTACTTCCTCTCCTTAATCAACTTGATGAAAATAAAAATGGCGTTCAGACTTTAATCTTAGCTCCATCTCGCGAACTTGCAATCCAAATAGAGTCAGTTTTTAAAAGTCTATCGACTCCTTTTAAAGTGAATTGTTGCTATGGCGGCCATGCCATGAAAATTGAGAAAAACAGTCTTTCTACGCCTCCCGCTGTTCTTATTGGAACACCTGGACGAATTGCCGACCATCTTCGTCGTGAAAATTTTTCACCAGATAGTATCAACACCATTATTTTAGATGAGTTTGACAAATCTCTGGAACTTGGTTTCCACAGAGAAATGGGGCAAATTATTGAACAATTAGAGTTTATCAAAAAAAGAATTCTAACATCAGCAACAAAAAGCGAGAGTATTCCAGAATTTACTGGAGTAACAAACCCCTTTGAGATTAATTATTTAGTTGATACTCCTAAAGAATCTCTTGTTGAGAAAATAGTTAGAGCTGATGGTAAAGATAAATTAGCCGCTCTTTTCAATTTAATTTGTCACAATGGCAACGAAGCCACATTGGTCTTCTGTAATCATCGTGATACTGTCGATAGAATCAGTGACCTTCTAAAGGATTCACATCTTCAACACGACACGTTTCATGGTGGCTTAAAACAAGACGATCGTGAAAAAGCTCTTATTAAATTCAGAAATGGATCTCACCAGATTCTAATTACAACAGATTTAGCATCCAGAGGGCTTGACATCCCTTCAATCAAACATGTGATACATTATCAGTTACCAACGACTGCAGATGCTTACACACACCGTAACGGTCGTACGGCACGAATGGATGCCTCAGGTAAATCTTATTTCATATTAGCAGATAGTGATTATCTTCCTGAGTTCATCAATCAGGACATTGAAGAAATGATTATTCCTGACAACCTTACATTACCCGAAGATCCTGAGTGGCTAACCATCTACATAGATGCAGGTAAAAAGGACAAGATTAACAAGATGGATATTGTAGGATTCTTCATGAAGCAAGGTCAACTTGAAAAAGATGAGTTGGGTAAAGTAGAAGTACTGGATCATGCTTCTTTTGTGGCTGTAAAACGTAAAATGGCTGAAAAGCTTTTGAGAATGCTAAAAAATGAGCGCATTAAGAAAAAGAAGGTAAAGATGGAAGTGAGTTACTAATCTAATCATCTTCAAAAGATATCGAAAATAACAAATCCCAAGCTTCAAATGAGGCTTGGGATTTGTTGTATAAAAAAAGAGTTGATCCGAAGATCAACTCTTTTATATATTAGTAATGATTACTTCTGTGCATCATATACTTCAATAGAACAATCGAATGAAAGAAAATCATCTTCGCCTTTTCTATTATCATTAGAACCAGTAACCTTAATAGTTCCATAATAATCTTTAGAATCGCGAACAGTCTTTACAATAAAACGATCACCCACTTTAGCGTCAGCAATTGTAGTAACTGTAGTAGCAACATCAAAAGCAGCTTTAAGAACAGGCAAATTCATTTCTACCTTAAGATCTGCATCAGTGATTAAGAAGATTTCAGTTCCATTAAGAGCATCAAAACCTTGCATTAACTGATCAAAATCATGTGTAAACTCAAGCATACACATAGTGCCATCAACAGGTACTGCCTTAGTTTCAACAAGGTCGAATCCAGGCTTAACCATGTCAATTTTAGAGCTAGTTGCTTCCTCCATTAAATATTCACTAACAGTAATAGAAGTTGTAACAGTATCAGTAAAAGTTCCAACTGTAGCTACTAACATCAAAGAGATCTCATCACCTTTTACATAGTCAGCACCTTTGAAACCCCAATTTAAATTGGCAGCATCATAATCCATTGACCATAGTTCAGTGTAATCAACATCATCATTTACTTTAATAGAAGCAGTAACAATAACACCACTTGCAGTTTCAGGAGAAACCTTATAAGTAAAGTTCTTAACTACATCAGACATCTCAAAAATTGGATCAGTCTCTTCTTCATCATCAACAGTAACAAAAGGATCTTTAATTGAAGAAGCAGAAACCATATCTATAGTTGTATACATTTCCTTTTCTTTTCCATCAACCATTGCATAAACATACAATCTAGAAGCATCATCAATTGCAGATAAATCTAAATCTGAACGGTTAAAAGTCGCAGTTACTTTGTTATTTGTTGCAGTACCTGTACCAATTTCATTTCCATCATAAACAAATCTAACTGCACCTACAGTTTTTGTTGTTGTTTGAAAATCAATAGTAGTCTCCAACTGAGTATCTAAAACTGTAAATGAAGACGCAGACAGATCTAGTTTTGCCGTATCATAGTAATTTAGTTCTTGATCGAAATCATCGCAAGATGCAAACGATACTGCCAGAAACATTACTAGAATATATTTTAAAATATTTTTTTTCATAGTTTTTATATTTTTTAGAATTTATCCCACCAAAGTTTAGTTGTAGCTTTATCACCACCAATAGCAGCAGAAGCAGCATCATAATTCGCCTCGTTCATTTCGTTCTCATCAAAAGGATAAGGGTAACGAGAAGGAATATCAGAATACTCCATTCCATGAGGCGTATTTAAAATTGGGAAATCTAAACGTCTCCATTCAGCCCAACCTTCAACACCTCGGTTGTACATTGCTAACCATTTCTGAGTACCAATTTTTTCTTTCCAATTACCAGCTGCAGTTGCATAAGCAACATTGGCTTGAGCTAGGTAAGCAGCTGCAGAAGCTTCAGTTCCACCATAATAAAGAATACTAGCAGTAACACCATTATTATAGTGCTCCTCAGCAGTTCCACCAACAGCATAACCTCTTTCAACAGCTTCAGCTAAGAAAAACTCCATCTCAGAATAATCAGCTAAAACAACTTCTAAGGTAGGCTCAAAAAACATATCAGTAAAATGTGAAAATTGGTCATAAACACCACCATCTTCTTTACCATATTCGATTCCTTTATAGACACCACCTACTGTAGTAAACCATAAAGGTAAACGTGGGTCAGTAAGAGCAAGCATCTTATCAATTAAAGTATTAGAAGGCGTGTAGTCTTTTCTACCATCAATCAAGAAACCATCATAAATGGTATTGACGTGTGGATCGGCTCCGATATAACCGAAGAAAGCTCCTTCAAGATTGGCATCATAAACACCAGCAGCCAAAGCTTCAGTAACAACAGTAGCAGAGTTAAAACTAGGAACATCAGCCATACGCATTCCCATTCTTAATTTCAAAGCATTACCTAACATTTCCCATTTAGCAAGATCGCCATCAAATAATAAGTCTTCATGTCCCCATGTTCCTTTAGATGCATCTAAACTTGCGATTGCAGCATTCAAGCGAACCAAAAGGTCAGCATATAAAGTTTCTGCATCATCATATTTAGGTGTAAAATCAGGAATATCAAGAACTGCTTCTGAATATGGAATATCTCCAAAAGTCTCAGCTAAAACAGTAAATGAATAAATCTCAAGAATCGTCATGGTCGCTTTCTGATTAATAGCTTTATCAGCCAAAGCTCCAACATAACCAGCATTATCAAGAATCATCATAGCTTCTCGAAGGTCTTTGATCACATCCTTGTAGAATTCAGAAGAAAATGTATCAGAAATACCTCTATCAAGAAAATCGTAACGACTCTCATTTGTATAAGTAGTTTCCATCCAATATTGAGCAAGCAGACGTGAAATATTTCTATTTACACTCATACTATTGTACTGATTTACAAACTCAATTTGAGCTTGAGTAAATAAGGTTTCTACTGGCACATTACTTGCGTTCTTAGGATCAATATTATCCTCTAGTGAGCAAGAAACAATTCCCACCGTAGAAATAATTCCTAGTAATAGATATGTTATTTTTTTCATCATAATTGTCTTTTAAAATTAAAATCCTAATGTTACGTTGAAACCAAAACTTCTAGATGTTGGGTAAGAAGCATTTGCAATACCTTGCTTGTTTCCAGAACTCTGTCCTGTTTCAGGATCAAAACCAGGCGTATTCTTTTGGATAATCCAAAGATTACGTCCTACTGCAGAAATAACAACTTTATTTAAGAAAGTGCTATTTAAAAGATCTTTAGGTAGAGAATAAGATAAAGCAACCTCTCTCAACTTAACATATGATGCATCATATAAGTATCTAGCAGTAGGTGTTCTTCCATAATACTGGTCTCCACCCCAACCATTAGCACGAGCAAAGGTTGTATTTGGTGTACCATCAGCCATTACTGCTTCAGCGTGTAGAATACCTCCACCGTCTGATACAGCATCACGTTTAGGATTTCCCTTTGAGTTCAAGCCACCAGTTTCTTTAAATAATCCTGTAGCTAAACCATACTTACGGTCTACAGAATAAATATCACCGCCTTTTTGAATATCAATTAGGGCTCTTAAAGAAAAACCTTTATAAGAAAGTGTGTTTGTAATACCTCCACGCCAGTCTGGCTGGATATTACCAATCACTTCTTCTTTCTCAGTTCTAGTATAGTATCCTCTTGAGTCTACAGTCTTCTTTCCATCAGTATAAACAAAGTTTGTACCTCTTAACACACCATAAGCTTCACCAACATGTGCATTCATTGAAATATCCCAAGCTGAAGTAATTAGAATGTTTTTTACACCATCGTAAAGACTCTTAACTTCATTATTATTCTTAGAGAAATTCAAGTTCATATCCCAAGTCAGATCATTATTCTTAACTGGCGTTAAGTTTAATGCTATTTCAACACCTGTATTCTCAATCTCTCCAGAGTTTACGAATGCTTGTTGGTATCCACTTGCTCTTGATACATTTACAGCCATAATTTGGTCAAAAGAATTTGACTTATAAACAGCCACATCAAAACCGACTCTATTATCGAAGAAGTTTGCTTCTAAACCAACTTCGTAACTCTTTGTTCTTTCCGATTTCAACTCAGGATTCTGAAGAACAGAATTTACAGAGAATATAGCTTGACTTCCCCAGTTAGATCCCTGTGAATAAGAAGATCTTAAATTATAAGGATTTGTATCATTACCTACCTCAGCATAATTAGCTCTTAATTTAGCAAATGACAAGAAAGAAATATCTTTCATAGCACCTATCTCAGAAAGAATAATACTTGTAGAAACAGCAGGGTAAAAATAAGTGTTATCATCTGATGGTAATGTTGAAGTATTATCAACTCTAAAAGAAGCTTCTAAATAAGCGAAGTTCTTATATCCTCCAGAAAAGCTACCATAAAAACTCTTCATATTTCTCTCAAGTAGTGTTTCTGTTGGAGATTTTTCAACTGTGGTATTTTTCACAGTGTATAAACCAGGAACAACTAATCCACCAGAAGTCTGTGCAAAAATAGATTGCTGAACATTCTCTCTATAGTTAGCTCCAACAAGACCAGTGAAGTTAAATTCATCAACTCTCTTCTTAAACTTCAACATCACGTCTGTATTCCACTCAGAGAACGTTCTGTCATAAGTTGAAAAAGATGACTGATCATTTGATCCAACAGCATTTCTTTCATTTTGTCTCTCGTGGTAATAATCCAAAGATGATTTAAAAGTCAAAGAGAACATATCATTCAATTCATAATCTAAAGATGTGTATCCATATAAACGATTTCTTTCATCATCCTGGAAATTCTCATAACGAGTCCAATATGGGTTATTAGCATAAGCAGGATCCAAATCAGTAGGACTGTTAGCATTCCAAGTTCTCTGATCTCCATCTGGAGATTTATAATAATTCTCTAATCTCTTAAAATCAAGGTTAGTCTGGAACCACTGTGCAAAATTCTGCATAGGGTTATTACTATCATAACCTGTACCATATCTTCCTTTACCTTTAGTGTTCACATAGTTTGCACTTGCAGAAACAGTAAACTTATCATTTAACTCGTGATTAGCTTTAAAAGCAATCGTATTCTTCTTAATTTTTGAATTAGGAAGAATTCCACTTTCGTCAGAGTTAGTAAAAGATAATCTAAAATTAGAAACATCAGTACCACCTGTTAAGGCAACACTATTTGTATATTTCATACCTGTTTCAAAGAAATCGTATACTGTGCTTTTTGGAGCAACCCAAGGACGAGTTTCACCATAGTTAGAAGCATTAGGATCTAGGGCATCCCAATGAACAACTTGTAAATTAGGATCAAAAGCAGGTCCCCAAGATGCATCATCATTTGTATTAACAACATTAAAGCCGTTAATCGCACCTTCAAAACTCCAATCTTGAGAATAACCAGCACCATACTCATACTGATACTCTGGCATAGTCTCTTTGTCAATTGTACTCCAAGTAATACCTGAATTTACAACAACACCAATACCATTCTTATTCTTAGCACCTTTCTTGGTTGTAATTAAAACAACACCATTCGCTGCTCTAGAACCATAAAGTGCAGATGCAGCAGCACCTTTAAGAATAGAAACCGACTCAACATCATCAGGATTGATATCGGATGCAGCATTACCATAGTCATATCCACCCCAACCACTTTGCTGGTTATCAGTATTGGTATTACTATTATCCATAGGTACACCATCAACTACAAATAAAGCCTGGTTGTTACCTAAAAGAGAAGCAGTACCACGAATTAGGATATCTGCTGATCCTCCCATAGTATTAGCTTGACGGATATTAACACCAGCAACCTTACCTGAAAGAGCATTTACAATATTGGATTCTTTAACTTCACTAACGGCATCACCACTAATTTCAGTTACTGCATAACCTAGAGACTTTTTCTCTCTTGTTACACCCAATGCAGTTACAACAACCTCATCCATACCAATAGATTCAGTTTCTAAAACAACATTAATTACAGTTTGTGAACCGACTGTGATTTCTTGAGGAACCATACCCACAAAACTATAAACAAGCACATCACTTGCTGAAGCTTCAAGACTATATTGTCCATCAATATTTGTACTCGCACCAATTGTGGTACCTTTTACAACAACAGATACACCAGGCATTCCGAGCCCGTCGTCGGCACTGGTTACCGTACCGGTGATTTGCTTGCTTTGCGCAGTCACTATTTGAGTTCCCACAAAAAGTAGAAAAACAAATAGTCCAATTAATTTTTTCATAAAAATTCTTTTTAGTTAGTAAATAAGTAAAGATGCAAATGGTTTTATGGTAATAATCAATGCTAAATTTAATACTTATAATGGATTTAACAAATATTAACACTGTTTTAACACATGGTAACATTTATGATTTTTATCAGTATTCATTACAAAACCACTGGGGATTTTTATGTTCTCAAAATCAAATACAAGTAGTTAATTGTATTTTTTACATTTTAAGAATCAAGCAAATAGAGATTCCTGAATACAGGAATATACATATGACACCTAATGTATATCGTATTACTGCGCCTCCTCCTATTCTTAACCCATCTAAATAATCAACTTAAACAAGATTAAGCCTGCAAATCACTCTTCAAAGCTCAATAGTTACACGATAAACTCATTATTGCAGAAAGAATAACATGCTCGTTTCACTTCAGAATTGAAGCTGAAGCCTTAATTAAGTAATCAAGAACAACGATTTTCAGGACACTTTAGGCAAAAAAAAAGGGATGATTCAATTAAGAATCATCCCTTCATATATTTTTGATTTAAACTCTTACGAATAAATCTCATTTTTTGATGCGATCAACGTGTTTTGTAGTAAAGACACAATAGTCATTGGACCAACTCCACCAGGAACTGGTGTGATGAATGAACACTTTGGAGACACTTCATCAAAATTGACATCACCAATTAGCTTCCAACCAGATTTAGTCTTATCAGATTTAATTCTATGAATTCCAACATCAATTACAACAGCTCCAGATTTAACCATATCACCTGTCAAGAATTCTGGCATACCAATAGCAACAATAATGATATCTGCTTCACGAGTAATCTCAGGAATATTCTTAGTACGACTATGACAAAGTGTTACTGTACAATCACCGTGAGAAGCTTTACGAGACATTAATACACTCATTGGTGTACCAACAATGTTACTACGACCAATCACGACACAGTTCTTACCTGAAGTTTCAATCTTATATCGCTTTAACAACTCTACGATACCTGCTGGAGTAGCTGGTAAGTAAGTTGGTAAACTTGCGACCATCTTACCTACATTCATAGGATGGAATCCATCAACATCTTTCTCAGGGCGAATGGTCTCAATAACTTTGGATTCTGAAATATGCTTAGGCAATGGTAATTGAACAATTAAGCCATCGATTGAATCATCTTGGTTTACTTTCTCAATTTCAGCTAACAGATCAGCTTCTGTAATCGTATCTTCGAATCTAAACTCAGAAGAATCAAAGTTTACTTGATGACAAGCTTTAACTTTTGCAGCCACATAGGTTTCGCTTGCACCATCATGCCCAACAATAATAGCCGCAAGGTGTGGCTTTTTACCGCCATTTTTAATAATACCCTCAACTTCAGCAGCAATTTCTTGCTTTACTTCAGCCGAAATCTTTTTCCCATCGATTAATTGCATGTGTCTATGATTTTAAAATTGTCACATGGAAGTCGCCATAATAATCATCTAATTGGGGTTCCCCCTTGTGATAATGGCTCGTTTCATGACTATGTTTTGTATCTGTGATAAGTATTATGCAGCCTGAATCTTAGCTACAAATCATTATTGTTATAAAAAATGCCTGACTGAGAAGCCAAGCATTTTATATTGTGTTTATCGCTTTCTCATCGGAAGATTTCCCATCATTCGAGACATCTTTCCGCCTTTCGACATCATTTTCATCAACTTTCGTGTTTCATCAAACTGCTTAATCAGTCGATTTACATCTTGAATATCAGATCCACTACCAGCAGCAATACGCTTACGTCGGGATCCGTTCAATAAAGTTGGATTTTCACGCTCTAATGGTGTCATCGAATAAATAATCGCTTCAATACCTTTAAATGCATCATCATCAATATCGATATTCTTAAGTGCCTTTCCAACACCAGGAATCATAGATGCTAAATCCTTAAGATTACCCATTTTCTTAATCTGAGAGATCTGAGAAAGGAAATCATTAAAATTGAACTGATTCTTAGCAATCTTCTTTTGCAGGCTACGAGCTTCATCAGCATCGAACTGCTCCTGTGCACGCTCAACAAGTGAAACGATATCACCCATACCCAAAATACGGTCAGCCATACGTGATGGATGGAAAACATCTAAAGCTTCCATTTTCTCACCTGTACCAACAAACTTAATTGGTTTGTCTACAACTGAACGAATAGATAAGGCAGCACCACCACGAGTATCACCATCTAATTTTGTTAATACAACACCATCGAAGTTTAATCTATCATTAAACTCTTTAGCTGTATTCACAGCATCCTGTCCCGTCATAGAATCGACAACGAATAAGATTTCAGAAGGTTTGATTGCCTTTTTAACAGCTTCAATTTCCTTCATCATCACCTCATCAACAGCCAAACGACCTGCCGTATCGACAATGACTAAATCGTGACCTTTTGCCTTTGCTTCTTTTATTGCAGCTTCAGCAATCTTAACTGGGTTCTTACTATCCTTATCTGAATATACCGGAACACCAATTTGCTCACCCAAAACGTGCAACTGATCAATCGCAGCTGGACGGTAGACGTCACAGGCAACCAGAAGAGGGTTCAATGAACGTTTCGTTTTTAGTAAGTTGGCTAACTTTCCTGAAAAAGTTGTTTTACCAGAACCTTGAAGACCCGCGATCAAAATAACAGCAGGATTACCTTTAGTTTCAATATCAACTTGCTCTCCCCCCATCAATTCAGCCAATTCATCGTGAACGATTTTCACCATCAATTGATTTGGCTTCAATGAAGTTAGAACATTTTGTCCTAATGCTTTTTCTTTTACTGTAGCAGTAAACGACTTGGCGATTTTAAAATTGACATCGGCATCAAGTAAAGCACGACGAACATCCTTTAAAGTTTCAGCTATATTTATTTCGGTGATCTTTCCGTGTCCTTTCAACAACTGAAAGGACCGTTCAAGTCTTTCATTAAGATTTTCAAACATTCTTTTCCGGATTTTTTTTTAGTTCCCTGCAAAAATAAAAAATTCTCTGTATTTGCTCATATCTCATGACATCTTTTAATAAGACACCATTTTTAAGTCAATCCAGATTTTTTTTACAATTAAATTGAATAAGCAGCCTCAATTTAGGCTATACTTATTCTTATATCTTACACTTTGTAAAGGCCGAAGCCAAAACAAATATAATTACATTCTCTCTGGTAAGCTAACTCCCAATAGGCTCATTCCCGACTTAATAATTCCTGCTACTTGTTTAGATAAAACAAAACGGAAATTTCTTAAATCTTCGTCCTCCTCTTTATTCATTGGAAAATCGTGATAAAACTGATTGTATTCCTTAGACAAATCGTAAATGTAATTTGAAATTAAAGCTGGACTTGTATCGCGACCTGCATCCTTAATTACATTTGGATAATTTGCTAACATTTGAATTAAGAATGACTCCTTCTCAGAAATAGTTAGATCAGCTTTAGCTAATTCAGGAATTTCAATACCACTTTCAGTTGCCTTACGCAATACCGACTTGATACGTGTGTATGTATATTGAATGAATGGCCCTGTATTTCCGTTAAAATCAATAGATTCTTTAGGATTAAACATCATATTCTTTTTAGGATCAACCTTAAGAATAAAATATTTCAATGCACCCATTGCTACCTTATAATAGACATCTTCAGCTTCTTCCTTCGAATAACCTGAAAGTTTACCTAGTTCTTCTGAAGTCTCACGAGCTGTATTAACCATCTCTTTCATCAAATCGTCGGCATCAACAACTGTTCCTTCACGTGATTTCATTTTACCTTCTGGCAATTCAACCATACCATAAGATAAATGCTGAATTTTATCATGCCACTCGTATCCCAATTTCCCCATCACCAATGACAGAACCTGGAAATGGTAATTTTGCTCATTACCTACTACGTAGATGTGCTCATCAATTTTAAACTCATTAAAACGCTCATAAGCGGTTCCAATATCCTGAGTCATATATACTGATGTTCCATCATCACGAAGCAATAGTTTGTGATCTAAACCATCAGATTCAAGATCAGCCCAAACAGATCCAGTCTCTTTCTTATAAAGAACACCTTCCTCAAGGCCTCGCATAACGATAGCCTTTCCCTGCTTGTATGTATCCGATTCAAAGTAAACCTTATCAAAGTCAACTCCCATTGTTTTGTAAGTAACTTCGAATCCAGCTAATACCCAATCATTCATTTTACGCCAAAGAGCAACAGTTTCTTCGTCTCCAGCTTCCCACTTCACAAGCATTTCCTGTGCTGCGAGCAATAAAGGTGCTTTTTTCTTAGCCTCATCAGCTTCCATGCCACCGGCAACAAGAGTTTCAATCTCCTTTTTATACTCCTTGTCGAATCTCACATAATATTTTCCAACTAAGTGATCGCCCTTAATACCTGTCGATTCTGGAGTTTCTCCTTCACCAAAAAGCATCCAAGCCAGCATTGACTTACAAATATGAATTCCTCTATCGTTCACAAGATTTACCTTGATCACTTCAAGACCATTCGCTTTTAAAATTTGAGCAACAGAATAACCTAATAAGTTATTTCTGATATGTCCTAAGTGAAGAGGCTTGTTTGTGTTAGGAGATGAATACTCAATCATCACTTTTCTAGCACCTTCAGTCAAAGGAATAAAACCGTAATTATCAGTTTTTACGGCATCATTCAAAAGTGAAAGCCAATATGAATTGTCAATAACCAAATTCAAGAAACCTTTAACGATATTAAATGAAGGAATGGCATCGATATTTTCTTGTAAATAATTTCCAAGGTCATTAGCAGTTTCTTCAGGTGATTTCTTAGAGAAGCGTAAAAATGGAAAAACGACAACAGTTAAGTCTCCCTCAAATTCGCGTCTGGTCTTTTGAATCTGAACACTATCCTCTTCAACTTTCTGACCATAGCATGCACTTATGGCCTCTACTACTTTACCTTTAATAATACTTTCAATACTCATTTGGAAATTCTTTGTTCGGGAAATAAAATTGATAGTTTCAACTGATTCATTTTACCTCCGCATGAAATTAAAATAATTCAAAATTAGGCTCTCCAATCTTTCAATCTGCAGATCAATACTAATATTCGAATTTGCAAAGATAGCATGAATTCCAAAAAAACATATTTTCAATGTCTAGAAATCTTGTAAAAATCACTTATTTCGACTATATTAATTTAAAATATTGGTTCTTTTTACTTACACCATCAAGAAACAAGGCTTTCTAAGAAATGTTTCTGATATAAAAAAACTGCCCTATGAACATAAATTTAAACGGACGCTGGCGAAATCAGTATAATTCTGAAATGAATTTAAGTATTGATGGTCAGAACATCACAGGAACTTTCCAAACTGGAATCGGACTTCCAAATTTTGAAGAGAAATTTGAAATCATTGGACGTTTTAAAGATAACGTTATTGCCTTTATGGTTGATTTTGGTCAATATGGCTCACTTGCCTGCTGGACAGGACGTGTAGAAGTTGATGATATTGGTGTGGTTATTCACTCGATGTATCACCTTTCACAATCTGAAGGAAGCGATGAAGAGAAAATGGCTAAAGCTATTATAACGGGAGTGGGAACATTTAGAAAACCATAGATCTCTACGCAAAATTAAAATACCCTCTTCACTAATAAAACGAGGCTTTCCAGAGCATTCAACCTAATATTTAACATTAAATTACATTGGTTATAAAGCAGTTATGATTCATTCAACTCATGCATTTTTAACCTTCTTTAACTTAGTTTTTTTTTTCAAAATAGATTAAAGCTGTATGTTTGTAATAGTAAAACAAAATTGATTTCTAAGATCAATTCTAAACTCTGAATCACATGAGTTTGGTCGTTTTCATAGGTTAGATTTAGGTTAGTAAGAAAAACTCAGGTGGGGACCTGAGTTTTTTCATTTATACCAATCTAACATCCTCTTCACTCCAGATATTAATTATTGACTCCTTATCTTAAAAAAAGACTCATCAAAATAAAGCTTAACCTTCTTTAACTTGTATTGACTACCCTTAACTAAAGAAATCTCTATGTTTGTATTGTTGAAACAAACTAACAATCCAAAGTTAGTTCTAAGCTCAACTCTAAAAAAAGCTTAGTCAATTTTTTCATAGGTTAGATTTAGGTTAGTAAGAAAACTCAGGTGGGGACCTGAGTTTTTTCTTTTTATAAGAATCTCAAATCACCACTATCCGAATATCAATTTATTGAACCTATCTAGTTTTAAACATCTTGAACCTACATTTCAAACTTCATAAAATAATAATCTTAACCTTCTTTAACTTGTATTGACTAGCCTTAACTAAAGAATCATCTATATTTGTAGTGTAGAAACAAGACTAATTATTTCATAATTAGAGCTGGACCAACTCCAAAAAGTTCAGCAAGTTTTTCATAGGTTAGATTTAGGTTAGTAAGAAAACTCAGGTGGGGACCTGAGTTTTTTCTTTTTATAAGAATCTCACATCAGCACTATCCAAATATCAATTTATTGTATCGATCCTTCTTAAGTATTTGATTCATCATGTCAAAACATCATATGAATAGAAAGCTTAACCTTCTTTAACTTGCATTGACTACCCTTAACTAAAGAAACAGCTATATTTGTAATGTTGAAACAAACTAACAATCCAAAGTTAGTTCTAAGCTCAACTCCAAAAGAGCTTGGTCAATTTTTTTCATAGGTTAGATTTAGGTTAGTAAGAAAACTCAGGTGGGGACCTGAGTTTTTTCTTTTTATAAGAATCTCACATCAGCTATATCCAAATATCAATTTATTGTATCGATCTTTCTTAAGTTTTTGAATCATCATGTCAAAACATCATTTGAATAGAAAGCTTAAGCTTCTTTAACTCGTGTTGACTACCCTTAACTAAAGAAACAGCTATGTTTGTAATGTTGAAACAAACTAACAATCCAAACTTAGTTCTAAGCTCAACTCCAAAAGAGCTTGGTCAATTTTTCATAGGTTAAGATTTAGGTTAGTAAGAAAACTCAGGTGGGGACCTGAGTTTTTCCTTTTTATAGGAATTTCACATCAACCACTAAATCATTTATTCCACACCCCTCTTCGCTCCCACCGTAAGTATCTCATTTTCGGATCACCAACTCTACAAAACTAAAGACTTTCATGTATAACAAGGCTATACAGAGGCACACTTCAACCCTGTTGAGATTTAAACAATACGTGAAATAAACATTTAATTGTGAAATTTTAATCGATTTTGTTTTTTCATTTCAATATTTTCATCATATTTGCACCTATAAAATTAGAAAAATGAATATGATATTGACCACATTAAATAAACAGATAAAACACAATAAACACTATTGAGTTAGTATCCATGTGGAATTATGTGAAGCTTTAAAATATCTAAAAAGCCTGCAGAAATTCTGCAGGCTTTTTTTGTGAAAATTTCTGAACGAATTAAAGTTTAATCTTAAGGTAACCATAAATCAAAACAAGCTTAGGTTTAAATTTTCTAACTATTACAAAACAAAAACCATGAAAATCCTAAAATTTGGCGGCACCTCCGTTGGTACTCCACAACGAATTCAAAACCTAGCCCAAATTGTACAAAATGAAGAATCATGTATTGTCGTATTATCTGCTATGGCAGGTACAACAAACGCATTGGTTGAAATTACGGAACTGCTATATAAAGGAGATGACGAGAATGCGATTAATAGAATTGAAGATTTAGAACAAAGCTATATTTCAAGAGTCAATGAGCTTTATACAAGTTCTGAATATCTTGATAAGGGGCATGAATTGATCAATTCACATTTCGTTTACATCCGCAACTTTGTACACAAAACTTTTACTCAGCTTCAAGAAAAAGCTGTCCTAGCTCAAGGTGAATTAATTTCTACGGCCATGTTTCATTATTATCTTTCCGAAAATAATATTGATTCAGTCCTACTTCCAGCTCTTAACTTCATGAGGATTGATAAGGATGGCGAACCCGATAGTTATTACATCCAGGAAAACCTAAAAAGAGAAGTCAGTCAAAATCCACAAAACAAGCTATTTATAACTCAAGGCTATATTTGTAGGAATGCGTACGGTGAGGTTGACAACCTACACAGAGGAGGTAGTGACTATTCTGCTTCGCTTATAGGTGTTGCTATTTCTGCTGATGAAGTTCAAATCTGGACGGATATTGATGGCTTTCATAACAACGATCCTCGTTTTGTAGATCAGACACAGGCTATTAGTGAATTATCTTTCGACGAAGCAGCCGAATTGGCATATTTTGGTGCAAAAATCATGCACCCTGCCAGTGTATTGCCTTGCCAATTGGGCAATATTCCTGTTCGTCTTAAAAATACCTTAAGTCCAAGTGATGAAGGGACTCTTATATCAAATAAATTAGAGCGCAAGCGTATTAAAGCCGTTGCTGCAAAAGATGGTATTACAGCCGTGAAAATTAAATCGGGACGTATGCTTTTAGCCTATGGATTCCTAAGAAAAATATTTGAAGTTTTCGAGATTTACAAGACTCCTATTGATATGATTACCACCTCAGAAGTCGCTGTATCTCTAACAATTGATGATACCAGTCGACTTAAAGAAATTGAACAGGAACTCAAAAAGTTTGGGATCGTTGAAATAGACACAAATCAATCCATTATATGCATTGTTGGTGACTTCATATCTGAAGCAGCAGGTTCTGCAAAATTAGTTCTGGAAGCCTTAGAGAAAACGCCACTAAGAATGATTTCTTACGGAGGAAGCAGTCACAACATTTCAGTATTAGTTGATCAAGAGAATAAGGTTGAAGCCTTAAAATCACTGAACAAACTATTCATCTAGAAAATGCAATTGTTTACTTATTGAATCAACTTCTAAACTTCGAAAAAATATGATTAATTCAACGACATACGATTATTTAAATTCACAAGAAACGCCATTTTATTATTACGATTTGGAGCTACTTGAGAGTACATTAGATAGCATCAAAAAAGAGGCTGAGCAATACAATTATCACGTTCATTATGCCATAAAAGCCAACGCAAATCCAAGAATACTATCACTTATACAGACTTATGGATTTGGAGCTGATTGTGTCAGTGGTAACGAGATAAAAAGATCATTGGGGAATAGCTTCTCTACAAATAAAATTGTCTATGCTGGTGTGGGCAAATCAGATAAAGAAATTAAAATGGCTCTCGATGCCAATATTTTTTGTTTCAACTGCGAGTCTATTCCTGAAATTGAAGTGATAGATGAAATAGCCAAGTCAAAAAACAAGGTAGCGAACATTGCCTTGCGTATTAACCCTAATGTTAATGCCAACACACATCATTACATCACAACGGGTATAGCTGAAAATAAGTTCGGAATTAATCCTTGGGAATTCGAAGAAATACTCCGTTTATTAGAGAATTCTGAGAATCTTAACCTGATTGGATTACATTTCCATATTGGCTCTCAAATTGTAGACTTGAGTGTTTTTAAGAGTCTTTGCTTGCGTATCAACGAAATTCAAGATTGGTTTCTAGATCATCAAATTATTGTCGATCATATTAATGTTGGAGGTGGTTTTGGCATCAACTATCATAAGCCTGATGAAGAACCTGTACCTGATTTTAAAAATTATTTCGCACTATTCAATGAATTTCTGAATCTAAAAGCAAATCAAGAGGTTCATTTTGAATTAGGGAGATCAATAGTTGGACAGTGTGGGAGCTTAATTTCGCGCGTGCTGTATGTGAAAAATGGCATCAATACCAAGTTTGCAATTCTAGATGCAGGTATGACTGAATTGTTACGTCCGGCTCTCTATCAGGCATTCCATAAAATTGAGAATTTAAGTTCAACAGATCTGTCAGAAAAATACGATGTGGTTGGTCCTATTTGTGAATCATCAGATTGCTTTGGCAAAGCTGTTTCCTTGCCAAAAACGAAGAGAAATGATCTAATAGCAATTCGTTCAACAGGTGCATATGGGGAAGTAATGGCATCAGAATACAACCTCAGACAGATTGCAAAATCTTTTTTTTCACATGATATTTAAAACTATAAATGCTGATTATCTGCCTATTATAATCTTATTTAGATAGAAACGTTTAACTATTAACCAAAAACCATTTGGATTTTACTTTTAAAATTCGATACATTTGTGAAAATCTAATAAGAAAAAACCATGAACGCTTCTGTTTGCAAATTTTGGTGGTGGCATAATACTAATCTCTCATATACCCTGAGCAGAAACGTCCGCCCTATATGCAAACTTTAAGTCTTTAAATAAAGATAAAAAACAGCATCAAGCGACCTACTGATTATTCAGTAGGTCGCTTTTTTTTTACCCAATTTTCAAAGCGATGATCAAATTCAAACATTATAAAAAAGAAATGCTTGCCGATGTTATTACACCAGTAAGCATGTATCTGAAACTTAGAGATCGATTTCCTCAAAGTATACTTCTTGAGAGCTCAGACTATCACAGTCCTGAAAATGCAAGCTCTTTCATTGCACTTGAGCCGATAGCTAACATTTGTTTAAAAGACAATTTGCTTATTGAAAGTATTGGAGCTGATAGGAAAGAAACCAGTATCAAAGATCAACCAGTTGGCTTCTTAGCAAATCAGTTAGAATCCTTTGTGAAACAATTTGATCTTGAAGACAAAGATGAGATCAATAAGGCAAATGCTTTATTTGGCTACACCTCTTTCGATGCAGTACCTGGATTCGAAAGCTTGAATTTTATTAAAAAAGCTGGTGTGAAAATTCCACAACTCTCCTATTCTCTTTATCGTTTCATTATCGAGGTCAATCATTTTAATAATACGCTTACCATAGTTGAGCTGACTCAGAATGGTGAAGACTCAAGAATTAAAGAGATTGAAGACTTACTTCGTAATCACAATATTCCAAGTTTTAGTTTCTCATTGAAACATGAGGAAGAGAAAACCAATATGAGCGATCAGGATTATCTTGACATGGTAGAAAAAGGCATCCAGCATTGCCGACGTGGCGATGTTTTCCAAATTGTTCTTTCACGGTCTTTTTCACAAGGCTATCAAGGTGATGATTTCAATCTCTACAGAGCCCTTCGATCTGTAAATCCATCACCCTATTTATTCTATTTCGATTGCGGTTCATTTCGAATTATGGGTTCATCTCCCGAAGCACAAATTGAAGTGAAAAACAACAAGGCTTACATTCATCCTATTGCTGGAACTTTTCGGCGATCGGGTGATGCTTTACAAGATATTGAATTGGCGAAACAACTAGAAGCCGATGAAAAAGAGCAAAGCGAACACGTCATGCTTGTCGATTTGGCTAGAAACGACCTGAGTCGGAATGCAACTAATATTAAAATCGAAACCTTCCGTGAAGTCCAATTCTATTCTCATGTCATTCATTTGGTATCGAAGGTTTCAGGGGAACTACCCAAGGATTACAACACTTTCGATTTAATCGGGAATACCTTTCCTGCTGGTACTTTATCTGGAGCACCAAAGTATAAAGCGATGGAACTCATCGATAAATATGAACCCACGAGTCGTGGATTTTATGGTGGTTGTATTGGTTCAATTGGTTTTAACGGTGAAGTGAATCAGGCTATCATGATTCGAACTTTCCTTAGTAAGGATAACAATTTATATTATCAGGCAGGTGCAGGTGTGGTTGAAAAATCAGTCCCTAAAAGTGAACTAAATGAAGTTGACAATAAGCTAGCTGCGCTAAGAAAAGCATTAATAATAGCAGAAAACATAGGTAAATAAAGAAGGTGTTGTCAGTCATCTGCTTCGGAAGCACATCAACACATCTTCATTCCGATAGCTATCGGAACATCACATTAGCACATCAACACATCTTCAAATTAGCACATCAACATCATGAAAATACTTGTTCTAGATAATTACGATTCATTCACCTACAATTTGGTAGAATATTTACGCCAACTCAATCCTGGCGAAATAGAGATTCATCGCAATAGAGAAATTGAATTGCACGAGATCGAAAAATACGATAAGATTCTCCTTTCACCAGGTCCAGGAATTCCTGAAGAAGCTGGAATTCTAAAAGCACTGATTAAAAAATATGCGCCTTCAAAATCAATCCTAGGGATTTGTTTAGGCCATCAAGCCATAGCTGAAGTTTTTGGAGCTGAACTTGAAAACCCTTCAAAGGTATACCACGGTATAGCATCCGACATAAATCGATGCAGCGAAAACTCTAAAATTCTAAATGGAATTCCTGCTGAGTTTAAGGCGGGACGCTATCATTCATGGAATGTGTCAGAGACGGACTTACCTGATTGCTTAGAAGTGACTTGTAAGGATGAAGACAATATGATCATGGGCTTAAGACACAAAGAATACGATGTAGAGGGGATTCAATTTCATCCTGAATCTATCCTTACACCTCAGGGCTTACAAATGATTATGAATTGGTTAAAAGAGGATTAATGAGAAAATATATTCTAACAATTCATATCAAATTGAAAAAAATATAAACCGATGAAAAATATACTACATCATTTATTCGAATATAAAACACTCACGAAACAAGAAGCTGAGGAAGTTCTGATACAAATTACCGAAGGAGAATACAATGAAGCTCAGATCATAGCCTTTCTGACCGTATTTCAAATGCGAAGCATAAGCGTAGATGAACTAAGTGGATTTAGAAGTGCTCTTTTGAAGATGGGTATTCCTGTTGATCTGAGTGATTACAATTGCATTGATCTATGTGGTACAGGCGGTGATACAAAAAACACGTTTAACATCTCGACTTTGGCTTCATTTATTGTGGCTGGATCAGGCGATATGGTCAGTAAGCATGGCAACTACAGTGTTTCTTCTTTTTGTGGATCATCCAATGTTATCGAATACTTGGGATATGAATTCAAAGATACTGAAAGTGAATTGAAAGAAGATTTAGAACGATCAGGCATCTGTTTTTTACATGCACCTCATTTTAATCCAGCCATGAAAAATATAGCATCAATTCGAAGAAATCTGGGCATCAGAACTTTCTTCAATATGTTAGGCCCACTAGTAAATCCATCTCAGCCTAAAAATCAGATTGTAGGTGTCTATAGTCTTGAATTAGCACGTCTCTATCAATATGTACTTCAAGAAACGGAAACCCGTTATTCTATCCTACACAATATTGATGGTTACGACGAGATTGCTTTAACTGACAAGGTTAAAATTATTTCAAACGAACGAGAAGAAATTCTTAGTCCACATGATTTAGGATTCCGAACCCTAGCTCCTGAAGAGCTTTATGGCGGAGAATCAGTTAAAGAAGCAGCTGACCTTTTTGTTAACATTCTAAAAGGAAAAGGAAGTGATGCTCAGAATTCCGTAAGTATTGCCAATGCTGGAATTGCAATTCACTGTCTTCATCCAGAAATTTCAAGAGAAGATGCTATTGATAGAGCTAGAGTTTCCCTGGAATCTGGTAAAGCTCTTATGGCACTTAACAAACTTGTAAAAGGAACTATTTAAGAAAAAGTCATGCACGATATACTATGCACCATAGTCGAACAAAAACATAAAGAAGTTGAGCTGCTCCAAAGTCAATATTCTATTGATGATTTGAAACAAGCGAAGCACTTTTTGCGCACTTGTTATTCAGCTAAAGCTGCTATAACAACTGATAATAGTTCGGGTATTATCTCTGAGTTTAAAAGACAATCACCTAAAAAAGGATCTATTAATACTGATGCTGATATTAGAACCATTGTTCAATCCTATCAGAAAGCCAAAGTTTCTGTTGTTTCAGTACTGAGCGACACGGATTTTTTTGGAGCTCATGAGACTGATTTTGAAATAGCACGAGAAAGCTTGAGCATACCACTTCTTCGAAAAGATTTCATCATTCATCCTTACCAAATCTATCAAACTAAGGCTATGGGGGCTGATTTAATGCTCTTAATAGCAGCAATTCTTACTCCTGAGGAAGTTGAGAATATGAGCCAACTGGCAAAAAGTTTGGGTATGGAAGTTCTTCTTGAAATTCATGATGAATCTGAATTGAAGCACATCAATCCCTTTGTCGATTTGGTTGGAATTAATAATCGGAATTTGAAAGATTTCTCTGTAGATCTTAAGCATTCAATCAAGTTATCAGAACAAATCCCTAGCCACTTCGTAAAAGTTGCTGAAAGTGGAATCAAAGGAATTGATGATATCAATTATCTAAAATCGAATGGATTTCAAGCCTTTCTCATTGGCGAACATTTTATGAAACAGGAAGATCCCGGCAAAGGCTGTTCTGAATTAATTCAAAATCTAAGCTTCTAATAACAATCAAGATGAAACTAAAAGTATGCGGACTTAAAACTCCGGAAAATATAGAGCGTATTGCTAAAATTGATATCGATTTTATGGGCTTTATCTTCTTTGAACGATCCAAACGATACGTTGCTGGTACACTAAGCAAAGAGATAATTAAGGCCATCCCAAATCATATCAAAAAGATAGCCGTATTTGTGAATGCCCGATCTGAAGATATCTTATGGACTTTGAAAGATTACGACTCAGACTTCGACTACATTCAATGTCATGGTGATGAAACACCAGATTTTTGTCAGGACTTGAAAAAGATGGGCTTTGGAATCATCAAAGCCTTTCAAATGGATGAAGAATTCGATTTCAGTCAATTGAAAGCTTATGAGTCCGTCGTAGATTACTTTTTATTCGATACATCTTCAAAAAATTATGGGGGAAGCGGTCAAAAGTTCGATTGGACTCTGCTTGATAAATATCAGGGTAATAAACCCTTCTTTTTAAGTGGAGGCATAAAACCAGAGGATGTCAACCGATTACAAAACTTTAATCACCCTCAATTTTTTGCCATCGACATCAATTCAGGTTTTGAAGATGAACCTGGTTTAAAGAATATCGACTTAATCGAAACATTCAGCAAAAAGCTAAAAAAGATTACTACCGAGTAAGGTGTTTGTCTGAAGATCAATTTAATCCCTTCGGGATAATTTTCAATCAACACATCATCACATCCACTCAATCAACACATCATACTTCGGCTACGCTCAGCAACCGACAAATCAACATATCATGAATTATCAAGCAGACAATAAAGGCTTTTACGGCAAATTTGGAGGAGCATACATCCCCGAGCTTTTGCGTAGAAATATCGATGAACTCGAAAACACCTATTTAGATATATTGGAATCGGAAGATTTCAAAACAGAGTATGCACGCTTACTCGACAACTATGTGGGTCGACCAACGCCACTGACGTACGCCACTAACTTATCAGCACAATATCAAACTCAAATTTATTTGAAACGTGAGGATTTGAACCATACAGGTGCACATAAAATCAATAACACAATTGGACAGATTCTTGTGGCAAAACGCCTGGGAAAGAAAAGAATAATTGCTGAAACAGGAGCAGGACAACATGGGGTTGCTACAGCAACTGTTTGTGCTCTTTTCGGGCTAGAATGTGTGGTTCATATGGGTGCACTTGATGTGGAAAGACAAGCTCCAAATGTAGCTCGTATGAAAATGTTGGGTGCCACAGTTATTCCTTCTACCTCAGGTAATCAAACCCTAAAAGATGCGACCAATGAAGCTATTCGTGATTGGATTGCCAATCCTCACTCCTTCTACCTGATCGGATCTGTAGTTGGTCCTCATCCTTATCCTGATATGGTGAGTCGTTTACAATCGATTATTTCGGAGGAAATTAAAGAACAGCTGATAAAAGAGCAAGGAAATCCAAATCCAGACTATGTGGTTGCCTGTGTGGGAGGTGGTAGTAATGCCGCTGGTGCATTTTATCATTACCTCGATAAAGAAGCAGTCAATTTGATCGCCGTAGAAGCATCAGGAAAAGGAATTTATACCGATGAAACTGCTGCAACGATAAGCATTGGAACCACAGGATTTATACATGGAAGTAAAACCCTATTAATGCAAGATGATGATGGACAAATTATTGAACCTTATTCTATTTCAGCAGGTTTGGACTATCCAGGTGTGGGGCCTATTCATGCTCACTTGGCTGAAATAGGTCGTGTTAATTACATCAGTGCTACTGATGATGACGCTCTTAATGCAGCGAAGGTTTTGGCTCTGAACGAAGGTATTATCCCAGCCCTGGAATCAGCTCATGCGCTTGCTGCTCTCGACAAAATACAATTTAAAAAGGACGACATTGTAGTTGTCATTGTATCAGGTCGTGGTGATAAGGATATGGAAACCTATATGAACAATTTATGAATTTTGATTTTATAAATCTAACACATCATCTCATTAACAGATCAACACATCACCCCATGAATAGAATAGACAACTTATTCCAAAATAAAAAACAAGATATCCTATCCATCTATTTTCCTGCTGGATATCCCAACTTAAACGATACGGTTCCAAATTTGGAATTGCTACAAACCGCTGGCGTAAACATGGTCGAAATTGGCATTCCTTTTTCTGATCCTTTAGCAGATGGGCCAGCTATTCAAGCTGCAGCCAAAAGAGCACTTGACAATGGCATGAATCTGCGTTTACTTTTTGAACAACTTAAAGATGTGCGTCAGACAGTAAGTATGCCTCTAATCCTTATGGGTTACTGGAATACAATATATCGTTACGGTGTTGATCAATTCCTAAAAGATTGTAAAAAGGTTGGCATAGATGGCTTAATCGTTCCAGATCTACCTTTAGAAGAATTCGAGTCTCATTACAAGTCCGATTTTGAAGCATATGGTATCTATAATGTCCTACTGGCTTGTCCTGAAACGAATGAAAATCGTCTTCAAAAACTAATTGCTGCCACACAAGGTTTTCTTTATTTGGTTTCATCATCAGCAACTACAGGCGGAAGCATGAAACTTGACGAAGAACAAAAGGCCTATTTCAATCGAATCAAAGAAATTGAAACTCCTAGCCTTATTGGCTTTGGAATAAATAACAAAGAGAGTTTCGAATATGCCTCTCATTACGGTAATGGCGCCATTGTAGGTACCGCTTTTATTAAAGCTCTAGAAAAAAATGAGGCAAAGGACTTTATAGAGAAACTCAAATAAAATCTGAGATACAAAACAGAAAAGCACTGCTACTCAAATAAGAGAAAGCAGTGCTTTTTTTATATCATATAAATCAAAAATTAAAGTCTCTTCAATCGAATTACAAAGTCACCATGTGGCATAACTTTCAGCCACAATCGCTCTGCATGAACAAAGAATCTTCTGAAAAAATCAAAATATAAGGTCATGTAAAAGAAAGCAGTTGTCAGCCAAATAAAGCCCAAATTGAACCAAAAAGTTTCAATCAAATAATTCCCTAAACGCTTTTCAGCTGCATAAAAATGTGCTCGTCCCACTTTATGTTCCGGTGATTTAAATATTGGATCTTTTAACTGAACCAATTTCCCCTTATACTCAGTAAACTTATTCAAGTCTCTTTTATTAAGCACAACCTGCTCGATAGCCTCGTTATGGTAACGCTGTTTAAAAGCAAAGAGCTCATCTGAACTACCATAGACCTTAAGCAAATCATTGTAAGCATTATCTCGCTCAGTGGATGCTCGAGAATATCGACTCCAGAAAATTTGTTGTAAATCATCGAGCCATTGGTTCACAGAATCAGCATTGGCAATCGAAATATCTTTGGGTTGCATTTCTATTTCAGAAAGTTTCAAAAATTCGGATTGAAGAAGATTTATCCCCACTCCAACATTCATTTTTCCATGACGAACCAATTCCTGATAACGTTGAGATAATTCTGGAATCAAAAATGAAGCCTTATAAGAAGCATCACTCATCTGCTTCTCAAGATCAAAGAACTGTTCCTGAAAATCATTCTTGCTAAATTGCTCAACCATCAAAGCCTCATAAGCCCATCTGGATGTCATCATATCTCCACAAATAGGCACATATTGTTGTGTCGTGATACTCGGATGCAATTTGTTATAATTCACAATTACCCCTGAAAATAGCAACTGAGGAACAAGAATAAATGGTATTGAAACATATACAGCCACCACCGAATTTAATGAAGCAGATAAATTTAAACCAATAAGATTTGCACAAGCTGAAACCGTGTACAACATCAGCCAATATTCTAAATTCAGGCCTTTTATCTCTAAGATAGAATTGGCTATTAAAACAAAGAACAAGCTTTGAATGGCTGAAATACCCAGCATAACTAACACTTTGGAATTGATATAACTCCATCGGCTCAAGTTCAAGAATGATTCACGTTTTATAATCCGCCTATCGTGCAATATTTCCTCAGCAGAAATGATCAAACCTAAAAATAGGGCAACGACCACAGCCATAAAAATATAAGAGGGTAGATTCTCATTCTTTGCGAATAAATAGGCATTCGGATCAGTTAAAGATCCACTAATATATTTGGTAAAATAGCCCAATATCAAGGCCAATATAGGTGCCTCAAAAAGTGTAATCATCATATATTGAATATTACTCAATTTGGCATTGATATCTCGCGACAAATAAATTCTCAACTGCTGATAGCGTTGAGGAATCTGAAAATAATTCTCTGGAAGTGCCGTTTCCTTTTTAGGCGTCTCAATTGATTTCTTACTCTCAATTTTCTCTTTATAATAAGCATACCATTCTTCAGCTCCTCTTTTTCGCTTACGAATCTGTTTTCCATATTCGTTCATCATCTTCGTCTCGATGATTCTAAGAATTTGCTCAGAACCCACATTACCACAAGTAACACACTCGCTCTCTTCCGCATTTACGTAGTGGCTTAGAGTCTTGAAATAAACGATGGCTTCAATAGGATTACCCGAATAAATCACGCGCCCTCCCTGATCCATAATAATCAGAACATCAAGCAACTTGAAAATATCTGAAGAAGGTTGATGAATGTTACACATGACCAAACGGCCTTTAAGAGTCTGACGCTTCAGCAAAAGCATCACTTTCTCCGAGTCCATACTCGACAGGCCTGAAGTTGGCTCATCAACAAATAATATGGATGGGCGTCGCATCATTTCCAGAGCGATATTCAAACGCTTACGCTGACCACCACTCAATATTTTATTGATAGGATCGCCTACCTTTAAATCTCTGGCCTCAATTAAATCGAATTTCTCAAGTGTATCCTCAATAACATCAAGAATATCCTCTTCAGAAAACTTATCGAAACAGAGTTTGGCATTATAATATAAATTCTCAACAACAGTTAATTCCTCAAGCAATAAATCATCCTGAGGCACATAACCAATCACACCAGCTAGCTTTTCTTTCTGAGTATGTATATCGTATCCATTGATCCAGATATTCCCGGTATTCAAAGGTAAATTACCATTGAGAACATTCAGAAGAGTTGATTTTCCTGTACCACTTCCCCCCATGATCCCGATCAACTGACCAGATTCTCCTTTAAAACTAAATGGGTGAACACCATTATCAGTCCCCTTAAACTTGAACTCAATATCCTTAGCAACAAGATTAATCTGTGAACGATTTTTAAATTCAATAAACTCAGCAACAATTTGAGAATAATAGATAGGATCGATACGAGGCGAACGAATAACCGAACCAAAAGTGATCAAATAGCTTCTATCAACCTTGATATTATGCCCATTCAAGAAGAGATTATACTCACCGAAGTATTTGATTAAATAGGTTTTAGTACTCTCTATACGAAGGACAAAAACCCGACCACGTAATTTAGGTTCATAGATATGTCTGACTTGATCATCTACAAAATCCTCATTCGAATCGATCAAAAGTAAGTGCTCATTGAAAGGAATAGAATACTCGTCTCCCAGAATAAATTTTTGTGAATATTCAAACTCTTCATCTGAAATTTTAAAGGAGATAGCTACAGTATGAACAAACTCTAATACCTCTTCGCCTGAAAACTCGGAATCATCAATGAATTCAAGCAATTGAAGCATGATCCAAACTTTTTGTTCCTGATCAACTTCTTCCAATAGCTTAACACAAACTTCATCTAACTGTTTGTGTTTGGTTTGTATGTAATCTTGACTTCCGTTATCGTAATAGGAGTCTTTTAAATAGGTATCAAAATCATTTAAATAGCGCTCTTGCCACTCTTTTGTGAATCGATTTTCAAGATATTGAAAAACCACATCGCGTGCAGCCAATTCAAAACCACTTTTTTGCTCATCAACAATGATGGCAAACAATTTCATTAAAGCATTTAAAACTGATTCGTTCATTCGTAATTTTTAGGGACAGCAAGTCTTTCTTTTGTAAGAGCTCTAATTTATATAATTTTAAAGAGATATCCCGACCATATGCTTTATGAAATTCAAATGAATACATAAACACCTAAATATAAGTAAGCTATCAAACCTGTCTGCAGTTTTATTCCGCTTACAACTGCAAACGTTTTCATAAATTAATTCCATTATTTTCTTGGATGATAAAAAAAACCCTCCTACATTGCGTCCAACAAATAAGACAACATGACTGTATTAAATTCATATTTCTGGTTCTATTTTTACTTTATCAAATGATAGAGCGGAACCTGATATGTAAATATTAAAACAAAATATTTTCAAGGCTTCGCAAAATGCGAAGCCTTTTTTTTAGCTCAAATTTTCAATACAACACGATGAATATAACAATGTCATATAACTGTTTCTTTTATTTCTGGTTCTTCTATTATAGAAGCATCCCGAGACTGTATGGCATTATCTGAACTGAAAAATAACAGAAAAATGTACAAGCGTCTCGGGGATATCCTCGAGACGCTTTTTTTATTAGCCAAAATTAAAAAAACAACCATCAGAATCTATTCTCAATGCAAATAGCAATACAAGGTGTAAAAGGTGCATTCCACGAAGTGGCAGCTCGAAATTATTTCGGAATTGATATTGACATATTGCCAAAACTTCATTTTTCAGACTTGGCAGAGTCAGTAAAAAATGGGGAGTGCGATTATGGTATTATGGCCGTTGAAAACACCATTTCGGGAACTATTCATGCTAACCTTAACTTAATTCGTGAGCACAAGCTAGTGGTTTGTGGTGAAGAATATCTCAGAATCAGACAAAACTTAGTTGCAAAAAAAGGCAGTAAGATTGAAGATCTAAAGGAAGTTCGCTCTCATTATATGGCAATTAATCAGTCACGAAAGTTTTTTAAGCAATACCCAAATGTACAGCTGATGGAATCAGTTGACACAGCTCTAAGCATGAGGGAGATAAAGGAAAATAATTCAACTAATATCGGAGCAATTGGTAGCCTTTTGGCAGCAGAATATTACGATTTAGAGGTATTAGCTGAAAGCATTGAAACCAATCGAAAAAATTACACTCGCTTCTTGATATTAAGAAACAATGAGAAGTGGAAAAAACAAGCTAGCAATAAAGCATCTATGGCTTTGGTTCTTGATAATCACCAAGGAAGTTTGGCTGAGATACTTTCAATTATTGCATCACATCAAATCGATTTAAGCAAAATTGAATCAGTCCCTTTATTAGGTGAACCCTGGCATTATCAGTTTTATCTGGACATTCTGTTCAAGGATAAAGCACAGTATAAAAACATGTTAGCTGAGATTAGTGAAAAACTAGATAGACTTGAAATCCTTGGGGAATACACCAATGGCAATCAATCTTACTCAAAAATACATCACCATGACAATTAGAACAGCCAATAGATTATCGCAAGTTGAAGAATATTACTTCTCCAAAAAATTGGCTGAAGTTGCTCAACTCAAAGAAGATGGAGCCGACATTATCAATTTAGGTATTGGTAGTCCTGATATGCCACCTCACCCAGATGTGAAAAAAGAACTGGTACATGCTTGTGACCAAACGGGAAGCAACCATTATCAATCGTACAGAGGACTAGAGTCATTTCGTCAGGAAATTGCAAACTGGTACAAGTCGATATATGATGTGAATTTAAATCCTACTAATCAGATTTTGCCACTAATGGGTTCAAAAGAAGGAATTATGCACGTTTCAATGGCTTTTTGCAATCCTGGAGAGACAGTTCTTGTTCCGAATCCGTGTTACCCTGCTTATTTATCGGCAGCCAAACTTTTAAATATAAACCTCAAGTTTTATAACCTAAAAGAAGAAAACAATTGGTTACCCGATATGGAAGAGATTGAATCACTATGTGATGAATCTTGTCGTTTGATCTGGACCAACTACCCTCATATGCCAACAGGTGCAAATGGGAATATGGAAATCTTCAAACAACTGGTTGATCTGGCTAAAAAGAAGAATATTCTTGTCGTTAATGATAACCCATACAGTTTGATATTAAATGACAAACCAGAGAGTTTGCTACAGGTTGAAGGCGCCAGTGAATATGTTTTGGAAATGAATTCCTTGAGTAAATCTCATAATATGGCTGGCTTTAGAGTAGGCATGCTTTGCGGATCGGAAAAAAACATCAATCACGTCTTAAAAGTGAAAAGCAATTTCGATTCGGGTATGTATAAACCCATACAACTGGCAGCAAGTAAAGCTTTAGCATTGGATTCAAGCTGGTATAAAGAGCTAAATATAAGCTACAAAAAGCGCAGAGATTTAGTTTGGAAGCTGGCCGATAAGCTTAACTGTCATTACAAAAAGAATAGTGTAGGGATGTTTGTTTGGGCTAGAATCCCAGATCAGTTTGATTCAGGAGAAGCTTTTTCTGATCATCTACTCTACAATAAAAATGTGTTCGCTACACCTGGTATCGTATTCGGACAAGAAGGAAAAAAATACATTCGATTTTCACTCTGTGCCACAGAGGAAACCATTTCAGAAGCCATCGATAGATGCTAAAACTGTAAAAGAATAAAAAATGAAAGTAGGAATAATAGGTCTCGGTTTAATAGGTGGTTCAATAGCCACTGATTTGCGAAAGCGTGGTTTTGCTTCCAAAATATTAGGTCACGATGCGAGTAAGCTTCACGCTGAAACAGCCCTGAAATTTGGCTTGATAGATTCAGTTAGCTCAATGGATGAGTTAATTGATGAAAGTGAGTTGATTGTATTGGCTATACCAGCAGATGCTACACTTAAACTTTTACCCAAAGTGTTGGATAAGGTCAGCACACAGGTTGTTTGCGATGTAGCCTCTATAAAAAGTCAGATTTGTGAAAGAGTCAAATACCATCAGAATCGAAAGCAATTTGTAGCGACTCACCCTATGTCAGGAACTGAACATTCGGGACCTTGGGCTGCAAAATCTGGATTGTTCGATGGAAAGGCAACAATTTTTTGCGATGCTGAAGATAGTGATGAAAAAGTACTTCAGACGGTTCACAAAATGTATGAGTATCTTAATATGCGAGTACTTTATATGAGTGGGTCCAATCATGATGTGCATGCAGCCTATATCTCTCACATTTCACATATCAGCTCCTTTGCTTTAGCTCTAACCGTTTTAGAAAAGGAAAAAAATGAAAAAAATATTTTTGACCTAGCCAGTGGAGGTTTCGACTCTACTGTACGATTAGCTAAGAGTGATGCCGAAATGTGGGCACCTATATTCAACCATAACGCTGACAATGTTTTAACGGTTCTGAACACTTATATCGAAAGTTTAAACAAATTTAAAACGGCTATCGAAAATAGAGATCGAGATGATTTAGTCAAGATGATTTCGAAGGCAAATCGAATAAAAAGGGCCTTGAAAAATTAAAACCACAAGTAAATTATTAGTTCATATTTTAATTAGTGATGAAAAATTGCTAACTATCAGCCAAATTACAGAAGAAATGAAAAGTAAGTTAGATTTAAATAAGATTGAAAGACCCCTAATTATAGCTGGCCCATGTAGCGCCGAAACCGAAGAGCAGGTTCTAAACTCAGCTCGTCTTTTAAAAGAAGAAGGTATCGGAATCTTCCGTGCAGGTATCTGGAAGCCTCGTACCCGACCAAATTGTTTTGAGGGTGTAGGACGTGAAGGTCTTGAGTGGTTGAAGACGGTTCAGAAGGAAACAGGTTTACAAACAGCGACTGAGGTTGCTAACGTTAATCACGTTTTCGAGGCTCTAAAATATGGTGTCGATATCTTATGGATTGGAGCGCGTACTTCAGCCAATCCTTTTGCCATGCAAGAAATTGCCAATGCTCTTGAGGGTGTTGACATTCCTGTCTTGGTTAAAAATCCTGTAAATCCAGATGTTGAACTTTGGATGGGTGCATTAGAAAGATTAGAAAAAGCAGGTATCAAACAACTTGGCGCTATTCACCGTGGCTTCTCTAGCTACGAACATAGCATCTACAGAAACATTCCACAATGGCAGATTCCTATTGAGCTAAAAAGACGTATGCCGGATATGCCAATAATTTGTGATCCTAGCCATATTTGTGGTAATCGCGAATTATTGCAATCTGTTTCTCAAAAAGCCATGGACCTTAATTTCGATGGCTTGATGATTGAAACGCACCCTACTCCAGATGAAGCCTGGAGTGATGCCAAACAGCAGATTACACCTAAACAATTGACTCATCTTCTTACGAATTTGGAGTTACGTGTAGAAAATCCGGATGGTATCTCTCTGGATACGCTTGAAGATTTGCGATTCAAAATTGACCAATACGATAATGAGGTTATGGCTATTCTTCAAAAGAGAATGGAAGCTTCAAATAGCATTGGTCAATATAAAAAAGCCAATAATATGACCATTCTTCAGTCTGGACGTTGGGAAAGTATTTTAGAGAAGCATTTAGCTAAATCTAAAGACACTAAACTTAGCGAGCGATTCATCAGTAAGCTTTTCAAAGCTATTCACGAGGAATCTATTGCTCATCAAACTCAGATTATGAACGAAAAGAAATAATCTTGAGTTCTTCAAAATAAGAAAAGAGGATATCCACAAAAGCTGCGGTATCCTCTTTTTATTATTACAGTCATACTATGAATATGACGGTTTGAATTATTATCTAAAATAAATATAAATCGTAAAAAACAATTCACAGAATTACAAAATTTTCATAATTCACAAGCTCTTTAAATCTGAAGATTAAGCCATTACGGGAAATTAATTTACTCCCGCCACGAATTATCCCTTAGGCTTCTGCAGATATGTTATCTGCAGATTTTGAGTTGGGGATTTTTAATCCCCTTATACAGCTTTGGCGATTGCAAACCGCTAATTTCTTAATCCCAGATTACAAATCTTGGCTAGCTGTTAGGTATGACCAAAAGCATGATGGTTTAAATTATCAGCTAAAACACCTTCCTTATCGTTTACAGATAAAGTAAGGATTCAATAAATCAGCCTTATTGTAGGCTAAGTCTTCTCCAGTACCCAATTGTTTAATTACCGCACCCGACGCAGAGACGATAGCATGTCCAGCAGCGATATCCCACTCCATAGTTGGAGCATAGCGTGGATACACATCTGCCGATCCCTCAGCAATTAAACACAGCTTCAAAGAACTTCCCTTTGAAACCATTTCAACCTCATCCCCATTATCTCGTAAGGATTCTATGAATAAGCGCGTTTCTTCATTCATATGCGATCGTGATCCCACAACGCGAAGACCTCTTCTCTCCTGCTCAAGAGGTAATTGCTTAGATGCAGTCATCAAATCCTCAAGTTGGGTATTTTCAGTAATATCATCACAGCGGAAGGCACCTAAAAGTTCATCGGCAAAATAAAGCTGCTTGTATACAGGCACATAAATGACACCTGCAAGTGCTTTGCCATCTATTACTAAAGCAACATTAACGGTAAACTCATCGTTCCGCTTGATAAATTCCTTCGTACCATCCAAAGGATCAACGATCCAACATTCTTTCCATTCTTTACGTTCCTCGTAAGGCAAGTGAGTTCCCTCTTCACTCAAAACTGGAATTTCAAATTGATCCAAAACCGAAACAATAGCATTATGTGCTCTTTGGTCAGCAATGGTCAATGGACTATCATCCGATTTCAACTGTATATTAAAATCATCTGACTGATAGACATCCAATATCTCTTTCCCCGCTTTTATACATGCCTCTATGGCTGCTGATAAAAGTTCTTTTCTATATTCTATATTCATCTCTATTGTAATCTAAAATTAATAGGTATAGTATAACATACCTTTACTGCCTTTCCATCAAGTAAGCCAGGTGTCCATTTAGGCATATTTCTAATAACTGTCAAAGCCGCCTCGTCAAGACATTGATCATCACTCTTTCGAATATGCTCATAAACAACATCACCATTTTCATCAACAATAAAATTGACAATAACACGTCCTGTTATTCCATTTTCTTGTGCCATTCTTGGGTATTGAACTGATGATCCGACATATCTTTGTACATCCTCGTCGCCTGTTTTAAATTGAGGCATAACATCTACAGTTCCAAATACATTCCTAAGGTGTAGTTTACCCCAATTCATCCACACTTCATTTGATGTAACCTGGTTATTTTTATATCGACTTATCGATTTCAATTTTCCCGATTTATAATAATTTGTAACCTGTCCTTCCCAATGGGGAACTATAAGCTTTCTGGATAAGCCTTCTGTCAACAGATTTCCTTTCTTATCGTAATCTTTGATATGAAATCCAGATCCCAAACTCTTAAACACCCTATAAATAAATCTATTGGTTGACAAGCCCTTAAACTGAGATTTAATGATAATTACTGAGTCATTTTCAAAACTAGCCACTTTATCATTAAAGGATTTTATCCACTTATCTTCCGTTTTCCTATATGTCGATATTTTAAATCTATTTTCTTTCTTTTCTTTTATTGTAATATATCGAATCGCATCTTCCTTTCCAAGTGCAGGCTTATGATTGGCTTTATAGTAGATTATGGTATCATTTTGAGAATAACCTAATTGGAATAGAAAAGTGAAAATGATAAAAAGTAAAAATGACCTCATCCTTGTTCAAGTATTATTATGTGAAAAATCCTGAACGAAACTAAATAAAATATTTAACAAAAATAATGTTTTATAAGAAGCTTTCTAGTAGAAGTAAATATAAGAAAGTATCGACACGCAAACCACCATATAGATGATAGTTAATGGAAATCCAATCTTAAAGAAATCGCCAAACTTATAGGCTCCTGGGCCATAAACCATCAAGTTAGTTTGATAACCGATAGGTGTCATGAAGTTAGCTGCTGCAGCAAAAGCTACGATCAATACAAAAGGTTCTGGATTGAGATGCAGATGCAGTGCCATGCTCAATGAGATTGGGAAAATAATGGCAACGGCAGCCTTATTGGTCACATAAGCAGCTAAAACTGTTGTAATAAGATAGATTCCAAAGAGTATCCCAACTCGCCCCAATGGCATAAATACGGATATGAGGAGATCGGCAATCAACTCGGCTAAACCCGATTTGATCATAGCTGTACCAAAAGCCAGCGAGAGGGCAATAATCATCGCCAGATTGAAATCTATACTGGCTGCAATATCCTTTGGATTTGTTATTTTAAGAGCTAAAATCACAATAATCATCACAATTAATGTCATAAACAAAGGCACAATTTTCAGAGCCGATAAAATCACAGCTAGAATAGTACCCCCCAATAACAAACCGATCTTATAATTCTCTTGCTTACGATATTCCTTCACCTTAGAGATAAAGTAGAAATCCTGAACACGTTGTGTTCTTGCAGTAAAATCGTCTCCTCCCAAAAGAAGAAGGACATCACCGGCACGAACTTTTACATCACCAATTTTCCCAGACATACGCTCCCCGTTTCGGTGAATGGCAATGACTGCCGCATCGTATTTGCCTCTAAAATTGGCTTCTTTTACCGTTTTAGATATCAAGGTCGAGTTGTGAGAAACCACAATCTCAACCACCTCGAGTTGTTTCTTATGACTCAACATACCAACGGTTGGTAAAGTCAATCCCTTGTTTGCGAGAATCAAATCAGCAATGGTTTCTGTTTCTCCTGCAAAGAATAAACAATCCCCTTCTTCCAGGATAAATTCGGAAGAAACAGCTGCGACCTTAATGTTATTCCTCTTGATCTGAAACAAATATAAGCCCTGGAGGTTACGAAGATTAGCCTCACCAATTGTTTTTCCATTCAAATCAGAACCTGGACGCACATGAGCCTCAACAATATACTGACGTGAATTTTCTGAAAATTTATCTAGTGTATCAGCATTATCGGGTAATAATTTCTTCCCCACAAGTAAAATGTAAGCTGACCCAATAAACATCATAGGAATACCCACATAGGCAAAGTCAAACATATCCAAGGATTCCAAGCCTGGAATAATATTCTGATCCACAACCATACCATTTACAATCAGGTTGGTCGATGTTCCAATTAGTGTGATACAACCACCTAAAATGGCTGAATATGAAAGGGGAATCAACAGTTTTGAGGGTGAAATATTATTTCGTTTACTCCAAGAGTGCACATAGGGCATCATGACAGCAACCAAGGGTGTATTATTCAAAATCGCAGAGAATCCGCCAACTAAAAGCATCATTCTTGCCATAAATTGTCGGTAGGTTTTTGCCCGTTGAAACACCTTATCGAATAGATTCTCAACAATACCCAAATCTCGAATGATATCGCCAATTAAGAGCAGCATTAAAATGACCATAACCTGATCGTTGGCAAAACCAGCCATTATTTCAGAAGGTGTCAAGACTCCAAATATTCCTAAAGCCACTACTCCAATCAAAAAAGTGAAAGCAGGACCGATCCATTCCTTGTAAAAGGACAGAACAATAAAAATTAAAACAATTGATACAACAATGGCATCAAAACTGAGCATATGGTAGAATTTATAATAGTGCTTCTTAAAAGCTTCAAATGAACGAATTAGGTACTAAAGCCAATCTAACAGCTCTACACAGGTATTTTAAAATACGAATATACGAAAATTCTAAGGTGCAATACCCTATTCTTATGCTTATTTAAGATCAATATAATTAAGACATTGTATTAGTCATAAAACTTGAGCAGATACTTAATCAATTCATTCTCTGACGATAAGTAAACTTCATAAACATTCTCCTACATTCATGTTTTTTCACGCAAAGAGCAACTAAGTAAAGGGACGGAAAGTTCGCAAAGATCAGAGTCAAGAGGACTCAATTATAATAGGGGATTTAAGAGATTAAATGTAAATTTGCTGCCCTAAAACAACGATGATGCAAGCCGTAGACATACCTCATATACAAAGTAAGTTTCAAGACAAGGACATTCAAATTCAAACCAAGGAAATTGAATTGCCACTTGAAGCCATTCTCCCCTATTGGAATCCAGGAGAATTTAATGCCTATTGTCAAACGGGCTGTGAGAACTTTTCCAAGAAATGGACCTGTCCACCACATTGCCCTCCCTTTATGGAATATGCAGCTGATCACACGCATATTAAATTGATTTTATACCTAACGCATTGTGATCAATTCGCCTTTATAGAATCAGAAGAAAGAGCATTAACAGCTTATAATTTTGCAAAAGATTTATTGCAAAAGAATTTGAGAAATGCTGAAACTGAAGCCGAACGTTTTATTGGCCCCAACTCATGTGAGATCTGCACCATCTGTAAGGCAGCACAAGCTGATGCCTGTCACCTGCCTCACTTAATACGCTACAATTTAGTCGCCTTTGGTTTTAATGTGACAAAGATAATGGAAGACTTATTCCAACATAAACTTGAGTGGGCTAAGGCCGGACAAGTTCCCAATCATGTTAGCTCTGTAGGTGCTATTTTGTTTAAAAAATAGAACATCAAGCTTTTTTTGTAATTTACGTGCCCTAAAAATACTCATACATATGCGATACTTCAGCTATACACTACTAGCCCTCCTGATTTCAACAATGGGAATGGCTCAAAAAACATGTTGCGAACAAGCCAATGCTCTTAAAACTGTTATCTATTCACCTGAGTTGATCAGCGATCAACTTTCTCCAAAGGTAAATGAACAGTCAGGAATGGTGTGGCATAAGGATTTGTTTTGGGTGATTAACGATAGTGATTGCATGCCTGAATTGCTGGCTTACAATATGAAAGGCGAACTGAAAAAGATCATCGATATTAACAATACCAGCAATAAGGATTGGGAAGATTTAGCTGAGGACGACACGTATATTTATATTGGAGATTTTGGCAATAATAGAGGTGCCAGAAAAGACTTGCGAGTGCTTCGGGTTTTGAAATCAGACATGGACAAGCAAACAGAACTAAGCGTTGATTCCATCACATTTGCCTGGGCAGATCAGCAAAACTTCACCAAGCGCAACATGAAACACGATTTCGATTGTGAGGCCTTTTTTGCTTATGGGGATTCTCTTTACTTTTTCACAAAAAACTGGGCCAACAAAAAGACACGCCTATACAGCATGTCAAAACTACCTGGTGACTATCAGCTAAAACCAATAGCTGAGTTCGATGTGGATTTTATGGTGACGGGAGCTGACATTACAGCTGATGGCAAAACCGTTGCTTTAGTTGGCTATAAAAACTACCGTAGCTATATGATGCTATTTACAAACATCGAAGGTGAAAATTTCTTTGCAGCAAACGCTCTACGCTTAGACCTTGAATCTTTAGGCGGCAGCCAAACCGAAGGCCTTGTTTTCACAGATAAAAATGAACTATACATCAATACAGAGGAAACAAAACATCCACAGGCCTTTTATAAGGTTGACTGGAAGAAGATAGTCATTGGTCAATTCTAAATAATACGTATAGAATTAATTATGATTATATTAGTGAAAAATTTAATAGTAAAGCTTCTATTTTATTAGAAAATTTATTCCACTAGTAAATAACATGTTTGTTGATGAAGAAAAAGATATCATTGATTGGCTGTTTAGTCTTTTGCGTATTCGGCTTATTAGCACAAAATGAATCAAAGGAACATATCGATTATCGAAAAGATTTTCCGAAAAGTTTCTTTGAAGAATGGCATAAGAAAAGTAAATGTACACCACTATCTAACGATACTCTTATTGCACTTAAAGAGATAATCGATATCATACAGCCCTACCCATATAAAAATAGAAACCATTGTACAGACGTTGAAGTGATCTGGACTAAAATGGATAAAAATGGTATTGAATTAACCTATCAGCAAATTATTGAAGAATGTAATACCCTTAGCAAACCTGTAAGAAAAATTGCTGACACACTAAAGTTTATATTTTATGACAGTCGGTTAAAAATATATATGGTAGATTCTATAAATCAACACTCCTATACATATTATAAAGAAATCATATTTAAACCTGAGCTAAAAGGGAAAATATTATATATCGACAATAAGAATAGAGCAAGCTATGATAAAATTGTAAAGGGTATTAGAGATGATAATTCCAATGCTTTAGGTCATGCAGAAAACTCTCGACTTGAAAATGGAGGTAAAGATTGGTATGGAGGTTACCATTGGAATGCGCCTTTTAACAGACATATGCAAGAACTCATTTCAAGAAAATGCCTAAATTATTCGCGCACAGAAGGTGAACTTGGAACTATTGATCCAATACGAAATATAACATTAACAAAAGATTTAAATGAAGCCGTTGTTTATCAAAAACCATATGAGTACAATCCTCAATTTGTCTTATTAAAAAAGGTTAATGGGGAGTGGCAAATAAAAAAATAGACTTAAACTGAATTTCTACTGGCATTGATATTTCCATAAACGGATCGAACCACCATTTTTTCGAAAGTGTTTCGATTTACCGTATCCTTACCCAGTTTTTGCAAAGCATATTGCTGAATCACCAATAAGGGTAATACGATAGCTTCTCGGTTTTCTATTGATCGTTTTGATATTGGCTCATCGGCCATCAATTCATCGTATTCCGTGATTTCAAGTATCATCTTTTTGGATAGCTTGTATTCATCAAACAAGATGCGCCAAAAATCGCGATATGCCTCGTTTTGCTCCATATAAGCGGTGAGTTCAAAGTAGCATTTCGACAAGGACATCATACTATTTGAAATTAAAGCTTTGAAATAGGGAACCTCTTTATATAGACGTTTCAAATCTTCCAATCTATTTTGATCTTTTAGATTTTTTAGAGCCGTACCAATACCAAAGTAGCCCGGTATATTTTGTTTCAATAAACTCCAGGAACCCACAAAGGAAATCGCTCTTAAGTCGGTTAATTCGAGTTGCTTCTTTTGCCCACGTTTTACGGGGCGGCTTCCAATCTTAGCTTTTGAGTAATATTTTAAAGGACTGACATTCTCCAAATAAGGGATGAACATTTCATGCTGCTTTAGCGCATCATATTTCTTAAAACTTAATTCACTTAAGTCTTCCAATAGGCGTCTGGAGGCTTCTGAAATAGTGGCCTCATCGTGATATGAGAAATTATATAGACCTGCTGATATCAATTGCTCACAGCTGTATTGGAATTGTTCTTTGGTACCGTAAGTACTCGTAATGGTTTGCCCTTGTATGGTTAATTGAATCTCTTCATTTGATATTTTGGCACCCTGCGAAGCATAAAATCGATGCGTCTTTCCTCCTCCACGAGCAGGCGGCCCACCCCTGCCATCGAAGAAAATGGATTTGATCTGATACTTCTCACACAGTGCGGTCAATGTTTCTTTCGTTTTATATATCGACCAATTCGCTTTTAAATAACCGCCATCTTTGGTGCCGTCTGAAAAACCTAACATCATGGTCTGCTTCTTATTTCTTCGCTTCAGATGTTTAGCATACAGATCAGTATTAAATATGTCTTCCATAATCTGACCTGCATCGCACATGCCTTTCATGGTTTCAAATAAGGGGACAATATCAAAATTGATATAACTGATATCATTAGTCGTCCATCTGAATAGAGCAAAGACGAAAAGTATGGAAAAGATATCCTCAGAATTGCTGATAATATATCTGTGACAGCCTTGCTCTCCATTCGAAGCTTGAATGGAAGGGAGTTGAATGATATTGGCTATCGTGTCGGCAATAAGTGGATCATCCGCATGAAAATTAAACAAATCAATTTCCTGCGTCAGAAGAATATTTATGAGTTCCTCTGTTGATAGTTCTTCAATAGTCTCATCTATTAAACCCTCTTTCCTCAGGATATAAGTGATCACTTTCTTATGGACTGAATGATCCTGACGGATATCGAGACTGGCAAAATGCGTTTTGAAAATAGTTACTTTGTCAATCGTATTTTGAAGATCGTTTAAATACAAAGCATTATATTTTTCCTTGATAATCTTTTTAATCTCTAGCAAGGGATCTAATATGGATCGGTATGGCAGACAATAATCCTGATTGAACATAGCTGAGTATAACTTATCTCTAAGCGCTTCAATTTTCTCATCAACATGTTTAAAGGTGATTTTACTACAAAGTCGCTTAACGTCTGTGTAATAACATTTCATTAAAGTCATTCTTAACTCATTGGCCACTTCCTTGGTTATCTCACTTGTCACGTAAGGGTTCCCATCTCTATCGCCACCCGGCCAAAAACCTAATGAAACAATCTCAGGGTTATCCAAATTGGTGACTTTACACTTCATTTGGCTGTAGAGTTCCCCAATAGCATTGTAGTAGACATTTTTGCAGAAATAAATAATATTCTTGGCTTCTTCCAAAGGCGTTGGACTTGCTGTGTTGATCAGTGATGTAAGTCCCAATTGATTCAATAATAAATCAATCTCATTCACGTCATTCTGTAGAACTTGACCTCTTAGCTCACTCATAATATCGAGTACCGCTGGCTGATAAAACTGTGTAGGATGTGCCGTTAGAACGATTCGAACTTTGAAGTCGTCTAGCTTTTGAAAAACCTCATCCCAATTGCCTCCTTTTTTGGTTTGACTCATCAAATCACTTAGCCTTAAATCGTCTACATCTTCGCGAATTTCGGGCAAAGCAGCATCCTCGATACTATCAAACAAAACAACCTGCCGTTCAACGTAAGAGATCACACGAAATAAGAAGTCATTCCTATCATCTTCATTTTTAAGATTTGTGTGCGTATCAAAAAAAGAATCTATGATTTCAATGGGACTTTTAGATTCACTTAAGCTTTCCTCACAATAAGCAGAAAGCAAAGGCAGAAGTTGACCAACATCCACATCCTCATGATAAGGCAGATTAAGAAAAAGGCTATTATAAACTAAGTATTTCTTTTCTATTAAGTTCTCAAACTTTTTTAGACTCGCATTTTCAGTCGTGAATGGGCTTTTCATAAGCAGACGATTGTAAGGGTGATACAATGAGTCTTAAAATACAAATTTTAGGGGAGACTTAAGCGTTTTGAGATACTTTGTTCGAAAAGTGCGTATTGCCAAGCTTAGTTATCTGATGAATTTTCTTAAACATGATAAATCATCAGATAACTTGCAAGATAAACCTACATCAACTGAGAGAAAACTCAATGCCTTATTAAACCCATAGTTGCCAAACGTATTTACCCCATTTAGGATTACAAATCCTATAACTCCACAAACCCTGATTACAAATCAGGGATAGCGACATCATATCTTGATGAGCGGGAACTTGACAGCTAAACTATATTTAGCCTGTACATAATCGATATATTTTTTAATCTCAAAGGGATTGCATGTTTGTAGCACATAAGTCTATCCCTTAAAACAACAAAGCCCCTATTTAAAATAGAGACTCTTTAGCTGAATAGGTATATAAGCTATTTAATAAGCGTTTTCTAAGGACTCCTGATAGCGATTTTCCTTCTGTTTCGTATTTTCTACTTGGGCTTCTAAATCAAGCATACTAAAACTAACATCATAACAATCTGGCAGATCACGTTCTTTAATAGCTACTTCATATATGACATTAGCTTTTTTATATCTAAATCCTTTATTTCCTTCCGTTTTTACATCTAGTTTGTAGTGCTTTATTATACCATTAGCAAAACCTACAGCCTTATCGCTTCCCGAATAAAACCCTTCGAAACTCACATAATATAAAATATCCTTGTCATTAGTTTCTTGTGAAGTATTACCCGTTATCTGACCTCTTACACCTCCTACTGTAGTCCAATCTACTACAACTTTTACAACGATTCCTAGTTCGTATCCCTTTAAACTTTGCCCCTTTGCAACAATTGTACCTACTAGTATTGCTAGTATCAGTATTACTTTTCTCATTTTCGCTTTTATTATTAATCCTTTATGCTGTGAAATTAATTCAATAAAAGGATTGTTTTAGGTTTATTGATGTATTTATACGCGTTATCTAGCATTAATTATAGTATTCACAGGTTTTTATAAGATGGAATGGGAACAACGTGCGTAATTATCTGATGATTTATCGGCTTCTATAAAATTCATCAGATAACTTGCAAAATGAGCCTACATCAGCAGCGAGGAAACGAAATTACCACAGGCCTTTTATAAGGTGGATTGGGAGAAGTTATTTAAAGTCGGAAAGTAAGATATACTCGAATTACAATTGGTTGATGACTTATATACCAAACAAGGCGAGGGTTTCCACACAGGTAATTAGGCTACCCATTACAACGTATTAGTTTACTGGCAAATATAGACAACCATTGCATTTACAGTGTAAGATTAGTGCAAGTTTTTTAAAATTTCTCATTTACAATAAGATATTATTCTCGCCCAGATTTGGGAATTCTGCATCTAGTAGCATCCAGTTACAAGGGACTATACTTCAAAAAATATATCACACAAAAAAGCCAGCTTGTAATAAGCTGTTTTTTTAATTTAAGTAAGTTGGTTGATATATCTTTCCATTTGATTTTTGATAGCATTCATCTTATTATTCTTCTTACTTTCTGGACTCTTAATTTTCAATTTCATTAACTCAGCTAATTCTTCGTTTTGTACACTTTGAATATTACCATACATCAATTGGATATCTGATTTATAATAGTCATCAAGGCTATCCAATTCTGTACACTCATTGAGAGTATTTGCTATATCGGAAATAATCTTTGACAACTTCATCCTATCATCATTTCGGAAGTCAAAAGCGCAACAATGCATATCACCCAACGATTCATTCAAATATTCTACTAACTCATCTTTACCTGTTATCATATAAGTTAATTTTTAATTAACTCTAAGGTAGGTATTATTGCAATAATTGTTAACACTTTAAAAGTGTATTATTAGAGACTTATGAATTCACAAAACTCATACTACACAGCTCACGGCCTCCATTTTATTCTTATTAGAATAGCAAACCAGAAGAACTAGAAATTAAGATTCATAAAAATCGTGACTTAATAAATGACAAAATGTCTATAAAATTACGTGCTGTTGCAAAATATTCTACTTGGTCATTTAGGCTATTGATAATTTCTCTGATTCTTCAAGTTATCTTAGGTGTTTATCAACAAATTGAAGACAAAGTATCCAAGTAATTACAATAAGGAAGCCCTATTCTTAAAAAAGACTTCCCCATTCCTTTTTTAATCTTAATAAAGCGATTATTTTTGTGATCCATTTTTATAAGCATTATTTTGAGTGGTATGGGTATTCCCTATCGCGAAACATACCATCTCCGCAAAGACTGAAGCAATTTATTTAGTCCGTAAGCAAAATATCATGATGAGAGATAAATACAAAGACATATTCGAAGCCGGAACCGATTTACCCTTGGTTGAGGACTTCTATACCATACAAGGAGAAGGTTACCACACAGGTAAGCCAGCTTACTTCATACGTATTGGCGGTTGTGACATAGGTTGCCGTTGGTGCGACTCTAAAATTTCGTGGAACCCTAAGGAGCATCGTTTAATCTCGGTTGAAGAGGTTGTTCGAAAAGCTGTTGAGTCACCAGCCAAATCGGTTGTGGTGACAGGTGGTGAGCCATCGCTATACAATTTGGAGCCTTTGTGTTCTGAGTTAAAGAAACACAATATCGAGAATTTCCTTGAAACATCAGGGGCTTACGAGATCACTGGTGAGTGGGATTGGATCTGTTTATCGCCAAAAGCGAATAAAGCACCCGTTGAAAGCTCATACAAAAAAGCACACGAACTGAAATTTATCATTTTCGATTTGGAGAAAGATTTTGCTTTAGCTGAAGAGCACGCCAAATTGGTTGGTGATGATTGTCTACTTTACCTTCAATCGGAATGGAGTCAGTACGTTCACAACGTGAAACCTATTGTGGAGTATGTGAAGAATAACCCAAAGTGGAATATTTCCTTGCAGGCGCACAAGTTTATGCGCATTCCATAAACAGAACACATCAAGCTTAATAATATAATGACCATGAAATAGACAGATAAATTTCTCTCTAATTCATGGTCATTCTTCATTTATTCCCTAATTTTCGGATTCAAATCAATGTATCCGAAAGTGAAGAAGACTATCCTTATTCAATATGCCATTCCCAAAGAAGGACTCAAAGCACTGAGTCAATCTTTTAATCTCATTTATCCTGATAAAGACTGTTTCACACAAAAAGAAATGCTTAAGCACATTCCCAAGTGTGAAGCCTTGCTGTCTATCTTTAATCAGCCAGTGAATGCAGAACTGATTGAGGCAGGTCAAAAGCTTGAAATTATCTCAAACTACGGTGTGGGTTATAATAATATTGATGTTGATGCCGCTACAAATCGTGGTATAGCGATTTGCAATACACCTGAGGCTGTTTGCGAGCCAACTGCAGAGCTTTGCTTATCGCTAATGCTATCACTTACTAGACGTGTAGCTGAATGCAACCATCGCCTTAGAACCGAAGTTGATTTCAAATGGGGCGTCATGCTCAACTTGGGTCAAACCCTAAGAGGAAAAACGCTAGGCATTATTGGTATGGGTAAAATTGGCAAATCTGTGGCTCAAAAAGCTCAAGCCTTTGGTATGAAGGTGGTTTACAACAATCGCAGCCAATTATCTGCCAGTGAGGAAGCAGGTCTGAATATTGACTATTTAGGCTTTGAAGATCTTCTGAAAACAGCTGATTTTGTTTCTTTACATTGTCCTTTGAATGAATCGACTCATCATCTGATAAGTGAAAAGGAACTTAAGATGATGAAGACTTCGGCTTATCTGATTAACACAGCTCGTGGACCTGTTGTTGATGAACAAGCTTTAGCTGAGGGATTAGAAAAAAAACTGATTACTGGCGCAGCTTTGGATGTATTCGAGGATGAACCCCACATCACAGAGCAACTAATGACACGCAATGATGTAGTGCTCGTGCCGCATATTGGAACGGCTTGCATCGAAACCCGAATTGAAATGGCTGAGGAAGCCGCGCAAAATATATTGGATCATTGGGAAAATGGAAAATCGAAGAATCGAGTGAATTAGATGATGAATTGATGTGTGGATGAGATGATGTGATAATAAGATAATGCGAGCATTGAGCGGAGTCGAAATGTGATGATAAAAAAATAATCTTCCACAAATTATCGCAAATTTACACAAATGGTTTTCGTATAAAACTGGATAATGAACGCACTTCGAAACTTTAGACGCGATAAATCGCAGTCTCTACAGTTTACCTTTGACTTTTTGACCTTTGTACTTTTAGACCTTTAGACCTTTAGACCTTTTATACTTTAAAAACATGGCAACAGAAATAGAACGTAAATACCTGATAAAAGAAGATCTTCTGACTTTACCTGCTAAGGGGAATCGAATTGTGCAAGGCTACCTTTGGAGTGAGAAAGGGAAAAGTATGCGCATTCGAATTACTAAAGGCAAAGGCTTTTTAACCATCAAAACGGGAACAAACCCTTTATCGAGATTGGAGTATGAATATGAGATTACATTGACTGACGCAGAGGAACTATTAGATCAGTGTGATAAGAAAATTGAAAAAACCAGATTCATAATTGAGATTGCAGGAATGAATTGGGAGGTTGATGTATTCGAGGGAGAAAACAAAGGCTTAATCGTAGCTGAAATTGAATTGGAATCGGAAAATCAGGAATTTGAAAAACCAGAATGGTTGGGATTGGAAGTGACTCAGGATAAACGCTACTTAAACGTCAATCTGATCAATCAGCCGATTAGCTTATGGTAGATTAACACCAACAATATTTTGCGTGGTATCTTCTACGACAGGTGGGTTTATAGCATCGTAAAGACACTCTTGAATTTTGGTTCTAACATCCATTTTCATCAGCTTGGTATTCCAATCGTCAGGAAAAACACGATTCGATAAGAAAACATAGACCAAATCATAGTCTGGATCAACCCAAACCATAGTCCCCGTAAAACCTGTATGTCCGAAACTGTTAGGCGATGCTTTTGTTGTGGTCGGTCCATTGGTATTGGTTCTATCTAAAAAAGGCTTATCAAACCCGATACCTCTACGATTCATACCATTAGGATAAGCTCTCGATGTAAATTTCTCAACTGTTTCAGGCTGAAAGAAGCTCACGCCACCATAGCTCCCTTTCTGCAAATACATTTGCATCAATTTTGCTAAATCAGATGCATTACCAAAAACACCCGCATGACCAGCCACACCACCCAACATAGCTGCTGTCGGATCTTGTACAAAGCCTTTTAACAACTGCTTTCTGAAAAACTTATCATTCTGAGTGGGTGCAATTCGGGACATACTAAAACGCTGACAAGGGTGATAGCCTAAAGTTCCTGCACCAAGCTTGCGATAGATATTCATCTTCACATAGTTTTCCATACTACTAGGCAAATGCTCTTCAAACATTCTCTTTAGTAGGATAAAACCCAGATCGCTGTATTTATAACCATTGGTTTCACGATAATCAGTAGCCAAAATCTGCTTGTAGATGGTATCACTAAATCCCTTTTTCATATACAAATTCTTGGCAATCTGAATAGGAAACTCTTTTGAAGCAGTCTTATTAAAAAATCCCTTTCGGAATCGATAATTTTTATTGGCAAAAAGATGCTTCCCAAGCTTTACTCTATAAACTCTTGATGAGTCATGACTATACAAATCACGACGTAAACGAGCTGTATCTACAGCCTCTCGGTGGAAAGGTTTCCAAGGGAGAAGTCGAGCTTCGTGGGCCAATATCTTTCTGAGCACCAAAGTATCCTTATTGGTCCCCTTAGCAGCTGTCAGATAATCGCCCAATTGACCATCAATATCTATCTTACCTTCATCAACCAACTTCATTAAGATGGGCAAAGAAGCAGCCACCTTGGTTACCGATGCCAAATCATAGATATCGGAGGTTTTCACATTCACATTTTTATTATAGGTATGATATCCATAGGCCTTATTGTGAATGATTCGTCCCTTGTGAGCAACCAGAATCTGGCAGCCTGGTGTCGCCTCTTGATCTATGGCATCATAAACTATAGAATCAATCTTCTTAAGTTGTGAACGATCAAATCCCGTCTGGCCTGGCAAAGCGTATCCCAATCTGTTTTTTTTTGTATCCATTCCTGTTCCTTCAGGAATATCCTTGTTTACTGATACGGGTAAGCGCCCTTTAGCTCCTATTCCACCAAAAATAATTTGAGCTGAAGCCTTTTGAGTCTCAGCATTATCTTCATAAGATACAAGAGTTGCTTCTAGTCTGTCCAGTTTTTTATAGAAATCAAGTGCATAAGGACTTGCAAACAAATCAAAAACAACCTTCTTTCTTTTCGAAAGGTTACTCACAAATGAAATGGTTTGGTCCGTTACTCCAAATCTTTTTGAAGCTCTTCGGTCACTATCATGCTTGCTGACAATAATCAAATTGTAAGATTCCAAATTTTTCAGAAGCGTGTTGTATTGCTTTTGAGAAGCATTCTTGTCAATCTGATAAAAATCGATATCAGTATAACGTCCTAAGTACTCTTGAAAATGGTTACGCTTTTTGGCTCCCATCGCTATAGAAGCAATTCGCAAAGTATCCAATCTCTGTAAAGGCAATAAGTCATTCTTATTGCTCACCACCGTCATGGCATTTTCAATCAGCATGCTTCGTAGAATCATCCCTTGCTGCGTATTCAATCCTGACCACAAACGATCTGATGAAACAGGCTTATATTGGTTTAATCCCAACCAGTATTTCGTCTTAAGGATCTTTATACAAGACTGGTTGATATTCTCCTGAGATAATGCACCTCTTGCAATGGCTGCCTTGATTTCTTTGATGGCCTTAGGCACATCTTCTGAAAACAAAAGCACATCATTACCTGCAACAGCAGCCTTGGCATCAACCTCACCTGGTTTATAAAATTTACGAACACCTTGCATATTCAAAGCATCGGTAAAAACCAAGCCTTTAAAACCCAATTCATTTTTCAACAAATCAGTTACGATAGGTCGAGAGAGAGTCGCAGCTTTTGCTTCTTTGTCAAGAGCGGGAACGTTAAGGTGAGCAACCATTATGCCCCCAATACCAGCTTTAATCGATTCTCTGAATGGGTATAATTCCAAATCATCGAGCTCTTCTATTGAGCGATCGACAACCGGTAAATCGTGGTGGGAATCTTTATCCGTATCGCCATGGCCCGGAAAATGTTTTCCTACGGCTACAACGCCTCCAGATTGCATACCTCTGGCAAAAGCAATTCCTTTTTCTGCCACATTCACTTTTCCTTCCCCATAAGAACGTGAATTGATAACAGGATTCTTCGGATTACTATTGATATCTAAAACGGGTGCAAAATTCACATGAATACCCATTCGACGACATTCAACAGCCATCTCCTTACCTAACATGAAAAGTAAGTTGGTATCCTGAACAGCTCCCATCGTTATCTGCTGTGGGTATTTAAGTGTTTGCTTCAATCGAGCACCCAAACCGTACTCAGCATCCATACCAATCCACAAAGGCAAAACCGATTTGCTTTGATATAAGTTAGTCAGTCGAGCTTGTTCCTGAGGTGTGCCTTGAAAAAAGATCAAGCCTCCAATTTGGTATTTCTCAACCAGTTTCAATATTTTTTTTTCCTCTGCAGAGGTTTTATTGGAATAGGCCGCCACCATAAATAGCTGGGCAATCCGCTGTTCCTGGTTCATTCCCGACATGATAGAGTCAGCCCAAGCAGCATCCGTTTCATAAATTGAACCCAGAGGCTGTGAACTCACAAAGTCAGATTGTGCGATACTTGACAAACTCATAAAACAGAAAGTGACTAGGACTAAATGTTTTAAGTTTGGAATCTTTAAAATCATATTCAAAAAATGGATTTAATTAGACTTGATATTTCTAATTGTAGAAGTATCTAACAAAAATAGAAATCCCAATTAGAATAAAGTAGGAAAAGCCAAGAATAATGTCAGAGAAGGGGAAAATAAAAAAAGGGGCTGACGACCCCTTTTTTATTACTTACAACTAAACCATATTTAAAACTCGATCGAATGATACAAGCACTAATATGTATTTTAACATCTTAAAGATGTTCAAGCCAAAAGTGGAAACTACACCTCTTCTGAACTCTACTCTTGTAAAAGTATTCGATAAGGACATCATATGCAAGTGTCAAGTTTGTCAAGTTTATGACATTTAACATATAAACACCCTCTTCATTTTCGAACATTCGAAATATGAGTATATATACAGCAAGCCTTACAGACTCTTCATATAAAATCAGTTTGAAATTATCATAAATGAAAAGCTGCACTTTTGAGTTTCAAAAAAGTAGGAAAAGACAATAATAATAATAACAGAGAAGGGAAAAATAAAAAAAGGGGCTGACGACCCCTTTTTTATTACTTACAACTAAACCATATTTAAAACTCGATCGAATGATACAAGCACTAATATGTATTTTAACATCTAAAAGATGTTCGAGCAAAAGTGGAAACTACACCTCTTTTAAACTCTACTCTTGTAAAAGTATTCGATAAGGACATCATATGCAAGTGTCAAGTCTGTCAAGTTTACCATTCTGAACATAAGTTCACATCATTCGTTTTCGAACACTCCAAACACAAACATATATATACCTAGCCTTACAGACTCTTTATGAGAAAAACAGCTTGGAATTATCGTAAATAAAAGCTACATTTAAGAGTCTCGAAAAAAAATCAAAATTCTTACTGAAATTAGTATCCTATGAGAATAATCATGATTATTTCCGTTTTAATTCTGTGTCAATTCTCTATTATAGCACAGAATAGAGTTGATATTAAATCCCTATTGAAAACAAATGGGGACTTACAATTTGAGCTTCAGATAGAAAATCAGCCATTCCAACTGGAGACATTTCATAATTGGACACAATCTACAAATCACTATATATCAGGTGAAATCACCAGAATCAATTCAAAGGAATTTATTTATACGGGAAAATCTCGTATCTATTTGAGTCAAAAACCTTCAACTTTTCAAACTGATATCTTATTCACTCTCCATATTTCTAAAAAAAATGGAGGAACTCACTATGTCATGAAGGATATTCATTACAAATCGATTCCTGAGTATGGAAAACAAGGTACTCCAGCTATTCACACCTATTGCTCTGACTGGTTTACTCACAAAAAACTTTATAAGAAATCTGGTAAGATGAGAACACTCAATCAAAACCTAATGAAGAACTCAACACAATTTGCAGAGGAACTTATACTCTCGTTTTTTAAATAAAATATCTCGCAAAGAGCGCTAAGATTTCCGCTAAATCTGGACCGCCAAATTCGCAAAGAAATAAGAGCTTATTATAATACTCTGCGTTAGTATGATTTTCCTTTGCGCACTTTGCGTGAAATTAAACTTTCTTTCCGATATATCTAATGACGGAAGCTATACCTTGATGAAACTCGCCTTCAGAAAGTTCTACATCCAATTCTTGTAGCTTTATTGTTTCCAATTCTGAAAAATCATTCAATAAAATCTCTTTTGAGAAAAGCATACCTATTTGTCCTGGCCCTCCGGATTTCTTGCCCAACTGCTCTTTTGAAAAACCTTCAAGAATTATAATACCTCCAGGCTTCAAATATTTCGCTATCAGCTGATGGTAATCCTGTCTCTTGTCTTCTGGCACATGTGCATAGATTAGAGCAATACAATCGAAGCTCTCTTTTTCAAAGGTGAAATCTTCAAAACCTGCTACCTCATAATCAATATTGACCTGATTCTTTCTAGCTAAATCGAGTGCTTTCAAGCGTCCCTCTTTACTTAGATCGAAGGCCGAAACCTGCCATGACTGACTTGCTGCAAAAACGGCATTTCGCCCTTCTCCCTCAGCAGGAAGAAGCAGCCGACCAACATTTAATTTCAGGAGTTCTTCTTTTAAAAACATATTCGGATCAATGCCATAAACAAAGTTTTCATTTGCATAGCGTTCGTCCCACATCTCACTTGCAGCTTTCTTCATCTTACTTTCTTAAATTTTGAACAGCTTCAATAATAGCTTTTGCTGCCTGATCAATTTCATCTTCAGTACTATATTTCCCTACTGAGAAACGAACCGTTCCCATAGCATAGGCTTGCTCTAAATTCATAGCCGCCAGTGTTGCTGACACCGAAATTGAATCAGTATGACAAGCAGCACCAGCTGATGCTGCAACCTGAGGTAAGTTAGATAGAAGCGTATTGGCTTCGATATTTTTGAATGAAACACTCAAGGTGTTAGGCAAACAGAAATCCGTATTTCCATTAAACTGGATATCCTCAAGAACCGATAAAGCTTCTTTAAAGCGATTAACTAAGGATTTATCATGAACGAAACTCGTTTGCAAATTGGCTTTGGCTAATTTGGCTGCCCTACCCAAACCTACAATTTCCAGAACATTCTCTGTTCCAGCTCGTAAATTATTTTCATGATCGGCTCCATGCATCAACTTTTGCAATTCAATGCCCTTGCCTATATACAAAGCTCCAATCCCTTTAGGTCCATAAAATTTATGACCTGCAACAGTTAATAAATCAACACCTAATGTTTGAATATCAACAAGAACTTTTCCAACGGCCTGAGCACAATCGGTATGAACAGCAATACCATGTTTTTTTGCCAATGCGCTTATCTCAGAAATAGGCTGAAGTGTTCCAACCTCATTATTGGCATACATGACTGAAATTAAGATGGTTTCCGGACGAATAGCCGCTTCAAGATCTGAAAGCTGAACGCGCCCCGTATTATCAACTGGTAAATAAGTCACTTCAAAACCTTCTGTTTCCAGATATTTACAGACTTCGCTAACAGCAGGATGCTCTATGGAAGAGGTGATAATATGATTTCCCTTACTTCTATTTGCAAAAGCATAACCTTTTAGGGCATAATTATTAGACTCCGTTCCACCACTGGTGAATATCAATTCCGAAGCTTCGCAATTGAGCAAAGCTGCCAATTGTTTACGTCCCTTTTCCACAGCTTTTTTACATGCCCTACCGTAGGTGTGAGAACTGGAGGGGTTCCCAAAATAATCATACAAATAAGGCCTCATCTCATCAGCCACTTCTTTTGCAATAGGTGTCGTGGCATTATAATCTAAATATATCGGTTGCATGGCTTCTATTTTAAAATGTATTCTAAGTTTTCTATTTCTTTATGACTTTGAGTTCGGTTCGACGGTTCATCGCCTTTCCGTCTTCAGATTGATTATTTCCAATAGGTTTGCTCGAAGCATAGCCTTTATAGGTCAAACGACTTTCTTGGATACCTCTCTCAATTAAGGCAGTATAAACGGCCTTGGCTCTATTCTCAGATAGGATTATATTTCTAGACTCAGATCCTGTATGATCTGTATGACCAGAGATTTCAACACTGATACTATGATTCAAAACCAGGAACTCATGAAGGCTGTTTAACTCACTATTTGACTCTGACTTGATTTCCCAGGAATCTGTTTCGAAGAAAATATTTTTCAAAACGACTTCTTTTCCAATTTGAATTCGCTGCAAAGCAATATCTTTTTTCTGAGGCTGGTCATCCATTCCCGTTCTCATTTGAAAATGGTCAGAGTAGAACAAATAAGCATCAGCCTCAGCATGAAATAAATAATCTTTCCCCTGAGGCAAACAAACAAGATACTCACCATCTTTTCTATCTGATTTCACAAATGCAATCGTATCACGAGAGTCAATATCCAAAAGAATTAATGAGGCAGATAATGGCTTCTTCGTTTCTTCATCAAAAACGTGTCCTTTAAGATAGCTAACCTTAGGTGGATGTAAGTCGAGGGGCAATTCAAATTCGTAGATATCACGACCATTAGCAGCGACTCTATCTGATGAGAAATAAGCCTTATCGCCTTTTGCATTGATGATTAAACCAATTTCATCATTGTGTGTATTAATTGGGTAGGATAGATTTTTAGGCTCGGACCACTGTCCTGCTGAAGATCGATCGATTTGGTACAAGTCATAAGCTCCCATACCAACTAAGCCATCCGAAGCAAATACCAAATAATCATTACTCGCATGAATAAAAGGGGACATCTCGTTTTCAGATGTATTGATTTTCAGATTCTCAGCTATAGACCATCGCTGCCTTCCATCATCCAAAATCTCTATCAAATTGGATTTCCAAATGTCCATTTTTCCTTTTCCTGATTTGCGATTACTCACAAAATAAAGGCTTCGACCATCAGAAGAAATGCTAGGCTGAGCTTCCCATGACTTGGTATTGACATTCGCACCACAATTTATGGGCTCCGACCAGGAATCGCCTTCTTTTTTCGAATAATAAATATCACATCGACCTTTACCGTCCGCTCTGCCGCTGGCAGTAAAATACATGAACCTACCATCTGCTGTAATACTCTGGGCACCTTCATTCCCTTTTGTATTGATTAAGTCTGATAAGGCTTTGGCATTCGTCCATAAGTCACCCTCATTCTCAGAGTAACACAAATCTTCCTGAAATACTTCTTTATGGTTTCTACCTATTTTCCCGGTCGGAAGAAGACGCGTAAAAATAAGAGTCTGCTCATCTGCTGTTAGGCTTGGCCAATATTCATCAGCCTTTGTGTTTATTGAATCGCTGATGCTTTGCGCATTTAAATCCTTTGGATTTTTTAAAGCCTCAATGGCAAACTCACAACATTTTATTTTGTGCAGACTGTTATTTCGATTTCTAGCAGATATTTTTTCAATATTCAAAAAAGCACGATAAGTACCTGAAGCCTTCTCATATCTGCCATCCTTTAAATAGGCATTAGCAAGATTGAATAGCGCATTGGGGAAAAAGTAGAGATCTATAACAATGGCCTGTTCATACATAGCAATCATCTTCGTATCGTCCCCCTTATCACTATAAAGATCTGCCGAAAATAGAAGGGCCTCAATAAAATGACTATCACGTTCTAGCGCTTTCTCTAGAAAAGATAAGGCCTCTTCAGACTGTCTCAGCCTGATTGATTCCTGAGCTTTCTTATAATATTTAATGGCTTTTTTATCTTCAGTCGAGTATTTCTTCTGTGCAGAAAGCCCAAAACTGAGACTCAAAAGAAGGAAAATTAAAATGATGCGTTGCATTATCTGGTGTTTTAAAATCTAAAACAATATTTATCTGTGACAAACCTCAATATAAGGACAAGTTCGACAAACATCAACATCCTCAACTTGCATAAATGGAATCTCAGGATTAAAAATTTCTTCCAAAAGATCGGAAAAGCCATCCATAAACTCCTGCTTATAGGCTAAATAACTCCCAACAGGAACGCCTTTAGCTCTTCCCTCCTTTTGCTCAAGAACACAAGCAAACTTCGGATTAAAAATCGACTTCAAGCCATAAACATTAGGTGATATGGCCAAACCATCGCCATGTTTCATGTCGTAGAAAAGGCAATACAATAGGGTTTGAAAAGCTGCTTTGTTTCTCTTTTTATTCTCAGAGTCAAATAAGGATTCAACATCTTTAAATATCAGCTCTGCCGCACCTGTTTTATAATCAATTACACGAACCGTATTCTCCACCTGATCGACCCTATCAATAATTCCGGCAATATTCACCTTTCTACCATCCGATTTTAAAGGGATTTGTATGTTATAACGACCTTCGACTGCTATCATTTTAAATGGAGCAAATTCAGAATCAACTTTCAATAACCTATCGATAAATTTCAAAATAATATCGAATATCAGACGATTTCGACCAGTAACTTCAACAGATTTCTCTTTATCTAAGTTGAAATAAAGTTCTTTAAAGGCATCTTCCAGAATTTTGGTTTGCACCTTTTTATTTTTTCTTAAACCTTCAATATCAGCCTTACTTATTGTCTTGCCAACATAAGGCTCATATAATTTCTCCATGGCCTGATGAAAAAGGTTTCCAAACATAGGAGGATCAATCTCTTCTAAAATGGTATCGGGCTCTTTCATTCCAGCTAAGTAGCGGTAATAAAACCTCAAACTACAACCCATATACGAGTTTAGCGCAGATGGTGAAAAGCTTCTCTTATCACTTACACAGTATTCATTAAGCTGTTTAAGTATCCTTTCATTTTTCACAATACTTATAGGCTTAGCATTGGTAATGACAATATCCTGTGAAGGGTTTGTTTCTTCAATTTTAAAAACCGATTCGTATTTTAGTTGGTAAAGGAATCGACTCATTTCACCTGTGCGAATACCATCACTTTGAGTGCTATAGAATAACTTAATTTCTTCAGGTCTCTGAATTAATCGGTAGAAATAATAGGCAAAAATGGCATCCTGATGATCGATGGTTGGCATACCAAAACCTTGACGCAAATGATAAGGCACAAATGAATTCGACGTTCCTGTTTTAGGCAGTTTCCCCTCGTTCATCGAGAGTACAATAATTCGTTTAAAATCGAGCAAACGCGTTTCAAGTATACCCATAACCTGCAAGCCTGCCAAGGGTTCACCCTCAAAAGGAATACTCAATGACTGAATCATCTTATCCAGCAAACGATAAAAAGTATCCAGCTTAATCTCAATCTTGTGTTGGTCCAATAAACCAGTCAATCGTTTTATGGCTAAAAACAGATGGTAAATGTATTCACGCTCAATCTTATCCAAACGTCCCTCATCTTCTTTATTCAGATCCAAATTTTTATAGATGGCCTGTAATAAATCGAGTAAATATGAAGAAACTTGTTCGACTGATTTTAAGGGAATGAATAACTTTTCAATTACCGGGTCGCCAACAAGCATCTCACGGTTAACATGCACCCAATTACTCTTTATAATTTGCTGAGCCAGACTATCAGCCAAGTCAGGATTAATCGCATTTAAGTATTGATGATTCAGAAGCGATAAAACCTGCTTGTGATGAAAAACGAATCCTGCTCCCTGTTTACGCCCTCCTTTTTGCAAATCGATAATCAAGCCCAGTAAACTGGCTACTGGTGTATTCTTTGCAGGATAACCCATGGTCACATTCACATGTTCCACATTTTTCGGAATGGAATTCAAGACTGGCAAGAGTAACTCCTCATCGGCCAACACAACGGCTGTTTCCTCTAGAGGTATATCTTTGTTCTCAGCATATTCCTTCAAATACTTATGGGCAAATTTAGCTTGTCCAACTTCTGAGGATAGAGAAATAAACTCAATGGCTGTTCTTTCAGCAACAATATTCTTAAATGATATTTGACTCTTTGGCGATGGATAATTTCTTAAGTTATCACGCATAAACAAGCCAGCCTCATGATAAGGATTCTTTACATACGATTCATCGTAATCCCAGTAGAATTCTGCTTGCTCTCTTTCTTTCAAACAAGAAAAAATATCCTTCTCACATCTATTCAAGGCATTAAAACCTGCAAAAATAACCTTCTCATATTTAATATCAATTTCTTTATTTTCCAATCGATCGACCACCAATCGACTTGCCATTCCCTCATAAGCCAGGCCTTCGCTTTCCAGCTCTTCTTTTAAGTTGGAGTATATAGTAAACAGAGATTCCCAAACAGATACAAACTGATGCTGGTGTTCTGACAATTTCTCTGGATTGAAGGTGCTCCAAAAGGAACGAATGGCTTCGATCTGCTCTTCATCCAGATAATCGAAAATATTTTCAATTTCCTTTTCATCAGCCAAATTTTGAAACAAGTGTTTCGCATCAACACGATACTTATCCAAATCATCGAAATCACCTAAGATCATCTCACCCCAATGATAAAACTCATCGAATGTCTCTTTGGATTGTGTAACAGAACAGTAGATTTTATACAAACGACACAACAAATCAAGGTTATCCACAACCTTTAAAGGTGACCATTCTTTAATAAGATCATTAATGGTCAGAACCTGAGGTACAAAAATAGGTTCAGAAACGAGTTCATTCAAGTATTTTGAAAAGAATAGTCCAGCACGACGGTTTGGAAAAACCAGCAAACAATTGGATAATTGATTGCCATATCGTGTAAATAATTCGTTGGTAACTTCTTTTAAAAATGAGGACATATATCTTGAGAATGTGTGTGTATATTTTAGCTTTATTTGATTATCGATTGTCATTAGTCACTGGTCATTAAGAATATAAATTTACAATATCTTAATAAGTCGTAATTCGTAATTATCTACTTCTCCATTTCGACTAAGCTCAATAGGCAGAATATTCATAACTTGTAATTCCTAATTGAGAAGCTTACTTACTGTAGTCGAAAACCCAATCTATCTCTTTGGATTCAGACATACCGTTGGGGTTACAACCAGGCTCTCCTTCTGGAATTCCCACACCCAATTTTTTATAATAATCGGCCCATACAGGATGAAATCTTCCGGTTTTAGCATCCTTAAAAGTCATGGGGTTTAACTTGAATATCTCTGATCCATCACCAGAGTGTTTGAACATTTCATAAATCAGTTCAGAACAATAATAGGTCGAGTCAGACATCAGGTAAATAGGATCATAGGGCAAACCAACTAAGCTTTTCCCATATAATATGGCTTTTTCAATTCGAGATTGATGTTGCTTTTTTAAGCGTCCAACAAGAATCTTTGGCATTCGGTCTATATTCAGGCTTCTTGTTAAAAAGCTATCCAAAGAAGTATATTGAACCGCTTCACCTATGGCTTCTAAAACCACTAAGCCCTCTTTCTCGCTTGACACCATGATTCCAACATGTGAAAAACTCAATGCCTTCTCTTCTGCTGTCACTTCTTCTATCGCATCAGATAATGAACTTCCATCCAAATCCTGGAAAAGTAAGTCCCCTGCTTGCAATTCGAAGCCTTTATGAGAATTATGGCACCCACAGGCTAAAAGTGAAATTGAAAAAATCAGTATAAAAAACTTTGGTATTGTGCTGGATGTCATAGGATAGTTATGCTTAGAAACGAATAGCTTTTTAATCAAGCTCAATCAAAATTAATCAATTAGAATTAGCCATCAAATAATGAAGGATAAACTATCCTATAAACTTGAAAATGGAAGCGCTTATCAACTGATAGGAAACGTCTATGAGCTGATTAAAAAAAAAAGATGATTTTTTTATCTTTTATTCCTTTATAAACATTCGGATAAAACTCAATTTTAATACATTTGTTAGTGTACAGGCTTTCTTAATTATTTTTTATAATTTAATACTTGTGTTTATACACAGATATAGAGCTTTAAATATCTAGAGGATACAAGTTTAAAACCATCCTCTAAGTGGTATTGAAGTCATGACAGCCTGTAGATTGAATCAGAACAAAAACAAAACTTGACCCAACAACTTAATACTGTTATGGATAAATTCAGTTTTTTAGGTAATAGTGAAATCGAATTCATCGATAACTTATACCAATCCTATAAAAAAGACCCTAACTCGGTTGAAGAATCGTGGCAAAAATTTTTCCAGGGCTTTGACTTTGCTTCTGAAAAATTCCCAAGCAAACCTCAAACACAAAACTTAAGCACTCTTCCTGCTGAATCGATGAGTAAAGAATTCAATGTGATTAACTTGATTCAAGCTTTTCGTCAAAGAGGACACTTATTCACTAAAACGAATCCTGTTCGTGTTCGACGTAAGTACTTCCCTACTCTAGATATTGAAAACTTCGATCTATCTCAAGCCGATATGGAAACCGTTTTCCAAGCTGGTAACGAATTGGGAATCGGGCCATCAAAACTTAAAGAGATCCTTGATCATCTTCAGGAAACATATTGTCATTCAGTAGGAGTTGAGTATCTCTACCTACGTACGCCTGATAAGGTGAAATGGCTTCAAAAGAAAATGGAAACCAGTAAAAATAAACCAAATTTTACTGATGAACATCGTAAGCACATTTACTACCATTTAAAACTAGCTGTTGGTTTTGAGAACTTTATCCACAAAAAATTTGTTGGACAAAAGCGTTTCTCTCTTGAAGGAACGGAGACTCTAATTCCTGCTCTTGATGCTCTAATTGAAAAAGGGGCACAATTGGGCGTTGAGGAATTTGTATTTGGCATGGCTCACCGAGGTCGTCTTAATGTTTTAGCTAATATTATAGAAAAGCCTTACGAGAATATATTCAAAGAATTTGTTGGTGAAGAATTTGAAGATGATATTGCCCTTGGTGATGTGAAATACCATTTAGGATACGGAAATACAGTTAAAACTGATGATGGGAATGAAGTGAAGCTTCATTTAACACCAAACCCATCGCACTTAGAAACTGTAGGAGCTGTAGTTGAAGGTATCTCTCGTTCTAAAATTGACAACGATTATAAAGGTGACGAAAACAAGCTAGTCCCTATTATCATTCATGGCGATGCTGCAATTGCAGCTCAAGGAATTGTTTACGAAACCGTTCAGATGGCTGAACTTCAAGCTTACAGAACCGGTGGAACAATACACTTGGTTATCAACAATCAAATTGGTTTTACGACCAATTACCTTGATGCACGATCGAGTACTTATTGTACTGACGTTGCTAAGGTGACTCGATGTCCTGTTTTCCATATTAATGGTGACGATGTTGAGGCTTTGATTTACACCATCGGTTTAGCAATGGAGTACCGTCAAGAATTTAAGACAGACGTATTTATTGATATTCTATCGTACAGAAAGTATGGACATAACGAAGGTGACGAGCCTCGTTTCACTCAGCCTTTACTGTATAACGAGATTGCTAAGCACAAAAATCCCAGAGATATTTATGGTGATTACCTGATAAGCAAAGGTGTATACAAACAAGATAATTTAAAGGAACTCATTACAGAATATAACAACTTCCTAAACGATAAGTTTGAGGTTTCAAAGAATATAAAGAAACTATACATCCAACCTTTCCTTGGGGAGTACTATGATGATATTCGTTATTCTACTGAGGCCGATTTTGATATTACTCCAGTTTTCAAAAAAGATAAAAAGCAACTGCTAGCTATAGCTGATAAGATTACAAGTTTACCTGAGGACATTCATTTTTTCAAGAAAATCGGTAAGCTAATGGCTGATCGTAAGAAGATGATTTCCGAAGATCGTTTGGATTGGGCTATGGGTGAGCTTTTGGCTTATGCAAGCTTATTAGACGAAGGACATGCTGTTAGAATTAGTGGTCAGGATTCTGAACGTGGGACATTCTCTCACCGACACGCTTCATTGACAGTTAGCGATTCAGCACGTAAGTATTTCCCTTTAAAAAACATTAGTGAAACACAAGCACCTTGCCATATTTACAACTCTCATTTGAGTGAATATGCTGTTCTTGCTTTCGAATATGGATACGCTTTGGCACATCCATCTGGCTTGACCATTTGGGAAGCTCAGTTTGGTGATTTCCATAATGTAGCACAAGCCGTTATCGACCAGTACATCAGTTCTGGTGAAGATAAATGGGGTGTTAAAAATGGACTGGTTCTGTTCTTACCTCATGGTTACGAAGGACAAGGAGCTGAGCATTCAAGTGCAAGAATGGAGCGTTTCTTAACGCTTTGTGCGAATAACAACATGCAAGTTATTAACCCAACGACTCCTGCAAATCATTACCATGCACTACGTCGTCAGGTTAAGCGAGATATTAGAATTCCATTAATCTGCTTTACGCCTAAGAGTTTACTTAGACATGCTAGCTGTGTGTCTACAATGGATGAATTGGCTGAAGGTAGATTCCAGGAAGTGATTGATGATACAAATGTAAATGCCAAAGAAGTTAGTCGAATCGTATTCTGTTCTGGAAAAATCTATTACGATTTACTAGCTAAGAAAAATGAATTGAACGCTCAGGATGTAGCTTTAATTCGTATCGAGCAAATTTACCCATTCCCTCAAAAACAAGTTGACTGTATTTTAGAGAAATACCCTAATGCAATTCTTCACCTTTGGGTACAAGAAGAGCCTGAGAATATGGGTGCATGGCAATTCATAAATTACAATATTAAAAATATTGAATTGACACCTATTGCTCGTATGCCTAGTGGCAGTACTGCTACTGGACTTTCAAAAATTCACAATATTGGTCAAAACGAAATCATCAATAAGGTCTTTAGAAGATGTGATTGTGATCGTAAATTAAAATATTGCGGTTTGCAATGTGTGGCAGGAAGTTCAAAAGAAGATATCCACAGACAACATGAGTATTTCCAAGACAAAAAAAGTAAACTACTGATGTAGTTTGAAGAATCAAAAGGTTGACTAAAAACAAAAAAACACCAACAACTAATTATATCAAAACATGCTTGAAATAAAGATTCCCAGCCCGGGAGAATCCATATCCGAAGTTGAAATTGCTAATTGGTTTGTTGCCGATGGTGCTATTGTTGAAAAGGAACAAGAAATTGCTGAGATCGAATCTGACAAAGCAACCCTAACACTTGTTGCTGATGAAGGTGGTAAAATATCTATCAAGGCAAACGAAGGTGATACGGTAGCTGTAGGTTCTGTAGCTTGTACCATTGATACAAGTTTTGCTGGTGAAGCTCCATCTTCAAGTCCTAAGGCAGAAGCTAAAGAGGAAACTCCAAAAGAAGACGTAAAGCCTTCTGAGGTTGCTCCTGTCAAAACTTCTGATGAATTTAAGGATGTTAAGATTTCTCCTGTTGCTAAAAAGCTGATGGAAGAAAACCAGCTATCAGTTGATGATGTGATTGCTGGTCTTCAAAGATTGTCGAAGAAAGATATTGAGCAAGTTATTGAAAACAAAGGACATGCTCCAGCACCCATGGCGCAGCCAGAGCCTGTTGAACGCAATATCGACCGTAAGAAAATGAGTAATCTTCGTAAGAAGTTAAGTGCTCGTTTGGTTTCGGTTAAGAATGAAACAGCTATGCTAACAACATTCAACGAAGTTGATATGTCAGCTGTTATGCAATTGAGAAAGAAATATCAAAAGCAATTTGTAGAGACTCATGATATCAAATTAGGATTCATGTCATTCTTCACTAAAGCGGTAAGTATTGCTTTAAAAGCACATCCTTCAGTTAACTCTATGATGGATGGTGATGAAATTGTTACACCAAACTATATGGATGTGGCCATGGCTGTACAAACGCCTAAAGGTTTGATGGTTCCTGTTATTAGAGATACGCAAAACCTAAGCCTAGCTGATATTGAAAGAGAATTGATGCGACTTGCCAATAAAGCTCGTTCTGGAAAAATCAGTTTGGATGAAATGACTGGCGGTACCTTTACCATTACCAATGGCGGGGTTTTCGGATCACTTTTAAGCACACCTATCATCAATCCTCCACAATCGGGAATTCTGGGTATGCACAATATTGTTGAGCGACCAATTGCCCTTAATGGGAAGGTTGAAATTCGTCCAATGATGTATATCGCTTTATCTTACGATCACCGTGTGATTGACGGAAAAGACTCCGTTGGTTTCCTTGTGAAGATTAAGGAACTGATAGAAAACCCTCATCGCATGATCACAATGGGACAAGATCCTGATAGCCTACTCTTAGGAATCTAAAAATATATGTATCAAGATAAAAGGCCAGAACTCATTTGAGATTCTGGCCTTGTCTGTTAGTTCAATTCACCTTTGAGATATTTCTTCTTTTCCCTTCGACTAAATTCCTGCATGATCAACTTTTCAGTGGATTCTGCAACGTAATCATTCCGAGGTAATATGATAGACTCTCCACCTTTCCAATGAAAGCGTGGATTAACGTAGGTAAATCTATTCATTTTCTTTTCCTCTGTATTAAAATTATCAATATGAGGAGTATTTAAATAATACAGACAAAAATGTAACTTATGATCTGTATCTGAGTCGTATCTTCCTAATAAACCCAATTCTTCTTGAGGGTATACATTCTGACCTGGTTTAACTTTAATACTTCCTCTTTTAAAACCTGAATATCGTGCTAAAGTCCCATCGCTATGCTCTACCAACACTTCATTTACAGAACTAATAAAAGAGAAGTTTTGAATTGTGTCTGCAGAGTATTCATCAGTGACTTCAACAACAAGTCCTTTTCTAGCTGCCAAAACAAGTTCCTCATTCTCTGAACTGAATTGAAAAGCAGTCCAGGAGTCTGGTGCTCCTTTACCTATTTGCTTTGCCATGTACCCCAGCTTTTGAACGCTCACCTTAGTCTGATTCTTAAAGGGTAATAAATATATAATATCATTCTTCAACCTATTCAAAGCCTTACCTCTGTGATAACGACATGAATAGGAAAAACCAATTCCTCTATTGGGATCTTTTGGTTTTAATGTAAACACCTTACCTGAAGATCCCTCAACACATCCCCTATATGAACGTTGACTTGTATTCTCAAGTCTATCAAATTTAATATTTACCCAAAAACGTCCTGGAACATTTTTCCGAAAATTAAAGTCAACGCTATTATCACTATTTTTCTGATAAGTAATCTCAACATCAGAATTTTGAGAAAAAGCATCAATTTCTGCTCCTAATAGGATACAAACTAACAATATAAAAGATAATAAGGTTTTCATTCAGTGATAAATAGAGATGTTATTACTAATTCAAAGTAGTGCAAGATAATTATTCCTAATTAACAATGCACTCATATTATATAAAACTGGTTCCCTTATTATATAATAAAAGAATTTAAAATAGATAATTAACTCAAATCCATAAATATTCTATACATTCGCGCCGAATATAAGATCATCATTTACAATGCGATTCAAGAGAGAATTAAGAAAACGCTACCCCTGAATACTTGAAAGGAATGTAAGCTTAAACATTCCTGACTAGGCACGTCCCTGTGTCTGTAACCAATTACTTTTCATTTTAATAATAATAATTGTTACACGAGTTAGGTATGTATTTACCTAAAACTAATTGTGTACGCGAACTTATAATTCATCACCTAATCCTTTGGTGCTAAAATCCTACAATCATGCCTCAATTTAAAAAGAAGTCATTCCCACAGGAAGAGCTATTCTCAGCACTTTGGTTCCGTAACTATTCACTGATTATTTTTGGATCCTTACTTGTAGCCCTTGGTTACACCTTTTTCATTATGCCACACAAACTTGTTCCTGGTGGCGTTTTTGGCTTTAGTATCATCTTAAATCAACTCATCGACTTTCCAGTTGGAACGATCGCTTTATGTATTAACATACCATTACTTGCTTGGGGAATTAAAGTACTTGGGGGTAAATTTGGGGTCAAAACCATCCTGTCCATGGTGCTATGCTCTGTCTTTATCGATGGATTAACTTACCTATGTGGTAACCCAATATTAACCAAAGACCTTTTAGTGTCTTCTATGTTTGGTGGTGCCATTATTGGTCTTGGTATTGGACTTGTAATCTACAGCGGAGCCACAACTGGTGGTACTGATATTATCGCTCGTATACTTTCGAAGTGGTTAAAAGTTTCATTAGGTCAGATGTTCATCATTATTGATGGCTTAATTGTTCTAACGAGTATTATCGTTTTTAACGATATAGAACTAGCTCCTTACTGTATTATTGCCATTTTGAGTATATCAAAAACGGTTGATGCTGTATTAATGGGGATGGACGCTAAGAAAGCAGCTCTAATCATTTCTGATAAACACGAAGAAATTCGAGATAAGATTCTAGAGATGGATCGCGGAGGAACATATCTAAAAGGTGAAGGCCTTTTCTATAAGAATCAGAAAAAAATCATTTTCACTGCACTAAACAGGAAAGAACTTGGTTTACTAGAAACCTTCGTAAAAAGTATTGACACCAATGCTTTTGTAGCAACTCTTAATACAAATGACGTTTATGGTAATGGCTTTAAACCCATTCAATAAATTTTCATTTTCCTAAGTCAAAACATAAGGCCAGAACTCAATTGAGGTCCTGGCCTTTCTTTTTAATTATCCTTAAACGTTGCGATAGTTTGAAACTACAGAAATGGTGTAAATATTATATTGAGGGTCTCACTCTTTTGTGATGCTCTCAATAGATTATACAATTGTACCTTATAGTGTTACCCTGAAATGAATAACTCATCTATAGTCGAAGTATAAGGGATTAAGCAAATTTATTTAGCCTAAAATAAAGCCACACGATACAATCGTGCGGCATCAGAGCTAAGATAAATTTCCGTTTTTTGAGAAACTCAATAAAATATTCTAGAAACGATATCCTAATAAAAAACTAAACCGTTTTGTTGTAGAGCTCAAAGTCATGAAATCTGACATTCCATTAGCGTTTTCAAATCTAACCTCAAAAGAATATTTTTTATATATGATTCCTAAACCTGCAATGAATCCTATTTCATGTTTTTTTGTTTTAGGTAAAGCTTTCTTATAATCAATATTTTCAAACGTTGAAAGAATCGTTTTTTTCTTCAGTTTATTAGTTTCATTTAAGGCAAATCCATTTGAAACTCCTGCATTAGCATAAATGAATGCATCACCTACTGGATGCTTGTATCGAAACATATTATTCAGTTTAAAATAAGTAGCTCCAATTTCGCTATTGTAAATTGTATATCTATTATCACTTTCAAAATCACTATAAGTTCCATTTACTTTATAAGAAGACAACATTAACTCGTTATAGATCGAAAATTTACCTTTATTCCTTGGCAATATAAAATCAAAGAAAAAAGCTACTGAAGGAGTTGTGGATTTATCATACTTCGTTTTTACTAAATAAGGCACCCCTGTACCTCCAAAATCTAAAGTGCTAGATGATACTCCCAATAAAATGCCAATTTGAGTTGTTATTTTTTCTGACTTATGCTCAAAATTGAAAGAATGATTAGTAGATGTATAGTAATCAACAAATAAATTTTCCAAACTCTTCTTTGAATATTCAGTATGCTTTAGTTTTGATTGAATCGATGTACAGTCTTTAAAGTAAATAGACAATTGTCCAATGTATTTCTTATTCTCATATACAATTCTTTTTCCCTTCAGCTTATCCATTTTCAGATACTTTTTCTGAACTAATAAATTGAAATCAGAAGCTTCTTTAATATAGAAATACTCTCTTCCAGCTTTATTTTTATAAAAATACAAACTTTTCTCTCCCTGAATCATAGTTTGTAGAAAGCATGTATCAGTAGAGAATTTAAGTTTTGTATCATATTCTAAAGCATTTGCTTGATATGGACTAATCTCTGTTTTAACTACTGCACCAACATAAATCTCTTTATTTACGCTGAATGAATTAATATTGGTAGCGGTATGAATCATCTTCTCTCTATTCATACTTTCTTTAAAACCTATATGTTTCGGATTTTTCTCCCAATTACGATAATCAATAAAGCCTTGGATCGTATCTCCATTGAGTGTAATGATATGACCAGGTAAATAATTCTCTTGACTAAAAGAGGACTGAACAGTTAAAATTCCAAAGATGATTAATACAACTGCTTTTAGGCTTAGATTTAGTTTCATTTAATGATTTTTTAGAATTATTAAATTAGGGTCTTCTAATATAATGACTTTAATAAACAAAACGCGTATTATATGTAAACAAAACAGCAAGCCGTTATCTCTACATGTACAGATCACGAATACTCTTGATTAGCTCATAAACAATTGAACAATAACCAACCCCCTTAAATATCCCCCTTTTATTGTTCCCGATCATTTGGGATCAATAGCTTTTCACGCTTAATCATATCTTTACATGCATGGCTTATAGTTATCGAAATATGACAAGATGAAATTGTAATATAACAACAGCTGCCCCAGACTTGTAATCTGGTATTGAGGAATTGGCGATTTGTAATCGCCTAAATTGCAAAAGGGGGGATCATAGATCCCCAACTGAAACCTGCAGATAAGATATCTACAGGAGCTGGTCTTGCTTAGAGGCAGAACATGACGGGTGAAAATTTATTTAAACCGCTGCTGCTCCAGATTTTCAATCTGGAGTTAAGGAGTTGGCGATTTTCAATCGCCTAAGCTGAAAAGGGGATTATAAATCCCTAACTCGAAACCTGCAGATAAGATATCTACAAGAGCAGGAGATTGAGGGTCTCACTCTTTTTGTGATCCCGAATACTCGGGACCAATAAATAGTAATATTAGTCATACCCTGAGATGCACGGCTTGTTTAGATTCAGAGCATGACGTGTTAAGTCTGATGCGAGGCTTGCGTTAAGGATTGCAGCGGTTAGCCCACAGCAATTTATTTGCGAGGACTATGAGCGGAAAGCCTGCCTTTAGACTCCGCTCAAGGAGCGTAATAACGCCCAAATAAATATTAAAACCACCTCACCCTCACCCGCTTGGGTACTTCTCCTACCCTTCGACTCCGCTCTGGGACCAAGAGGAGAAATTATTAACTACATGCTTGACAAAACAAAAAGCCCCGATAGGCTTGAACCTATCGGGGCTAATAAAATATAGTGTGGTTTGCTTTAGATCTTAGCGTTTACCATAGCAACAATCTCGTTTTCAAGAGCTACAGCCTTGTCAACAATAGCTTGTCCTTTTGCAAGGGTGTCAGCAGCCCAAGCTTTATCAGCTAGATCGGCGGCGTTAATCTTCACATTCATGAAAGCACCTAATACGCCCGAACGAGCAGCTAATGCACCTACGCCAGCATCTGTAATTGAATTCGGGTTTCCGACTTCAGCCATAGCTTTACATACGTCCATGCAACCCAAACACAATTCCATAGTTTGGAAAGGAACCATAGTCGCAAATTTCGTTGCTTCTTCCATTGCCTCAGTACGTGCCGCTTTTTCAGCATCGGTAGCTTTAGGTAAACGGATAGCATCCATAATTTTGTTGAAGGCATTGGTATCTTCGTCAACTAACCAATTTAGCTTAGTATGGTAGAATTTACCTTTCTCAGCCCAATCAGAAAACTCTTCCCAACGATCGTCCCATCCTGGCTTGTGAGCCGAAAGGTTAGCAACCATTGAACCAAGAGCAGCACCCATAGCACCCATATAAGCAGAGATAGATCCTCCACCTGGAGCCATAGATTCTGAAGCAGTTTCTTCAACAAAAGCAGTTAGGCTCATGTCAACTAATTTCTTAGCACCTTTCGCAGCTTCGTTCTCAAGAATATACTCGATGATTTTCTTGTCAGCCTCGAATGGGTAAAGCTCGTCTAATCCTAAAGATTTAACGGCGATTTTGATGATTTCACGATCAGCAATACCAGTAGAACGGCCTTGCATACGTAAGTAATGCTTACCAGCATCTAACATAGCTTGCAATGGCACAACACCTACTAATTCAGAACCCGTAACACGGATACCACGAGCTTGAGCCTTAGCACAAACTTCGTCGAATGCTTTGTGAATAGAAGTGATAGATATATCAGTCATATTCATAGAAATTTGAGCTACGCCAAACTCCTCGATGAACCAACCAATTGCTTTAGTCGCTTTTAATGTTCCTGGCTCCATTACTGGCTTACCGTTCTCATCTTTTACGATTTTACCTGTTGATGGATTTCCTTCACGCACAGTACGACCTCTTTCGCGAACGTCGAATGCAATTGCATTGGCACGACGTGTAGAAGTTGTATTTAGGTTGAAGTTATAAGCTACTAAGAAGTTACGAGCACTTACTGCAGTAACTCCTGATTTAGCAACAGCTTCAGTAAACTCAGCTGGTCCGAAATCTGGTTTCCAACGCTCAGTTCCAATACGATCTTTTACTGCTTCGTACTCACCGGCACGACATACAGCTAAATTCTTACGCTCTTCGATACGTGCAGCATTCTCGTAGCAATATACAGGAATGTTCAACTCAGTACCGATACGCTCAGCCAATTTGTGTGCATACTTAACTGTTTCTTCCATTGTGATGTTCGCAACAGGAACCAATGGACAAACGTCAGTTGCACCGAAACGTGGGTGAGCACCAGAATGCTTACTCATATCGATTAACTCAGATGCCTTTTTGATAGCACGACAAGCTGCTTCCAAAACCTCATTAGGTGTTCCAACCATAGTTACAACTGTACGGTTAGTCGCTTTACCTGGATCAACATCAACAAGGCTTACACCTTCTACAGATTCAATTTCGTCAGTAATCTGCTTAATGATAGTCATGTCGTTCCCTTCAGAGAAATTAGGAACACATTCGATTAATTGTTTCATTGTATATTGTATTTAAATATTCTATAATTCTTAAAGTACTTGTCCATTAAGGATAACCGTATCGACCAAGTTGCTACCATATGCATATGGCATAAATTCGATTGAAGGAATTTCCTTTGTGATAAATACGTTGGCAATTTTACCACGAGCAATACTTCCTACCTCATCTTCTACACCCATTGCGTAAGCCGAGTTAATAGTAGTCGCATTAATCGCTTCCTGTGGCAACATTTTGTAATTAATACAAGCCAATGACAAAACGAATTTCATGTTTCCTGATGGAGATGATCCTGGGTTAAAGTCAGAAGCCAAAGCAACTGGTAGACCTGCATCCATCATTTTACGAACTGGTGAACACACCATATTTAGGAAGAAAGCTGCACCTGGCAATACCGTTGGCATAGTCTCCGATCCTTTTAAAGCTTCAATTTCAGCATCGCCTACAAACTCAAGGTGATCAACTGAAAGCGCATTATACTTCACTCCCACTTGAATACCGCCTGAATAATCCAATTCATTTGCATGAATTTTTGCACGCATACCGTGTTTCATACCTGCATTCAAAATACGATCAGTCTCTTCAACTGTAAAGAATCCTTTATCGCAGAATACATCGATATAATCAGCCAAATCTTCAGCTGCTACCATAGGAATCATTTCACTGATCACCATATCGACATACTCAGCCTGACGGCCTTTGTAATCAGCAGGAACGGCGTGAGCACCCAAGAAGCTTGATTTAATTATAAGCGGCGTTGTTTCCTTTAATCGCTTGATGACACGAAGCATTTTCAATTCATCCTCTACAGTTAAACCGTATCCAGATTTAATCTCTACAGCTCCTGTTCCCATTCCGATAATCTCGTGAAGACGCTCCATTGCAGATTCGTAAAGCTCCTCTTCAGTAGCCTCGTGCATACGCTTAGCGGAATTCAAAATTCCTCCACCACGTTTAGCAATCTCCTCGTATGATAAACCTTTGATCTTATCGGTGTACTCAATCTCACGAGATCCGGCATAAACCAAATGCGTATGTGAATCACAGAAAGATGGGAAGACCATACGACCTGTCGCATCGATTTCTTGCATCACATCAGCACCTTCTACCTCATCAAAATTTGGCAAAGTAGACATAGCACCGAAGTCTTCAATCTTACCTTCGTTAATTAATAAAAAGGCATTGTCAATACAGTTTAGCTTAGCCATATCAGCTCCAGCTACCCACTTTCTTGGTTCTTCTTCAACCTGAACCAGTTGTTTTATATTCTTAATAAGTAGTTTCATTCTAATAGTATTCAATTATTAATTAGTGATTAACGACTGGCAACGATAAGTTACAAATCGACAATTGTTAATTGTAAATTGCTTTGCAAAATTAGGAAAAATGAAACAATATCACCCCCCTAATAGAACTAAAAATCATGAGAATGCAAACCTTTTCGATAACATACAAAAGCGTACTGATTATCTAGTCAATATTGGCGGTATTCCATGGAATGTTTCTATTTTTACAGCTCAAATTTATTAGACCTGAAATGTGGAATTATCAACGGGCTTAATCAAGCTCACTTTTCACATCTCTAATCTCAAATCTTTATAGAATATGTTTAAAAAAGTACCTCACACTTATGTCATAGTGTTTGCTATTGTGATTCTATCAGCCATCTTAACTTGGATTATTCCAGGAGGTGAATACGATAGAACAGTCGTAAATGTTAACGGCACCGATCGCTCAGTCATTGTTCAAGATTCCTACCATCAAGTGGATAATAGTGGACAAAGCTGGGAAGTATTCTCTTCATTTTTCAAAGGCTTTGTCGATAAAGCCGATATCATCATGTTTATTCTGATAATTGGTGGTGCCTTTTGGATTATGAATGCCAGTAAATCAATCGATGTGGGGATCTATTCCTTTTTGGAGTTTACTAAAAAGCTCGAAAAGAACAAGTTCATTCGGAAAATAGGCGTCAACAACATTATACTGACCTTAATTATGCTCATATTCTCCGTCTTTGGAGCCACCTTCGGTATGAGTGAAGAAACCATTGCCTTTACCATCATTTTTGTACCCATGGCTATTAAAATGGGATACGATTCAATTGTGGGTGTTGCTATTTGTTTTGTTGCTGCTGGTTTAGGTTTTGCTGGAGCACTATTGAATCCGTTTACCATTGGTATTGCACAAGGCTTATCAAATCTTCCTTTGTTCTCAGGTATTGAGTATCGACTATTCTGTTGGTTTGTGATTAATATCATTGGCTTCACATTTATCTTGCGTTACGCAGCTAAAGTTCGTAAGAATCCTGAAAGTTCATTGGTTTATACAGATGATCACTATTGGAGAAAGCATCATGCTTCAGATGTTGAAAATATTGAATACCATACGCCTCTTTCTGCTTGGGTAACCTATATTATTCTTTTAGTTACAATGCTAACTTTCTCATTCTATTACCCACAAAGCACCTTAAAAATTGGTAACTCGGAAACGACTACTTACGTCCTTCCTTTCGTTACTGCCTTATTTGCTCTATTTGGGTTTATGTCTTTACGTAAATCTGTTCATTTCTTTATCCTCAACCTTCTACTATTCACCATCATTTACCTAATTGTTGGTGTTATGGGGTACGGTTGGTATATCATGGAGATCTCTACTCTATTTTTTGCCATGGGTATTTTCTCAGGTATCGCTTATAGTAGTTCGGCTAACGATATCACCAAATTGTTCCTTGAGGGTGTTAGTGATATTCTTTCAGCTGCAATGATTGTTGGTTTGGCTGGAGGTATTCTAATCGTATTGGAAGAAGGACAAATTATTGATTCCATTCTTTACTATATCTCTCAATCGATGAATGATTTTGGTAAGATAGCTTCTGTTGGTATGATGTACATTATTCAAAATATCATCAATGTTATTATTCCATCAGGATCTGCAAAAGCAGCTTTAACCATGCCAATGATGTCACAATTCTCCGATCTAATTGGTGTATCACGTCAGGCTACAGTAATGGCTTTCCAGTTTGGTGATGGTTTCACGAATATGATTACCCCAACTTCAGGTGTTCTTATCGGTGTACTTGGTGTTGCTAAAATCCCTTACGACAAGTGGGTAAAGTGGCTTGGGAAATTTATGATAGTCCTTATTCTTTTAGGATTCCTACTTTTAATTCCTACAGTTACCATGGAGTTGAATGGGTTTTAACAACAAACTCTAAACGAATTAATAAAGACGAAACTGGATGTATTTCCGTTTCGTCTTTTTTCATCTCAGGACATGTTGACAGATATTAAATTTGCCACCAGCTTCCTTCATATTAACGCTATCAAGCCTTTCTGGCATTCTTCACACAATGAACGGCATTAGTTTGAGTTAATGATTAATAACTACATCCACCTACGGGCTTGCTCCGTATGGATATTGGCCTAAACCAGAACACAAAAAAGAGAGTGCCCATTTTGGGGACACCCTCTTAATAACTTATTAATACGAAGAAATACTAATGATTATTTATTTCGTATAATTATATAACTGTCAAGACTATTGAGGAGTTAACACAAGATCCCATTCATCACCCCAAGCATCGGCCACTCCGTGAAGTGTAATAACACCAGTAACTTCATCTACAGAACCAGTTCCAGAAATAGGTGAACCATAAGGTCCACTAGTATTTATGTAAGATAAATCTCCACAAACATCTTTTATCATACCCGGCTGATCTCCACTTAACCCATACATATCATACCAATAAGTATCCAAGCCGCCTGAAAAATCAGATATAATATATTCACCATTTACAGCTGTAGCTGCAAAAGTAACGGTGGTAGTGAAATCAACAGCTGGATTCTCTTCAGGACTTGGTCCAGGATCAGTGGAAGTACCATTTGCCACGCAAGTATATGCTCCATCGAGACTAGAAGCACACGCAACAGTTGCATTTAGAATTTTATTAGAGAAAGTTGTAATACCGTCCATATTTTCAACTATTAGTTGAAAACTAAAAACATCACCCAACACAAGATCATTAATATTAACACCCAAAACAGCAGCTACCTCTGAAACAGTTAATTTTACAGTTACAGGAATGCTGGTATAAGGGGGGAGAATAGCCGTATTGTCATTATAACCAACTTTAACAAAAATCTTACTCACTTCCGTTGGAAATTCAGCCGTAACCTTAAATTCCACAAAAGCATTATCCAAATCAGACAACTCAAAGAAAGAAGATGTTATAGACTCAATTATTGGGCTGACAGCAACCCCTCTTTGAACAACTAAGTTATCATTTATATCATCGCAAGCCCCAAAGAACAGACCAAACACGACGATTAGTCTTATAATTTTATATATTTTCATGAGATTCAAATTTTATGGATTTGTCATATGGAAGTCGCCAAATAATCATATTCTTGTTTAAAGAAGTATGACACATAGTTCGTTTCATTGATTTTATTTTTCATTATAAATTCAAACTATCGTGAACCACCTGCCCACCATACATTTTCGGTATACACATAACTTCCATCACCATAAACGTCACGAACATTAACATTTGTAGTAACATCATCAGATCCATATGTAAAACGCAATGGAAACCTAGAGTTATTCAATGGATTGTCCAATTGAATAAAATCTTCACCCATTGCTTTTAATCTGCGGATATCGTTATACGCTTCAACAGATTCTTCCTCGAAGAAGGCTAGGTATTTCTGAACCATAATTTCTTTCAGGGTAGAAGCTTGATCAAGAAGAATTGGCTCAACATTATCAGCGTAATAGGTATCGGCTTCTGCAGCAGAAAGATCGATATTGGATTTGGCGAATGCAGCTGTAATTGCAGCTTTTAAAGCTATTTTAGCATTTGGTAGATCATTTTTTCTAGCATATGCTTCAGCTTTAAGGAATTCAATCTCATGATAACTTAAGAAATAAGTTGGAGCAGTGAGAGAACTAATCGCTGAAATTCCATATTTACCCTGCTCCTGACTAGGCGTTCCATTCGGTGCAAACTCCAGGGTTCCCCCTTCATCGTATGGCTTGAAGAAAACAGCATCCCTCGGATCATTTCGCGCTACCAATTTGTTATGCAAACTTGTACTTGCACCAAAATAGTCTCTATCCAAAAAGAATTGCTGAAATGGACTTTTAGATGAAGTTCCATTGTAATTAAATTGACTTTGTTCAGACGCGTTGCTAAAGGAATTGTCAGCAAAGGAGATAACATTGTCATAATTTGGAGATCGTAAAGATAATCTCATCGTATATCTTGCTTTTAATCCATAGCCAAATTTGATCCAACTATCAATACTATCCTCATCGCCATCATAAATAAAGTCCTGACCTCCTAAAAAAGGGAAGGTTGATTCTTTTCCCAAATTTACAATCGCATCATCCAAAAACTTAAAGATAGCCGCATATATAGATTCTTGAGAATCCACTACCGGAGTAAAAATAACGCCAGGCTGGAGAGCCTCTGTCCATGGCACATCACCCATCAAATCCGTAAGAATAGCTAGATTATAGGCTGATAATATTTGGGCAATACCCAAATTGTAGAAATTTCCTTCCTCACTTCCTCCTTCAGAACATTTATTAATGATATCCCTAAGATTCAATAGATTTGTATACATCGAGATCCAAGAATTATTATAGGATGTACTGCTAGTAGGCTCATTGTTTCTAATCTCGGCATTGTACATTTGATTAAACGAACCAACATTATGCTCAATATAACACGAAGAATAAAAAGATAGATCACTACCTGTTACGCTAAATGCAGAACTTGTCATCACATCAGTAATGATCAGATTTGAAGCCACATTTGCAGGATCATTAACGTTCTTGTTGATATCATCCATCAGATCTTCAGAACAAGAACTAAATGTAATTGCAATTAAAGCAATCACAATACTATAAATATATTTTTTCATACTGTTCATAAATTAATGATTAGAATTTAACATCGACACTAAATCCAAAACTTGTCGTTTGAGGTAGTGAAAAACGCTCGAAACCACCAGCCATATTGTTATTACCTTGAGAAGACTCTGGATCAAAATTATCCAACTCAGTCCATAGTAAAATATTCCGAACAAAAGTTGTAACAGTAACGTCTACTTTAGGAATCATTGTTTTAGGTAGATTATACTTTAATGATAATTCTCTAAGTTTAATAAAGGAGTTCCCATGAATATAATATTCATCAATATTTGACAATACATCTGAAAATAAGGTTTGAGTAGCATTCGAATCACCAGCGCCTCCTCTTGCTATATCATTTTTAGATCCATCAGCTTTATAACCATCAAAAATAAAGGTCGATTCACGATCCTCTGTTCGTTCAGACATACCATATAAATCTAATAAACCATTAGATCCTGAATACATCTGTCCACCATCTTTCCATTCAAAAGTGGCACTTAGTGACCAATTTTTATAAATAAAATTAGTTGATCCACCCACTATGAAATCAGGAGATACAGATCCAATCACACCTGGTTCACCTGACATTGGCATACCATAATCAGCAGCGTTAGGATCTTCATTAACTAAGATCTGTCCTAAATCATTTTTACTGTATTGAGAACCATAAATTACAGGATAAGTTGCACCTATACCTGCTCTTACTTGAGGAGTTGTAAAACCACCTAAGAAAATACTCTCAACTCCAGGTGCCAGTTTATCAACAACATTTTCAATCCTCGAATAATTGAAACTCATATCCCAGGTAAAATCTTTTAGCGAAATTGGAGTTAGGTACAAGACAACTTCGTGTCCATCTGTATGAACTTCACCACCATTAGCAGTCAGACTTTCTGCTCCTGTTGAACCTGCCAAAGGAATCTCGAATATTTGATTCTCAACATTCTGCCTGGAATAAGTATAATCAATCCCAAATCGATTATTTTTGAATTTTAAATTTATACCTATCTCATACGACTTTGTATTCTGAGGCTTTAAATTAGGATCATACAATTCATCAAAGGGAATATATGAATTAACACCATCCAATGGATAAGTTATGGGTTCATCTGTCCAGAAACCACCTTCGTAGATTGGCTTTGTATAATAGTTCTGAAGAAATTCACCTGCCTGGCCTACCTCAGCATAAGATCCTCTGATCTTAGCAAAGGTGATCCATGTTACATCTTTAACAAACTGCAATTCGGAAGCAACAAAGCCTAAGGATACAGATGGATAAAAGAAGGAACGATTATCTCGTGGCATCGAGGAAGCTATATCATTACGTCCTGTCATATTTAAGAATAACATACTCTTCCATGATAAAGACATACTTGCAAATAAACCAAGTGTTCTATCTTTAAACTGTTCCTCAGTAGCTGTGACAATGTTTGCATTATCAACGTGATTCCATCCACCAAAATTAAACTCCTGACCAAATTGATCATAGGTTTTAATCTCGTTATGATTTAACTCATTACCCAAAATGATATTAAACTGAAGATCATCATTTATCTTCCAGTCTAGATTGGCTGTTACTAAAGAGTTATATGTTTGATCAGTGACACCATAATTATTAATAGAGCCTGCTCCCCCTTTACTACCAAAACCGAAAATGTCTTGATAATGGGTCGTATAAGAATCAATTCCCAGCTGATATTTAACTCTTAAATCAAGGCCGGTTCCTAGTGCTTTTTCATAGGTCACATAGGCGTTACCAAAAAAGCGATCTGTTTTCTCATTAAAAGTATTATTGTTCTGTAACCAATAGGGGTTATCAAAAGTAAGAGATCGATAATAAGTCTGATCATATGGATCTCCAACTACATGAGTTGGGTATCCTTTTAAATTATAACTACTTGGAGCCGACAAGACACCTGCCAATGAAGCATCGTTACCTCCGGATAGTTTATCAACTTCTGTTTTTGCATAGTTAGCTGAAAATCCAATAGTGAAATTTTCATTCAGCTTACTTTCAGCCATAGCTTTTCCATTCCAACGCTCCATGCCACTATTTAAAGCTATACCTTCTTGCTCTGTATAACCAATTCCAATTGAAAAATGTCCTTTCTCAGTAGCTTGACTAACATTGATTCCGGTAGTAGAAGTGGATCCCGTTTCAAAATAATCATCCCAGTTATTATAAACTTTAGGACTTACCCATGGATCAAAACCACCATCTTCCAATTGAGGAACTCTATACATTCCAGGATGGTCATTGGCATTGCCACCATTAGTAGGATCGTTTGGTAATTCAGAAATTTTAGATCCCCAGGATAATGATGTCGTTGGTCCATAAACACCAGAATTACCTTGAGCCCAAATTTTCTGATAATCAGGGGTTCTTGAAACCCAATCAAAACTAGTCGTTTGATTTAACGAAACAACAGGTACCCCTATAGCCCCACCTTTACCACTTTTAGTTGTAATAATAACAACACCATTTGAAGCGCGAAGCCCATATAAGGCGGCAGCGGCCTGTCCCTTCAGAACATTGATGCTTTCAATATCATTAGGATTTAAATCTAATGCTCTATTGGAGATATCCGCCCCCGTAACACTCTCTTCGGTATCATATGCAGCTGTACTTGCAATTGGCATTCCATCAACAACATACAGAGGTGTATTATTACCAGTAAATGAACGTGATCCTCTAATAACTATTTGAGAAGAAGCCCCTGGCATACCACTAGAAAGCTTAATATCAATACCAGAAACTTTACCTTGAAGAGCTTTCGCAAGATCAGGCGAACCTGTCTTCATCAACTCTTCCGATTTTACCTCTTGAACAGAGTATCCAAGAGCTTTCTTAGATCTTTTAATACCGAGTGCAGTTACAATAACTTCATCCATACCAAATGATTCAATTTCGAGTACAACATTAATTACAGCTTTATCGCCAACAGCAATTTCCTGCGAAACCATACCTACAAAGCTAAACACCAAGATGTCTGATGCTTTAGCTTCCAAAACATACTTTCCATTAATATCGCTACTGGCACCCACTGTAGTACCTTTAACAACAACAGATACTCCAGGCATTCCCAACCCATCATCTGCACTGGTAATCGTACCAGTGATGGGCTTTGTTTGTGCATTAACAATTTGAAATGTTAACATGAAAACACAAACAACTAAGGTCAGTTTTTTCATAAAATGATTTTTTAGTTAATATAAACATGTGCTCAATGAAGATATAATTTAACTAATAAATTCAAACTTTAAAAATATTTATTACCTTACAAAACCTTACCACTCAACCAATTAAGAAGCCTGCTGACTATAATTATTTATCTATAATTTAATATGTTGTGAATAAATACAACATAATAAAACGCTTAATATGAAAAGCAAAATGACAACCATTTCAACTAATAGAGAAATATTCCTTTATTTATAGCTATTACAATACCTTAATATCCTTTTAATCATCAAATAACATACAATAAGCATATTCGGATACTATAAAATTCACATTTATAATTATCTTAAACACTTCAGAATCAAACAGCCTATTAAATCCAGTTATTATTTTTTAAGTCAGGTTCATCCCCAAATGTTCAAATAAGAACGAAAGCCATATCATTTCTTTATTAAAACCAATATTCACAATATGACTTTTGGCAAAAAAACACATAAAATACAAGAGATATTCCGTACTCAAGTGTTGTAACCTTATTTCTTTATTCTGATTTTATTAATGTTCCTTCTGGCTTTAATTGCGTTTAGTATGGGGTCTATATGCAATTTTATTGAAGCGGGTGTTTTTAACCTGTAGCTTATACCAATTTCAATATTCTTTTTAGGTTTACGGCAAAAATGGCCATTTCCTCAAGTATCGCCTATAGTAAATCAGCCAACGATATCACCAAACTACTCCTTGAGAGTATTAGTGATATTCTATCGGCTGCACTAATTGTTGGTTTGGCTGGAGGTATTCTTATTGTGCTTGAAGAAGGACAGATCATTGATTCTAACCTATTCTATATTTCAAAATCGATGAATGATTTTGGTAAGATCACCTCTGTTGGTATGATGTACATTATTCAAAACTTCATCAATGTTATTATTCCATCAGGATCTGCTAAGGCAGCTTTAACAATGCCAATGATGTCGCAATTCTCAGATCTAATTGGTGTATCAAGACAAGCTACTGTTATGGCATTCCAGTTTGGTGATGATTTTACCAATATAATTACGCCAACCTCTGGTGTTTTGATTGGTTTACTTGGAATTGCTAAAATCCCAGACGACAAGTGGGTAAAATGGCTTGAGAAATTTATGGTAGTCCTTATTCTTTTAGAATTTCTAATTCTGGCTATAAAACTGAATGTCTATCAATTAAGCATTCTTAAAAAACAATAAAAAATTCTGCTAAACTAATTATTAGTTCAGAATCTATTCTAACCTTGTTATACTAACAAAAGGTAATGAAGCCTTCTCGGATTAGAAACAGGAAACAAATTGTTTTTATAAGATTTATATATTGAATTACGTTAAGGGGTAAATATCATTGCACAATGCTTCAGATTTCATCCAAATTAAGCAGATATCACCTCAATAGCTATACATCAAACTGCTTGAAGTAGCGAAAGAAAATTAAAGATCTAATTTCTCTTCATTTATAAATTTCACCAATTCTATAAGAAATGCTTTTTTCTTCGGTTTCACTTTTCTCAGCCTACAAAACATTTCTATTTCCTTATTATTTTTAAATTGTTTCTTGAATTTACCTTTACTTTTCTCAAGCTTTATAAGATTGTCATCAACAAACAAATAGAAGTATTCTTGTTGAATAATCTTATCATCTCTACTACCCGAATTGGTAATAATATTAAAATCCGAACGCTCCACCTTAACTTTATGCTGGCAAAGTAAAGAATACTTATCATCCACAATTACTTGATAAAATCCATTAGTAGCAGATTTAACAATATTTTCAGTAACAAAAATTTCTTCTCTTTCTTTCAAGAAAATACGCTTGATACGATAAGTTGGCAATACCAATGTATCTTCCTTCGTTTTTATTTCTAAAACATTATTACTTAAATCTATCCTGGTGTTTATATCACGCAAAACAATGCTGTCATTCATTAAGTAGATATCAGTTTCGGCCCAATCATCATCCAAATAAAAAGAACCTAATAGTTGCTTTTGGTAGGCTATTTCATTGATTTTTGATGTTTTACTTGCACCTCTAGAAAAAGGGGCAACTAAAGATCCTCCTACAACAATAACCTTTTCTTGAGAAGAAAGGGATAAAGCAGATATAAAGAAAATAAGAGCCAGAAAAACTCTAGGAAAGAATAAAATTGATTTTGATAATTGAAAAAACAGTTCTGAAGTAGGTTTTGATTTCATCACAATTATTTTAAATAAAAAACACATCATAAGTTAATCAGAATAATTGAAGAAGAATAAAAAAAGAGCCGAATCATAAAATCCAGCTCTTTAATTACCAAGGCATTATAGAATTATTCGTGTTCATCCTCAAGGAAACCAGTTCTTCTTACACCAGAAACAGTCCACACACGTGGAGCATCATTAGAATAAGCAACTTCCATATAAATACTATCTGAAACATTACCTGCAGCAGTAACACCACCACCAGGAATAACTTTACCATTAGTAATCGTAACAGTAATGCCATCATACACTTCATCAGAATCAGTTGCAGAGAAAGTAAGAGCTTCTGAATTAGCATCTACTAGAGCTTTCATCCACCAGAAATTCTGATGATCATCAATCCATAATTTATTACCTTCGTTTTTAGCATCGTTATATAAAGAGACTTTAGTGTAACCAAAATCAAAGACATCTACACCATCTACTTTATAGGTAACATACCACTCTCCGGCAAGCATTTCCCCTAAAGGAGAAACATATTCGGTAGAATAATCTTCGATTGTATCGTTCGGATCACAGGCGACTATAGAGCTCACCATAACCAACAAAACAATAATATATTTAAATTTCATCATAATAAGATTTTAAGGTTATTGATATTCGAAATTATAAGCAAACCCCTGTGGATTTACAACAATAGCATATTCCTTTGCAGCAGGATCATATGTAGCATCTACACTAGTAACACCAAATATAAAATTCTGAGGTATTACAATCATAGTATCTCCATCCATTGTAAAATACATTGGAAATGTTCCTCCAAATGCAAAGTCTGTACAAAAGAAAATATTTGTTGTCCCATCGACTAAAGAGATAGTCGCTTTTCTTTCATTTCTTCCTATGTCCTGAATATCACCTGTAACATCAGTTGGAATTACTGATGGATCATAAACAACAACAGTTTGTGAAGACGCTGCGCTAAAGCCATCAGAATTAACAGCTGAATAATCAACGATGTATACACCTACTGTATTAACATCTGCTGATCCTGAGATTATGACCTCAACCTCTGTTTCACCTTCAAAAGCAGTTGCCGAAGGCGTAAATGCCTCACCTAATGAGCGAACAACAAATTCTTCAAACTCAATGGTAGCATATGTTGTAACAGTACTTATATCTTCTGAATCTTTGTCGCAAGAAACAGCGCAAAAAAATACGGTCAGAAGAAAACTATATAATAATATTTTTTTCATAATAATAATATCTTTAATTATTTAGACCACCAAACTTTCTCAGTAACAGGAACTACAGTTGGAGTATTCGGGTTACGGTTAATTTCTGTATCAGGGAAAACCAATCGCTTAGGAAATAAACCACCCGTAACACCTTCTAAAGAGTATGTAAATTGACCCGCTACATAAGCATCATCATCACCAGGAACAGGACTCACTTGAGGATAACCTGTTCTGTTTTGTTCAAAGAAAGCCTCTAAGGAGTGAGAACCTGCACATGAAACCCATTTTTGAACAATAATTGCTTCAATCATGTTCTCAAGACTTCCAGCAGTTGGGAACTCATACTTACCACCAGGAGCAATAAAAGGACTTGCATCAAAAATTAGATCACCATAGTTATCTGGATCAAAGCCGAATTGATTAAATGCAGCAGTTACACCAGCATCATACATTGCTTTTGCATCACCAGCTACACCATAACGTACAATTGCTTCAGCTTGCATAAAATAAGATTCAGCAGCTGAAATAAAACGTACTGGCTCTAAAGCAGATTGTTTCGTTACAGAAGGTTTGTCAGGGTCAATTTCAGTAGAAGAAGCACCATATTGACCTTGATATAAGGCAAATTGGCCTTCACTACCCGGCGTGAAAAGAGCAGCTAAACGAGCATCGTCAGAAGTTGACTTTAAATAAGACATTAGAGTATTACTTGCACGTAAATTAGTTGCAACATTAAGTTGGCGGAAATTGTACTCGTAAAGAGGATTACTCTTATCGGGTGCATCTTCAAACTGAGTCATAGCAGCATCTTGTCCTAAGAACCCAATACCATTAGCAAAAACAGATTCAACACCAGTTTGTCCAGCTGAAGGATCAGCATTCACCATTCTTAAATACATTTTCAATTTCAATGTATTCGCAAATTTTTTCCATAATGTCAAATTACCACTAAAAAGTAGATCAGTTTTACCAGGAACAGAATTGGTTATTGCATCAAAATCCTTTGTTAAAGCATTATCAATTGAAGCAATTAGCTTACCATATACTGTTTTTCCATCTTCGTAAGCTGGAGCCAAATTATTATCTCCAAGGAAAGCCTCATCGTAAGGCACCTGATCGTACAGATCGACCATTACCTGATAATTATAAGCTTTCATTACAGTACCCATTAGGTAGAAAATCCAATTCTCTGTTTCCTCTGCACTATTAATTACAAAGGTATAATCATTTAAAGCTCCTGAAAACATTTCAGTAAACGAACCATTAAACCTACTTGAATTAACATTATACTGGTCAATTAATTTATATTGATTGGCCGCATTGGATTGAGCCCAAAACTGTGCCCACATACCACCAACAATAGCATATTCACCACCAATACGTGCAGCTGAAGATGCAATAGCAGCAGGAAAAACTAATTCAGGAGTTCCTTGCTCCACAGGAGCATTATTGGGGTCGATATTGACTTCCAAATAATCCTTTTCACAGCCCCACAATGCAGATAACATTACTAGGCCTAAAATATATATTGATATTTTTTTCATCTTATAAATTTTATTGGTTTATTAAAATTGAGCTTTAAGAGAAAGACCGAAGCTTCTTACCGATGGTCCTCCACCAAATTCACCAAACTCACTTCTCAAATCATTACCGAAAGTTGAACCTTCCGGGTCAATAAAATTATTCCCTTTTGGAGTCCACAAGAATAGGTTTCTTCCATAAGCAGTTAAAGCCAACTGAGTAAAAGGCGTTTTCTTCAACATAGCTTCATTGAAACTATAAGATAGTGTTAGATCTCTCATTTTTACGTAAGTTTTGTCTAACACGTGCTCACGAGACATCGAAGGATTGTTAGTTTGATTCCAATACTCATTAATGTGCTGCTTATCAACTGCAGTCGTATTTTCAGAGAAAGTTCCATCAGTATTCTCAATTACAGAACCAGGAACTATAAAAGGATTTCTACCGTTATAAGTTGTCTTAGTCGCATTACCCACAAAGTAATTCAAACGAGAAGTATAAGAATACATTAAACCACCTTGACGGTAATCAAATGAGAATCCTAAATTCCAGTTCTTGTACTTAAAGTTATTACTAAGACCCATTTGGAAATCACTTTCTGCATTTCCATATACTTCTTTTTCACCTTCTAAAGGAATACCAGTAGATTCATTTACGATGATATTGCCATTAGGATCTTTCTTGGCAGTATGTCCTTTAAATACACCGATAGGCTGACCAACAACAGCATTAAATTCAATTCCGAATGCTGAATAAATCTCGACCTTATCTAGTCCATCAGGTAACTCAAGAACTTTATTTCTATTGTTGGAGAATGTCCAATTTAAATCCCAGGTAAAATCAGGAGTTTTAACAGGAACTAAAGTAACTTGAAGTTCAATACCTTTATTTTCAACCTTACCGAAGTTTACAACCTTAGAAGTAAAACCTGAGGTTGCAGCAACGTCAACGGCAAGAATCTGTCCATCCGTTTCTTTACTATAGTATGCAAAGTCAATACCAATTCTACTATTAAAGAAACGAGCATCAAGACCAAATTCCCACTCTGTAGTGATCTCTGGTTCTAAAGCTGGATTACCTAATTGGTTAGCAATTTCGAAACCAGAAACACCCTTAAGAGGAAATATCAAATTACCAAATCCGCCTGCAGCATTACCTGCAACTAGTGTATTAAAGATATTATATGGATCTGCATCATTACCTGTCTTACCCCAAGAACCTCTAACCTTCGCAAAAGTTATTGTCTTTGATTTTAAAGACTCAATAGCATCTGATAAAATAAAGCCTAAACTTACACCAGGATAGAAAAATGAGTTGTTATCTGAAGGTAAAGTAGAAGACCAGTCATTTCTAGCAACCAATGTCAAGAACAAGTAGTTTCTGAATGCAAGGTCAGCTTGTGCATAAACTCCATACAAACGCTTGTCTTGGTAAAAGGTTTCAGTTGTTGGAGGATTAGGACTATTCGATAGTGAATAGAAATTAGGGATGGTCAACTCTTCAATAGAACTCGTTTGACGCCTGAAATTATTTTGAGTTACATTCCAACCGGCAAGAGCATTCAAATTAATATCCTCATTAAGATCTTTTTTGTATTTCAAAATCACATCAGCATTAAGCTCTCTTGAATGTCGGGACTCTTCTAGTACTCCACCAACATCAGGAGCACGGCTAAAGTTCGGACTACCTGCTTTAGGACGACCAATGGCCTGCCAGTCTTGCAAATATGAATTCGTGACATCAGTACCAATACGAGCTGTAGCAGATAATTCTGATGTAAATTCATAATCTAAAGCAATATTACCATAAATTCTATCAGAAGTAAATTCATTACCATTTTCGTTCAATACGAAATAAGGATTCTGTGCATAAGGCGTATAAAAATTATCAACATTATAGAACTTGTTATTGTAATCTTTCATATCAACAATACTGACATCTCTAGGAATCTGAATAATCTCCTGAAATAGAGTTGCTCCTGTACTTGATCCTTGTCCTGTAGCAACAGCCTTCGCATTCTTACGAACATAGTTCATAGAAGTTGTAGCCACAAACTTATTGAATGTCGTAGAGCCTTTAAAACTGATTGCATTTCTCTTATATGAGTCTGCATCAGTTGGAACGATACCATCAGCATCAACATTATTATAAGAAAGTAGATAAGAAGCCTTTTCGCTACCACCACTAATCGTAACTGACTGATTTAAGGTTGTTCCCAAGTCATAAAAATCTCTCAAGTTATTCTTTTGAGCTTTGAAAGGCTTAAGTAATTGCTGGTTATCAACAACGTTTCCCCATGGACGAATTTCGCCATCCAATCTAGGTCCCCATGAACCATTTTCCTCAGAAGCAAAATGTCCACTCCAACCTTGACCGAAATCATTCTGCAATTGAGGCAATCTCAATGGAGTACTTATGTCGAAAGAACCTGAGTAACTGACTTTCAGTTTACCAGCTTTACCTGACTTAGTAGTGATCATGATCACACCATTAGCAGCTCTAGAACCATAAAGAGCAGTTGCCGAAGCACCTTTCAAAATAGTTACAGACTCAATATTATCAGGATTAATATCATTCGCATTATTACCAAAGTCAGTCGAACGATTTGCTCCAATTTCACCTGTACGTCTATTATCAACAGGAGTTCCGTCAACAACATATAAAGGTTGGTTACTACCTGTTATTGAAGAATAACCACGCAAAATAACTTTAGTAGAAGCTCCAGGAGAACCAGAAGCAGAAGAAATTTGAACACCAGCAACCTTACCTTGAATACCACCGAGTGCACTCATTGGTGCTGCCTTTGTTAATTCTTCACTATTTACAGATGTTGCTGCATATCCCAAACTCTTTTGAGATCTGGAAACACCAATTGCAGTTACAATAACCTCATCCATTCCAATAGATTCAGTTTCCATAACAACATTAATTACAGATTGGCTACCTACAGTCTTTTCCTGTGCAACCATACCCACAAATCTAAATACCAGTATATCTGAAGCTTGAGCTTCTATAATATACTTCCCGTCAATATCGGTACTAGAACCGACTGTTGTACCTTTAATAACAACAGATACACCAGGCATGCCTAAGCCGTCATCTGCACTGGTAACTGTACCAGTAATTTGCTTTGTTTGTGCATTAACAACGTTTATTATTAATAGGAAAGCACAAACAAGAGAGGTCAGTTTTTTCATAGATTAATTTTTAGTTAATTAATAACTTGTGATTATCAAGCATATAAATTAACAAATAAAATCATCTTTTAAAAACATTTAACACATCTCAAATCACTATTATTCAGCCTATTACACATATTAAAATTACATGTTCATTTTGGAATAATTAAATATGTATTGTGATTTTATGATCATAAGCACAACAACGGATAAACACATCTACTTATCTGTTATTGCCGTTTCTTGCAACAAGCCCTTATCTATAGGCGATTCAATAAACAACACCCTATTAATCAGCATATTCCATTTCTCGTTCTTAAAAACGTCATAGTAAAAATTATAATATACAGCTTATAGTCAAACAGATACAATTAACAGACTATACTTTATTTTGTCACAACTCTTTAATTCTTTCTGTTTTCGAACAAAAATTGCTTCAAACAGCTAAACTTTCACAAAACAGCACCCACCAAATCAGAATGTAAAGCTCGATAAATATTGGATAGCCAAAGACACATATAATCACAATCACTGATATTTTGTTTAATTATAAGATATATAAACGCCAGTGAAATCCAGATGCAAAAAGAGGACATTCATAATTGAACATCCTCTTTTTAGTATTTTATGAAAAAAATATTAAATCTCAGAAATAGCATCTACAGGGCAAACCTCTGCACAAGCAGCACAGTCAATACAATCATCTGAATTAACAACAAATATATCTCCGGCCGAAATAGCGTCGACCGGGCATTCATTCATACAAGAACCACATGCAATACATTCATTTGAGATAAAATAAGTCATAGTAGAATCATTAGATTAAACGTTCATCGATAATTATAGTAAATTTAAAACATGATTTTTTCATTTACAAAAAAATAAATCACCTTATTAAGATTTGTTCTTAATAATTCTATCTTTGTATTTCAAAAAACAATAAAAAAAACAAAACAAGCTATATGGAATTTGATTTTGACACAGTTGCTTTTGCATTTGGGCTCACACTTTTTGCAGGACTTTCTACCGGTATTGGTAGTGCTATTGCTTTCTTTGCAAAGCGAACAAATACTAAGTTTTTATCCTTATCACTAGGTTTCTCTGCTGGAGTAATGATCTACGTCTCTTTTGTCGAAATTTTACAAAAAGCAAAAGATGCCTTAGTTGGTGCGCACGGAGAAGTAAACGGAACCATTTACACCGTTTTATCCTTTTTCGGGGGAATTCTTTTTATAGCCATCATCGATAGAATGATACCTTCATATGAGAATCCTCACGAAGTCAAAAAAATTGAAGATCTTGATGAGAAAAAATTAAAAGATAAAAAATTAATGAGAATGGGAATGTTTTCAGCATTAGCTATTGGCATCCACAACTTTCCTGAGGGGTTAGCAACATTTGCTGCAGCCTTGACAGATCCTAGTATTGCCATTCCTATTGCAGTGGCTATTGCGATTCACAATATTCCTGAAGGAATCGCAGTATCAGTCCCAATATTTTATGCAACAGGTAGTAGAAAAAAAGCATTTTTGTATTCCTTTCTATCTGGTTTAGCTGAACCTATTGGCGCATTGATCGGTTTCGCACTTATTTATTCCTTTTTGGGATTGAATGATACCATCTTTGGTACTCTATTTGGTGGTGTTGCGGGTATTATGGTCTTTATTTCACTGGACGAACTTCTACCAACAGCCGAAGAATATGGCGAACACCATATTGCAATTTACGGTCTGATAGCTGGAATGGCAGTTATGGCTGCTAGCTTACTACTTTTTTTATAAGAGCTTCCAATATAAAAATTAATAAGGCCACTATTCGAGGAATAGTGGCCTTATTAGTATATCATATATTCATATTAAATAATAATCCTTTTTATCACTCTAAGCTTATGTGAATATTGCTGGGTATCGACATTAAAAATTCCGATGTGATCCACATTATCAATTCTTACTTTCCCTGAGGCATGTATAATTTTGTGCCTGTCCCAAATAATACCAACATGGGTTATAGCACCGTTTGCATTATCAAAAAAGGCTAAATCTCCTGGTAAGGCTTCTTCTACAAAAGTCAATACTTCACCTTCTTTTACTTGCTGACTAGCATCGCGAGGTAAGCCAATACCATTTAACTTGTATACGATTTGGCTTAAACCAGAACAATCAATACCATAAGGTGTACGTCCTCCCCACAAATAAGGTGCATTAAAATACTTCAATGCAGATTCAATTATAGAATCTCTAAGCTCTTCAGACTTTTTGCCATTAGATGACACAACACCTTGATAATGGTAAAGCTTATCTGCCAATAAAAAAGTTTTTTTATCCAAATTACAAAATGGGAATGAACTCCCAGGAACAATAAGCTTATTTGAATAATCCTTTTCCTGAAAGACTAAATTGAAAGTATCATTTGCCACAACCGGAAAGTCCTTATTCAACTTATTAAAAAGATCCTCTTCGATATTTGTAATCATCAGACTATCTACCCAACCTTCATAGCTATCAAAAGCTAATTTAACTTTCGTCCATTTTTCAGTAGACTCTGTTATCTCAAAATGCTCGCCAAAAAGAATTTGACTTACCATTTCGCTTTTTTCAGTTGGTTCACTTCGAACAGGAATAATACTTAAATCAGAAATGCCATAGGTCATTTGCAATACAAGTTTAAGAAACAGATTAATACTAAAATCATTTTATTGAACGTAATTGTATCAAATATATAAATAAATCAAATGAATTACTCCCTTTTTTCCCATAAGCTTAATATTAATGCAAAAAGAGGCAATAAGGCCTTATTTTAAAGGATAATGATTACTTTTATCTGAACATTTTGATTATAATCTCAGGTTAAAGACAGACTCCAATCTATAAAATATGAAGAAATACATTCGCTGGATTCGACAGAATATCAATGCTATATATCGAGTTTTACTTTTCATTATCGCTTTAGGTGTTCTATCTCTAATTTATCCTAATATTGGTAATTTCAGGTATGAGTATCAGAAGGGTAAGCCCTGGATGCACGAAACACTTATCGCTCCTTTCGATTTCGCCATTCATAAAACGGAAGCAGAATTAAACGAAAATAGAGATAGTCTTCTTGCAAACTATTCCCCTTATTATCAATACAAACCTGAAGTTCTAAATGATATAAAGAGTAAATTCAATACCAATTTTGAGAAAAAATGGGATACTTATTCTCAGACTGAAAGTTTCAGAAATCTCAACAACAAAAAATCGACAGTTTCGATAGAAAAAAAACGTCTACTACTCTACTTTCAAGATATTATTTCAGGGATTTATGATGTTGGAATTTTGGAAGACTCCAACACTAAATTTACCTTACCTGAGAAAATTAATCGCACAGTTAATAATGTAAGTGAGAAAGTTGAATCCAAAAGCTTATACACACCTAAAATTGCTTATGATTATATTAGCAATAGCTTAAAAAATGATTTCAAAAGCCAAAGCTACCAAAGCTTTTTTCAGAATTTAAATCTGGATACTTACTTAAGCCCTAATCTTCTATATAACAAGGATATGTCTGAGAAGGTTAAGCAAAGCATGCTAAGTAATATTTCGCTTACCAAAGGCTTAGTTACTTCTGGAACTCGTATTGCTTTGATCGGTGATATTATAGATGAGGATACGTTCAGAATTTTGGAATCTCTTAAACGGGAATATGAAAGTATATTAGGTTCCTCACAAAGTCACTACCTCATTATGGGGGGACAAAGCTTACTTATTCTAGCATGCCTCGTTTTACTATTTTTATATCTACGTAATTTCCGAACGCAAATCCTTGAAGACAATAAAAAGCTTCTTTTTATATTACTTCTAGTCATTCTTTTTGTTGGACTTTCAAGTTTAATCATGAAGTTCCCAAAATTCAACATTTATATTATTCCATTTGTTCTGATTCCCATTGTACTTAGAACACTTCTCGATTCCCGATCAGCCTTATTTATTTTTATTATATCGCTGCTATTATGCGGTTTCTTAGCCCCTAACAGTTTTGAATTCCTATTCTTGCAACTCTCTGCAGGAATTATGGCTATATACTCATTACCTCAATTGGAAAGAAGAGGTCAACTTGTCATTACCGCTATTATAACCTTCTTCACATATAGTATTGTCTATTTCGCCTTTGCTATCACACAAGAAGGGAGTATTCAAGAAATCGAATGGAAAAACTTTATTTGGTTTGCCATAAATGGGCTACTACTGACTTTTTCTTATTCACTTATTTACATCTTCGAAAAGTTATTTGGTTTCATTTCTGATGTCACTCTTATTGAACTTGCCAATCAAAACCATCCGGTTTTACGACAACTTATTCAGCAATCGCCAGGTACTTTCCAACATTCACTTACGGTATCGAATCTTGCAGAGGCTGCTATTAACGAAATTGGTGGCAACCCACTTTTGGTTAGAACGGGTGCTCTTTATCATGATATTGGTAAAATGAAGAACCCCATCTACTTCATTGAAAATCAAATGACCAATAGAAATCCGCATGATAGTTTAGAATTTGATAAATCTGCACAAATTATTACAGATCATGTGAAGTATGGCGTTCAGATTGCTAAAAAACACAAATTACCACAGCAGATCATCGATTTTATTCAGACGCATCATGGTGCAGGCCGAGTGCAATATTTTTACACATCGTTCAAGAATAAATATCCTGATAAGGAAATTGATGAAGAAAAATTCACCTATCCTGGGCCAGATCCATTTTCAAAAGAAACCGCCGTACTAATGATGGCCGATTCAGTTGAAGCAGCATCAAGGAGTTTAAAAGAAAAAACACCTGAAACAATTGAAACTCTGGTGACCAACCTTATTGACAAACAGATTTCTGAAAATCGATTTGAAATGGCGGATATCAGTTTTAAAAATATTCATCAAGTCAAAAAAATATTTACTCTTATGCTGATCAATATTTATCATGCACGCATAGAGTATCCTGAAGAAATAAAACGAGATTAATAATAAAAAACTTGACTGAATTATACCAGTCAAGTTTTTTTTTGCCATTATCTATCATTTATATAAAAATAAATATCAAGATACATTCTCCTAGTAGATAGCTTAGCCATGAGCAGGGAAATTTTCTTGTAATTAATCGAAACAATCCTTAACTTAGAAATTAAACAATTCATTATTATTAGTTTGCACAGAATAATTGCTGACATATTCCAATTAATATCTAACGTCAAACACCCTCGATTATGAAACGTCACAACCTTTTTTTCCTAAGCATTCTGCTGGTACTCTTTTCTATTACTGCTTGCCAACCTAATAAAAAAGAGGTTAAAACCACAAAAGACACGGTAATGCAACGCAAGCTTGCAAATTATGCAAAGGTTAAGCTCAGCGCTGATTTAAGCAGCCTATCAGAAGGACATGCTAAACTATTTTCACACCTTTTAAAAGCTGCTGATGCCATCGACGAATTGTACTGGCTTCAGGCTTATGGTGATAAGAATGAACTATTAAATAAAATGGGTGACGATCCAGATATTAAGGCTTACGCCATGATTAATTACGGTCCTTGGGATAGATTAGATGGTAACTCGCCTTTTACTGATGATTATCCACCTCGCCCTCTTGGTGCTAGCTTTTTCCCTAACGATATGAATCAAAATGATTTCTTTGCAATTCCAGGAAATGAAAAATTTGAACCTTTCACTATCGTAAAAAAAGACGCAAAAGGTAATCTAAAGGTTTTACCATATCACATTGCCTATAAAGTTCAAATAGACAAAGCAGTTGAACATATCAGAAAAGGAGCAGAATTGTGTGATTGTGATGATTTTAAAGAATATTTATTACAACGTGCGGAAGATTTACTTACTGATAATTTTAAAAAAAGCGATGCCCTTTGGCTGAACTTAAAAGACAATAAAATTGACTTTATTGCAGGTCCAATTGAAAATCTAGAGGATCATCTAATCTGGACTAAATATTCATATGGTGCGTTTATTCTACTAAGAAATGTTCAATGGACAGAAAATGTTAAGAAATATGCTTTACTTCTTCCTTACTTACAAAAAACCTTACCTGTTGATGAAAAATTCAAGGTAGAAGCGCCTGCCCAGAGTTCAGATATAGTCATTTACGATGTTCTTTATAATTCAGGCTATTGTAATGCAGGTAATAAACTCATCGGTTTAAATCTACCAATAGGAACAGAACAAGTTGTTTCAAATTCGAGAAAGGTACATTTCAAGAATGTAATGGAAGCCAAGTTTCAAAAAATCCTTCGACCAATTACTGATCTCGTTATCGATGAAAAACAAAGGAAACATGTGAAGTTTACATCTTTCTTCCAGAACACTATTTTTTATGAAATTTCTAATAGTCTTGGTATCTCTCAAACAATAAATAATAAAGGTAGCGTTAAAGATGCCCTAAAAGAACATCATGCTATTATTCGTGAATTAAAAAATGATGTTTTAAGAATGTTTTTCATAACCAAGCTTCACGAAATGAATGAGCTTAAAGAAGTAGATTTAATGGATAATTATGTGACTCACATGGCCGATGTTTTCCGTTCTATTCGATTTGGAGTAACCGATGCTCAAGGAGTTGCCAATATGATTCGATTCAACTATTTTAGAGAAAAGGAGGCTTTCAAATACGACTCTAAAACGGGCACTTACAAGGTTAATGATTATAAGATGAAGAAGGCTATTGAATCTCTTTCAAAAATTGTTCTAGAAATTCAGGGTAACGGTGATTATGAAATGGCATCAGAAATCATTCGTGACAAAGGTTATATTCATAATGAACTTCTGAATGACTTATATCGTATTCAGAGAGCTAAGATTCCTAAAGATGTTGTTTACGATCAAGGTGATCAGCTTGCAATGCAATAAAGCTAAACCATTCCTTAAAAAACAAAAGCTTGTCTACAAAGACAAGCTTTTGTTTTTATAATATTTATATCAAAGTTTATTATAAATTTGTACTGTTCATAAAAACAATCAATATACAAACTAGATTTACAAGTCGGTTCTAATAATACTATATGCAAAAATCTATACTCTTCTGCCTTTTTGTGGGCTTTTCGTTTTTATCTCAGTCTCAAAATATCAAAATTATAAATGCATCTACCCAGAAATCGATAGAAAACGTTTATTTATATACCAAGAAGACATCGACAACCAGTTCTTACAAGGGGGAAGCCGATATTTCACAATTCTCGAAAGATGCCATTATCTTTTTCCAACACCCTTCATTTCAAAATTCACATCTGACGTACAAAAAAATAGCTCAAAACAAATTCATTGTGGAACTTTACCCACAACTATTTAAAATAAATGAAGTAACTATTGCAGCTAATAAATGGGAACAAAACCCCAATGAAGTTCCTGTAAATTTGATTCACATTGATAATGAAGCAATCAAAAACTCAGAAGTTTCTACATCAGCTGACTTGCTTAAGGAAAGTGGACAAGTCTTTATTCAAAAGAGCCAGATGGGTGGAGGTAGCCCAATGATTAGAGGATTTGCAGCCAATAGAGTTCTAATTGTTCTAGATGGTGTTCGTTTAAATAATGCAATATACAGAAGTGGTAACTTACAGAATCTGCTCAATATAGATCCTTATAGCTTAGAGTCAGCAGAAGTGGTTCTTGGACCTGGATCGGTTATATATGGTAGCGATGCGATTGGTGGTGTTATGGATTTTCACACAATCATGCCAAAACTTTCGACAGATTCAAGCTTTAATTTTCAACTCAACCACAAAACAAAATATGCCTCAGCTAATCATGAACTTGGAGTTCACACTCGATACTTTGTGGGAAACCATAAATTGAGTTATGCGGGAAGTATTAGTCATTCTGATTATTCGGATTTGAAGATGGGACAAAATGGTACCAATCAATACAATAGAAACGAATATGTAATTCGAAAAGATGATGAAGATAAAATCATTGCAAATTCAGATCCTCATGTGCAAGAAGGGACTAAATTTGAGCAATTTAATATCATTCAAAAGCTAAGATATAAAGCCTCCGAAAATACTGAATTACAATATAACTTCCTATATTCCACGACTTCAGACATCCCCAGATACGATAGATTAATCCAGCATTCTGGTGACGAACTAAAGTATGCTGACTGGTATTATGGTCCACAACAACTTCAGTTTCATTCACTGAATATCACAAATAAAAAAGCAAATACATTATTCGATGGCTTTAAATTTATTTCTGCTTATCAAAACTATAAAGAGAGTAGACATTCAAGAAAATTAAACAAGGATAATATTAGTAATCGATTCGAAGAGCTTGATATTTTCTCAACTAATATCGATTTTAACAAGAAATTTAATGAGCAATTCGAACTTTTTTATGGCGCTGAATATGTATTCAATCACCTGAATTCTACTGCTTACAAAAACAACATTTTAAACTCAGAGACCTCACCACTTGCGAGTCGTTATCCTGATAATTCAAGTTATTCAAGTCTGGCATCCTACGTCAACCTAAAATGGAAACTTAATGCTAAATGGACAATAAATGGAGGTTTTCGCTATTCACATATTTGGTTAAAATCGAATTTAGATACAGAATTTTACGACTTCCCTTTCGACAACTTAGATTTAAATACCGGAGCTATAAATGGGAGTATTGGGGCGACACTACAAACCAATAACGACTACATTTTAAAACTAAATGCAACAACAGGATTCAGAGCTCCTAATATTGACGATATAGGGAAAGTTTTTGACTCAGAGCCAGGAAAAGTTGTTGTTCCAAATAAAGATCTTAAATCAGAATACGCCTATAATTTGGATGCAAGTCTGAGCAAGAATATTACGTCTGATTTACACGTAGCTATCAATGGATTCTACTCCATTTTGAAAGATGCAATGGTTCGAAGAGATTTCAACTTCAATGGACAATCAACTCTGATGTACGATGGTGTTGAAAGTCAAGTACAAGCTATAGTGAACGATGATAAAGCGACTATTTATGGTTTCAGCTTAAAAGCGAATGCTCAACTAACTTCTAAACTAGTATTGAATGCTTATTACAATCGCTCTAAAGGCGAATATAAAGATGGAAGCCCATTAAGACATGTTCCGCCGACTTTTGCATCTATGGCTCTTAAATACAAGTCGAAAAAACTGAAATCAAATCTATCCGTTGAGTACAATGGAGAAATTTCCAATAAAGATCTGGCCGATACAGAACAAGATAAACCACATCTTTATGCAAAAGATGATAATGGCCTACCCTATTCTCCAGCATGGCTTTGTGTTAACCTAAATAACTCGTATCAATTTAGAGATAAGATCATTTTAGGTTTTAGTATTGAGAACATTTTAGACACAGCTTACCGTCCCTATTCATCAGGTATCTCAGCTCCAGGACGAAATTTTATCCTGAGCCTGTCTTTTGAAATAAAATAATCTATTCTCCAGTGGAATCATTTTCATCATCAATAGCCCCATGAACTAATTCTTCATCTCCAAGCATTTCTTCTTCAATAATTGGATTAATGATTAAAGGAATATCCTTAACAATGGCAGAATGGATTAGTCCCCAAGACATAATCAGGCTAGTTGAAATAATGATAAACAAAAGAATACCAGGATCAAAGGACTCGTTACTATATTCTTGAGGAATGGCATAATATAGTAGAACTGTAATTAACCCTCTTGGCGCTATCCATATTTGCGGGAAAATATCAAAACCTATAAAAGCACGAAGAAATAACCAACGTATGGCATAAATGCTAACCAATAGCATTAAACTAATCTCCAACACCCTAAAATCGAACAGATTAGAAACGACAATACTCAAACCAAATATTACGAAGAAAAAAGTTCTGACAACAAAGGCTGATTCCATTGTTATGACATGTAATTCTCGTTTGAGAACATCAAACCTCTCCTTATGAAGATATTTTCGTAAACGACCACGATAAAACAATTCATTATTTTGAGCAATTATCCCAAATACCAGAATAATAATTAGTGGTGATAAGTGTAACATTTTCCCTACAGCATAAAGCAAAACCAAAAGAGAAATCAATAGGAATAAATGTGCTCCATCTTTAATAAACTGGAAGAGATACAAGAGTAAATAACTGGCAGCAAAAGCGACTATGCAAGATACGAGAATACTTATCCCAAAACTTAGAATAGGATGCATAACTTCTGATGTGGCTAAAGGATCGGGATTTTGAAAGTCGATAACATTCAAAACAAAATAGAACAGCATGATCCCTATAATGTCAGAAAAAGTACTTTCATAAACATGAAATTCCCTTTTTTCTTCACTTAGTTTTCCAACACTTGGAATAATAATAGCACTAGATAGTATAGATAATGGCGTAGCATACAAAACGGATGTAAGCCAGTCCATATTAGGAATCATATAATAAATAATAGCTGAAGCAACAAGCAAAGACGTAGCCAAACCAAGGGTAGCAACAACTAAGGATTTAATAATGACATTAATTTTCTCTTTCTTCAATTCTAAGTCAAGTGCAGCCTCTAAAACGATCATAATTAAACCTATAATTCCGATTACTTCGAGTATTGGGAAAAAATTAATTTCGGGGACATGCATTAGCTTTAAACCATACTGAATTAGAATACCCAAAGCAATAAGCATTAGAACGGATGGAATATGGGTTTTGTTTGCGATTTTAGTAAAAATAAAGGAGAGCAAAATGATTAAACAGCCTGCTATAATTAATTGATATGAGTCGAATTCGAACATTTGCTACAGATTAAGATTTATTTTATATCGAAAATAAACATTTTTAAGATAACTAGTCCACAGAATACAGTAAAATAAAAAGCTCCGAGAATACTCGAAGCTAAATTAAATTATTTTGTTCTTATCACTTCTTCTGCCTTTTCAAGTACAGTACCAAGCCAGTTATTAGAATCCAAAGTATGGTCAAGCCTGCAAGAGGTATAAATAGAATATAGAATTGCCCAAAGATGTATTGATAAATTCTACCCGTATGAATCTCGAGACAAAAATTCCACAAAGACATTGGAGCTTTTTGAATTTGCTCAGGCATATTAACAAAGTGAGTTTCGTCAGTCATATTCCCCACCCCTAAATTGTAATCGAAAACAAATTCGAGTCCATTGACATCGCGCAAATAACCCGCAATTGGGTGCGCTGAAATAGGTGGTCCCATTCTCTTGACAGTCACATGTGGTTTCTTTGTAAAATAATCAAAGATTAAGGCCCTTTCAGGAACCCAATAAAATAAGCCAGAAAAAGAGCCAACCAGATATTGACCGGGTTTCACGACCTCAAAAACATTAACACCCATGACTGAAACAGGTGCTTGATTTGGGAATGACACCGGTGCTGTCTCGAAGAAATCATCTGAATAATAGATAGCCTCATTGCTAGCTAAAAGCACCCTATCCAACTCCTCATCATACATTATTCTTCTCAATTGATCGTACCAGGGATTAGGATCATCAAGGTGAGTAAATGGTAGCTTATCGATTTTGGCATTTGCAATAGGGATTAATAAAGGTGGGCGTAGAAACATACCCGTCAAGGCAGATAATATCAGAAAAATTATCATCCAATAGCCTAAGCGATTGTGCCATTTCAAATTGAACTTTAGAAATATTGCTTTCCCCCTAACAACCTGTCCTTTAGCCTTCAATCGTTTCATCCATTTAGGGTAAATAAAATAGATGATTCCTGAGATTGATAGAAGTATAAAAATCAAACCAATGAAATCGACAAATAGTTTTCCAAGCAAACCAAAAGCTTCACCAGAATGCACCTCCCATAAAGTTTTAAACAAGGAGATTTTACCATCATAGTCGGCTTTAGCCAAAAGATTAAGCGTTTCAAATCCTGAAGAGTTTTGTTTCAATAGATGAGAACGCGTCAAAACGTAAAAATCACCTTTCACTTCAATCAAATCCACAACACGGTTCTCTAAGACGGGTAATTCTATCTTAACCCAAGCTTTATTCTTAAACTGATAAAATCCTAATAAAGTTCCTGCATAAAGTTCTCCCGAGCTTGTTTTGAGTAATTTCTCAATTTTACAATTATCAATCCCTTCAGGAAAACCTTCATTAAAATTTTCGAAACTTTTATAATTATCAGTTGTCTTCCAAACACCAATATTACCATAGATTAATGCTGTGTCTCCTTCAAGTTGAAGTCCTGACTTTATAGCAGCCTTATTCCAATTCTTATATTGATATTCACTTCCTAAATAATCTCGATTAACATCTACCGATGAAAATGTTTCTCGATGATTCATCACAATACCAGAGAATGCAAACAATAGAATAAATAGAGTGAGAACCAAAGATGGCCACTTATGATGCTTCTTAAAAAACTTTGTCCAATTCTTCATCGATAACTGTATTGTGAGAACTTAAACCTATGCCTAAAATATACAAAAACTGCTCAAAAAAGAATGAATACTTTTCTGAACAGTTTAAGTCATTAACCCAAATATGATCTAACGCCAATCCTACTAACAAGATTTTTGTTGCATTATATTTGATAGTTACCTATCAAATGCTTGTAAAAGATACATAGTGACTAGATCGCCACTATGTATCTATGGTATAGTTGTAAAAATTCAGTTCTTAGTTAAGGAACAATTTCATGTCCTCGTCAACAGTTCCAACACCTGCAATTCCGAAAGTATCGATCAATACCTTAGCTACATTTGGAGAAAGGAAAGCTGGTAATGTTGGTCCTAGATGAATATTCTTAACACCTAAAGAAAGAAGAGCTAATAATACAATAACAGCTTTTTGCTCGTACCATGCAATATTGTATGCAATTGGTAGATCGTTGATATCGTTTAGTTCAAATACTTCTTTCAATTTCAATGCGATAACTGCTAATGAATATGAGTCATTACACTGACCTGCATCAAGTACTCTTGGAATACCTCCGATATCACCAAGCTCAAGCTTGTTATAACGGTACTTAGCACAACCTGCAGTTAAAATTACTGTGTCCTTTGGTAAAGCAGCAGCAAATTCAGTATAGTAATCACGACCTTTCATACGACCGTCGCAACCTGCCATTACAAAGAACTTACGAATAGCTCCTGTTTTTACAGCATCAACAACTTTGTCAGCTAATTGCATCACTTGGTTGTGAGCAAATCCACCTACGATAGTTCCGGTTTCAATTTCAGTTGGAGCAGCACATTTCTTAGCTTGCTCAATAATTTCAGAGAAGTCTTTCTTTCCGTTCTCATCAGCATCAATATGCTTGAATCCTGGGAAACCAGATGCTCCTGTAGTATATACTTTATCTTGGTATGTAGATTTCGCAGTTGGAGGAACAATACAGTTAGTTGTGAACAAGATAGGTCCGTTAAATGTTTCGAACTCTTCGTTCTGCTTCCACCATGCATTTCCGTAGTTACCTACAAAGTGCTTGTACTTTTTGAATGCTGGGTAGTAGTTAGCTGGTAACATCTCAGAGTGAGTGTAAACATCCACACCAGTTCCTTCAGTTTGCTTCAATAACACTTCCATATCCTTAAGGTCGTGACCTGAAATTAGGATACCTGGCTTATCGCTTACACCTATATTTACTTCTGTAATTTCTGGATTACCATAAGCAGTTGTATTTGCTTCGTCAAGCATAGCCATTGCAGTTACGCCATTAGCACCACACTCCATAACAAGAGCAACTAATTCGTCAGAACTCAACGTATCGTTAGTTGTTGATTGTAAAGCTTTCTGCATAAATGCATACATTTCAGCTTTCTCAATACCTAAGTTATAAGCATGCTCTACATAAGCAGCATAACCTTTTAATCCGTAAATCAATAATTCTCTTAATGAACGAACATCTTCGTTTTCAGTTGAAAGAACACCAATAAAACGAGCTTTTGCATCAAAATCATTTTCAGCATCAGCAAACCATGTTGCAGAATGGTGAAGATTCTCGAAAGTAACACCAGCAGCTTCAGCTTGAGTTTTGATCTCTTCACGTAGTTTAAGACCTTCGCGAATTGCAGCAACAAATTTCACTTTGTCGAAATTGGCATTTGTAATAGTCATGAATAAACCTGTCATAATGAAGTTATTCACTTTATCGTTTTCAACGCCAGCTTCACGAGCTTTAGTACTGAAAACAGAAATACCTTTCATTACGTACATCAATAAATCCTGAATGTTTGCAACCTCATCGGTTTTTCCACAAACACCTACTACTGTACATCCAGTTCCTTTTGCTGCCTCTTGGCACTGATAACAAAACATAGCCATAATTTAATTTTTTATAGTGATATTATTAGAGTTCTAAATTTACGAAATTGATAGAGAAAATACTAGTAATCTTTGATCAGCTTTATTCCCTTTCGACTCCACAAATATGAGGCAAGATATCAGCAAAAAGTGTAACGAATGTTACAAAGATGAAAGTTTTTCAGAGTTTTTTATCTTTTATTCTCTTTATCAGACATTAAGAAATTCAAAATTCTTATATTTAAACGTCATGTTAGTTTTATTCTTTTAGATTCAAGGAATGCAGATAACTTTCCTCTAATCGATAATTTCATTAGCTTTGAAGTCTGACCATAAATCCACAAGAAAACCGCAAAAAGGTATAATCAAATTCAAATAATAAGCTCATGTTTAAAAAAGCTTTGTTACTGCTTGCCGCTACTCTCATCTGTCTTTCATCTTTTTCAAAAGGGAAAAAAGAAATGACTGTTGTATTCTATAATGTCGAGAACCTTTTCGATACAATCAACCACCCTGACAAAAGAGATAACGATTTTACCCCTATGGGTAAACTCAATTGGAATACTAGAAGATATAATGATAAGCTCTCCAAACTTAGCTACGTTTTAAGCTCAATTAATAAAGAAGTATTACCTGAAATTATTGGTCTTTGTGAAATTGAAAACAAAGAAGTCATAGAGGACCTTATTAAAGAAGAAAGGCTAAAGAAAGGTAAATACCAAATTGTGCATAACGAAAGTCCAGATAAAAGAGGAATTGATTGTGCATTGATATACAAAAAAGGTGAATTTAAATACCTAAAGCACGAAACAATAAATATTGAATTTCCTTGGAAAAAGGAATACAAAACCAGAGATATATTATACGTACAAGGCTTAGTTGGCAGAAAAGATACTTTAAACATTTTTGTGAATCATTGGCCTTCGCGCCGAGGCGGACAGGAGAAATCAGAACCCAATCGTATTTTTGTAGCCAAGCAATTAAGGAAAGCTGTTGACAGTATTCAGGCAAAAAATCCATTTGCTAAAATTATCATCATGGGTGATTTTAATGATGAACCCACTGATAAAGCAGTAACTGAAACACTTAAGGCTGATAATAATACAAATACAACCAACCCAATGGGACTATATAATCTGATGTATGACTTTGAAGCTAATGGTGAAGGTTCGTACAATTATAGAGGCGATTGGAATATGCTAGATAATTTAATTGTTTCTAATTCTCTACTTGGTGAAGCTAAAGGTTTCGAAACACAGCACAATGCAGGTGGAATATACCGCAATAAACACATTTGTTATAAGAACAAAAAAGGTGATTACACTCCAAGTAGAACCTACGGTGGCCCTAAATACTATGGTGGATTTAGCGATCACTTTCCTGTTTTTTTCAAACTTAAAAAATAAATAAGGACTGATATTATTTCAAATTAAGTTTCAATAAAATCTTTCAGAGCATATGCATTTCATGTATATGCTCTCTTTTTATTAGTTTTACAAGCACAAACAAAGTAATTATTCTCGTATGGATTTCAAACTTGTCTCAAAATTCCAGCCTACTGGCGATCAACCTGAAGCCATCAAACAGCTGACAGCAGGTCTGAATGATGGTAATCCCTACCAAACTCTTTTGGGAGTAACAGGTTCGGGAAAGACCTTTACTATCGCCAATGTGATAAATGAAGTTCAGCGACCGACTCTTGTTTTAAGCCACAACAAAACCCTGGCGGCTCAATTATACGGTGAATTCAAAAATTTCTTCCCTGATAATGCCGTCGAGTATTTTGTGAGTTACTACGACTATTACCAACCTGAAGCCTATTTACCAACGACCAATACTTATATAGAAAAAGATCTTGCCATAAACGATGAGATTGAAAAACTGAGATTGAGTGCAACATCTGCCCTACTCTCGGGACGTAGGGACGTAATTGTTGTCTCATCCGTTTCCTGTATTTATGGTATTGGTAATCCTGAGGACTTCCACGCCAATGTTTTGGAGTTGAAACAAGGTCAACGCATCTCTAGAAACAAACTACTGCTCTCCTTTGTTGATGCCTTGTATTCGAGAAACGAAGTCGAATTTAACCGGGGAAATTTTAGAGTTAAAGGTGATACCATCGATATTTTTCCTGCTTATGCTGATTTTGCTTACCGTATTATTTTTTGGGATGATGAAATTGATGAAATCTACTCCTTCGATCCCTTAAACGGGAAAAAGATTGATCGCTACGATAGAATCACCATTTATCCCGCGAATATTTTTGTCACCAGTAAAGATAAAGTACAGAATGCCATTAGGATGATTCAAGACGATATGGTGGCTCATGTAGAATACATGAAAAGCATTGGCAAGCATATTGAAGCCAAACGTGTTGAAGATAAAGTTAATTTCGACTTGGAAATGATTCGAGAATTGGGTTACTGTTCTGGTATTGAAAATTATTCTCGCTACTTCGATGGCAGATCACAAGGCTCACGACCTTTCTGTCTGATCGACTATTTTCCAGACGATTTACTGATGGTTATTGACGAGAGCCATGTCACACTTTCTCAAGTCAAAGCCATGTACGGGGGCGATCATTCCAGAAAAGTAAATTTGGTTGATTACGGTTTCCGCCTGCCTTCAGCGCTTGATAACAGACCCTTAAAATTTGACGAATTCGAGGCCCTCACCTCTCAAACCATTTATGTGAGTGCTACTCCTACCGATTACGAGTTAGAAAAATCGGAAGGCGTGGTAGTTGAACAAGTCATTCGTCCTACAGGACTTCTCGACCCACAAATTGATGTGCGCCCAAGTTTAAATCAAATTGATGATTTGGTTGCAGAAATACATAAAAGAAGTGAAATTGATGAGCGTGTTTTGGTTACAACATTAACCAAACGTATGGCTGAAGAACTTTCGCAATATTTTGCAGATTTGAATATTCGCTGTCGTTATATCCACTCCGATGTCGATACGCTTGACCGAGTCAAAATCATGGAAGATCTGCGTCTGGGGCTTTTTGATGTTTTAATTGGAGTCAATCTTTTACGAGAAGGTCTAGATTTACCAGAAGTTTCATTGGTTGCCATATTGGATGCTGACAAAGAAGGTTTCCTTCGTTCCACAAGAGCCTTGGTGCAAACATCTGGCCGTGCAGCTCGTAATGTGAATGGTATGGTTATCATGTATGCTGATAGGATTACCAAATCGATGAAAGAGACAATTGATTCGACCGATTATAGAAGAGAGAAACAATTGGCCTATAATGCCAAACATAACATAACACCTACTCAAATCATTAAAGACAAGACCAGTATCATGAACACAAGTGGCAGTTCAGGTCCTACCGCATACTCTGGACCAGAGACTATTGAGATTGCAGCTGATCCAGTTGTTCAATATATGAGTAAAGAAAATCTAGAGAAGTCCATTGCTAAAACTAGGAAGTCTATGCAAAAAGCTTCAAAAGAGCTTGATTTCCTTCAGGCAGCACAATTCCGTGATGAAATGTACAAGTTGGAAAAACTCTTGAAAGAGAAATCATAGCTAAAATCACAAAACTCTTAAATAGCAAAGAGGCTATTGAAAATTAATTCAATAGCCTCAATCTATTTTTTCACAGTTCTAAACGATTAACCTAAGTAGGTTTTAAGTAGTTTAGATCTTGAAGTATGTCTTAAACGTCGAATCGCTTTCTCTTTAATCTGACGAACACGCTCACGCGTTAAACCAAATTTTTCGCCAATCTCTTCAAGAGTCATTTCCTGAATACCGATACCGAAGAATAACTTGATAATATCACTCTCTCTTTCTGTTAACGTAGCTAGTGCACGATCGATCTCTCTGGTAAGCGATTCGTTCAACAAAGCACGGTCAGCAACTGGTGAGTCGTCATTAATCAGTACATCAAGTAAAGAATTATCTTCTCCATCAACAAAAGGTGCATCTACTGAAATGTGACGTCCCGATACACGTAATGTATCAGCCACTTTGTCAGCTGGCAATTCAAGAGTATCAGCCAATTCCTCTGGGGATGGTTTTCTCTCGTGCTCTTGTTCAAATTTAGAAAAAGCTTTATTGATTTTGTTCAAAGATCCAACTTGGTTCAATGGCAAACGAACAATACGAGACTGCTCAGCCAAAGCTTGCAAAATCGATTGACGAATCCACCATACCGCATAAGAAATGAATTTAAAACCACGAGTCTCGTCGAATTTCTCAGCTGCTTTAATCAAACCTAAGTTACCTTCATTAATCAAGTCAGGTAGACTTAAACCTTGATTCTGATATTGTTTAGCTACAGAAACAACAAAACGTAAATTAGCTCTTGTTAACTTCTCCAAGGCTTTTTGATCACCTTTTTTGATTCGTTGTGCTAATTCAACTTCTTCTTCTACAGTAATAAGATCTTCTTTACCAATCTCTTGTAAATACTTATCAAGAGAAGCACTTTCGCGATTGGTAATTGATTTTGTTATCTTTAATTGTCTCATAGTCCCTTTTTCAACTCGAAATATTCGGCAAAATTAGCTCTTTTTAAATTTATAGCCAAAATTGATTAGCATTTTATTCAAGTTATTTATTAAATTGCGATTTCGAGTCCATTACTTTACTGCCAAAGAAAAAGCATAATACTTATGCGTCCCATTGGGATAAACACCCGAATTTAATACCCCATCATCCTCTATCTCACTTAAAACCTTGCGAATATCATTTTCGCTAGAAATGGGTTTAGTGTTGATATTAATAATGATACACCCTTCTTTTATTTCTGCACGATTCAATTTTCCATCAACAAATTTACTCACTCGCATTCCGTTAGAAATCCCTTGAGTATAACTATCTTTTTTTGATATCTTTTGAGATTTCGCGCCCAATAAATAGATCTGATTATCCTTAATAAGTTGGGTACCACCTATCATATTACGTAAAGTTAGGTCAAAATGTTTCTTTTTACCCTTTCTTTTTACTAAAATATTTATTTTATCTCCTAAAAATTTAACTTATTCTTTCCTTTAATACAGACTTCACTCTTGTTTTCCTATCATCAATTTCAATAATTACATAAGCTGAACAAATATCTGCCTTATCAGTTGTTCCATTTCAATGCAACCTTCTATATAGATACCTAAAATTGAGTTTAGGCTTAATCTCTTTACTAAATCAATATTAAACCTAAGGTATTTTTAAAAATCCCTAATTGTATAATCGTATTTGAATCAAGATTACTATTTTTGACTTTAATTTAAGATTATAAGTTCATGTTTGAACAAACCACTACTCTTCGTTAACATTTATTAACATATCACAAAAATGCAAATTTGTTTCTCAAAATACCAAGGCACTGGTAATGACTTCATTCTGATTGATAATAGAGATAAATCATTCCCATCTGAAAATATATATCTTATAAAAAAGTTATGCGATAGACGTTTTGGCATTGGCTGCGATGGCCTTATGCTACTCGAAAACGAAGAGGGTTTCGATTTTAGAATGCGCTATTTTAACTCAGACGGTAAAGAAGGAAGCATGTGTGGTAATGGTGGACGGTGTATTGTGGCTTTTGCCTATCATCTGGGCATCATAAAAGACAAAACACATTTCATCGCTGTTGATGGGGAACATTTTGCTAACACTAGTTTCACGGACGAGCAAACTATCATTAGCCTACAAATGCAAGATGTTGATCAGATTGAAAATGGAGAGGATTTCTACTACTTAAACACGGGTTCTCCACACTACACGAAATTCATCAATAAGCACGAGAAATTCGACACCTATTCTGAAGGGAAAAAGATTCGATATAATCAGCGTTTTAAGGAAGAAGGAACGAACGTTAACTTCATTTCGGGGAGTAATAATCAAATTCAAGTTAGCACCTATGAGCGCGGTGTAGAAGACGAAACATATTCTTGTGGAACAGGTGTTGTTGCATCATGTATTTCTGCAAAACAGCAATTCAATACTGAAAGCAATCATTTCTTTGTTAAAACCAAAGGAGGAAACTTAGAAGTTTTCTTTGATCACAAAGGGAATGACAAATTTGAGAATATTTGGCTAAAAGGACCAGCTACCTTTGTTTTCGATGGTAAGCTTGATATTTAAAAGGAAAATTGCAAAAAAAAAACGAGCCTTCATTTCTTAAAAAACTGAAGGCTCGCCATATATAGCATCACTTGAATCTAGTCCCATTTTGCAAGCTGATCTACCACGGTATAGTTGTTAATATACTCTAATGCTTCATCTGCATTATTTACAAAAACATACATCTTACGGAACGATTCATTGGCAAAACTCTCTTGATATTGCATATCGAATTGAGCTTTTAAAGCTGAATAAAAGCCATCCACATCAACAAACACGATCGCTTTAGAATGATAGCCTAATTGCTTTAGGGTAATCACCTCCATAATCTCCTCAAGGGTACCAAAGCTACCTGGAAGAGCAATAAAAGCGTCCGACCTTTCACGAATCACCTCTTTTCGTTCCTTCATATCTGAAGTCACTATTAACTCATCTGCATAATCAGAAGCTAGACCTTTTGATTGAATCAATTCAGGTATCACACCAATTACTTTACCTCCTGACTGTTTTGTAGCGAAAGCAGATGCGTGCATTAAACCAACACTTGTTCCTCCATATACAATATGATTCCCCGAGGAGCCAATCGCAGTGCCAAGAACTCTAGCAGCTTCATAATATTTTTCTGCCAAGTAATCACTCGATGAGCAAAAGACACATATATTTTTATTCATAGTCGTTTTTTCTTTAAACAAAAAGCCCTCGTGAACGAGTCACAAGGGCCATTATATAAAAACTCAAATAGAATTCTTTATTATTAGATGCAACAATTAAGCATCGATATTGGCATAAGTTGCGTTCTGTTCGATAAACTCACGACGAGGTGGTACTTCATCACCCATCAACATTGAGAATACACGATCCGTTTCAACACCATCTTCAATTGTAACCTGACGCAATGTTCTTGCTTCTGGATTCATTGTAGTTTCCCACAACTGCTCAGCACTCATCTCTCCAAGACCTTTGTAACGTTGAATGTGCATTGAACTTTCTTTTCCACCAGCCCATTCATCAATTAATCTTAGACGCTGATCTTCGTTCCAGCAATACTGCTGATTCTTTCCTTTTTTAACCAAATACAAAGGTGGTGTCGCGATATACAAGTAACCATTTTCAATTAATGATTTCATGTAACGGAAAAAGAAGGTCATAATAAGCGTTGCAATATGGCTACCGTCGACGTCGGCATCACACATGATTACAATCTTATGGTATCTCAACTTTTCCATATTAGCAGCCTTACTATCTTCATCAGTACCGATAGTTACGCCTAGTGCTGTGAAAATATTCTTGATCTCTTCACTTTCAAAGACCTTATGTTGCATCGCCTTCTCCACATTTAAGATCTTACCCTTAAGTGGTAGAATAGCTTGGAATTTTCTATCACGACCTTGCTTAGCAGTTCCACCCGCCGAATCTCCCTCGACAAGGAATACTTCACACTTTGAAGGATCTTTATCAGAACAGTCAGATAATTTTCCTGGCAGACCAGAACCTCCTAAAATCGTTTTACGCTGCACAAGTTCTCTTGCCTTACGAGCTGCATGACGAGCAGTAGCAGCCAAAATAACCTTCTGTACGATGGTTTTAGCATCCTTTGGGTGTTCCTCCAAATAGTTAGCTAACATTGTACTTACAGCCTTATCAACAGCAAGGCTAACTTCTGAGTTACCTAATTTTGTTTTAGTTTGACCTTCGAACTGAGGTTCTGCAACTTTTACTGATACTACAGCTGTTAAACCTTCACGGAAGTCATCACCAGCAATATCAAACTTAAGCTTTGATAACATACCTGATTTATCAGCAAAAGATTTTAGAGTTCTGGTTAAACCTCTACGGAAACCTGTTAGGTGAGTTCCCCCCTCAATCGTATTGATATTATTCACATACGAATGTATATTCTCAGAGAATGACGTGTTGTATTGCAAAGCAATCTCAACAGGCACCTCATTTTTATCAATTGAAACATGAATCGTATCTTCAATAAGACGTTCACGTGTACCATCTAAATACTGAACAAATTCTTTTAAACCTTCTTCTGAGTGAAAAGATTCACTTCTAAAAGAACCGTCCTCTTGAACATCTCTTTTATCAGTAAGCTCAAGTGTAATTCCTCTATTCAAGAAAGCCAACTCTCGTAAACGAGCTGCTAAAATATCATATTTATACTCTGTTACTAAAAAGATAGAATCATCTGGTCTGAACGTAATATTAGTTCCTGTATGATCCGATTCTCCAATTACTTTTACATCCGCAAGTGGCTTTCCTTTTGAATATTCTTGTAAATAGATTTTTCCATCTCGATGAATCTCAGCTTGTAATAAAATAGATAAAGCATTTACACAAGAGACACCCACACCGTGTAGTCCACCAGAAACTTTATAAGAATCTTTATCAAACTTACCACCAGCGTGCAAAACAGTCATAACAACCTCTAAGGCTGACTTACCCTCTTTCTCATGAAGTTCAGTAGGAATACCACGTCCATCATCCTTTACTGTAACAGAGTTGTCTTCATTAATGAAAACCTCAATATTGTTACAAAAACCACCCATAGCCTCATCGATAGAGTTATCGACAACCTCATAAACCAAGTGGTGTAAACCTTTTACATTAACATCACCAATATACATTGAAGGACGCTTACGAACCGCTTCTAAACCTTCTAATACCTGAATACTATTTGCTGAATAGTCGGCATTTCCTTTATTCACATTTTCTAAATCACTCATTTATCAGATCTTTAGTATTATTTTGAAGAAGTCTGAAAAAGAACATTCTTTTTCAAAAAAAAAGAATCTCGTTTACAGATTCTAAACATTCGATGTTTGATCTCAAACTAGATCAGGTTACAATGGAGATGAATATCAAAATTAAAAACGATTAATTTTTCTGTTAATCAGCACATTACGTCAACCCAAGTTAAATTCTATTGAGATAAACAAAGATAATAAAAATGATGAATTCTGCTCACCTTATTGCAATAAAATAGCAAGTAAAAATGGAGTTTTTTACGAATGATTTATTTGGCATAAAATAAGGGTTCAAGTTTTAATCTCAACAGAGAATATTAACTCAAACCCTTATTCTTGTAATTCAAATATCTAATATTTGTATCTCACTAAAATGAAATACAAAACTCTCAATTTTAAAACACCAATTTTAAACCAATCATACCATTAATGCCTTGACTTGGGTAGCTATGCCATAAATATGTTTCAGCATCAAAAATATTGTTCACATTAGCATAAAGCGATAAAACATCGTTCCATTCATATTCGGCACCTAATCCAAAATCAGCCAAGGCATCGAGTTGAGCGGCATTCTCATTAGTCATTACAGATCTTTCTCCTATAAACATCAATCGAGCATTAAACAACCATTGATCCGTAAAACGATAGCTTGCTCTTGTCTCCATTTCGAAATTAGGCATATGCCAAGGCTCTTCTAAGCCATCTAATGAGTAATGTGTGTATTTTGCCAAGGCATAAAGATTAAGCTCCTTATTAAGCTGTAAATCTAATTCTCCAGTAAAACTTATTTTATACAAATCGTCGTAAACAACTGCATATTTATTTGAGTAGTATGATTGACTTGGTAATTCCCCCTGTGGTGAAACAGCAATATTCGCCATTGAGAAAAAATATTGCTTATCTATATTCGAATATTCCATAGAAAATAAAGCACTTGATTTAGCAGATAGTTTACTTTTAAAACCACCATAAACTCGATAATTAGTACTTGTATTTTCAACATCGAGACCAGACTGTACAAATGGGTTCGCTTCAGAAATAGAACGAAGCGTATTCAAGTCCAAATTACCGTCTAAACCAGCAAACATATCCAAAATTCGATCAACCAATACAAGATTAACTTTAAAATCAGGATAAAGCTTAAAGTCAGAATCATTCCCTAATACAGCTTGAGCTTTTACACCAATTCTCATATTAAAGCCACCCAAACTAATGTTATAAGATGGATTCACCATTAATAGTGAAGAACTAAGATTGTGATCCTGCAATCCAGAATCCCAATACACTAAATTATTGGTTTGAATGAAATTTAATGAACTTTCTAAAGACCATAAACCGTCCCCTGCCTTTAAGTCAGCACTACCATTCACGCCCATATCCACTTCACTCACATTATATTTATCAGTGAAATATTCAAATTCAACACCAAGCTTATAGTTTAAATCTTTAGCGTTTTTGTTTAAGCTTTCATAAGTTGTATTAAGTCCCAAATGATTAAACCTTTGCTCATTATAATTGAATATATTATTCGCTCCATCAGACAAAGGAGATCCATAATAATTGAATGACTTATGCTTGAAAAAAATACGAGAGCTAAGTTTTGCATCATCTAAATAATGATTCCCATAGACTTCTGCCAAGAATTCCTTCCAATCAGGTTTCGCCTCACTCCCATTCTCCAACTCTAATTTCCCATTGCTAGAATAATGTTGTAGATGAACACCAAAATCTGTCTTTTTGGATTGAAGGTTATTATAACGATAGTCAGCAAACAAACTTGCATAATTCCCAGCAGCTAGATCAAAAGAATGTCCCTGAATCTGTTTAAAACGTTCACTTGTCATTTTAGCCGCTTTAATCGACCCTGGCTTAAAACTCACATCCAAGGATTTACTTCTGATTGAATAATCAAATCGCTTTTTAAAAGTTACCGTATCAACGATACTAGGCATCTCTCCAATACGTTTTGCCTTTTTAATTTTAGGCTTGAAATTGGTTCTTACTTTAACTTCTTTTTTTAAATCTCGTTGTTCTTGTGCCTGACCAAACAGGCACATTAATGCAAATGTACCGGTTAGTAATAATAATTTTATTCTCATATGTTGTGTGTTTTCTTTTTCAGATATAATTCTATAAAGATCTTAATCTTCAAGTTCGCCAACCATCTCATTTAAAATTGATTTTGCATCATTTGTAGATAAAGAATCAACCTTGACCTGTTTCTTGCTCTTAAGTCTTTTATTAGTTGATTTTGTTTCAGTTTTTATTTGTGAACTTGTTGCAGATTTTTTCTTCAAATTCTTTTCTTTAATCTTATCGTCTTCTAAAATGGGTTCTAACTTTAACTTCGCTCCATCAATGATTCCATCATCTTTAATCGCATAATTATCAATCACACTTTGCAATGTATAACGCGCCTGAAAAACATCTTTTTTATCGACAAAAATATCCGAAAGCAAAATAAAACTTTTACCTAACCAGTAGTGGTGTGGTGAATTCATCTCAATAAACTCATTGATCCGTTTTTCTGCTTCATCTATTTTTTGAGTTTTATAAAGGAGTTCTGCCAATAAGAACCGAGATTCAGCACCTTCAACAGTTTGAACTTCTTTTGCCAACTCTTGTAAGTCTATTATTGCCAATGCATCATTCTTTAATGCTAAATAGGCTTTAGATCGCTTATACAAAACCTCTTTCTTTTCCCCATTATTAGTTTTAGAAGACAGAAGCAAGATCTTTGAAAGCTTAATCAAATCTGAATATTCTTTCAACTCATGATAACATCTAAACAAACCCCAATCAGCGACTAGTTTCGTCTCAGATCCCTCAGTCTTTTCCTTAAGCAATAGAAAATACTCCTGAGCTTTTAAATATTCATTTTGCTTAAAACACAGTTGTGATGCACCTAATAAGGCTTTTTCTGTGAATAGATTATCCCCGCTTTCGAGAACCATCTCAAACGCCACTAATGCTTCTGGATTATCCTGACGATTAAAAGCTGCTTCTCCTTTATAATAGGCAGCATTTATTCTAAACATACCTTGAGGAAACACCTTAAGATATTCTGAAAAAGCTTGTGTCGATTTTTCATTCTCTCCATCCATATATAAACGTTCTGCTGACAAATAAGTAAGAGAATCCTTCTCTGATAAATCAACAGCATACCCGGTTCCTAATGATTCTGTGAAAGCAAAATAAGCTTGAACATTGTTCATGTCAATATAAACATTCTTCATTCCCATCAGAGCACTTTTGGCTTCGCTACTATCTGCATATTCCAAAATAACCTGCTTGTAATTCTTAATAGCTTCTGTATAAGCCTTCTTATTATAATTCAGCTGTCCTAATTGCAATAATGATTTTGCAGCAAATTCACTCTGCGGATAATCTGTAATTAAACTGTTATAAATTGTCAGCGCTGCCCCTTCATTTCCTTTTTTAGTCCTGGCTTTAGCTAATTCAAATAGGGCATCATCCTTATAGTCTGACTGAGGAAATTTTTGTGAGAAGTTTTTCAAAAGAGCAATCTTCTCATTTAATTGTCCAGACAAGCCTTGAGAAAGAGCATTCTGATATACGGCGTAATCTGTAGACCAGTTTTTAGCTGAAGCAGCTTTGGAATAATACGCCGATGCTTCTTCATAATTCCTATCTAAGAAATAACAATCCCCTATTCTATTCTGTACATCAGTTAAATATTCTGATGATTTTCCTTTCCTCAACTGTTCATATTTACGAAACCATTTAATGGCTTTGGCATAGGCATCCAATTCAAACTCACAATAGCCTAAATTGTAATAGGCAGTACCAAAGTATTTTGAGTTTCCCACCCCTGGCGTTAATATAAATTCTTGGTAATTTTTGATGGCTACAATAAATTCGTTAGCTCTATAATAAGCTTCTGCTTTCCAATATAAGCAGTTAGCAGCTATATCTCTATTGTATATTTTATAAGTTAAAGACTTATCCAGATACAGAAGAGATGCTTTATATTGTGATTTTTTAAATAGCTCTAAAGCATGAAAATAAGAAACACGTTGGTAAGCTTCCTTTATACGTGGAGATTTATCTTTTATCTTATCCATTGAAACCAAAGCTTGCTTGTAGCTCTTAGTTGTCATATATATATTTACCAAGAAATCATAAGCCTCATCATTCTCATCAGAATTGGGATATAGAATTAAATAATCATCAAAAGCACTTATCGTTTCGTTCACTTTAGAATAAGATAGTTCATAACTTATCTTAGCAAAGTTGAAGAGTGCACTTTTCTTTATATCTTCATCAGCATCCATTTTAGATGCCTTTTCGAATGCATTTTTGGCTTCTTCCTTTTCACCAATTTTCAAAAAACAATCAGCTAAGTTATAACTTGAGACTTGCGAGATGACATCGTCCTTAGCTTTAACTTTAGAGAATAACTGACTGGCATTTTTAAAATCTTCTTCTTGATAATATGAAAATGCTAAAGCAAATATTTCTTCTCTTATTAGATTGGCTTTATCCTGAATTAAATATGGAATAGCATCAGCATATTTTTTTTGGTTATAATAAGCTAAACCGATCATCTTCGCAATCTCAGGAACTCTTTCAACATCAGCTCTTTTAATAAACTCGGGTGCATAAGCAATCAACTTATCATACTTCTCTTGCAAGTAATAAATCTGAGTAATATAATAAGGTATCAATGGAGCATATCTATCGTCATCATTTAGCCTATCAAAGGCATTTAATGCCGTTTGATAATTTCCTTTTTCGTAAGCAATATGTGCGTAGTAATAATTAGCAGGCAATTGGTATTCGCTCTTTTTATCGATAAGATCGAAAAAACATTTCCCTGCTTGCGCCGCATTATCTGTTTTAAAATAAGAATAGCCTTTTATAAACAAAAATTCATCTTTATGATCGTTTCCTACCTGATAAGCATCTGTTCTCTCCAACCATCCAAGAGCTTTCTTGTATCTCTTTTGATTATATTTTTGTTTTGCTAACTGAAAATAGGCTTGATGGACAAATACGCTTCCAGGGTATCTATCCAGGAAATTCAGCATTTTTTTCTCGGCTTCTGGTCGTGAGAGTTCAATGGCACAATACGCCAAATAAAATTCAGCTTCAATTTTTCTATCCGAAAAATCATTTTCCTTCTCTGCCACTAGCTGAAAACAAGAGCGCGCACCACCATAATCCTGTCTTTTAAACAGATCATGCCCTTTCTTCCAATTGTCAGAAAAAGTTTGACTCGCAGCAGTTGTTTGTGCAAATGAACTTTTAAAAGAAAGACTTAATGTGAATATCAAAATGATGGAAAGTAGAAATCTAAGGCGCATATTGTCAATTATCATATGTGATTGAAATTAGCTTTAAAAAAAGTGCTTAAAGATACAAAAACAGATAGCAGCTCTCATAGAAAAAGCTCTATTTTAATAAAATTCTCACCCTTGCTTTAAGAACGCTAAAATATAGCAGAAATTGCTCAATTATGAATAATTGTTAAGGGAATTGTATAATTTTGGAAGGGAAGAAAGGCCATGCCAATTATTTTTCTAGATTTGTATAACAGTGGCTTTGATATTCTATTAAAGTCTAAACATATCTCAACAAGAGTAAGAACTATGTCTGAAACTTCTATTATAAAACTAAATAACGCTACTATTCGTCAATCTGATAATATCATTTTGAAAGATGTGGATTTAAATATTGAAAAGGGAGAATTTGTCTATCTTATTGGTCGTGTTGGGAGCGGAAAAAGTAGCCTTTTAAAAACCTTATACGCTGACCTACCTTTAAAGGAAGGCTCAGGCAAAGTTGTAGGCTACTACTTATCTATTATAAAGAATAAACAAGTGCCATTTCTAAGAAGAAAAATTGGCATTGTTTTTCAAGATTTTCAATTGCTTACTGATAGAAACATTGAAGAAAATCTTCATTTTGTATTAAAGGCAACAGGTTGGAAAAATTCAAGTGATATAAAATCTCGTATCTCTGAAGTTCTTGAGAAGGTAAAGATGAATAATAAGGGCTACAAAATGCCACATGAGCTATCTGGTGGAGAGCAACAACGTATTGTTATTGCAAGAGCTCTATTAAATTCTCCTGATATTATCTTAGCTGATGAACCAACCGGAAATTTAGATCCAGAAACCTCAGATGATTTAGTTAAACTGCTTCATGACATCAGCAAAAGTGGAAAAACAATTATCATGGCAACGCATCAGCATGATTTACTGGCAAGATTTCCTGCGCGTGTTATTGAATGTAAAGATGGCCAGGTAAATGAAATCTCGAAGAACACGGCTGAAACAATAATCGATTTCACCGAAACGGAGACTTTTGAATAAGGAAGAACCATACAACAAAAACCTTCAAGAGATTAGATCGAAACAATCTCTTATATTCCCTATTGCCTTTATTTGTATTGCTTGGTTTCTAAAACTCTTTGAATGGGGACTTGATGTAAATTTCTACCAATTGGGAATATTTCCTTTGCAAAGCAAAGGCCTAATAGGAATTATTACCTCACCCTTTATACATGGTGATTTTGAACATTTAATAGCCAATACGATCCCCATATTTGCCTTAAGCTGGGGGATCTTCTATTTCTACAGACAACTGGCCTTTCGTATTGTTCTTTATTGCTTATTCACAACCAATATTTTGTTGTGGCTAGGTGGTCGTGAAGCCTGGCATATTGGTGCAAGTGGCTTGGTTTATGCATTTGCCTCTTTTCTATTTTTCAGCGGTCTGTTTCGAAACTATTACAAATTAATAGCCATTTCATTCATAGTAGCCTTTCTATATGGCGGTTTATTTTGGGGTATTTTCCCCGTTCTTAAAGATGTTTCCTGGGAAGGGCATTTATTCGGAGCTTGTTCAGGTCTAATTTACGCAATTGCTTTTAGAAAAGAAGGCCCTCAAAAACCAAAAATTATTTGGGAAGATGATGATGAAATTCCTGAAGAAGTTTGGAATCATAAAGACCAAACTTAATCCATAATCCCCATCTTCTTCATCAGGAAGGAAGCGTTTAGTTTTTGGCTGATGCCTTGCTTTAATTTGTAATCGAAGATTAGTTGATCATCGGTAAGCTCCACTTCGAAACAGTTATTTGTAACACAGAGTGGGTATTTGTCTTCTAATTTACCGATAAGTAAATCGTGGGTGGCAATCATCACCACAGCATTCAGACTGATGAGCTTTTCCAATAAACCAAGTGATCCCAACTGCTTGTCTTTTGTGTTTGTTCCACGTAGAATTTCATCGAGAATGACCAGTGTTCTGGGTTGCTTTTCTACATGAGAGATAATCTCTTTGATCCTTAACAACTCGGCATAAAAGTAGGATTCATTATTCGACAAGGAATCTTGAATCTTAATGCTCGACATAATTTCGCAGGGACTAAACACAAGTTTTTTTGCACAAACGGGTGCGCCGTTCATAGCAAGTATCAGGTTCACGGTCATGGTGCGTAAAAAAGTACTTTTACCAGCCATATTGGCTCCAGTAATAATATTCACGCAAGGTGTATTCTTAATATTTATGGTATTATTTACTCTAAGTGATGAAGCCAAAAGAGGGTGCCCAATTTCATTAGCACGAAAGCTAAAGTCCTCGTTTGATATTTGAGGGTAAGTGATTTGGGATTGATTGTTATAAGCAAATACGGCATAAGACATCAAAGGCTCAAGCTCTGATAAAACAGGAAACCAAGTTGGAATGCTTTCTTTATGCAACTCCTTCCATTTAATCAAACGAAATAGAATTTGAACATCGAAAAGAAATAAGGCATTTAGTGTTAGCGAAACAACCCAATTGTAACGCAAATCGAAAGTATTCAACAAATTAAACAGGGATTTCAAAACAAGGCTGGCCTTAGTATCCTGATCTGAAAGCTTCTTCTTGATCGCATTTAAATAGGGTGATTCAAAACTTTCGCTCTCTGTTAATTTAATTAGAGCGGTGTATTTTTTCAATACAGAGGATGACTTTCCTAGATGAGCGTGTGAATCATTGATAAGCTTCTTATTTGCACCGACTATCAACATATTTATCAATATGGGCAACAAAAGAGAACCGAGAGTAAATGGTCCAAAGGCTACAGCTGCCAACCATGACAAACTAATCAGCGGACAGATAATAGACGAAATCTGCAAAAACCTCAATTTAGCTACGGGTTCGTCCAGCCATGCTTGTAAGTTAGATAACTCCTTTCCCGTTTCGGAAATGAGCATAGCATGTGCCTGAAAGTTCTGTACAAATTTATTCTTCTCACACAATTCCTTGATAGCCTCTTGCTTCTTGATAATCACATCCTCATCTAATTCAGACTGACAAAGACTGTTTGCAAATCGATCTTTCCCAATTTTTGTGAAACATCGATTTAGATATTGATAGAGAGATCCTGCCCCAAACAAATCGAAATCGGCAGCGAGGTGTGGGTTTAAGTTGGCATAGTTGGAACCTGTTTGCTGCTGATCAAATTCATAATTTAAAAATTTGATTTCGTTCTGATTTAAGCGTAATTTATTTGCAAGCAGCTTAGATTCTGCCGCAAGCCTTAAATCGCGCTGAACCACATACAAAAAAGATACGAAAGCTATGAATGATACAGCTAGAAACAGATTAGTCTGCTTATGAAAAATATAAAGAGCGATAAAAGCGACAAAAGTCACAAAGCTGAAAAGCCTAAACAGTGATAAAAAGAAAATTTGCTTTTTTATCTTCTTTATTCTTGAATTAAACTTCGAAACATTAGCATTGTAAAAGTCTGCAGGCTGTATGTTTTGCATATTATATTGTGTAATTAATTATCCTTATTTTCTTCTCAAAAAAATTTTAGATTGAAACTGAAAATTTCAATTTCAATACGCATCAAATGTATAAAATTCGGAAATACTGACAAGAAAAAAGAGATGCTCATTAAAGCATCTCTTTTAAGCTAAATTTTACCTAAATTAATAAATTAACTTTCTTTAAAATTCATTACAATCCCCTTAATGTTTGGCAAAACGACAATAGATAGAGGGCATTAAAATTTAAATCTCAGACCCAAAACTCCAATATTTCCAGCTTCGGCAAAAACGCCCAAAGATTTACTGAAATCGTAGGAAACTCCCATATACCCCATTCCTTCAAGTGTCATATCATCATGATCAAAACCAGCACCTAGGGTACCTCCTGCGTACAAATCAAAGTTAGAACTCTTAACCAACAAAGGCAGAATGTGAAAATTGGCACGAACTCCCGCATAAAGGCTACGGTCTCCACTATATTTGCCATCATTAAAAGAGGCATTCACTTGTAATCCCAAGGAGAAATAATTGTTAAGACGATATGCGTAACTACCCTGTAAGCCAGAACCAGTCCAATCTTTACAAGTTGAAATTCCACCAGCTACAACATGACTTGGGTATTTAAAAGCCAAGTCCTCATCTAGCAGTGTCTTCATTTCGTTGTCTGAATTCGGCAATTCTTCGACTTGAATAAGCTCCACTTCCTGACTAGGAGCCTCAGCCTTCACTTTTCCTAAAATAGCCTCTACCCTTTCCAAAAGAATCTTTACCTTTTCATTAAGCCTATCTGTCTTTTCAGAAAGAGTCTTCAGCTTTTTATCAGTATCCAGAACCGATTCGTCACCAACTAATTGTACTTGCTTTGTAGCATCAGATATCTTCTTAATTGATTTGACAGCACTAAGTGTATCAGACAAAATATCTTTTTTGGTTTCAAATGCCATTTCATTTTTAACTTCTACCACTGACAAAGTAGTATATTTAGAAGTTTTACTTATCGTCTCACTCTGTGCACTTTGTACTAAAAAAAGAATACACACGACTACTTTTACTGAACTCAGAACTGCTTTTCTTACATTTTTTCTCATCATCTTTTGATATAGGCTTAACTCCTAAAAAGGAGGTGAATAACACAAACTAACAATAATCTTAAAAATAAAAGCTTCAAATCATATTCATGATTCAGGAAACTTATATCAACACTCAAAACAGGCCGCGAAGATAATAAATATTCATTACATAATTTTCATTACAACAGTAAAAAAAAGAGGTACACAATGTGCACCTCTTCTCTTATTATTCTAAAATTTCGTTTTCTACTTTTTATAATATTTCATTGCCTCTGGTAAAAAAGCCTGTAAGTTTTGAACTCGAGTATCATCAGCTGGGTGAGTTGATAAAAACTCGGGTGGCTTTTGTCCACCAATCTCGCCCATACGCTTCCAGAAGTCTACAGCAACAGCAGGATCATATCCAGCCATGGCCATAAAAATCAAGCCCATTTTATCAGCTTCAGTCTCATGTGATCTTGAAAAAGGCAGTGTTACAAGAACATTTGAACCCGCTCCAAAAGCAGTCATCCACACTTGTTTCGTTTGGGCTGGCTTTTCGTTTAACAACACATTTAAGCCCGTTCCTAAAGCCTGAATCCCCATCTGCTGACTCATTCTCTCATTACCATGACGAGCAATGGCATGTGCAATTTCGTGTCCCATCACAACTGCCAAGCCTGCTTCGGTTTGAGTAAAAGGCAGAATACCTGTATAAAAAACAACCTTACCTCCTGGCATACACCAAGCATTAGGTGTATCGTCCTCAACCAAATTAAATTCCCAGGCAAAACCTGCTACTCGATCAGCCATTCCGTTATCTTTCATAAAGATTTCAACAACATCGGCAATTCGCTTTCCTACTCGCTTCACCATCTCCGACTGCTCTTTATTACTTGACAACTTATTATCCTTAAGAAAGGTATCATACTGAGTTAAACTCGTTGCAATCATCTGACTTTCGGGAAACAAGCTCATTTGTCTTCTCCCTGTAATTGGCACCGTAGCACAAGCTGTTAATAATGCAATTAGGCACAAAAAGAAAATTTTCTTCATCATTTTATTTTGTCTTAAAATTATTTGATATCGATACGTCTTATGACTTCGTTCATATTGGATGTCGGTAAGAAACAAGCCTTATCCTTACAAAGATAAAGACTTGTTGTTTCATTATTAAATCTATTTTTCAATAGAGGCAGCTCACTTTCTTTCTCACTTCCCAATATCAAGACGTTAGGATAAAATCTTTTATTAAACTCTTTCTGAACTTGCTTGGCATCCGTACCTGATATGACCAATTCATATGGTGATTCAATTTGCTTCAACATTAAATTCGCCCATTTGCCATGATAAGATAAGTATTTCAAGGTATGATCTTTCATGTTAGCAAGCATCTGTCCTGACAATTCAACATACTTTTCTTTACCCAATATATTACCCAAAAGATAAAGAGATTCAGCCATTGAAGCATTTGAAGAAGGGATTACATTATCCATCACCTCCATTTTTCGAGCAATAAGTGCAGCATCTTCTACTGAAGTATAAAAAAACATGCCTGATTTATCATCATAGAAATTCTGAATGACATAAGCCATCATAGCGTCAGCACGCCTAAGCCAAACTTCATCGAAAGTGGCTTGATACAGAGCAATAAAAGCCTCTAGCGTGAAACTGTAATCATCAAGAAAAGCATTTATTCTTGAATCACCCTTTTTGTAAGTTCTAAACAGCTGAACCCCTGACTGGGTCATTCTTTCCATTATGAAATTGGCAATTTGATCTGCTTTTTTTAAATAAGCCTCATTCCCAATAGCCTTGTAGGCATCAAGATAGCCCTTTATTAGAAGGGCATTCCAAGAGCTTAGGAATTTATCATCCAAGCCAGGTCTTATTCTATCTTCTCTGGCCACTAAAAGTTTATGCTTCGACTTCTTTAATAAATTGTCGAATGCCGTCTCTGACACCTGATATTTATCTAATAATTCTTTTTTATCCTTTTTAATATGAAGAATATTACCTTCTTCCCAATTAGCAGATTTTGAAACCTCATAGTAGTCTGAAAAGATAGTTGAATCATCTCCTAAAAGCTGATCAATCTCCTCTTTTTCCCAAACGTAAAACTTACCTTCCACGCCTTCACTATCCGCATCGAGTGCTGAATAAAAACCACCTTCTGCAAGAGACAATTCTCGCTCTAGAAAGCCAATAGTCTCTTCGACAACTCGTTTATAAAGAGGCTTTTTTGTTAATCTATAAGCGTTTGAATACAAACTCAGAAGTTGAGCATTATCGTAAAGCATTTTTTCGAAGTGTGGCACCTTCCAATATTCGTCAACTGAATAGCGAGCAAAACCACCTCCTACCTGATCGTATATGCCACCCTCAGCCATTTTATCCAAACTTAAAACAACATGATCTAAAACCTCTACATCTTTCGTGTAGAAATAGTAGTTCAATAAAAAATCCAGAGAAATTGGTATTGGGAATTTAGGTGCACGGTTCTCACCACCATATTTTTTATCGAAGCTCGATTTCCATGCGTTTACTGATGTAACTAATCCGGCCATCTCATAAAGGCTACTCTCAGCTTTTTCTTCAATCAAGCCACTTGTCCTAACGCCTTCAGAAACCTGCTCAGCAGATTTCAAGACCTTATCCTTTTCAGTAATATAAGCATTACTAATAGCCTTCAAAACCTTCACCCAATCATCAGAAGGGAAATAAGTCCCCCCATAAAAAGGACGACCATTAGGTAATGCGAAACAATTCAAAGGCCAACCACCTCGTCCGGTAATTAACTGAACAGCATCCATATAGACCTGATCAATATCTGGACGTTCTTCCCTATCGACCTTCACACAAACAAAGAGTTCATTCATTAATTTAGCAATCTCTTCGTTTTCAAAGCTTTCATGCTCCATCACATGACACCAATGACAGGCTGAGTAGCCAATACTGATTAAAAGGAGTTTGTTTTCAGCCTGAGCTTTTTGTAGGGCTTCATCTCCCCAAGGATACCAGTTTACGGGATTATGAGCATGTTGAAGTAGGTAGGGACTGGTTTCATTTATAAGTGAGTTTGTATGCTTTTCTTTCATTACTTTATTTTGAGTTTGAGCCTCAACAAAATTCACAGCCAGTATTCCAAAAAACACAAAGCCTAGTATTAAGAGGGCATATTTAAATCTGATTTTCATAGAGATAAATATACTTCTTATTTTTATTTATTTTAAATAAACTAAAGAGGAAGATAGAAGAAGATGCCGAATCCATTAGTAAAGAAGATATTACCATAAATGGAATGCTCAATAAAAACTACATTTAAAGATTTGCTACGTATATAGGTCAGCGAAAAAACGATACTACCGACAAAAGTAAAAACCAAGGCAACCCAATTTCTAAAAATGATATGAGCCATGGAGAAACAAAGAGCATTTACAAAAATCATCACCAGAATACTATCGAATAGGATTCTATAACGTTGATAGAAAAAGAAGCGGTATATAAACTCCTGAGTAAAAGCCGACCAAATGGGATAAGTCAAAACAAGAAAAATCCAAAACCAAAAGTTGTTTAAGGGAAGGTGAAAAAAAACATCTTCTCGAAAGATGTAAACCCACAAAGAAGATATAACCAACAAGAACAAGCTCTTAACAGCAACTTCTTTCAATGAAAGAAAAGATTTAATTCTAAAGATACGCCTCGATATATTCTTTTTGTTATACATAACCACTAAGCAGTATATAAAAACAACCACCAAGGGGATACTCTTATGAATTGGAATCAATTCAAAAAAGTACAATAGTGGCACCACAAAAAATATTGCCACAAACTCAGACCAGAGGTATAGTTTAGACATATATTGCAAAATTTAATTGAGAAACAAACCGAAGGAGGCTTCCTATTTAAGTTACAAAATATTCAGGTTTTATACAAAAAAAATAATTGTATTTTCTTATCAATATACCAAACTCACTCTCCTATTTAACACGATTATAAATTAGGCAGCTTGTTTTACTAATACTTCTATACTTCTAATAAAAGCTTGATATTTGTAAATTAGAAAACATAACAAAACTCAATTGGTATGAGCATCAAAGGAACTGAAACAGAAAAGAATCTTCTGAAAGCATTTGCAGGAGAATCACAAGCAAGAAGTCGTTACACTTATTTTGCAAAGCAAGCAAAGAAAGAAGGTTACGAACAAATTGCTGCCTTATTTTTAGAGACAGCTGAGCAAGAAATGCAACACGCTAAGCGTTTCTTTAAATTCCTTGAAGGTGGTGAGGTTGAAATTACGGCAACTTACCCAGCTGGATCGATTGCAACAACAGCTGAAAACTTGAAAGCTGCTGCTATGGGCGAAAACGAGGAATACACCGATTTGTATCCTGAATTTGCTAGAATTGCACAAGAAGAAGGCTTCAAAGAAGTTGCTTCTGCATTTAAAACTATTGCTAAAGTAGAACAAGTGCACGAAGAAAGATACCTGAAACTATTGAAGAATATAGAGGAAGGTAAAGTATTTGAAAAAGAAGAAAAAACAGATTGGTACTGCAGAAATTGTGGTTATGTGCACCATGGCACAAAAGCACCTAACAGCTGTCCTGCCTGCCAACATCCTCAAGCTTATTTCGAAGAAAAAAGTGAAAACTACTAGATAAAAGAAAAGCTGCAAAATAAAATTTGCAGCTTTTTTTTTATTATTCATCCAATAAATCAGGACGTAAACGCTTCGTTCTTTTATAAGCCTGATCTTCTTGCCAAATCTCAATTTTCTTGTGATCTCCAGAAAGCAAAATCTCAGGAACTCTCCAACCTCTATACTCTGCTGGACGTGTATATAAGGGTGGTGCTAATAAATTATCCTGAAAAGAATCTGTTAAAGCAGATGTTTCATCCCCCATTGCTCCTGGCAACAAACGAACAACACTATCAGTAATAATTGCAGCAGCTAACTCTCCTCCTGTCAATACAAAATCACCAACCGAAATTTCTTTAGTAATAAAATGATCACGAATTCTTTGATCAATCCCCTTATAATGACCACATAGGATTATTATATTCTCTTTTAGAGAAAGTGTATTTGCTGATTTCTGATCATACTTATCACCATCGGGAGAGGTGAAAATAATCTCATCATATTTTCGTTGATCAGTCAAACTTTCAATTGCCTTAACTATTGGCTCCAATCGCATAACCATTCCAGCTCCTCCACTAAAAGCATAGTCGTCGACCTTATTATGCTTGTCTTCGGAAAAATCACGAATGTTATGGATGTGAATTTCTACCACACCTTTATCTTTTGCTCTTTGAATAATAGAATGGTCTAATGGACTTTCCAATAATTCTGGCACAACAGTTAATATATCAATTCTCATCTTTTCTAAATTTTGCTCAAAAGTAGACATCAAGCCTTAGTAAAACAAAAAAAACTTAATTTAGGAAAATTAATTGTAACATATTTTTAACAAAAAGATAAATACAAGGCCTAAATAAAAAGGCATGCAATCCTTAAAAAGCTTGCCTCATGCTTGTTCTAACTCTTTAGGCAAATAAATATTTCACATTATTCTTTGATGTTTCATACATTAATAACTAAATTCGTAATAGTTGTTTAATACTCTAAACTCTATATTGTCAATTTAATAGGTACTTTTAGCCTATTTTTCAATAAAACGCACATGAAAGAACAAGATCTTACACCCTCACATGAGAATGAAACTGAGCCAAAAGCTAAAGCCTCTCATGATCAGTCAGAAACACAAAAAAAAGAAGAGAAATCTGAAACTGACTTAAATACTGACGATTTGAAATCGAATACCGAAACAGAACTTCAGGAAAAACCGGACTATGCTTCAATGGAAAAGCATGAGTTAATACAAAGGCTTAAACTGATACTAGAATCGGATTTAGATAACGAATCTAAAGAAAGAGCTGAGAGTATTAAGGTTCACTTTTACAAGAAACATAATGCAAGTTTAGAGGAATTTAAACGAGTATTCATTAAAGAAGGTGGCTTAGAGGCCGATTTTCATCCAGAAAGAGATGATCAAGAGATTGAAATAAAAAGTCTTCTTCAACAATATAGAGACAAGAAAGCTGTGGTTCAGAAAAGTTTTGAACAACAAAAAGAAAATAACTTAAAGCAGAAGTTATTTATTATCGATGAAATCAAACAATTAATAACGGGCCAAGAGTCATTTGAGAAAACGTTCCACGAATTCAGAGCTCTTCAAAAAAAGTGGAAAGAATACGGCATGGTCCCTTCTCAATCCGTTAAACACTTATGGGAAAACTACCACCATGCTGTTGAGCAGTTCTATGATTACAGTAAAATAAATCGGGAATTGCGCGATCTGGATTTGCGCAAAAACTATGAAGCAAAATTAGTTCTTTGCGACAATGCCGAGAAACTCACAGAATTAGACTCTCCTGTTAAAGCATTTAATGACCTTCAGAAACTGCATGAAATGTGGCGTGAAGTTGGTCCTGTAGACCGTAGTCTAAGAGAAGATCTTTGGCAGCGTTTTAAAACCATATCAAATACCATCAATAAGAATCAACAAAATTTCTATAATGGTGTTCGTGAAGAACAAGTCTACAACCTTCAGAAAAAAACAGTCCTTTGCGTTAAAGTTGAAGAGATAGCTGTCAAAACTATAGACTCGCATCAAGACTGGAATGAAGCCTCAAAAGAAGTGCTTGAAATTCAGAAAGAGTGGCGAACAATTGGTTTTGCCCCAAAAAAAGATAACAATTCTATTTATCAACGTTTTCGCGAAGCTTGTGATCTGTTTTTTAATCACAAACGTGATTTCTATGTGGAGCATAAAGACAAACTAAATGAAAACCTGAAGGTTAAAATTGAACTTTGCGAAAAAGCTGAAGAATTACAAAACAGCACTGATTGGAAACAAACAACCAATGAATTAATCCGAATTCAAAAAAAATGGAAAAACGTTGGTAATGTTCCACGAAAAGTTTCAAATGACATTTGGGATCGATTCAGAAAAGCATGTGATCACTTCTTTGATAGTAAATCGGAACACTTCTGCTCCTTAGATTTAAAACAAAGTGAAAATCTAAAACTTAAGGAAGCGATTATTGAGAAGGTAAACGAATTCAAGCTTAGTGAAGATAATGAGGACAACTTAAATGCCGTAAAACAATTCCAAAAAGAATGGTCAGTAATTGGGCATGTTCCATTTAAGAGTAAGGAAAATATTCAGAATGATTTCGGTAAAGCCATCAATGCTTTATATGATAAAATGAATATGGACTCTAGTAATTTAGAAATCCAAAAGTTTAAGCTAAAGCTTGATTCTATTCTTGAAAGTAAAAAACCTGAAGATAAACTTATATACGAGCGTAACAAGCTTAGCATTAGAACGAAACAGCTAGAGACTGATATCGCCCTTTGGGAAAACAATATGGGCTTCTTCTCATTGTCTGATAAGTCAAGTTCAATTCTGAAGGAAATGACAGAAAAAATTAGTCAAGGTAAAAAGAACCTCGACTTATTAAAACAAAAGATTAAACTCATCGACGATTTAGCTAAATAACAATCGTTTAAAAGATGAAATAATTATTGAATAATATCATAAGATCTATTCAAAATACAAAAGATACCTCTATGAAAATTCAAAGAGGTATCTTTTTTTATTCCATCAACTGTCTTTAGTTCGGGAAATAGTTTTCCAAAACGCTATATTTTGCCTATTTTTGCAGTTTTAATCAACCATTAAATCATCTTAAAGTGTCTGCAACTAAATACATCTTTGTTACTGGAGGGGTGGCCTCCTCATTAGGAAAAGGAATTATAGCCTCATCTTTAGCTAAACTATTACAAGGCAGAGGGTATTCTGTTACAAACCAAAAATTGGATCCATACTTAAATGTAGATCCAGGAACCCTTAACCCATATGAACACGGTGAGTGTTATGTTACTGACGATGGTGCTGAAACAGATCTAGACTTAGGTCACTACGAGCGCTTTACAAACATACCTACCTCTCAAGCGAATAATGTCACTACGGGTAGAATCTACAAAACCGTTATCAACAAAGAACGTAAGGGTGATTATTTGGGCAAGACCGTTCAAATTATTCCTCATATTACTGACGAAATTAAGCGTAACGTAAAACTATTAGGAACTAAAAATAAATTCGATTTCGTTATTACTGAAATTGGAGGAACCGTTGGTGACATCGAATCACTACCCTATATTGAGGCTGTTCGTCAGTTGAAATGGGAACTAGGAAACGATGCTTTAGTTATTCATTTAACTCTTGTTCCTTACTTAGCTGCTTCAGGCGAATTGAAAACTAAGCCAACACAGCACTCTGTAAAAGCACTATTGGAAACTGGTGTTCAACCAGATGTATTGGTATTAAGAACTGAGCATGAGCTTTCTTCTGATATCAGAAGAAAAGTAGCTTTATTCTGTAATGTTGATCCAAGAGCAGTTATCCAATCTATCGATGTGGAAACCATCTACGATGTACCATTGAAGATGCGTGAGGAAAAACTTGATGCCATCGTTCTTGAAAAACTAGGATTATCATCAGAAGGTGAACCCGAATTAAAAGAATGGACAAAATTCTTGAATAGACATAAGAATCCCAAATCGGAAGTTACTATCGGATTAGTTGGTAAATATGTTGAGCTTAAGGATGCTTACAAATCAATTGCCGAAGCATTTATTCACGCTGGTGCGACTAATGAATGTCGAGTAAATTTGAAATGGATTCACTCTGAAAAATTGAAAGATTCTAATTACCAAGACGAACTTAAAGATCTTAACGGTATTTTAGTTGCTCCTGGTTTTGGACACAGAGGTATGGAAGGTAAAATTCTTGCTGTAAAATATGCTCGTGAAAACAATGTTCCTTTCTTAGGTATTTGCTTGGGTATGCAAGTTTCAGTTATCGAATATGCTAGAAATGTACTGAAACTTGAAGATGCTGATTCATTAGAAATGAACCCACAGACACCTAATCCTGTAATCAACCTGATGGAGGAACAGAAAAATGTGACTGAAAAAGGCGGAACCATGCGTTTGGGTGCTTATGAGTGTGAGTTGAAAGAAGGTTCGAATTGTGCTAAAGCCTATACAAATTTAACTATTTCAGAACGTCACCGTCACCGTTACGAGTTCAATAACGCATACCTTAAGCAGTTTGAAGATGCTGGCTTAAAAGCAACAGGTTTTAACCTGGAAACAGGTCTTGTTGAAGTTGTTGAAATGACAGATCATAAATGGTTTGTTGGTGTCCAGTTCCATCCTGAATATAAGAGTACCGTTTTAAATCCTCACCCACTTTTTGTTGAGTTTGTGAAGGTTGCTAAAAGCGACAAATAATATAGAATTATCAATAAGATAGATTGCATTATTTATAGAGCAGTTTTCAATGAGAACTGCTCTCACACAGTCTATCTAAACAGAAAAAGAATAAATGGATAAAAATTCAATTTGGGGATTAGTCATTATTGGAGCCATTTTGATTGGGTATACTTACCTAACCAAACCTTCGGCTGAAGAATTAAAGACTATTCAAACCCGCGACTCTATTGCTAGAGTTGAAAAAGCACGTGATCTAGAATTAGAGACTGAGCAACTGACTGCTATGAAGGCCATTGAGGCTGAAAAGCAAAAAGATCCAGTACATCTGCAAGAAACGTTTGGTGTATTTTCTTCAGCGGCAGCTCAAAAAGAAGAATTTATCACTCTTGAGAACAAGCTTGTTAAGATTAAGGTGAGTAATAAAGGTGGACGTATCTATTCAGTTCAGCTTAAAGACTATCAAACACATGATTCATTACCATTAATCCTTTGGGAAGGTGATAAGAATCGTTTCGGCATGAATTTTTATGCTGACAACAAGTCGATTGACACACAAGATTTATTCTTTTCGACTGATGCTGGATTTGATAACATCGATGCTAGCTCTAGTCAAAAGACTTTAAGCATGAAGCTTAAGGCTAATGACGATCAATACCTTGAATATGTTTACACCTTAGCTCCAGATAGCTATATGCTTGACTTTGATATCAAAGTTATAGGTCTAAACAACATCATTTCTCGTAGCCAAAGCGACTTAACATTCAACTGGCAAGCCGATATTTATGGTAAAGAAAAAGGTCGCGATAATGAAAATATGTACTCAGCTCTTTATTATAAATATAATGGAGATGAAGACGACAGTGTTGATAACTTAAAACAAGGTGGTAATGATGAGGAAGATATAACAACTAAAGTTAAATGGATCGCTTTTAAGCAACAGTTCTTTACTTCAGCCCTTATAGCAAAAGATAACTTCAAAGGGGTTAAGTTGAAATCTGTAGATATGGATGAAAATTCTCCAATTTTGAAGAATTTCTCTGCTGAGATTTCACTTCCATATAGTGGTGATGTGAAAGAGAGCTACCCTATGAAGTTCTATTTTGGACCAAACCATTACAAAACGCTTAGAAAATACGGTAAGGACATTCAATTAGAAAATGTCATCAATTTAGGATGGGGTATTTTTGGATGGGTTAATAAATACGTCGTAATTGAAGTTTTCAACTTCCTTGAAAAGTACATGAGTAATTATGGTCTAATTATTCTGATTCTGACAATTCTTATCAAATTGGTTTTATCGCCTCTTACATATAAGTCGTACTTATCAACGGCAAAAATGAGAGTATTAAAGCCTCAGATTGATGAAATAAACGAGAAGATTCCGAAAGATAAATCAATGGAGCGTCAGCAGGCGACCATGGCTTTGTATAAAAAGGCCGGGGTGAATCCGATGGGTGGTTGCTTACCAATGGTGGTACAGTTCCCTATTTTGATTGCTTTATTCCGATTTTTCCCTGCATCCTTTGAACTTCGTCAAAAAGGTTTCCTTTGGGCAACCGACTTATCGTCTTATGATTCAATTGTAACTTTACCTTGGGATATTCCAATGTATGGCGATCATATCTCATTGTTCTGTATTTTGATGGCAGTAACCAACTTAGTTTATACTAAGATGAATGGTCAGATGCAAACATCGAATCAGATGCCAGGTATGCAAGCTATGATGTATATGATGCCAGTGATGTTCCTTGTTTGGTTCAACAACTACGCATCAGGTTTATCATACTACTACTTTATTGCAACATTATTTACAGTTGTTCAAACTTGGGCAATTCGTAAATGGATGGTTGATGATAATAAGGTATTGGCTATGCTTGAAGCTTCGAAGAAAAAGCCGGTTACTAAATCGAAATTCGCAAAGCGTTTGGAAGATGCGGCTAAGCAAGCAAGTAAGAAAAAGAAATAAGACAAAATAATTTGTCTGAAAGTAAAAAAAAAAGAGTCTCGTTTGAGACTCTTTTTTTTTGCTCACTAGTCTAATGTGTGAGACAGCACAATGCAAAAACATTTCAATATGTCCATTTTGGAAGAAACTTAAAACACATCAATAATCGCACACGACTACTTAACTTAAACTATTGTCCACTAATTACTCATCCCGATAAGTATCGAGGATAACACAAATTGTTTTAGTGTATTTATCTATTACTGTATAGGCTTCTTAACTCACTTTAATTTGAGAAAATCTGTGAAATTTGTGGCTTTCAATTTTTGTATGAAAAAAACGGCATATACACTGACCCAAAGGCAGCTTTCATAAATAAACACAAATTCACAAATTAAATTTGATTCAAAAGCTTAATCAATATATTCACATATTTGGAAGAAGCTTAAAACACGTCAATAATCGCACACGACTACTTAAACTATTGTCCACTAATTACTCATCCCGATAAGTATCGAGGATAACACAAATTGTTTTAGTGTATTTATCTATTACTGTATAGGCTTCTTAACTCACTTTAATTTGAGAAAATCTGTGAAATTTGTGGCTTTCAATTTTTGTATGAAAAAAACGGCATATACACTGACCCAAAGGCAGCTTTCATAAAAAAACACGAATTCCCAAATTAAATTTGATTCAAAAGCTTAATCAATATATTCACATATTTGGAAGAAGCTTAAAACACATCAATAATCGCACACGACTACTTATATCTGATTGCAGGACAATACAAAAATATTTCAATATGTCCATTCTGGAAATTATGCCATTATGGGGAATTACTGTAAATGAGGAAGACTTAGGGCTTATCTTTACGATCTGTTTTAATAATAAAGAAGAGCGTGAAACCTCCCAAGAGGAAGATTATACTACCAGCAAAGATTAAGGCTTCTCCAATGCTAAAATGGTCGCTATACCAGCCTAAGAAGGGTGCGATGATGGCAAATAGGATGCGAATAATAAAATTTCGCAGAGAAAGCACCGTAGCTCGCATATCCGAAGTGGTTATTCTATTGATATAATCCTTGAGTATAGGTGTTGCAATCCCCCTAATAATATAAAAATAGAAGAGGCAAATAATACCCAATTGTGTGGTCATGACACCTGACAGAATAAAACCAGAAGAAAGTCCGATGACGATCAACAATGATGTTCCAATTTTACCCAAACGGCTTTCGATTCGATGTGCAAACAGAGCCGTAAAACCAACCGTTAGATTCAGAAGAGTCCAAATCACACCAATTCGGCTCACATCCATATCGAATTGCTTTAAATAGGGCTGAACAAACCAAGCCAGCGAAAGTGTGGCACAACCAAAAATAGACGAATAAAGGATATTGAGTCTCAAATGTAGGTTTTCCCACAAGGCATAGCGAACGACCTTTAGAATGTGTATAAAGCCTCCCTTAGAGCTATCTTTACTCCTTTCAACCTCCATCAGCATCATGGAAGCAGGTATGGCCATAAAAGCGATAAAAATCTGGAATATAAATGGGGTTCGTAAACTGATTAAAGCCAGGCTACCTCCAGCAATTCCCGCAAGAGCTTCGGCAAAATTACCCACCGACATCATGCGACTCTCCTGCTTCAAATAAGTTCCCTCCTTTTTATCCTCCAACAAACTATCGTAAAGCAAGGCGGAATCGGCTCCCGAAATAAAACTAGAGCCAACACCCAAAACAAGCTCGGCCAGTAAAAAACCATAAAAATCGGAACTGAAGCCATAAACCACAAAACCCAAACAGCCCAGAATACTTCCCAAAATTAAGGTTTTCTTCCTCCCCCATATATCAGCAAAATAGCCCGAAGGAATTTCCATGATGACTACGGCAACAGAATAAAAAGCTTTTAGAGTTAAAACATTCTGCATACTCAAACCATTCTCCTGATAAAAAAGGACAATAATGGGCATGGTCAACATGAACCATTTTGCCAATTTGATAATATAGAGTTTGGGAATATTAGAGGAATAGCTCCTGGCCATAGGTCTTTTTATTTATTCTTTAGCATCCGAAAAAGCTCGAAACATGCGAATTTAGTAAAGGGAAGAACGAAAATAGACATGTATTTGAAAAAAAATAAATAAAAATTTGAAAATAGATATTCTGACAGTTAGAGAATTAGCTTGTACTTGCAGTAAAACCTAAGAGAAAAGGACAAAATAAGTTGTGAGAGACAAAAATTAATCCCTATATTTGCATCGCAATTAAGGAAAAATGGTCCAGTAGCTCAGTTGGATTAGAGCAATAGCCTTCTAAGCTATAGGTCCCAGGTTCGAGCCCTGGCTGGATCACTTTATTTTTTTGCAACATTACATTTATAGGATGGTCCAGTAGCTCAGTTGGATTAGAGCAATAGCCTTCTAAGCTATAGGTCCCAGGTTCGAGCCCTGGCTGGATCACAAAGACGATACGAAAGTATCGTCTTTTTTTATGCCTAAAAACACCACATTATCCTTTGGGTTCTACCCCAAAACTCAAACAAATATTTGAAGGAAATTAGGATCACATTCATTTTCTGGGTCTGGTTCGGAATCGTTCTAATTAAGCATATATTTTGGATTCTATTTTAAATCTTTCGCTAGAGCCGCTGGGCTTTTACTTTTCTCCTTAGATGAGAAAAGTAAACAAAAGAATCAAGTCAGCCTGATCCTTGTTCTGCCTCTGAAACAGAGCTTCAGCACGCCTCACGGCAGGCTGACAAAGCCCGCCCAAAACTTTTTTGATAAAAATATGATTAAGATTGTGAGACGGATTTTTATATCTGGCCTCGGCAGCGCAAGTGGGGCCCCATAGGTGAAAAAGGTGTTAAAAACAGAATGCTGTTTGAGTGAGGTACGAACGAGTTCAGTTTATTCACGAATATAAATCTTAATAGGTGTTCATTATCTCACTTCGTTCGGTAGTTTAGCCCTTGAACCGTGATGGGTCACTGAGTGCCGGAGCCATTGATTTTTGTTACTTTTCATCAAGGCATTGACAAATCATGAATTCCTTAATTTAAAATAACAATATGAATAAAAGTAAATAAAAAAAAAGTTTGTATTATGAATCTGATTTTGCTGTGAAACAAATTTCCCAAGAATTGATGAAAGTGAAATTCTCCCTATTTTAACAAAGTAAGATTATTCATCTATACCCAGAAATCTCTCTTGATCTTCTTTGAAAGGAGTTGTAGATATTGAGTCTTTCTTATTGTGTTTAATAAAAACATTTGAGTAATTATATAATTAGACCCAACTTTTACTGGTGATCCATAAGTAGCTTTTGGTTTAGTTCAAAAAAAAAGGGTCTTTACTATCATATAGCAATTATTTCAGATCACATGTTGTTATATTCTTTTCTTTGTAAGGAATGAAAAAAGAGAATACACTTCCCTTCCCAATATCACTTTTCACCCTAATTTCGCTACCGTGTTTTTCTACAAATTCCTTACACAACAACAATCCCAATCCAGTCCCTCTTTCACCTAAAGTACCAAAAGTTGTTAAAAATTCAGTGGGTTTAAATAATCTGACTAAATTTTCAGAATTAATCCCAACTCCTTCATCTTTCACGCTGACTTCAACACCCAATTCGGTATCAATAACCGATAAATAAATATTAGTCTTTGAATGAGAAAACTTTATTGCATTGGTTAATAAATTCCGAAGAATGGTCATAAGCATATTTCGGTCAGCGTAAATAATTTGACTGGGTGAAGTTTGATTATGAATGGTAATATCTTTTTTCTGCGCAAGATCCGATGCCAATAATATACAAGCCTCAATTATTTTATATAAATTAACGTTCGTCGGAAAAAAAAGAACTTCATTTCGCTGACTATTAGCCCATGCCAAAAGGTTTTCCAAAAGATCATAAGTCGAATTTGCTGATTTCTGAAGCGCCTTTAACATTTCTGTAATTACACGGGTATCATTTAAATCGCAGTCTGTGAGCATCATCTTTGTGAGTTGTTTTAAGCTACCAACTGGACCTCGTAAATCGTGCCCTATGATAGAAAACAACTTATTTTTTGAAGCATTTGATTCTTTTAATAATTTTTCACGATTCTTAAGGTTGTTCTGTAATTCGATACGATCGGAAATATTCCTACATAATGACACGACTCCAATTATCTCTCCTTTGTGGTTTTTCAATGGTGTATTTCTAGTATTATACCATTGAACTTTTCCTTTCAGATCTATTTTATAGTCGCGACTATAAGTTTTATTTCCTTCAAGGATATGTTCATATGCTTCATCAAAAAGTTCGATAATTGATTGAGGCATTACGTCTCTATAATTCTTGCCAATAAAACCTTCTGGGCTTAATAATAAATCTGTATTTTCAGATTTGAAATATTCAATAAAATTCCCATCCATATCAAGAATAAACAAAAGGTCATCTATTGAGTTGATGATATCATGAATAGAAACTTTATCATTCAAATCTTCCAAATAATAAAAATCCATGTTTTGTTCTGCCTGAATGAGAGGAAAAGAATTCTTCAATTCTTTATTTTCTCTTTTCAATGAAATGATCCGATTTTTAAGTTTATTAATATCTCCCATATCGATATAACTCCCTTTATTGACTTGTGACTAACTATTTTGGAACAAACATGTGACTGGCATATCACATGATACTTTACCCTAATGAGTTCTCTTAGAAAGATACAAATTTTCTATTAATAATCATACTGCCAAATCGAGCAAACTCATCGCAACAAAAATGCCGTAAGCTTGCTTAGATTAAGGGATTAAGAATCACTTCCGTTTCAATTTACTACTTGCAATTAAGTTCAAATTAACATCAAAATTCTTATTGAGTAAAGCCGTTGTTACAGCCCGTTTTTCATTTTCAATCAATACTAGTATTCAATTTTTTAATCAAAATTTCATTTTGTTCTATATCGGAAATGTTGTGCTTAGTACTTGTTATGTTCCTTTACATTTTCTGCAATAGACTTAATAGCCTGCTTCAGAGCTTTATTGAATTCATCAGAGCGATTCATCATAAGAAAATGATCAGCCTTTTTTATAACAATTGCATCAAAAGAGAACATATGTCTCCGATTTGCTTCGTAATCAATCGGCCACAAATCGCCATTGATAGTTATGATTGGGATGTGGATTTCTTCGAAAATTTTAGCCGCTTGTCCTGTAATACTCTGCGACATTAACTCTTCCATAGCACTCAGGGCTACTGAAGGGGGTGCTGCAGACATGTCTGCGATTATCCACTCACGAAGTTTTGCATCCGTATTGGGAGAGAGCATCTGTTGAACAAATTGACGCGTTCCAGACTGAAAATCTTTTTGCAGTGGCGTCAACATCATGTTCAGTTCTTCTCGACTTAAGGGGTATTCAATATTGTGGAACGTATCAACACCGATGATTCCTATTACACGCTGTGGCATTAAGCGGGCTGCTTCTGCAATAATTGTTCCTCCCATCGAATGCCCTATCAGGATGACGTTTTGACTTCCTGTTGCCTCAATAATGGCCAAAACATCTTCTCCAAATCCTTTCATTGAGTAGGTCTCGCGTGTCACCCCCGAATGTCCATGCCCAGCAAGATCAAGCATAACAACTTTGTGTTCCATGGAAAAAGCAAGTATTTGATTACGCCAATACCGGGTATCGCAACTCCAGCCATGAACAAATACAAGTATAGGTTCTCCTGCTCCATAAACTTCATAAGAAATCAGAGCACCGTCTTTCGAAGCAACTACCTGAGGCCATTCTGTTTGAGCCTTGGCATCACAAACTGTAAACAACAAACTTGCAAGTATCAGCACGAAAACTGATATTAAGCGCGATCCTTGTATTATACTCCAGGCTCTTATAACACTATCTTTAAATACTTTATGTTTCATCTTTTGTGTGAATTACGTTTCTGTGTTTTTTTGTAATTAAAAATGAAAATAATGAGGATGCGGTCATTTTTAGTATTAAGCACAAGGTATGTATAACATCAATACTGATATTATTACTTACTGGCTTTCAACTCTTTATTGAATCTGGTCTTTATCTATTTTATGGTCTAATTCAAAAGGTTTTAGTTCATCTTTTCCTGTTTTATAAATATTAGGATTTTGATTTTCACAAGAATTCAAAGCTAATAACACCAATAGGATCATTACTGTTTTTAGCTTTCAAGTAAGGGTTTGAATAAAGAGCGTTTTTAGTGCGCTTTATTCTTTATTGGCAGTCGTTTTACTGTAGTCCCAATGTTGTTTATTTATCAGAAGCATAATAAGCTCTTACCCATGCCTTTATTTGATTATCGGTCATATTATCTGCCTTTTCAGTAGATTTTATCTTACTATGTAATTGGGAGTACTTTTCCGATAATTCATCGATTAATTTTAACCTTGTTTGAGCGGGACCAAAAATTACTATTTCATCAGCATCTACGATACTTTTAATTATATCCTTAAAGAATTCTGCTAATTGATGTCGCTCTCGCTCTAAGTATGTACTATCCTTTACTACATCTTGTGGCCCACCTTTTAATCTTGTTCCGCTTCCCCCTGCTGCATGAAAATCTTCAATGTCAGAGGTAATAATGTTAAGGTGTTCATCTCCTGCTTCAATAGAAACAATTTTTGCTTCTCTTTTGTCAATCCAAATACCAATTTGTTTCATAGTTTTCTTTTTAAGAATTACTGCCTAACGTAAAAGTGTAACATCAATATTGATGTTATTTCTTCTATAATTTTCGGAAAGGTGAATGTACACAGCTAATTCAGGCAGGCATGTTCACCTTTTAGTTTTTACCTTATACATATCTCACTAAAATTATCACATATCAACACGACGCAAATTCACTTACAAATTATTAACTCTTATCAAGTTACAAAATATCAGTCAAGAAATAGCTTGCCAAAACTATCAAGTTTAGCACTCACATTTCTACTGTTTATTTCCCATCTCACTTACTCATTCATTTTGGCTTTAATTATGTATATTTGCTTTACACATAATAAAAATAGAAACGAACTTATTGAAATTGAATCTGATGCTATTTACTGTGCTTATAAGATTGAACACAAGGTTTTATAGGCCGTTGAAATAAACGATACAGACTAGCAGCAAAAACCAATAAAGACTTAAGAAATGAAAAAAAGAATAACAAAAAGAGATATTTTATTTTTTATACTAGGACTATTAACAATGTATGCAATTGAAGTTGCTACAAATTGGAATGCTCATAAAAAAGCCTTTATGGAAGGCTATAATGGTACCAGAGAAACTGAAGCTGTAAAGTAATATGGTATTAATGTGCTGTACCTACAAAATTGAAAACTCGGTTTATAGACCTTTAAATAATGTTACTAACAACAGAAAAGACAGAATACAGATATAAGAACTCATGAAAAAAAAAATTCCTTTAGCAGTACATAAAGCCTTAGAAAGGCTAACAAAACTAAGAGGAGAATACTTTGAGGTTACTAATCCTGATAATTTCCTTCTTAAAGTTGTTGATATTGACAAAGACTCTGACTTTTATTTCAATATAGAGGCCCACAAGCTTGAAAGTGAATATAAGCTACTTATTGATATGAAGCCGCAGAGTGATTTTTTAGTCACGAATAGAAGGACATGGATTCCTCAAAATCAAATAGAGAATCATTTTAAAAACTGGGTTCATATTTTAAAAGGTTACGAAGTTGTTGATACTTTTTACGATGACCCAATTCTCAAATCATTTGAGAATGATTATTATGCCGAATTTGAACTCATAGACGAAGAAGACAAAATGAGACCTCTTAATCCTAAACACATTTTGTCCTTAGATCGACATTTAGAACTCATCGAAAACAATATTGATAATTATCAAACTGAAAAGAATAAAATTCAAATACAAGAAATAAAAACTGAAGTTAAAGATATAAGGAGCAACTTAACCTTAAGATCAAAAGAATGGATAGCCAAACGCCTATCAAAAGTTTGGGCAAAACTAACTAAACATGGCACTCCAATTATAAAAGAATTTCTTACCGAAGCAAAAAGAACAGCTATCACCGAAGGCATTAAATTTATTACGGAACTTGCCAGCCAAACTTGCTAAGTTAAAAACACACTACTAAGGATATAAAAAGAATTAAATGAAACGCCACGACCAGCAAAAAAGGAAATATCGTAGTTACGAAGAAAACGACATGCGTCGTATGTGGCAAACCCCAAAAGGTAATTTGATTTTTGCTGGCATTATCTTGGTGATTGTCTTAATCGTTGAATTTGCAAAATACTTAAATCAATAAAAAAACTATAATACACTATGTGGACAATTAAACGAACAAAAAGGGACGATTCGAAGAAAGTACTGCTAAGCGAAAGTACATTTTGTTCTTTAGACCAAGTATTAAGCTTTGAACTATCAATAGATGATAATACCCACGTACCTATAGAAATAAATTTTATTGTTAAAAAAGATAAACAACAAAAAAAATTTCTGACACACTCAAGTGAATTAACTAACAGGGAACTAACAATTACCTACTACAACCCAGGCACTGGATCTTCAGGCCCCCTAAAACCACTAACTATTTTAGAAAACGATCTATACTATTTCAAGGTAATACATCAAACTACCATGACAGCTAACTCCGAAACATATCTATTAACAATTGAATTTTTTATTCAAAATAAATAACTGGGGATATGAGAGAATGGACCACATACACAAAAACTAAAAATGGAGACGGCTCATCTGAAAACAGTGATAAGCCCAAAATAATTGAATATATCCTCATAAAATTAACTGATAATTTTTTAACAATTGCTGTGTTTATCCTTTGTATTTTATTTGGTACACTAGGCTTATTTTACATTAAGGCAGATTCAAATATAACTTGGGCACTGCATGCTTCTGAACTTTCACTAGGAGTATTTCTTGGATTAGCTAAAAGAAAATAATTGCAACAAGCACAAAAAAAGGAGACCCATTGGGACCTCCTTTTTTTATTCTAATGATATCTTTTTATATCCCACATTGTAACAAGCTCTTATTCAGCTCATCCTTTTTGTGATTATCAATAGCATCACAATCTCTAATATAAGAACGCAATATCTCTAAATTATTTAAACACAGCTTTACTAATCTGCCACTAGGGAGAGATGTTACACCATCGTTTTCTATATTTGATATTGTATTTTTACTAAAGCCTAAAATCACACTTAATGTTGATGCTGCAATACGATACTTACTTCTAAATTCTATAATTTCATTGGGTGATACTGCACCTTTAGAAATCAGATAAGCACTTTTAAGTGCTTTCATGTTACGGCATATTTGTTCTTTCGTATAGTGTCTTTCTTTCTTCTCTTTATTGATAATACCAGTATCTTCATCTACTTCATAATCTAAATAATACGCCTCAGCAAATATCAATTTCGTGCCCTTAAAAATCTTTTCTACAGACCTTTGTAATTCATTAGTGGGTTTATTCTCTCTTGTTAATACTTTTATTGCTTCCATAATACTAGTTTTTAAATGCTTGTTCCATAGGATAATCAGGAATGTGATTTGAGAAAATTAATATTTGTAATCCATCAGCCTCGATCCCGTACTTTAAATAAATCTCAATATCTTCTTTTCCCACAAATGCACGAAATGCACATACATTGAAATCAGCACTTCCTGATACATCTATTCCTCTATAATAATTCTCCGTTGAAAGATTTAGAATCGTATGTTCAATATTATCTGGAGTGATATCGTACTGAAGCATCAAATCTTCCAATTCAGAACTTGCCTTACCTGTAAAGCTTATAGTAACTCCATTTGAAATTCTTTTTCTTGTTTCGTTAATAAAATCCTGTATTAGTTCGATATTATCAACAGTATATGGTAATTCCGTCATCGAAATAGAAGTAGATGTGTTCATAAGTATTTAATACAAATATATAGTAAAAAAAACAATATTCCCAATGATTGGGAATACGACACCTTTTCTCCCATGCTAATCCTAATCTTCTTTTTCTTCTCCAAGAAAAAAAACATGACAACACAATTATTCTATTTAGCTTAAATAAGCCGTTTAAAACAGAATTTTAAAGAGGTGAACCAGCAAAGCTGTTTGATTTATCAAAGAGCAGTACTTCTAAAATATAGGCTAATTTGACACCTGTAGTGGTGATACTGGCAGAATAAAAAAGGAGAATAAAACATAGGTTTTATTCTCCTTTTTCTTTTGTGACAAATGAGCAAAAAAAATCCTCCTCAAAATAGTGAGGAGGATATCAAATAGGTGTTTATCTAATTATGTGAGTTCTTTTGTTCCAAAGGAATTTTAAAATAGAAAGTACTTCCCTCTTCCGTTTCCGATTCTACCCAAATTGAACCCTTTAGGTGTTGCACAATTTGTCTGGCAATACTTAAACCAATACCTGTTCCGCCATAGCTTCTTGTGTAAGATTCTTCACCTTGTCTGAATCGGTCGAAGATATAGGCTTGCTTTTCAACTGGAATACCAATACCTGAATCTTTCACCCAAAATATCATAGCATCCTTCTCATGCTTATAATCCACTTCAACCTGTCCTTCTTCGGTAAATTTCAGTGCATTATCAATCAAATAGCTCAATATTTGCTTTAGTCTTATAGAATCAAAATAGATATGTGTTTCTTCTAGTCTGGCAGGATCAGGAAAAACCAGACTAAGATCCGATTTCCCATTATTCTCTTTAATCAGCTCAAATTTATCTTTAAGCTCAATAAATATATTCTGTAATTTAAAGTTTGAATAGCTAATATTAACCATACCAGACTCTAATAATGAGAAATCAATAATATCATTTATCAATGCCAATAGGGAATTACTACTATTCACAATATGACCAATAAATTCATTTCTAAGCTCAGAATTAATTCCATCTTGCTGCAAGAGCTGAGAAAAGCCGACAATCGCATTCATTGGCGTTCTAATCTCATGAGTCATATTCGAAAGGAAAGCAGATTTAAGTTTATCTGAATTTTCTGCAAGTTCACGGGCCTGTACGAGTTCATTTTCTTTTTTGACTCTGGTATCAATCATGACATTAATAGTAGCAGCCATACTCTTGAAATCAGAAAAATTAAGCTTCTCAATATCAATCTTCACCGATTCGGTCGATGCCTTTTTAAAGAATTCGTTAAATGAATCAATACTTTTATTCATTCTTGATGACAAGAGTCTAGCAGCAAGAAATAATAGTACAAAAGTCAGCACGATTAGTAGAATAACTCTTAAACTATAACTTATTAATCTATCATGTAACTCAGCCTTTCTTAAGGAAATTTCTTCCTCAAGACTATCTGTATGAAAGCCGGATCCTAAAATCCAGTTCCATTCGTCAATATCAAAAAGATAAGTCACCTTTTCTCCTTTGGCCATGTTATACCTTATAAAACGGGCTTTCTTTTCGCCTGTGGAAAACAATATTTTTCTTGAGATATCAATATCATTATCCTCTTCGAAAGTTCTATAATTTCGACCCTGGTATATTGCATTTTCATGAAGCAAACATGTTCCGTTTTTAGAATAAATAAAAAAGTAATTCTCTTCATTTACTTTCATATTTTTAATTCTCTCAATACAATCTGCCTGAATCGACTCTAGAAAATCATCAGCATAAGCAAAACTCCCCATATACCAATTGAGCGGTTTAAACTTCTTGATATATGATATCTTGGTATAGGCATTAAACTTATTGGGTATATTCTTTGAACCCTTATACTTAACAAAGCTCTCGTCTGAATCCTTTAAACGATCTAGCTCACTCACAACCAGCTTATTCTGATTAATATCTTTATAATTAAGTAAAGATTTCCCTTCCCATTGGGGATTTCGAGGATAGAGAACACCTACCCCTTTGAGCGTATTTATGAAAATACTTCTTTTTTTGGAGTTAAATTTAAAGGCAGATACAGCTTCTTTAATCCGTTGTTTTATAACTCCTTCTGATAAGGTGTTTTTGTTAGTCTTATATATATGTAGAGCAATCTCATAGGCTTGATCTACATTAGTCTTTAGATTTTCTTTAATGAGTTCTTCCAATTGATTTTCTCTGTACTCGATATAATCTGTACACTTCTTAGTATTCAGAATCAACATGGACTTATGCTCTTCAATATAATTCTCTCTAAGCGAATTAGATTCTACATTAAATTTAGAATACTCATTATAGATCCAAATACTCCCAATGATAATGAGAACGAGACTTGATAAGGAAGAAAAAAGAAGAAGGTAGGCTCTACCAATGCTTATATTCTGAAAATGTCTGAAAAGATTTAATTGTTTCAAGGCATTAAATTTTAGTCGATGATTAACGAAAGTTATCAATTATGAATTTGAATATGGGATTAAAAAGATCAAAATTCCTTTTAAGCTCTTCAAGTACGATATCATCAATTGGATTAATTGAGTCTTGTTTTATACTCGAATAATGATTCAAAACTGGTAATTGGTATCTCTTTACATTCAAATTTAATATAAAATGAGGGATTATACGATATTCTGCACGTATTGTAAACTGATTTTCTTTAACATATTCATTATCAATTAGAAAATTATAGATATCAATAAAATGAACTGAGGAGTTCCCTAAAAAACTACGGAGTTCAAATTTTTGGACCAATGGTATTTCATAAAATAAGGCCAGCTCTGTATTCGCTGAGGGCAAATACTCAATGATAATCCTATTCAGATTAATATTAACATGGTTGAACTCAAAAGACCATTTTAAATCAGAATAAGTCTTGAGTTCCTTTTTTAAGCCATATAAAAGTTTCAATCGAGGAAGAACCGTGATTGTAAAATTCGTATTATAAGCAAAAGACTCTTCTGCTTGAGATATATTTTGTTGATTTAATTCAGCTTTCATATTTAAAATATTTAAACAAACACTCAAAACTAAGAAATATCGGCTTAAACAGCACATTTTTAAAGGAATTTTCACTCAAATAAAACATGCCGAACTCTTGATAAAATAGGCTTGATGTTCATACAACATACCTGCAAATGTAATTTGACAAACTTGACAGTTAAATTATTAAAGCATATTCCCTATTATTGTACTATGCTTAGAAAAACTTTAGCCAAACATATAAATATAATCTTATTGATACTGCTTAGTACATGCCTGTCAGAAGCATCAAGCCGTTTTCAATCTACATATACACTAAACGATGGCTTACCAAGTGATAATATTCATCAAATCTTTAGCGATTCGCGAAATATCGTTTGGGTAGCTACAGATGCTGGTTTTTTTGAATTTGACGGAGGGAAAATAATTATCCGTAAGGAATTACAAGAACTATACGGAGAAAGAATCCTATCAATATGCGAAGATAATGATACGAACCTTTGGTTAACAGTTGCCAATTTAGGTCTTTGTTATTATGATGGTTACACAATTAGAATTTACAGCCATGAAGACTTAGGCTTGAAAAATGGTATTCAAACGGTTTATTTCGATAGAATGCTAAATACACTTCTAATTGGAACAAAGGAAGGCGTTTATAAAGTATCTATTGCTAATAAAGAGAAACTTGAATTAACACCTCTGGAAAGCAATAGTAAAACAAACATTTCAAGCTTCGTTAATAATAACAATAAGTTGATCGCTATATCAGATGAATTTCAAAGGATCTTTGAATGCAATTTTATAAAAAACCAACTGGATCTATTAAAAAGAGACGAGTACCTACCAATTATAGCCTTCAACGAATTTAACAACTCTCAACTTAAAAACGATCTTGCTTTTAGTAAGGAAGCATTTAAAATTCGTAATCACCAGGATGGTGAAATTGAATGTGAAATAATTCAAGTAAATCAGGCTAAAGATGAAAAATTTTATCTGGTACGGTATTTTATAGCAGGTATCGAACACCGAAAAGTATTAAGAGTCTTTGATCAACAAGTTGAGGATTTCTCGGCCTCAAATAATATTGAAGATGTTTTTGTACAATCAATTTTCGTAAATAAGGACGAAGGCAATATTTGGCTAGGCACCAGAAATAAGGGCATATTACATTTCCAAAATTCGATGTTTCAATACTTTAATGCATCCTATTTTCATCTGGATGATCTAACTATCGTAGATATTGAAACTGATAAGAAAGGCTATATCTATATTGCGACCAATAATGAGATCATATATTTTAAAGAAAATAAAATTCAGAAACGAATTTCGACTTCAAAACTATGCACCATAAGTAAAGGCTGCAAATCGGCAGTTTGCGAACGAAGAATTCAAATTTTTGATATCTTAAATGATGGTAAATCGAAACTATGGTTGGCAACTAATATGGGATTTTACACTCTCAATTTGAAAAATGATGAGATAAATTTTCTAGGAATAAGTCCAGCAACAAAATTCGAATTCACTGCTAATAATGAGCTTTGTTGCATATGGGACAATGAATTTATTGTTTTTTCAGGCAATAACTTTCAAAAGAGAATCTTTACACATAAAATCTCAGAATCAACTGAAATTGAAGTGAGTCAAATAACATCTAACAAAAAAGAAATTTGGTTCTCTACGAAACAAGTCGGTCTTTTCAGATATGAGTCAAGTAAAATTGAACAGTTTACTAAAAAGAACTCAGAGATTCATAATATCATCAATGACTTTCTTATTCTACCTGATGGTAATATGATTGCTGGTGGAAATAATGGTAGTATTTACAAATTAAAATACGAAGATAATGAGCTTCACATTTTAGGTATCATCGACCAAAATCTAGGTCTTTCGGGCACCTCAATACAGGGTTTTCAGTATATAGAAGATGGTTATTTATGGTGTGGAACAAACGAAGGTGCTTACCGTTTCGATTATAAATATTGGGAATCAGATTCTACAATTCGTTATCGCTTTTGGAATCACAAAAAGGGGTATAACGATCGAAGTGGCAAAAGCTCCATAGTTGATAAGGATCAGAATATCTGGGTAGTAACAAACACTCAGCTTCTGAAAATCACAAATTCAATGGTTGATCAGGTTGAAGAAAGCACCTGCTCTCTAAGCCTGAAAAACATACAGATTTACAATAAAGATTGGCTACGAGATCCATCTAAAGTTTGCCACTGGACTAACAAAATTATTGGTCCTTTAGATCTGTTACACAATCAAAATTATCTAACATTCTCATATGGTTTCCAAAATTGCTTAAATTCAGGCGAGAATGCTTATCGATATCAATTAAAAGGCTTTGATAAAGAATGGTCAGATTGGAGCTCAAATACTCAAGCTGTTTATTCCAATCTTCCAAGTGGAAAATTTATCCTAAACATTCAGGGGAAACATCTAAATAAAGCACATACCATTCCTTTCTCAATCAATATATCTATAGCTTACCCCTGGTGGAAGAAGCTTTGGTTTTACGCCATTACATTTGCAGCTTTAGTGGGGCTTATAATTACAGGCATGCGAGTTTACACTCGTAAGATTCGCAAAGAAGAAGAAAAAAGGAATGAGATAAACACGCGTATTTTAGGTCTTAAAATGAAAACCCTTCAAAATCAATTAGATCCACATTTCATTTTCAATGCACTTAACTCGATTCAAGGTTATATTCTTGAACAAGAAACTGAAAACGCGCTAGATTATCTATCTGACTTCTCTACGGTTCTCCGTAAAAACATTAATAATGCTGATAAAGATTACATTAGCCTTTCAGACGAAATTGCATATTTAAAGCACTATGTGAAGCTAGAGCAAATGCGTTTCATGAATCATTTTATTTTTGAAATCGTCTTGAGCAAAGAAATAAACGCCTACAATTATCACATTCCTCCTATGTTGATACAGCCTTTTATTGAAAGTGCCATTCGATTTGGTTTATCCTCCTCTAAGGGAGATGGCTTAATACTTATCAATTTTGATTTAGAAGACAGTCGTTATATTAAATGTACGATTGAGGATAATGGTATCGGTCGTTCTAAATCGAAAGAGTTTGATGCTGAGAGTCGTAAATCATCTCACGAAAAGACAATGAAAATTATTCAAGAAAGAATTTCCTTGCTGAATAAAATGAATAATAATATATTAAAATACGATTATAAAGTCTTCGATTTATACGATGAAACTCAAAATGCTGTAGGAACCAAGGTTGAAATAGGCTTGCCTTTCCAAAAAATAGATAATTAGATTCACTTATGATTGTTGCTGTATATAGTCAGCCAACTCATCTCTATATGATTTTAAAAGGGACTTAAGTAAATGATGATTGACATCAAATGATAGGGCATTGATATTTCGAATGGGAAGTATTTGTGGTGACGTTCCGGTTAAAAATGCTGAATCGTATTTAGAAAGGCTAGAAAATGCTATTGTTTCTTTTAAAATAGGCACTCCCACTCTTTCACATATCTCAATTATTTTAGAACGAACAATACCATTCAGCACCTGATTATCTGGGGCTGTTACAAGCATATTGTCTTTAATAAAGAATAGATTGGACCGACTACCTTCGGTGATATTCCCAAGATTATCCATTAAAATCACTTCAAAAACATCAGGACTTTCTATTACCGTATTGGTATATGTACGAAGCTTGTGATCATATACTTTGGCATTAGGATTAGGACGTTCAGCATTATAGACGATTGTACTAACACCCTCTTTATATTCTTGTTTACTCGGATATTTGTGATGTACGAAATAGCAATAAAAATTGCGATCGTTATCATGAATATTAAACACAATCTTAATATTTCCTTCTACAACTCCATTCGAAACGATTACGAGTTCAATTTTCTCAACAAGTTCACGATAGTTTAACCATACAAATTGCCCAACCTTGTTTGCAGAACGTTCCAAGCGTGTCAGATGTTCTTTTAAAAACACGGGTTTAGAATTGACAACACGAATCACCTCATAAAGAGATAATCCAGTTCGAAAAAACTCATTTTTAAATTTAGGGGTATCCTTAAGCTTACTATTGTGTAAATATTTATACTGAGAACATTCATTCATTTCCTTATATTATTCAGGTTTCACACACAAATTAAGCCTTTTTTGATGATTTATTCCTTACAATAAGTTTCAAATTTTAATTGCAATAAAAATTCTTCTTTTTAAAAATTTAGAACCGATTGTAGGAGATTATCATTAAATTTCACCTTAAGTAATTGTAATTGTCCAAGAGTAAATACTTATTCAACTATAACTCACTAAATAAAAGCTGTATGGATTTAATGAAATGGACTTCTGATCTAAGTTTAGATCATCCTCTTATTGACGAACAACATCAGAAACTTTTTGATATTGTGAATCTTTTAATTAAAAATGTAGATGTGAACCAAGAGTTTATAAAGAAAACACTGGTGGATTTAAAAATATACAGCGAATTACATTTTTCTGAAGAAGAAGCTATATTGGCTGACAGAAACTATCCGGGTCTGGAAGATCACAAATTTGAACATCGTTTCTTTCTTCGAAGAATCTCTAGCTTTTGTAAGGAAGTTGTAGATGAAAATAATGAATTATCAAAAAAAATGCTGGAATTCCTCGCTGACTGGATTAAACACCACACATTTGAAGAAGATCAAGATTATAAGAAATACTTATAATTTGGTGTATATTTGCAAGCAATTGCCCAACAGCTTATTTTTAAGCTTAGGCTGATCCTAAATAAAAAAATTAAATACTAAGAATATGGCCAGTAGAAGAGACTTTAAAAAAGATGTAAATTTCTTAACCAACGAAATCTTAATGCGTAGTATTATTCATCTTGAATTCTTTGGAAAAAGAAATGCAGAAGACGTTTACAGCATTATGAACGAAGCTGCCGATGCTCGTAATAACTACATCGCTCGTATCAATCAAAAAATAGATAAAAAGGCCGACATTAAGCCACATTTCAAATTGGTATATGATGATTTGTTAAATTCAACTCATGATCTTCTTGAGAAAATTGACAATTTGGATATCGACTAGAACTTAATATCAAACATTTACAAATGCAAAGGCTATAAGTCTTTGCATTTTTTATGCGACCACAACCAACAACAACAACCAAAAACAACTCAACTAATGAAAAAGTTATTATTCACACTAATTGTTAGCTCAATACTTTCAATGGGTATGGCTCAAACGAATAAACGAGCCTTGAAGCATAGCGATTACGACGGATGGAAAGACATCAGAAGTCATAAAATATCAAATAATGGCGATTGGCTTAGCTACGAAATCAATCCTCAGCGAGGTGATGGTTATCTTTACCTTTATCAGCATTCAACAGCGAAATTAGATTCTTTCCCAAGAGGATATGCTGCCAAATTCTCAGCAGACTCTAAAAGCCTGGTATTTAAAATTAAAGCTCAATTTGATACCATAAGACAAGCCAAACTTAAGAAAGTAAAATCGAAAGATTTACCTAAAGATTCCTTAGCTACCTTAAACCTAGCAAGTCATAAACTAGAGAAATACGCCAACTTAAAATCATATAAAACAGCCGTTGAAAATGGTGAATGGATGGCTTTTCTACTTGAGACTAAGAAAGTAGCGAAGGACACAACTAAAAATGCCCCAAAGGCTAAAAAGAAGAAGAAGAAATCAAAAAAAGACAAAGCTGAAGTTGGCGATTTAAAACTCAAAAATTTACTGACTAACGAAACGATTTCCTTTTCAAATGTGAGTGATTACACAATCTCTCGAAATGGACAAGCTGTATCATTCATCACTCAAAGCCAAGATAGTATTTCTGAAGCTAAAGTTTCAATTCTGAATTTCGAAGACAAAAATTCGATTCAAGTTTTTCAGAATGTAGGATTAGCCAAGAAACTGAGCATTGCTGCAGATGGAGATAAATTAGCTTTTATTTTTTCAGCAGACACCACTAAGCAGAAAGTCTACAATTTGCAATACTTCGATACAAAGTTGAAGCAGTCTAAAGTGATCTTAAATTCAGAAAACATTGAGGTTGCCAAAGCTTGGTGTGTGAATGAAAATAGCGAATTGGATTTCTCCAGAAATGGTAAAAACCTGTATTTTGGTATCGCTCCAAAAGTAGAAAAAGAGAAGAAGGATACGCTTTTAGATACTGAAAAATACAAACTAGATATTTGGAGCTGGAAAGATCCTTTGCTACAGTCGGAGCAAAAAGTGAGTCTTAAAAAAGAACTTAAGAGAACTTACTTAGCAGTTTACAACACGAAGAAAAAAACAATCAATCAACTTGCTGATAAGAATCTACCAAGAGTCAAACTATACGATCATGGTAATGCAAGTTTAGCTTTAGGAAGTTCTTCTTTACCATATCAAATGGAAGAGTCGTGGAACGACTGGTTCAGAGATTACTATTTGGTTAATACAACAACTGGTCAATCAGAATTGGTATTAGCAAAGAAAAATGCTAGAGTTGCAATTTCACCATCTCAAAAGTACTTATACTGGTACGAAACAGCAGATAGCACTTGGAATGTTTACACGATTGCAAACAGAAAAGCACGAAAATTAACCGCTGATATTCCTTACAACTTTTACTCTGAAACTCACGATACACCAAGTGATCCAAGCCCATATGGTGTAATGGGATGGACTGATGATGATAAGCATATCCTAATTCAGGATCGCTACGACATTTGGAAAATTGATCCAAAAGGAAAAGAGAAAGCGATAAACCTAACAGAGGGATTAGGTCGTAAAGAAAACATCCGTTTTAGCTACGTAAAACTCGATAGAGAAGAACAAACAATAGATTTAAATCAGACTATATTATTGAAAGCTTTCGGAGAATTCAATAAAAAATCAGGTTTCTATCAATTAGCCGATGGGAAGTCGCTTAAACAGATCCGTTTCGAAGATGTTAGCTATTCATACCCGATTAAAGCTAAAAATGCAGATCGATTGGTGTGGAAACGTTCTACATTTGTTGACTACCCTAACCTATGGTTAAGTGATTCGAACTTTAAAAATGAAAAGCAGGTTTCTGATGCAAACCCTCAACAAAAGAATATACTATGGGGAAATGTTGAACTTGTTGATTGGGTTTCTGGAGACGGAGATAAATTACAGGGCATGTTGTTTAAACCTGAGAATTTCGATCCCAATAAGAAATACCCAATGCTCGTTTATTTCTACGAACGCGTAAGTGATCGTTTACACAAGCATTACGTGCCTCAACCTAATTGGTCTATTATCAATCCGACTTACTGCGTGAGTAATGATTACCTGATTTTCATGCCAGATATCACCTATCCAAAGGTTGGACATCCGGGAGAGAGTGCTTACAGCTCGATTGTAACAGGGACATTGGCTATGATGGATCGTTTCGATTTTATAGACAAGGATAAAGTTGCCTTGCAAGGTCAAAGTTGGGGAGGTTATCAGATTGGACATTTGGTGACAAAAACCAACCTATATAAATGTGCCATGTCTGGAGCTCCAGTTAGTAATATGACTTCGGCTTATGGTGGAATTCGTTGGAAGAGTGGTCGTAGTAGAATGTTCCAATACGAGCATACTCAGAGTCGAATTGGTGGAACGCTTTGGGAAAAGCCTTTGCACTATATCGAGAACTCGCCAATTTTCTCAATACCAAAGATCAAAACACCTTTACTAATCATGCACAACGATCATGATGGTGCTGTGCCATGGTATCAAGGCATTGAATTCTTTGTGGCTATGCGACGATTACAGAAGCCTTGCTGGTTACTTTCATACAATAAAGAAGCACATAACTTAAAAGGCCGTGCTAACCGTATGGACTTATCCATACGAATGATGCAATTTTTCGATTATTACCTAAAAGGAGAAGCTGCTCCTGCCTGGATGATTGATGGCATACCTGCCATTAAAAAAGGCAAATATGATGGTTACGAGTTAAAAAAATAAACATACAGAAAGACCTCAAATATAATATTTGAGGTCTTTTTTTAATAGATCAATTTGGTTTATACCATTTAGCTTTATAGCTCAAGCTATAGTAATTTGGTATTAAATATTTATTTGCAAGCCATCGTAGGCCATAAAAACATTCTTTGGTAATTCCTTAGATACCTCTTCGTGAAATCCCAGCTGATGGCTAAAATGAGTTAAGTAAGCAACTTCAGGCTGAAGCTCTTCGATTAAGGCCAAAGCTTCTGATAGCGTAAAGTGAGACAGATGTTTTTCTCTTCTCAATGCGTTCAAAACAAGAACTTTTAGACCTTGCATTTTCTCTTTTTCTTCTTCAGAGATATAATTGGCATCGGTAATATAGGCTAAGTCATCAATTCGATAACCATATACGGGTAATCTAAAATGCTTCGCTCTAATGGGTATAATCTGAGTTCCATTGATATTAAAAGGCTTGTTTTCTACAGTCCATAAATTTAACTGAGGAATACCCGGGTATCTAAACTCGGCGAATACATAAGCGAATTCCTGCTTTAATGAGGCTTGCACACGTTCTTCAGCATAGATATCCACTGCTTTCTTATTTACCCAATTAAAGGCACGCACATCATCCAAACCTGCAGTATGATCTTTGTGCTCATGCGTAAAAAGAATAGCATCAAGCTTCTCAACCTGAGCTCTCAGCATTTGATAACGGAAATCAGGTCCACTATCAATAACAAAGGTTTGATCATCGACTTCAATTAAAACAGATGTTCGCAATCGCTTATCCCTTTTATCTGTGGATAAACAAACGGGACATTTGCATGCAATAATGGGTATTCCCTGAGAGGTTCCAGTACCTAAAAATGTTAGCTTCACTCTTTGTAATTAATGATTAGTAATTAATGATTTACAATTAAATCATAAATTGAAACATGATTACCTTTATTCCCGGTTCTCGGGAGGCCTTCTTCCTTTAACCTTTAACCTTTTCTTCCTAAATTCCATTCTAAAAGAAAGATAGAGCAGATATAACAACACAAAAATTGCCATAACAGCAGAAGGAATGGCGGCTTCTTTACCAAATAGAGTTAAAGCTGTTACAACGGCAAATCCAGAACTCTTAATCGTAAGTAGTAATTTTTGAGTCATTGCAATCTCTTTTTTAACGCCTAGTCGAGCAGCGACAAACTCATAGATCCAGCCTAAGCCAAATATACTAAGAAATAGGACTAAAGCGACGAGAAAAAGCACTTCAAAATTTGAGAAAAAAACTTGTCTATTTAGACCAACTGCAGTAAATATCAATAAGGCAAAACCCCAATCGACAACTTTACCTCTCACCTTTTCAACAGTTGGTTTAATAGGTTCCCAAAGTAGAAATCGTGAAATAATCATAGGAATCAAAACCAGCTTAATCATCGTCATAAAAAGCATACCAGAATCAATGCCACCATCCACATTACTCAATAAACCAACAATGGCTGGTGCTAAGAAAATAGAACTGATAAAGGCTCCCAAAACACCTACAATCCCATATTTAATATCTCCTTCAAGAATATGAGAAAAAGGTATGACAGCTAATCCAGGTGGCGTTGCAGCTATAACCACAAAACCCAGAAATAACTCTGGAGTTGGCATCAGAAAATAGGCCAGACTAATAATAACAGTCCCAAAAACGAGGTAATTGAGAACTGAACCCAACAATAGGGGTTGAATCATTTTCTTCAGAGGGAACAATGCTTTGGTGCTTAAGCCTGTTGTCGAGAAAATCATCACAACAGCTAAAATGTAGAAGGTATACGTTTTTAGATATTCAGCCCAATCGCCAATAGTTAAGCCCAATATAACAGCTAGTATTAAAACGAAATTTCGGTCACGTATAATTCGAGTAAGGAATCTTATCATCATCAATATTTTTGTAAAACAAAGATGATACAATTCAGTCCCAATTCAAAATGATTCTAAGTAATAAAATTATGCTGTTTTTTGGTTTCAATATTCGGATTATACTGGCAAGTTGTTAATTTTAAAATTTAATAAAGGATTAGCCTTATTCGGCTTATCTTTTTACAGATCTTTACATCTCAATTTTAACACCTTTTATATGAGTTTTTTCAAAGATTTCAGCTTTGGCCTTCGTAAATATTCTGAAGCATTAAGTTTCATTTTCAAAAAGAAATTAGCCTGGTTTTTCTTATTCCCCATTGCCTTCAACATTCTTCTATTCTGGTTTGGTTGGGATATGGTCAACGAATATTCAGATGCAGCAAAGGTGTATTTACAGAGTCAATTTGAATTGCAGCAAGGTGATTTTTGGGGTTCAGGATTTCTTAAAACTGTGATGGACGCCTTTGTATGGCTCACTTTTAAAATTATGTTTTTCCTTCTTTTTGCCTATTTAGGCGGTTATATCATCATTATTCTGATGTCACCTATTTTCTCATATCTATCTGAGAGAACCGAGAAGATAAAAACGGGTGTAGACTATCCTTTTAGCTTTATTCAGCTACTGAAAGATGTGCTTAGAGGAATTGTAATTGCTTTACGAAATTTCAGCATAGAGCTCGTATTAACGGTACTGATGTTTGTATTGAGTTTTATTCCTATTATAGGTTGGTTTGCAGCTATCATGCTTTTCTTTATTTCAGCTTACTTCTATGGCTTTTCGTTTATGGATTACGCTCTAGAACGCAAGAAGCTAAATCTAAAGCAGAGTATTCAGTTTATGAGAGAGAATAAAGGAATTGTAATAGCTAATGGCTTTGTATTTTCCCTATGTCTTATTATTCCTTTCTGTGGTGTTTCACTCTCTAGCTTTGCCGCAGTCATCTCAGTTGTTGCAGGAACTCTTGCAATAAGCGAGATGGGGACAAGAGACTAACAATCTGTCAAATTATCCGATGATATCTTTAAGTATCGACCATTCATTGGATAAACGAATCAGAATCCGTTTAAAATAGAAAAAGCCATCCCGAAGGATGGCTTTTCTTATAATATCAATATTAGAATTACCCCTGAATATTTGGTAATTCTAAGCCATAACCTTTTTTACGATCTTCAGCTTTCAACAAGAAAGCAAATACACAAGCAAGAAGTGTTAAGCCAACGAAAATTAACCAAGTTGACGAATAGTCAAACATTGGAATTTCTCCCGTTTCTCTAAGCATTTGAATTTTTGCTGAGATATCCCCTGCAGGAACGCCTTCTGCTCTGAAAGTAGCAATTGTGGTTTCAATTTTTTCATTGATACCTGGATTTGTTTTATCCAAAACAATACCTAATAGAATAGGAACTAGCATTAGACCAATATTCTGAACATAGAAAATAAGCGCATAAGCTGATCCTAACTGTTTTTCAGGAATAATTTTTGGAACTGATGGCCACATAGCTGCAGGAACCAATGAGAAAGCAATTCCCAGTAGAACAACAGCAAAAATAGCGACCCAAGTTGCTGTTAAAGCAGGAATATAGAAAATAGTATGAACGATAACAAGCAATACAGCTCCAAGAATCATTATAGAAGCACCTTTACCATATTTATCGTAAATATATCCAAATAATGGTGTTAAAAGAATCGTACCAAAGGGTAAAATTGAAGGAATATCACCAGCTGTAGATGGATCAATTCCAAACTTGTTCACCATTAAACCTGAAGAAAACTTGTAGAATGGGAAAACTGCCGAATAGAATAACAAACAAAGAATGGCAATGTACCAGAAGCCTTTATTTGAAATAATTACGCCAATATCCGAAATTTTGAACGGTTCTTCGTCTTCAGCATCATCGTCTATCTGATTATCCAATTTAGTGTCCATTACACTATAAACAATGAAAAGAATTAAAGCTATACTGAGTGCAATTGTTCCTACCAAAACAGATGTAGGAATATCAAAAGCTTCAGCAATACGTGGTGATCCGAATAATGCCAGGAATGAACCTAAACGAGCCAAGGCCATCTCTGTCCCCATAGCAAGTGCCATTTCTTTTCCTTTAAACCATTTTACAATTATTCTAGATACAGTAATACCAGCACCTTCGGCTCCTACACAGAATAATGCAAATCCGGCTGCTGAAATAAATACTCTTGAATCTATTCCTATGATTGTAGAACCCATTTCAAAATTACCAGCAAATGCATAGTACTTGATAATAGCACCACAAATCATGACTATACCTGATCCTATGGCGGTAAATTTAATCCCCATTTTATCCAGTATAATACCAGCGAAGATTAGCATAAATGCAAACACATTTAAGTATCCTTGTGCCCCTGTTACAATTCCCCAATCGGTACCACTCCATCCGTAAGTACTTTGAATAAGAGTTTGAAGCGGAGAAAGCACTTCCATAAAGGTGTATGCAATAAGCATAGTAAATGAAACGAGAATTAACACAAACCAACGAGCGCCTGCACTATCTCTCATAGTCTTTTTAATAGCATCTGTCATTACAATAATTTTAGGGTTAAATTTAATTTTTGGATTAGAGATTACTAAATTAAGATAAATGCCTAAAAAAACAAACCTGTATTATATCAGTATTTGGAGCAACAAAAAAAGCCACCCCGAAGGATGGCTTTTATTATATCAAATAAATATCAGAATTACTCCTGAATATTTGGAAGGTCTAGACCATATCCTTTTTTCTTATCGACATGTCTTAATCTAAAAGCAACAATTAAAGCAGCAACACCACAACCAACCATTAACATCATTGGCTTTGTGTAATCAAGAGGTGTACCTTCTGCTAATCCTTGATTCGATTGATCCAATACATATCCTAATAACATAGGAAATAACATAAGACCAACATTCTGAATCATAAAGATCATTGCATATGCAGAACCTAAACGTGATTCCGGAATAATCTTTGGTACTGAAGGCCACATAGCAGCTGGTACAAAAGAAAATGCAAATCCAAGAACAATCATAGCTGTAAATGCAAATGGAGCATTACCTGGTAAGAAAGCGAAGATCACGTGAGAGAAAATCAATAGTAATGATCCCAAAATCATGATACTGGCTGACTTTCCTTTTTTATCCATAAATGCTCCAAAAATAGGAGTAAGAACCATTGTTCCAATAGGAAGCAGTCCAACAATCCATCCTGAAAATTCTACAGGAAAACCATATTTTTGAACCATTAAGTCTGGTGCAAACTTTGTGAATGGGAAAATTGCTGAATAGAATAATACGCATAAAAGAGAAATCAAAAGGAAACCAGGATTCTTGAATAACAAGAATATATCAGAAGCTTTAAATTCATCTTCAGATGCCTCAACACTTGTATCGGCAGCAACCTCAGCATCTAATTTCTTATCCATCATGTTGTGAACAAAGTATGCTAACAAACCGATAACTAGAAGAATAACACCAAATGCTAAAGGACGAGAAATCACTTCATGAGCTCCAGTCATAAAAGGAGAAGCAGTAAATGCGAGAAGCATACCACCACGAGCACAAGCCATTTCAAGACCCATTGCAAGTGCCATTTCTTTTCCTTTAAACCATTTTACAATGATTCGAGAAACAGTAATACCAGCAATCTCAACACCAACTCCGAATAAAGAATATCCAATCATAGCCATTTTTAAAGAAGGCTGATAGTCAGGTAAGAAAGAGTTAAGGAAATCATATCCTAAACCACCATTATTAAAAGTATCTGTCATGGCATAATAGTTGAAGAATGCTCCAACAATCATGATTCCAACAAAGAAAGTACCAGTGAATCGAATACCTGCTTTGTCAAGGATAATCCCACCAAAGATAAGCATCAAACAGAATACGTTTAATACAGAATAAGAACCAGCAAAAGTTCCATAAGATGAATTAGACCATCCCATTTGGTCACGTAACATTCCTTGTAAAGGAGACATGATATCTGTAAAGAAATATCCTGTAAGCATCAAGAAGGAAACCGTTATTAAAACGAACCATCTTGCGCTTTTGCTATCTCGAATAGAGAGACTAGCTGCTTTAGTTATAGCCATGTTTTTAAGTTTTTATTTCGTTTAAGTTAATGTTTTAGAGGCCGCTAAATTAGGATTTATACTGAGACAAGCAAAACCCACCTTTATGTTTTAAGTACAGCACGAGTTATTCGCATTAATACGACATACCTAAAAGACTATTATTGGGTTAGTTGACAACAAAGTACTATTCAAGAGTTTTTCTCTTGTTAATTATTCATTTAAAGAAAGAAAGCTTATCATTTCGCATTAACACCCCTCTTTTGACCTTCCTTCGAACTTTGTCATTATCTTTGGAGTCCGATTTATTTAGACTAAAAAGATGCAAACACTGACTCAAAACACAGGTCTTTACACCGACTTTTATGAGCTAACTATGGCTCAAGCCTACTTTTACAGTGGCAAACAAAATGAAACGAGCACATTCGATTATTTCTTTAGAACCAACCCTTATAAGGGAGGTTATGTCGTTTATGCAGGTTTACAAGATCTACTTAGTATTCTATCCAAATTTTCATACAACGAGGAGAATCTCGCCTTTCTTAAAAAAGCTGGTTTGAGAGATGAATTCTTGGCGTATTTGAAAGATTTCAGATTTAAAGGGAAGATTTTCAGTATGAAAGAGGGAGAAATCGCTTTCCCATACGAGCCCATTATACGAGTCGAAGGCAATATGATTGAGTGTTTACTGATTGAAACAATGCTCTTGAACTACCTCAATTTCCAATCATTGATCGCAACCAAAGCCTGTCGTATTCGTTCGGTTATTGGTGATAAAACTTTCGCAGATTTTGGTTTGCGTAGAGCTCAAGGTTTGGGTGGAATTCATGCCAGTAGAGCAGCCATTATTGGTGGTGCCAATTCAACTTCGAATACTTATGCGGCATTCAACTATGGTATTCCAGTAAGTGGAACCCAGGCACACGCTTGGGTACAAAGTTTCGATAAAGAAATAGATTCCTTCCGCCAGTATGCTGAGATAAATCCTGATACGACGGTTCTACTTGTAGACACATACAACACACTAAAATCGGGTATTCCCAATGCGATTATTGTAGCTAAAGAGCTCGAAAAGAAAGGCCATAAACTTATTGGTATTCGCCTGGATAGTGGTGACTTGGCTTATTTAAGTAAAAAGGGACGTGAAATGTTGGATGCAGCTGATTTAAGCTATGTTGAAATATTTGCATCCAACCAACTGAACGAGTATGTCATAAAAAGTTTGAACGAACAAGGTGCACGAATTGATGGTTACGGTGTAGGAACCGAATTGGTAACTGGAAATGACACGGGAGCTCTTGATGGGGTTTACAAACTAGTTGAAAACAACGGTAAGGCTTGTCTTAAGGTTTCGGAGAATGTTGAGAAAATGACGCTGCCTGGCAGAAAGAAAGTAGTTCGCTACTTCGATCAAGATGGAAAATTCTTTCGAGATGCTATCCTCCTGTTCGACGAGAAAAGTACAGATCAGATCTTCCATCCTTTTCATTCGCACAAAACAACTGAACTTCTAAATTGTACAGCTGAAGTCCTGAATCAACTGGTTATGGACAATGGGGAGATCCTCATTGAAGAACAATCGCCAAGCGAGATCAATGCTTACTTAAAAAAACGTTTTGCTCAATTACCTGATGAACACAAACGCTTTATCAGTCCACATATATATAAGGTTGGAGTTTCGGAGAAAGTCCTCAATCTTAAAAATGAAATGCTGAAAGGCATTCACAACAAAATGAACTAGAATCTACAAGAATAAGAACCCATGGATATTAGAATACATATTAAAAAGCCAACGCTTTTACTTGATAAAAAAAAATGCACTCGTAATATCGAAAATATGATCGATCGTGCTAAGAGATGCAATCTTAGTTTTCGACCACATTTTAAAACACACCAATCTGCGGGTGTTAGTGAATGGTTTCGTGAACTTGGAGTATCTAAAATAAGCGTCTCATCTTTAGAAATGGCTCAGTATTTTGCCAATAATAAATGGGAAGATATTACAGTAGCTATACCAGTAAACCTTCGAGAGATGGACATTATTGATGAACTAGCTGGAAAAATTAAGCTTAATATCTTAGTTGAATCTGCTGAAAGTATTCATCATTTAGAGGCTGAACTAAAAAATAAGGTAAACGCCTATATCAAGGTAGATACAGGTTACCATCGCACAGGAATTGCTGCTAGCGATCCCGAAAGCATTCAGAACTTACTCGATTATATAAAAGCATCTACCCGACTTGAATTCAAAGGTTTTCTTGCTCATTCGGGTCACAACTATAATGCTAGTGATGCCGAAGAAATTCATAAGAATCACAAACAATGCGTTCTTGATTTAAATGAATTAAAGGATGTTTTCCGTTCTCAATTTCCTGATCTAGAGGTTTCACTTGGCGACACACCTGCTTGTAGTATTAGTGATGAATTCTTTGGTATAGATGAAATTCGTCCAGGAAATTTTGCTTTCTACGATATGATGCAATTCGTTTTAGGTTCATGCGAGGAAGATGAAATTGCAGTTGCAATGGCCTGCCCTATTGTGGCCAAACATGCCGACAGAAATGAGATTGTGATTTATGGAGGCGGTGTTCACTTCTCAAAGGAATACCTGGAAGCGGATGATGAAGGAACAAAGCTATTCGGCTCTTTGGTCGATATCAAGCCTGATGGATGGAGCCCAATTATTGGAGGTGGATTCCTTGCAAGTCTTTCGCAAGAACATGGTATTATTAAATGCAACGAAGAACTTTTTAACGAATACAAAGTCGGTGATCTTATCGGAGTTTTACCGATTCACTCGTGCATGACAGCTAATTTGATGGGGAAATATTTGACCCTTGATGAAGAATTCGTTGAAATGATGGATAGATAAGTGTTTGTAGCTATGATGATCTAAAATAATTAGTTTTAAACAAGTATCGAAATTGTGTGGTTTTAATAAAAGATGAAAATAATGAACTATCAGACAGTTTTGAGACGATTAAAGTTAGACAAAGTAAAAAAGGCAATTGTTAGCGAAATTAAATGTGCTGAAAACACCAATACTACAATCGCGTTATCATTATCCTTAGGTGTCTTTCTTGCATTCTCTCCAGCTTGGGGTTTTCAAACGGTGCTTGCAATATCATTAGCTTTGCTATTAAAATTAAACAAGGTTCTGACTTTAATTACTGTCAATATCAGCAGTGTGCCACCATTAATTCCTCTTATTGTTATTGCTGGTTATCAGACTGGAGCTCTCCTTTTACATGGAGAATTCCAGAAGGATATTCCTGATTTAATGAATCTAAACACATTAGGCGAGAATTATTTACAATTTGCTTTGGGGTCGTTGATTGTAGCTTCGGGGCTTGGTATGTTTTTTTATTTAACGTTCTATCTTCTTTTAAAGAAATTTAGATGAGATTTGTTGATGTCTTCATGTGAAGATTTGGGGATGTGTTGATGTAATACCAAAGATTCAAATTTTATTATAAAAAGCATAAATCCCGAAGGGATTAAAAATGAAATGCGGGCTACAATAAATCATATAAAGAACCACGAAGAGGGTTCAAAAGTTTTGTTGTAAAAATTAGGACCTCTCTGTTATTAGCAAATTTACAATACTAAAATAGCCCGATTTTCATCGGGCTATTCTTATATTATATGACTTAAAGCTTATTTCTTAACAGGAATATTCTTAAGCGTTTCAACAGTGAAATCCCAAAATTTCTGAACTGTATCGATCTTCACTTTCTCATCTGGAGAGTGAGGGAAACGAATAGTTGGTCCGAATGAGATCATATCCCAATCTGGGTAATTAGATCCTAACAAACCACACTCAAGACCAGCGTGAATTGCCATAACCTCAGGAATCTTACCATACATGTCGTTATAAACACCTTGCATAGTTTTCAAGATTGGAGAATCCATATTTGGCTTCCATCCTGGATAGGCTCCACCTAACTCAACCTTAGCACCTGCCAAAGTAAATGCCGAAGAAACCATCTCTCCTAAATCGTCTTTTGCAGAGTTCACTGAAGAACGCAATAGAGCTTGAGCAATAATTGTTTTATCATCGCTATAAACACGAGCAAGGTTAATCGATGTTTCAACCAAACCTGGCATTGCATCACTCATGCGAATTACACCATTAGGACAAGCGTAAATAGCATCGATCAAACGATTCTGTAGCTTACCTTTCATTACCTGCTTAGGTAAATCACATGATTCTGCAAAGAAAGTTAGATCTGGCTCAACACCACTCAATTCAGCTTTGAAAATAGCGTCAAATTCCTTCAATGACGCAGCACAAGCTTCAACATTTTTGTTAGGAACAACTACAATCGCAAAAGACTCACGTGGAATAGCGTTACGTAAAGAACCACCATCAACAGAAGAAAGACGTAAACCGAAGTTCTTAGAAGCATGCTTTAAGAAACGGAAAAGTAATTTATTAGAGTTTCCTCTACCTAAGATAATCTCCATTCCTGAGTGACCACCTTTAAGACCTTTCATGTTCAATTTGAAAGCAGTAGTTTCCTTAGGTGTATCAGTCAATTTATTTTTGAAAGTCACGTTAGCATCGATACCACCAGCACAACCTACATATAATTCACCTTCGTCCTCTGAGTCCATATTCAAAAGAATATCACCATCAAGAACACCTGCCTGAAGACCAAAAGCACCAGTCATACCAGTTTCCTCATCAGATGTAAACAAACCTTCAACAGGACCATGAACCATATCAGTAGCCTGTAGAACAGCCATTGCAGCAGCAACACCCATACCATTATCAGCACCTAAAGTTGTACCATTAGCAGTTAACCACTCACCATCTACGAAAGTTTCAATAGGATCTTTCTCAAAATCGTGATCTGTATCAGAATTTTTCTGAGGAACCATATCAAGATGACCTTGCATGACAACACCCATTCTATCTTCCATTCCAGGAGTAGCAGGTTTCTTAATAATGATGTTTCCTACTTCATCTTTAATTGTCTCAAGACCTAGATCTTGACCAAATTTAAGCATGAATGCCTGAATCTCATCTTCATGCTTTGATGGACGAGGGATCTGAGTTAATGAATAAAAATTCTCCCAAATTGCTTTAGGCTCTAGGCTTAAAATTTCTTTGCTCATTATTATTGTGTTTTAAGTATTTATGAAATTTTTAGTTCTTAAAAAAAAGGAGTCTATATATTGAACATCGATTTTTAAGAGTCCTAAAGGTATAAGTTTTTTGATTTTAAGAAAAGAACATGGGCAAAACCTTTTGGGAAATAACAGATTTTAACAACACGTGTCAGTTCATCGGTATTTACACCATATGTTTTGCAAAGCAAGGCATCAAAATTAATTTCATTAAACCTATTCGATTTAGATGTGATAATCTAGCAGCAGCGGACCTTGTAAAATAGATCTGAAATCAATTTTATACAACTATGATTGGCTTCTCTTGACTAAAAAACAAACAAGAAAAACAAAGCCGATAGAAAATTAATTCCATCGGCTTTATATATTATCGTATCAGTTTTATTACTAATCCTTATACATTTTTTCGATAAGGTGTTTGTACTTTTCCTGAATCACTTTTCTTTTTAGTTTTAGCGTTGATGTAATTTCACCTGCTTCCATAGAGAATTCCTTAGGTAGTAAGGTGAATTTCTTAATCTTCTCAAATCGTGAAAACTCCTTTTGCATATCTTCAAATCGCTTCTCGAAAAATTCTACAATTTGTGAATTAGAAATTAAATCTTCAATAGAATCAAAGGAGATATTATGCTTCTTTGCATACTGACAAAGAGGTTCAAAGGCTGGAACAGCCAGAGCCGTTACATATTTCTGACAATCGCCAATTACGGCAACCTGGTCGATAAATTGATCGTTTATTAAAGTTGTTTCCAACTTCTGAGGAGCAATATATTTACCTCCCGAAGTTTTCATCAAGTCTTTAATTCTATCGGTTATTTTTAAATTTCCGTTCTCATCGATTCGACCTGCATCACCCGTATAAAACCAGCCATCTTTCATCACTTTAGCAGTTTCCTCGGGCTTTTTATAATAACCTCGCATCACACCTGGCCCCTTAACAAGAATCTCATCGTTATCGCCAATCTTAATCTCAACGCCATTCAATGTTTTACCTGTCGTATTAAAATCGATGTGTGTATCGCCATAAAGACATACAGTTGCCATCGTTTCGGTAAGACCATAACCCATTTTCACATTCATACCTACCGAATGGAAAAAAGCTAATATTTCGGCTGATAAGGGACCACCACCACAAGGTGTAAAATTGATACGTCCCCCAAAAATATCACGAAATTTACTCAAGACGAGTTTATCAGCAAGCTTGAATTTCAGCTTCAAGCCAAAAGGCACTTTCTTCTCGAAACGCTTGTATTGATTATTTCTTAACTCACCAATCTTCAAAGACCAGTTCAGCATCTTAAGTTTAATACCAGAAGCATCCTTACTTTTATCCTGAATAGCTGAATATATTTTCTCATAAATACGAGGCACCGTACACATAATGGTCGGTTTGGCTTCTTTCATGGTCGCACCAATCTGTTTTGGATCGCGATTGAAATAAATCTTGAAGCCTCTGTGTAGACAGAAGAAAGTCCAGCCACGCTCGTAAACATGACTCAAGGGTAAAAAGCTTAGTGAAACCTCATCCTCAGTCAAATTCAGTTCAATATCGTGAGAACGAAGAACAGCTGTAATATTATTGTGATCAATCATCACACCTTTAGGCTCACCAGTCGTACCAGAGGTATAGATCAAAGTTGCTAAGTCGTCGATATGTGCCGTTTCAAATCGTGCATCGAATTCCTTCCCAAGACGTGAAGCTTTTCCTAGCTCAATAAACGCATCCCAATACATTGAATCTTGATGATTGGTAATATTAACCGATTTATCAAAAACAATAACCTTTTTAATATCGGAGCAATCTCCGATGAGTTCCATGGTTCTATCGTACTGCTCTTGCTCGCCCACAAAAATGATTTGGACAGCAGAATCTTTAAGAATATATTTTGCTTCTGTAGTAGAATTAGTAGCATATATAGGAACGGTTACACCGCGCACACTCATTATTGCAAGGTCAGCAACAATCCACTCAGGCATGTTTTGAGAAAATATAGCAACACTCTCCTGAATGCCAACTCCTAATTTCAAAAGAGCTTTAGATGCTTGTCTGGTTTGAATACCAAAATCACACCAACTTACATCAACCCATTCCCCACTCGTTTCATTCTTGTAACACATGGCAGTCTTGTCACCAAATTTTTCAAATCTTTGGCGAAGATGTTTGCCCCAATGTTGATAATTCATATAACTTTTTTAGTTGTAAATCATTACAAAGATACACATGTTTGCTGTACTTGAAAGCTTTTCACTGAAAATGCAAAGGCATAAACGCTTGTTCAGAAAGCCAAACCTTACCTATAGGGATTAAAAACCTAATCGAATCAGGCCTTCACAAAAACAGTGGCTTTAGAAATGATCTAAAGCCACTATTAAGGTTAAATACCATTATTTAAGCCTGAAAACATCGATTAAAGATGAAATCTGTTTAAAATGTCATTGTATAAAATCTATCGAACATGAAAGTCAAGAAGTTTCTCACCTTCTAATTCGCCTTCTAAATGATCACCAATCTTAACTGGACCGACACCTGCTGGCGTTCCCGTATAGATTAAATCACCTATTTTTAGGGTAAAGTATTTCGATAAATAACTAATCAAGAAATCAATAGAGAAAATCAAGTCAGAGGTATTACCCACCTGGACTCTTTCGCCATTAATATTTAAACTAAAATTTAAAGCATTCACATCTTTAAACTGTGACTTTGGAATAAACTTAGAAATTGGAGCTGCACCATCAAAAGCCTTAGCTTTTTCCCATGGTAAACCTTTCTTCTTGCACTCAGCTTGAATGTCACGAGCAGTAAAATCAATACCTAAGCCCAATTCTTCATAGTAACGATGAGCAAACTCAATAGGAATATTCTTCCCTACTCTATTAATCTTAACCACAACTTCTACTTCGTGATGAATATCATTCGAGAAATCAGGGTAATAAAAATCGTTATTGCTTTTTAAAAGTGCAGAATCAGGCATTGAGAAAACAACTGGCTCTTTAGGCACAGGGTTGTTCAATTCTTTAGCATGATCCACATAGTTTCTTCCTATAGCTAATATTTTCATGTTTTATAATTTGATTTTTATTGATTCGCAAAAGCTCAAGAAGGCTAAAAGCCGTTGCCACATGGAACTTTCCATAGATTAAATAAGCATCTGCCTACGTAAGTTAATAATGATTTAATCATGGACGTTTCATCTCTTATCGTATTAATTCGTTAGCAAACAAACGACTTACATATTAAAATTTCTTAGTTTAATCTCAGTCAGAACTTTCTTGGTATAAAGAGGGAAATCATTGTTTATTATCCAGCCATAATACCCAGGTTGCTCCTTCAATACATCTTCAACAGCCTTCCCTTTATTCTTACCAAAGTTGAAAGTTTCAACACCCTTTTTATCATAAATAATCATGCCTGCAAAATCAACATTCTTATTCTGAGTAGAAAACTTAGAAAGATAATCAATATCGTTCTCCAGATTTTCATATTTGTCCAATTGAGATTTCAACACTTCATAGGTTGCAATCGTATCAGCTTCAGCACCATGAGCACCTTCCAAATCTTTACCGCAATAGAATTTATAAGCTGCAGTCAAAGTTCGCTGCTCCATTTTGTGGAAAATAGTTTGCACGTCCACAAGCTTACGTTTTCTCATATCAGTATCGATATCAGCACGTAAGAATTCTTCTGCTAATAGAGGAATATCAAATCGATTTGAATTGTACCCTGCTAAATCACAGCCCTCAATATATTTCGCTATTATTTTACCAACCTCCTTAAAAGTTGGTTCATCCTTTACATCCTCATCAAAAATACCGTGTATTGCACTTGATTCTGCAGGAATTGGAATAGTTGGGTTTACGCGGAAAGTTTTAGTTTCCTCGTTACCATTAGGACTAACCTTTACAATAGCGATTTCAACAATGCGATCTTTCGATACATTGAGCCCAGTTGTTTCTAAATCGAAGAATGCAATCGGGTTTTTCAAATTCAAATTCATATTGACTCGTTCTTTTGAAGAAGTTTATATTATTCTTTAAGCAAAAAAAAGCCTAAAGATCTTATCTTAAACAGAAAAAACCTAATGAAAGTATACTCTCATCAGGTTTTTTATAGGCATTATATTATCGTTTAAATTAAACGTTAATCATCATTGGCATTAACAACATCAACACGTCTTCGTCAGCGTTTTCGTTATCGTATGGTAAGAATAAACCTGCGCGAGTTGGGTCAGAAAGTGCAACCACAACATTTGCAGAAGAAATATTCTGTAGAATTTCCAAAAGGAATACAGATTTAAATCCAATCTCCAAAGCTTCACCTTCGTACTGACACATCAGTTTTTCACGAGCTGAAATTGAGAAATCGATATCCTGAGCAGAAACAACCAATTCGTTTTGATTCAATTCAAACTTAATAAGGTTACTTGCAGGGTTTGAGAATACAGAAACACGCTTAAGTGTATTATAAAGCTCAACACGATCAATCGTCAATTTGAATGGGTTATTCGTAGGAATAACTGATCCGTAACTTGGGTATTTCCCTTCAACTAAACGACAAATTAATTTGTAGTTAGATAGTGTGAAGAAAGCATTTTTATCATCAAACTCAACCAATACAGGATTCTGCTCTTTTGGAAGGATATTACGTAATAATGATGCAGGCTTCTTTGGAAGAATAAATGAAGATTCAACTTCAGAACGACCATCAAGACGCTTATAACGAACCAATTTATGCGCATCAGAAGCAACAAAAGTAAGGTCGTTGTTATTTAATTCGATAAAAATACCATTCATTACCGGACGAAGTTCATCATCAGCAGTTGCAAACAAAGTCTTGTTCACACCCTTTAATAATACTTCACTAGCAACAGTGATATTCACGATACTATCTTGATCTTTTTCTGGATTCTTAGGATAATCGTCACCGTTTTGTCCAGGAATACTAAACTTACCATTCTCAGTACTCAACTTCACAGCTAAAGTCTGAGCATCAACTTCAAAAGTTAATGGCTGCTCAGGAAATTCTTTTAAAGTATCAGTTAAAATTTTTGCTGGAAGAGCAATTACACCCTCTCCTTCAGAAGCATCTAATGGAATTGTCGTAATTAAAGTCGTTTCCAAATCAGAAGCAGTAGCTATAAGCTCACCATTCTTCAGTTCAAATAGAAAGTTATCTAGAATCGGAAGCGTGTTTTTATTACTGATAACACGGCTAATAGCTTGAATGTGTCCTAAAATCTCAGTACTTGATACTACAAATTTCATATGTTTATAATTTGTTTTTTACATGACAAACAAAAACTCTCTTGATCAAACTTACTGCTAATCAAGCCTTTTTCATCAATCAATATATATAATTGTTATTTTTTCATTTTCATTTCTCAACACCCATAAATTTCTTTTAGATGTTAAAAATATCAAGTGGTGAATATACGAATTTTATTTATTTGAATCTGATTTTTTCGCAAGAGTTTAAAGACATATTTATGAAATCAGAAAATCAAAATCATAGAATTAATTAGCATATCTCCTTTTGCGGATAAAATGCCATACAAGGGCGAAAAATAGAAGCAGGACAATAGGTAAGCCTAAATTGATAATCTGATAAAAAAGGCGGTGTTCTCTGATTTTCGTTTTATCCAACAATCGAAGTTTTACTTCTCTAGATCTCAGGTTCATCCACCCCTCATCATCACATAAATAATCCACACAGTTAAGCAAGAAGTTGCGGTTTCCGTAGGTCTTTCGAGAATAACGATCGTAACCTAAAGCCTCCATTTGAATATTAGATCCAACACCTCTTACTCTATTTTTAATAATATCTCCATCGGATATGACGATCATTTTCCCAGGCTCACTTTCTGATTTGTAAGTTGATTTATCAATACCCTCCCAAATTCTATTTTTAAATATGGATTGGAATTGACCTTCAATCAAAACAGACATCACCTTTGAACCATCCGGAAAATCCTTTGCACTCATTTTCTGTCCTACAATATCAAGTCGAATTGGTGTTGGGACTTTTTCTAGTCGAGTTCGACCGGAACTCGCAAGTAAAATGGTGTGCTTTAAATTAGGATCCTTACCAACCTTATCAATCGAATTAGCAAACTCAACACGAACCATATTCAATTTTCGAGTGATAGGATGATTGGAAGGCGGTGCCAAAAGTGGCGAGTAATACCAAGGAGCCGGCACATATTTACCATTCTGACCTGCAGTACTAGATTGTACTGGAATTAACTGGCTTTGCACGTCCATAACCAAATCAGGATTGATTCGAACGCCATATTTGAATAACTGATCTTCTAAATTCAATGGCTTATAAAAAGCCATAGACATCCCTTTCGCAGAGATACTATCCATCGAAGCGGCAACCTCATCAATTAGCCACATCACTCTCCCTCCATTCATGATATACTGATCAAGAGCGTATTTTGCTTTTTTACTGAACTCATTTCGAGGCTGAGCAACAATCAGACAGTCAAAACGTTTATAGTCTTTAGATAGTTCATAAGCTGTTGCACGACTCACCTTATAGCGTTGCAAAAGTGAAGCTGTAAAGTCAGCAACCTCATATTCACCTAATTCGCCTTGTCCAGTAAAAAAAGCGACCTCTTTCACCTTTGTTTGATTAAGCAAGCGAATGGCCATTGAAAGCTCGTACTCGATACTTTCAATAGAATGATTTAAATTCTGATCGGCAGACAAACCGGTCACAGATTTCAATAGATTTACAGGCGTTTCTTTCTTTCCATCGTGCACAAAAAGACCTGGCACAATAAGCTTTTGTTTCACGCTACCATCACGGCTTGTTTCCTGTATACTCGTTGGTTTCAAGCCTCGTTCTGATAACTTCATCAGACTTTCATTCTTCTGCTTTGGGTTAATTACTGAATTGAGATCTACAAAGCTGTAGGCGATTTCAACATTGGCATAAGATTCAAATTCCTCAATCAAATCTACCGTTGCATTCTTCAGTTTATTGAAACCATGTGGTAAATCTCCGTCCAGATAAATTTCAAAATATACTGGCTTTTCGAGCTCAGAGAGAAGTTGCTTGGTATTATCAGACAAAGTAAATCGCTTCTCAGAAGTCAGATCGACACGGAAATGAAAGACTTGCAATAACTGATAAACAAACAGAACAAGAAGTACTGAAAGTAATAATTGAACTAAATTCTTCTTTTTATTGGTGATTTGCATATTGTAATAATATTATCTGCCTATATTTTTAACTTTCCCCCCTTCCCGAAATTTCGGGATTGCTGGTCACGAGAATCGGGATTAACCTTGCACCCTTACCATTTTCTACTTTGCAATACTGTTCGTGTCGCAAACAAAAACACCAGTGACAAGCCTATAAAATAAGTCACATCTCTAGAATCTATAACACCACGAGATAAAGAACTATAGTGTTCACTTATACCCAAATTAATGATCTCTGTCTGAAAGCTCTGAAAAATAAGCAAGTCTGATAAATAATCGAAACCAATATAAAAGCTAAAACAAAGAACCAAGGATAACAAAAAGGCTATAATTTGATTATCAGTCAATGAACCCGCAAAAACGGATATTGAAACGTAAGCAATTGCTAAAAATAATAAGCCAATGAATGAGCCCCAAAAAGCTCCTACATCTATACTACCAACAGGATTTCCTAAATAATAAACTGATAAATAATAAATGAGACAAAAAAGTAAGGAAAACATGACCAATAAGAGTGCAGCAAGAAACTTAGAAAGAACAATATTAAAGTCACTTATGGGACGTGTCAATAATAGTTCAATAGTACCCGATTTTTTCTCATCAGTAAACAAACGCATACACAAGGCTGGAATCAAAAAAAGATAAATCCATGGTGCTATTTCGAAGAGTGTGTCCAAATTAGCATAGGCACTATCCAAAACGTTTGAATTTCCAGGGAATACCCAAATAAACAAACCTGTTGCCAGTAAAAATATACTGATGATTAAATAACCACTTATGGAATTAAAGAATGATCGGAATTCTTTCAATAATAATGTAAGCATGTATGAATAAAGTTTTGGAGTGCGTTACAAATTTGCAAAATAATTCTGAGATTTTACATTATGAATTAACTCTTGTTCACTAATAATCTCGCCTCTCATGTAATCTAGCTTGTAGATCAGCTATCAAACAAAAACAATTTTATAGAATAAATATTCTATTGTCTAATTATATTTATTTACATAAATTCACGACATGATTTCAAAAGGGCTGCTTTCTTTTATTATACCATTTATTTTTATGATAGGATCAAGCTATGCACAAGAAGATAATTATATAACAACTATAAAATATCACAAGGGTGTCGTTTTACCACATCACAAATCGATGACATACATTCGAGAAGATGCCGTAAATGCTCTGGAACTAAATTTTGGTTTTATTCCATCACGCGAACGTAAATGGGCAGCTCTTTATAATCAGCCTGAAATAGGATTAGGTTTTTATCACGGAAATTTAGGAAACGATGACGTATGGGGTGATGTAACATCCTTATTCCCTTATATTAATTTTCATATCTTGAGAATAGGTCAAGTTCATTTTATCAACCAATTTGGACTTGGACTAGCATATAATAATAAGTATTTCCATCCCACGAAAAACTTTAAAAACATCATTATTAGTTCAAAAGTTAACGCTTTTTTCACTCTAGCATTAAATACTGAAATTGCAATTAGCCCACAATGGCAACTAATGGGTGGTTTGGGCGTAAAACATATTTCAAATGGTTCTTCAAAGCAACCCAACTCGGGCATGAATATCCTAACAGGCAATATAGGTATTAAATATGCTCTCAATAATAGGCCAGAAATTACATACAACAAGATTAAAAAATATACGAAGCTGGAGAATGAATACTCCATAGCATGGAATCATGGTAGAAAGCAAGCTAAAGAGAATGATTTACACAGGTATTACATTTCAAACATCTGTGCAAACTATGCCATAGGGATTAATGCCAAACAAAGACTTGGTTTCGGTATTGATCTCTTTTATAACAAAGCAACCAATAGAGGAAATTGGAATTATGAACCCAAAACTAAATTTGAGGATCAAATTAGTCAGGGAATTCACATCTCACATCATTTAATTATTAGTAATTTCAACTTTATAATACAATTAGGAGCTTACACTTTATACAAAACAAAACCAGAAGCCGCCGTATACAGTCGAGTAGGTTTAAGGTATAATATTGGACAACATTTCTTTTCTAATTTCAATTTGAAAGCGCATGGAGGGAAAGCCGAGAATTTGGAATGGGGAATTGGATATCGATTTACGAAGAAAAACAACAAACCGATTCCTTCAAACAAAATAAAATAAATTTTAGAAATGAAAACCCATACATTCTACTTCACACTTGCAATCATTTCATTTTTATTTAACTCATGTTCTGAATTTATCTTTTGGGAAGGTGAAGATGACCGGATAAATAAAACTATAGAAATAACAAACGTAAATAAAATACATATTGAGAGTGTATTTCATATTGAACTCGTACAAGATACTGAAGAGTACATCATAGCCACTGGTAGCGAAAAACAACTCAATAAATTAGAGATACACTCAAAAGGAGACACGTCTTTTTTTAAACATCAGTATACAAATTTAGTTAAAAACTATACGCCAATAAAACTTGAAGTGCACTTAAAAAAGATCAACTCTATTAACGTTAGCTCACCTTCTAATATTATAAGTAAAACTAGTCTTACGAATAATTTAAACATTCTGGTTTTAGAAGATGCAGAGCTTGTAGAAATGAATCTAAACCTAAATTGCCAAAAACTATCTTTTCATGTAAAAGGGCCTGTTAGTGGACGATACCAATTTAAAGGTGAGTGTCCAGATGCTTCATATGTCTTAAATGGAACAACAAATATCGAAGCTATAGATTTTAAAAACCAATACATCAATATTGCTCAAAATGGTATAGGCGAGGCTCATATTTATGCAGAACAAAAAATTACGGCTAATATCTACAGCTTTGGTAATATATATTACAAGGGAAACCCTGAAATTATAATAAAACGTATTCAAATCAATAATCAAAGTCCAACGGCAAAGTTAATACCGGTAAACAACTCGAATTAAGATTTATGCCTATCCAATAGATCATGATAAATCATCTCAGCAAAACGAGCGGAAGCTCCTGCTCCACCCAGATGCTGACTCAAATCTTCATAATTTGCTAACATCTGAGAACGATAGGCCTCATCATTTAGAATTAAATCGAGTTCTTCACTAATACTTTGAGGATTACAATATTGCTGAATCAACTCTTTTACCACAAACTTATCGACAACCAAGTTCACTAGAGAGATATACTTGATATTCAAAAGAATCTTACCTAAACGGTAGGCTAAACTTCCCCCACTCATTTTATAACACACCACTTGAGGAATACGCAATAAAGCCGTTTCGAGCGTTGCCGTTCCTGAAGCAACCAAAGCCGCTTTAGATTGTTGCAACAAATCGTATGTCTGACTATACACAAAGCTCAGCTTACTTCCTTTTGAAACGGATGCATAAAACTCCTTTGTAATAGAAGGTGCAGCAGCTACCACAAACTGATAATCAGGGAAACGATCAGCAACCTGGAGCATGACAGGAAGAATACGTTCAATTTCCTGTTTTCTACTTCCTGCTAATAGAGCAATAATGGGTTTTTGAGGTAATTGATTTCGCTCAATAAATTGATCAAAGCTTTCCTCCTTATTTTCACGATTCTCTATAGCATCCAATAATGGATTACCTCCAAAACTCACCTCGTAGTTGTGCTTTTTGTAGAATTCCGTTTCGAAAGGGAATATGGTAAACATTCGATCGACATGAGCTTTAATTTTCTTGACACGCGACTCTTTCCAAGCCCAAATCTTTGGAGAAATATAATAATGGACTCGAATACCATGTTTTTTTGCAAAAGCAGCCATTCGTAGATTAAAGCCAGGATAATCAACCAAAATTAATACATCGGGAGCGAAGGCTAAAAGATCTGTTTCACAAAGCGTGAAGTTAGCACGAATGGTTTTTAGGTTTTTCAATACCGTTACAAAGCCCATAAAAGCCGTTTCACGGTAATGTTTCACCATTTCTCCACCTTGAGCTTGCATTAGGTCACCACCCCAAAAACGGAACTGAGCTTGAGCATCTTCGTTCTTAAGCTCTTTCATTAGGTTTGAGGCGTGAAGATCACCAGAGGCTTCACCTGTTATGATGTAATATTTCATAGTTTTTAAGAACAAGGATAAAGGGAAAAAAGTATAAAGATTAAAGGGATAAAGGTTAAAGTGAAAAAAACTATCGCTATAACCGAATCATCACCTCACCACATTATCTCATTAACACATCATTATAATCCAACTCGAAAGAGAAAGACAATAAATGAATAAACGATTGTTGCTAGAAGGACTCCGCGAGCGGCTTTCAACCAATCCAATTTAATGAAAAGAAAAAAGCAAACCACATTACCAAAGTACACAGCAACGGCCATCATCTTGGCATAAATTTTAAGAACCAAAACGCTATCGATAAATTGAGAAACGGTCATCTCATCACGAAAATTTATCGCATAAGCTATAAATATTGATAAGATTGGAACTATTAATCCCAGAATGGTTCCTACATAGGAGTTGTTAATCAAGGACTTCATAATCCCAAGTTTTTAGGTTTTCTAATACATCATGAGCTGTCATATCTACTTTCGTTGGCACAACTGAAGCGTATCCATCTTTAATAGCAGATTCATCTGTATCATCAGCGTGAGGCTCAGCATTTTTAAATTGCCCAGTTAACCAATAGTAATCGCCACCAAATGGATCTTTACGATGATCGAATTCCTCTTTCCACATACCATCAGCCTGACGACAAACACGTACACCTTTGATATCTCCAACAGGGAAATTTACATTTAAACAAATACTTCGTGGTAAACCATTCTTAACCACATTCTCAAAAATCTTACGCCCAAATTTAATACTTTGAGAAAAATCGGCCTTAGATTCAAAACTATCTAAAGAAAAGCCTACTGATGGAATTCCTGCCAAACAGCCCTCAATGGCTGCTCCCATTGTTCCCGAATACAATACACTTACCGATGTGTTCGCTCCATGATTAATACCTGAAACAACGAAATCTGGTTGACGAGGAACGATCTTGTTTAAAGCCAACTTCACACAATCAACAGGCGTTCCCTTACAAGAAAACACCTTTAGGTTCTCCTCATCCCTAATCTTTTTGATACGAATTGGCACTTCAACTGTTATTGAATTTGATTTTCCTGAGTTCGCTCTATTGGGTGCGATCATATATATTTCCCCAAAATCTTTAACCATCTCATAAAGAGCAGCAATACCTTTAGCATTTACGCCATCGTCGTTGGTTACAAGAATTAAAGGTTTATTATTTGTTTGCGTCATTGTGTTCAATTTGATAAGACAGACAAAGATATCGATTTATGCTTGAAGATAGAAGAAATGCATATTAAAAATTCTGCTTGTTGTTTGCCTTAAAATTCCTACTTTTGTAAGCTTGAAAATAGATGATTACTAAGGCTATTTCACTTATTTGCGACTAGCCTAGCTTATCAACATTTTCCCAATCAATGAAATTATCAGTATAAAACCCTCATATAATGAAGATATCGTACAAATGGCTGAAGGACTACATAGATGTAGATTTGACGCTTGCTGAAATGGATGACATTTTAACTCAAATTGGTCTTGAAGTTGGTGGTATTGAAAATATCCAGTCAATTAAAGGCGGCCTTGAAGGTCTAGTAATTGGAGAAGTGAAAACTTGTATTCCACATCCAAATTCTGATCACTTGCATATAACGACTATTGATGTTAACTCTGAAGAGTTACTTCCAATTGTGTGTGGAGCTGCAAATATTGCTGCCGGACAAAAAGTGGTTGTTGCCACAGTAGGAACTGTTCTTTACGATGGCGATGAGAGTTTTGTGATCAAGAAATCAAAGATTAGAGGTGAAGTATCTCTAGGAATGGTTTGTGCTGAAGATGAAATTGGCTTAGGTCAAGGACACGATGGTATTATGGTATTGCCAGAAGATGCTAGCGTGGGAATGCCTGCCAAAGAATATTTCAATATTGAGGACGACACTTGCATTGAAATTGATTTGACACCTAACCGTATTGACGGTGCTGGGCATATTGGTGTAGCTCGCGACTTGGCAGCTTACCTGAAGCAACAAAAAGATATCGACTATAAAATTCCATCGGTTGAGGATTTTAAAGTAGAAAATACAAACACAGCTATCGAAGTTATTGTTGAGAACGAAAAGGCTTGTCCTCGTTACTCAGGTGTTTGCATTAGCGGTATTAAGGTGGCTGAATCACCAGAGTGGTTACAAAATCGTTTGAAAGCAATTGGTGTTAGACCAATCAATAATATTGTTGATATTACCAACTACGTATTATTCGAAACAGCTCAACCATTACACGCATTCGATTACGCAAATGTAAAAGGTGGTAAAGTTATCGTGAAAACATTAGCTGCTGAAACCAAGTTTACAACACTTGATGAAGTAGAGCGTGAGTTGCACGAGAATGACTTGATGATTTGCAATGCTGAAGAGCCAATGTGTATCGCAGGTGTATTTGGTGGTATTGAGTCAGGAGTAAGCAATGAAACAACTGACATTTTCCTTGAAGCAGCTTATTTCGATTCAGTATATGTTCGTAAAACGGCTCGTCGTCAAGGTTTAAATACCGATGCATCTTTCCGTTTTGAACGTGGTACTGATCCTAACAACACCGTATATGCTTTGAAAAGAGCAGCCCTTTTAATTAAAGAAATTGCTGGTGGAACCATTTCATCAGATCTAATTGATATTTATCCAAATCCAGTTGAAGACTTTAAAGTTGAAGCTAATGTTTCGAAGATTGAAGCCTTAATTGGTAAGAAAATTGGTAAAGAAACAATCATCAAAATTCTTGAAGCTTTAGAGATTAAAGTCGATAAGATTGATGGTGATCAACTAAGTTTATTGGTACCTCCATACCGTGTTGACGTGACACGTGAGGCTGATATCGTTGAAGAAGTTTTACGTATTTATGGTTTCAACAATGTTGAGGTCCCAAATAAAGTAAATGCTTCTTTAAGCTATGCTCCAAAACCAGATGAGCACAAGCTTAAGAATATGCTTTCGGATATGCTTAGCTATGGTGGTTTCAACGAGATCATGAATAACTCTCTTTCTAAGGCTAGTTATTACGAAGGTTTAGAAAGCATCGAAGAAGATCATACCGTTCGTATTAAGAACCCATTAAGTTCTGATCTTAACGCAATGCGTCAATCATTACTATTCGGTGGTTTAGAGTGTATCGCATACAATATTAACCGTAAGAATGCAGATCTTAAGTTTTACGAATTCGGAAAGTCATATCACCACATTGTAAATGAGGAGAATGAGAATCCAGTGAATAACTACTTCGAGAATCAGCACTTGTCACTATTTATGTGTGGTGCAAAAGCATCTACAAACTGGAACCTTAAGGAAGAGCCGACATCTTTCTTCCATATGAAAGCTTATACAGAGAATCTTCTTAAGCGTTTAGGTTTCAACACTGATAAGCTTAGAATAAACGAAATAGAAAGCGATATTTTCACCGAAGGTTTAACTTACGGTGTGAAGAAAAAAGTATTGGTTGAAATGGGTATGGTTAGTGGTAAACTTCTAAAGAAGTTTGGTATTGATGTTCCTGTATACTATGCTGACTTTAAATGGGAAACTCTATTGGCCGAAGCATCTAAAAACAAGGTAAACTACGTACCAATTGCAAAATACCCTTCAGTTAAGCGTGACTTAGCTTTATTGATTGATAAGAGCGTCAGCTTTGCAGAGATCAAAACAATCGCTTTCAACTGTGAGAAGAACTTATTAAAATCAGTTTCTCTATTCGATATTTACGAAGGAGAACAATTGGCTGCTGATAAAAAATCATACGCTGTGAGTTTCATCATTCAGGATACTGAAAAGACACTAACTGACAAGCAGATTGATAAGATCATGCAGAAGCTAATCAAGAGCTACGAAAAGCAATTGAACGCTCAGTTGAGATAATTTTTTTGCTATTCACTAGCAATCATTATAATAATAGAAAAGGATCATCGGTTTTAACTGATGATCCTTTTTTTATGACACCAGTTTCGTAAAAACAATTACACTCCAAAACTTGACAAACTTGACAGTATTGATTTTAATGTAAATTTCTTACATTAGCATCACTATGAAAGATATCAGTAAATATTATTATTTGACTTTCGGATTTTTAGTTGGATTCCTACTAAGTCTAGTAGCTGTAATAGCTGAGGATTACCAACATCAAATACCTATTCGTGAAGCTCTATCTTCTTTTCTTCATTATACTGTTCCTATTCTTATAGGTATCATTTCGAGTATCATAGCCTATCTCCTTTGGAAAATTAAAAATCAAGAAATCACCAATAAAAATAATCTACTAGAAAATCAAGATCGAAATAACACAATGATATCAAACATTTCAGATGTTATTGCCATCAAAAATGCCAAAGGGATTATGACCTACAACAGTCCAAATATTGAACACTTTTTTGGTTGGTCTCCAGAAGAATTAATTGGTGATTATTATTTAAATATCATTCATCCTGATGATCAGAATCTTGCTCGGAACACATTCAATAACCTACTTAAAGATGAAGGTAAAAACCAAACACTCAGACTACGTTTAAAATGTAAGGATTGTAGCTATAAACCCATACAAATCACTGCAATTAATCTAATGAACAATCCTGATATAAATGGGATTCTATGTAATTATAAAGACATAACTGAACAATTAAAAAACGAACAAGCTTTAATTTACAATGAACATAAATATCGTGGTTTGTTTGAAAACATGATCGATATAGTTACCATGCTTGATAAGGACAAACGTATTATAGATATTAATCCGGCAGCAACTGAATTGTTCGAATATTCAAGAGAGGAATTATTAAACATGACTATTGACCAACTTGTTTTTCAGGGCGATAAGGAAAGTTCAAATGAACATTTTCAAGAACTTGAAGATACAGGATCGTACTCCATGTACGAAGGACGTGTTATTACCAAAACAGGTAAAATTAAATGGCTACAGGTTAACTCTTCAGAGTTTGTTAAGGATGGAATTGTTATTGGGTCACAAGATATTTGTAGAGATATTACACAACAAAAAGAAATCGAGATTAAGTTAGATCGAGCTTTTAAAGAGTTAAAAAAGATGAATACAGACAAAGATCGTCTCCTCTCTATTCTTGCCCACGATTTGAAAAGCCCCTTTAATTCAATACTTGGTTTCTTAAATCTCTTATCTAATAATATTCGAGAATACAACATTAATGAAATTGAAGAATACGTAAATATTATTAATGACGCCTCACAAAACACTTATCATTTATTGGAAAACATTTTAATCTGGGTGAAAGCAAATTCAGGTGAAATTTCTTATAAACCACAAAAGTTAAACTTTACAGATACATGTAAGGAAGTTATTGACAACTTAAAACTCTCTGCAGATATAAAAAACATTAAAATTAATGCCCCATCCATGGATGGAAACATCCTCTTTGCCGATCAGAATCTGTTGGTGGCAGTTTTAAGAAATCTAGTTTCAAATTCAATTAAGTTTACTGAAGAAAACGGGCAAATTGATATTTGTTCGGAAAGAAATCACAAAAATCTAACAATTACAGTTTCAGACAATGGTGTTGGAATGACAACTGAAGCAATAAAGAAAGTATTTGATATTTCACAAACTTATACCACAAAAGGAACTGCTGACGAAAGTGGAACAGGATTTGGCTTATTACTTTGTCAGGAATTTGTCGAAATAAATGGCGGGGAAATCTGGATTGAAAGTGAATTAGGAAAAGGTTGTGAAATAAAATTCACCACACCTTTGTTTGTTGATTAAAACAATAACTAAAGTATGAGATAATCATTTAGACAATTGCCTTTATCACAAAAGTCCTCCCTTGAAACTGAACCTCATCACCAACAGCTTTATCTTTTAACAAACCACCAATTGGAGAAGCCAGAGAAATGGCATAACAAGTTTGATCATCAATTTGAATTTTACCGATGCCAATGGATATAAGATAAGTGCCTTTATCTGTCATAACTAGACTGCCAAAAGCCACCTTATTGAATTCCACAGAAACGTCAATACGAGCAAGTTCCTTTCGCTGCTTGGCTGTCTGGTTCAATAGCACTTCATTCTTTTCAATCTCTATCTGCATCATCTCGCGGCCAGTTTCGTACTTATCGCCCGCACTACTCTTGGTATCGTTGTTTCTAGAGTCCTTTGCAGAAGCTATTGCCTCTCGAATCACCTCAATCTTTCGATCGAGTTCTTTCAATATTTTATTGTAAACCAGGCTTTTCAGCTCCTTTTGTGTGTGCATTCTTTTGTCTATTTTGCTGATAAAATCACAAGTGTAAAATTCTAAGCTCGAAGATAAGCTTTATCTGAATTTACAATCTCAAAATATAAGAAAAAAGAAGCATCTCATTTGATTTTTAAAATAAAAGCTTACCTTCGTTTCGTATTTTTACGAAATGCGAAACATTATGACCGATAACGAATTTTATTCCGACCAAGAAAAACAAGTGGCCCGTTTTGCCAAAGCGCTTTCACATCCTGTGAGGGTGTACATTTGCAAACTCTTATCAAAGCAATCCTGCTGTTACAGTGGGGATTTAGCCGCGGAAGTGCCCATAGCCCGCTCTACCCTTTCACAACATCTGAAAGAGTTAAAAGCATCAGGCTTAATTCAGGGAGAAATTGTACCTCCTAAGATTAAATACTGTCTAAATAAAGAGAATTGGGCTAAAGCAAGTGAAATGTTCGACTCGCTTTTTGATTCGAAAAAAGAGATGACAGAAATAAAATAATAAATAAAACTAAGGTATGCAGCGGCATCCTTAAAAAACTTAAACAAAATAGACATGGATATTAAAGTATTAGGACCAGGTTGTAAAAAATGCAACACCCTTCACGATGCCACACAAAAAGCTATTGAAGAATTAAGTATTGAAGCTACAATTACTAAGGTTGATGATATGATGAAAATTCTATCGTACGGCGTGATGTCTACTCCTGCTCTAGTTGTAAACGAAAAGGTATTATTTAGTGGTAAAGTACCATCTGTATCAGAAATTAAAGAACTAATCAAGTCTGTATAATTCAAAAAAACAAACCTAAAATGAAAAATTATTTAGGCCTAGCCGTTCTTGCCCTTGCTCTAAGTTTTGGCGCATGCCAGTCGAAAGCTAAAAAAACTGAAAAAGTAGAAGAAACTGCAAAAGCTGACGAAGCTGCATGCAAAACTGAATGTTCACAATGCCCTTCAAAATGTAGCGATACTAAAGTAGCTGAATCTACTGAAGGTGCTGGCATCTATTATTTCCATGGAGATAGAAAATGCAAAACCTGCAAGGTTGTTGGTTCTGAAGCAAAGAAACTTGCTGAAAAATTGAATGTTAAATTCTTCGATGTAAATATCGATCAGGAAGAAAACAAATCGCTTGCCAAGGAATTTGAAGCTACCGGATCTAGTTTAATGATCAAACATGCAAAGTCAGGAAAGATTGAAGATCTTACAAACTTCGCGTTCCGAAATGCAATCAACAATCCTCAAGCTTATCTTGAAAAATTGGAAGCGACAATCAAAACTGAAATCTAGATTTCTACTCTAAAATACGATAGTCATACATTGAATCACATGACTATTTTTAATCCGGCATAGTTTTAACCACGCTATGCCGGTAATATCAAATCAATAAAACAAACTTATTATTCTTATAGAATAACATAGAACACGGTATCACTTGTTTCTGTGAATAGACTTGTACAAGCCTTAACTGAGTTCGAAATTTGACAAAATGGAATATTTAGATCAACTGCTTTCGCAAAGTAATTTGCCCATACTATCAGCCTTCCTTTTAGGTTTAATGACGGCCATCAGTCCCTGTCCTCTAGCTACAAATATAACTGCAACAGCCTATATTAGTAAGAGTTTGGGTGATAAGAGAAAAATATTTATAAGTGGTTTGGTTTATACTTTAGGTCGTGCAATTAGTTATACAGGCCTAGGTGTTATACTCTATTTTGGAGCTAGTAAGTTCGATGTATCGTCTTTCTTTCATTCTTACGGCGAACGTCTGTTAGGTCCTGTACTCATTATAATTGGTGTATTTATGCTTGATATTATTTCATTCAACTTTCCGGGCGTTGGTCGAATCACCGAAAAACTTGATGGCGAAAAGATCAAAGGAAGCTATTGGGGAGCATTGTTGTTGGGTATCATTTTTGCCCTGGCATTTTGTCCATACAGTGGTATTCTTTATTTCGGAATGCTAATTCCCATTAGCATTTCACAGCCTGATGGTTTATTCCTGCCATTTGTTTACGCTATTGCAACTGGTCTTCCTGTTATTATTATTGCCTACCTTTTAGCTTTTACTTTATCAGGTGTAGGCGGATTTTACAATAAGGTTAAAGCATTCGAATTTTGGTTTAGAAAAGTGGCTGCGGTCATCTTCATTCTTGCCGGACTCTATTTCTCATATATCTTCTTTATTGCCTAAGCTATTCTTGTATCATGATCAAATCAATTCAAATCACAAATAAAAAGCAACTGTTTTCAGTACTACTACTTTTGCCAGTATGGTACTTGCTTTATATCAACTTACAAAGCATTTCCGATTTTCTTATCGATACTGTTTTTCAGATGCCAAAGAGTCACCTGAGTGAAACTTTACGATTCTTTATTTTCGAAGTGCCAAAGGTCCTTTTACTTTTAGTTCTGGTAATTTTTGGTGTTGGTATTATCCGAAGTTACTTCTCTCCTGAAAAAACGAGAAAGGCTTTGGCAGGGAAATCAACCTTCATGGGTAATATCATGGCCGCACTTCTAGGTGTTTTAACGCCTTTTTGTTCATGCTCAGCCATTCCATTGTTTTTAGGTTTTGTTGAGGCTGGTGTCCCTCTGGGCGTTACTTTCAGCTTCCTTATTGCTGCACCTATGGTAAACGAAATTGCTCTAATCATGCTGGTTGGCCTTTTCGGATGGAAGACAGCGATTATCTATACCCTTACAGGCCTATTAATTGCCATTTTTGCAGGTTGGATTATTGGCGCACTTAAGTTGGAAAAATACATTCAAGCCTGGGTATTCGAAGTAAAAACAGGACAAACAGGTATAGACGAAACCAAGATTACTTTCTCAGATAGAATCAAACTAGGCTTTGAGACTGTGAAAGAGATTGTAGGTAAAATCTGGTTATATATCGTGATTGGTGTAGCCATTGGAGCAGCTGCTCACGGTTATGTTCCTGAAGATTTTATGGCAACTCTAATGGGAAAATCTGCCTGGTATTCAGTTCCATTATCAATTTTAATTGGTATTCCAATGTATTCCAATGCAGCAGGTATTATTCCTATTGTGAGTGTATTAATCGAAAAAGGAGCTTCTTTAGGAACGGCACTTGCCTTCATGATGTCTGTGATTGGTTTGTCTTTGCCAGAGATTATTATCCTGAAAAAGGTTTTAAAAATGCCTTTGATTCTTATCTTTATTGGTGTAGTGGCAACAGGAATTCTAGCTGTTGGCTTTATTTTTAATATCTTCTTTTAAGCATGATAAACTTTTGATATGATAACAGATTCATCTCATCCCATAGTTCTCTTCGATGGTGTTTGTAATTTATGCAACACCTCTGTCAGATTTCTATTGGCTTACAATCGAAAGGCGAATCTACGCTTTGCTCCCTTGCAATCTTTAAAAGCAAAAGAAATACTTAAGCAATTGAATTGGGAAGAGAAGGCAATGGATAGTTTGATTTTTATTGAAGATGATAAGATTTATATCAAAAGTGAAGCGGCATTTAAGATATCGAAACATCTAACATACCCTTGGAAGGCGATCTATCATTTTAGGCATCTCCCTAAAGGATTCTGTGATTGGTTTTATGATATAATAGCACAAAATCGATATTCATGGTTTGGCAAAAAACAATCGTGTATGATACCTCGTCCGGAATGGACTGACAGATTCTTATAAAATACAAAACCCGAAAGCCAGTTGACTTTCGGGTTTCTTATATTCTATTATTTTGATTCAGATATTAGTCACCAAAACAGATTCCAACTCCTTTGGCGGTTTTCACCAAATTCGATTCAGGATTAATAAGGTTTTGTTTCCCAATAGCATCAAGAAGCGGTACGGCTACAACTTCTGGATGACGGGAAGCGACCATGTGTCCAAACTTCTTATCTAATACCATCTCAAAAGCTTTCACTCCAAATTGAGTAGCAAGAACACGGTCATAAGCCATAGGGATACCACCACGCTGTAAGTGACCCAATACGGTTGTACGGATATCAGCTTCAACACCTGCCTCCTTCAACTCATATAACAAACGATCGGCAGCTCCGCTTAATTTCAAGTTTGGATTCCCCACTTCAACACTTTGTTCAGCCAAAGCTTCACCGCCAATTGGCATAGCTCCTTCAGCAATCACAATAATTCCAAAACCTTTACCCTTTAAGAAACGGCTATCCAGCTTTTTCACCACTTGGTTGATATCGTAAGGAATCTCTGGAATCAAACAAGCTTCTGCACCACCTGCAATAGCGGCAGATAAAGCAATCCATCCTGCATCACGTCCCATAGCTTCCAAAATGAAAATACGGTTATGAGATGCAGCAGTAGTCTTCAACTTATCTACAGCCTCTGTACAAACCTGAACAGCTGTTTGGTAACCGAAAGTAAAATCAGTTGCCATTAGGTCATTATCAATCGTTTTAGGTACACCAATAATATTTAAACCTTTTTCGAAAAGCTGTTGAGATATCTTCTGTGAACCATCACCACCAATACTAATTACTGCATCAACGCCTAAGTATTGCAGTTTACGAATCATCTCATCAGAACGATCAGCTGATCCCCAAGTTCCATCAGAATTTTTTACTGGCCAAGCAAAAGGACCACCCTTTGTTGTCGTACCAATAATTGTTCCTCCTTGATAATGGATGCCTTTAACAGCAGCATCATCTAATATTTTTATTTCAGTAGGCTCTTTTAGTATCCCGTCGAAAGACTGAATACTACCTATTACTTCCCAATCTTTTTCTTGTGCTGCACGTTTTACTACTGCACGAATTACCGCATTTAATCCTGGGCAATCGCCACCCCCTGTTGCAACTAATACTCTTTTCATATTCAAAGTTTAAGTTTTTGATTGATTGATAAACAGATCTAATTCTGTAAGAAGAAATCAGATTTCTAATCATCAATCAATTATTTCAAATTATATGGCTTGGCTAGCTGATGCTAATTTAGAACTATTTTCTTAAAACAAAAGAAACATTTTCACTATCAGTACCTTGCAATCGTTTTCGTTTATTTTTTTTTATTGATTTCTAATTCATAATTTTGATAGATAGATCTGTGTTTAAAAGCTTTAATAGCTCGTTAATTAATTTACGTTAATTTTTCAATATTTTTTCAGTTCTAAATGTGGGCTTATGGAAATTAGATTATTCAAAGGAGACATCACGCAATTAAAAGTTGACGCCATTGTAAATGCTGCCAATTCAAACTTACTTGGAGGTGGTGGTGTTGATGGTGCCATTCATAATGCTGCTGGCCCAGACTTATTGGAAGAATGCAAAACATTAAAAGGCTGCTTTACAGGAGATGCAAAAATTACAAAAGCATACAAGCTGCCGTGCAAAAACGTGATTCATACAGTTGGTCCCATATGGAGAGGTGGACAATGTCAAGAAGCCAAATTATTAAAATCTTGTTATAAAAACAGTCTCAAATTAGCTGAGAAGCATGAACTAGAAAGCATTGTTTTCCCTAACATCAGCACAGGCGTTTATGGCTATCCCAAAGAAGAAGCAGCAGAAATTGCAATAAAAACAGTTCTCAAAAGATCGAATAAATTAAAACATGTGAAAGAGGTCATCTTTTGTGTCTTTGATGATACGAACTATAAAATCTATCAGGAGCTATTAAAAGATAGTCTTTAAAAACAAAAAGCTGCCCAGAGGGACAGCTTTTCATTAGATTTTCTGATCTTCCTAGAATGAGAACTGTAAACGTGTTTGTATCATATTGAAATTTTCTTCTCCATTTAGAGAATATTCATCCAAATCTACATTTGTGAAATTAAACTTCATTAAGATGTTGTGATTCACATACCAGGTACAACCCAGACTAATGTCCTTTTGCATACCACCCATGATTAAAGCATCAGTATCATTCAAATCTGTCTCATTGTATCTAGCTAATAATTCAACTGATCCAGGGCCTGGTTTTGCCAAACGTGCTGATTTCATTTTGTATTTGTAATCGCCACCCTTTATCAACCAGCCAAACTGAGCATACCATCCTTTTGAATGATAATCCTCATTTCCTGATTTTCTAGAAACTGAAGCATCAATGTATTCGCCTTGTAATGATATAGGACCGCTTGCAGCAATCATCTCGAAACCTAGTTTCACTTGATTTTCAGCAGAACCAACTTTTGCATCAATAAATCTTCTTCTTTCGATATGCGTTGCAGCTCTTGAACGGTAACGAATTGATTTTGCATTCTCTATTCCATTATCATCAAATCCGGCAGCATCCGCAGTTCTATAGGTTGCAGACAGACCAATGTGAAATAATCCCTCATCGGTTTGAACTGGGGCAAATGCAAGCCTAGATGTCAAACCATATCCTTCATCTCCTGCCGTTTTATTATTGGTATCGCTACCAAACAGGCCAGCTTCCCAAAAATATTGCTTTCCCCAAGTCGCATAAGAAACACCAAGGTTTCTTCCCGGACGAAAAGCCTCTACCGTACTTGCTGCATGCATAAACTTAGTCGTCTTTGAACTTTCAGTCTGTTCAATTCCAAATGGCTCTAGGAAATGACCTGCACGTACAAAACTGTTCTTGTTAGTTTTATACACCAGAAAAACGTCTTTTAAGGACACACCACCGTCTGCAAAACCAATATTGATTTTCGCATCCCATTTTTTCCAAAGTGTTGCTTTCATCAGTAATCGAATATCACGAACTTCACTTCCACTACCCAAATCTGTTTTATCATCGAAATAACCAGCAGCATCCATATAAACACGACCACCAAAACCGAATTTAAAATTACCATCTTCGCTAGCTATCGCAACGGAACCTTTTTTAACGTTTACTTTTAGCTTATTAGTATCCTGTGCATACAATGAAGCCGCAAGAAAAAAGCTAAAAACAACAAATAAATAATATCTTTTCATAGAATAGGTTGTATTAGATTAGTGCATTTTATCAGTTGATAAATATAGTAAATTGAAGTATCATATCTAAAACTTAAATTCTAAAGTCTATGAAATGAAAAAAAGTCACCCAAGTTGGATGACTTTTTGTAACGTCTTTATAATCTTATTAGAACTTAAACACAAAATTCACATAGACTTGAGATTGATCTTCTTTACTAGAATCTTTATGAGCAAAGTTGCGGTAGTTGAATGCCATTTTTACACCTTTTGCTGGATTGTACTGGACACCAGTCGTAATTGCGCCACCATTCTTCGAAAGATTCCACTTTTCAGTTTCACCCTCAAGTGTATTAGATGTCAATTGATCATATCTTCCGAATACTTCCCATTTTTTATCAAATGTATAAGTTGAATAAAACGATAGACCTTCTAAATCATGATTATCTGCTACTTTCGAATATTTTGCACCATTATTCAATTGGTTGTATTCTGCTGCCAATCTGAATTTGTCAGAGAATTTGTAACCAACAAATGTAGCTAAAGCTGAAACTCTTACATCTTCTTCATTTCCGCTTTCATTTATAACTTTAGTAGAGCTTGCATCAGCATAAACTTTAGCAATTAAGCCTTTGTGCTTATAAATTAAGCTAGCCCCATATTTTTGCTTGCCATCTTCATCTTGTACTTTCTTATAACCTTCTCCATTAATAATAAATGCATTTGCAGAAAAAGCATCGTTAAGCTTAAAGTTAGCTTTAATACCTAGGTCAGCACTTGCACCTAATCCATACTGATCGTTAAACGATTTCATGATATATCTGTATCCCCAGAATTTCTCTTGCTCTTTAAACTGAATAGTGCCAATCATACCCAAGGCTACTTTTACTGATGAAGAAGCCTTCCATTCTAATTGTGCTTTCTTAAGGTATGCTGTGTAATCACTCCCTCCTTCATTTTTTCCAACATCAAGTGTAATACTTGCTTTTAATCCTTTAGTAATATTATAATCGTAACCAAAGTAGGCTCTTTTAATTTCAAAGCCACTTTCTTTATCTTCTCCATCTGTCATGTTATAACTATAGTTGAAGAATACTTTTCCGTTAACTTTTCCCGATGGTTTAAATTCTGTTTTTTCCTGAGCAACTGTGTTCAAGCTGGCTGCTATAACAAGCAAAGCCAAAAATAGATTCTTTAATTTCATTGTGGTTGTTTTTATTTTAGTAGTTAATGAATAGGGATGTTTCCCATCCTAATTCAAGGGCAAAAATAAAGCGCCACTTTAATCTAAACGTATCTGCAAAGTTAACTTTACGTTAAGGTCGGTTTTCCGGAAAATGATCAGAAATAGACATTCTACCAAAGTCAATACGGCTCAATGAAATACAAAAAAAGAGCGAACCAAAATTAATTGGTCCACTCTTTAAATAATTACATGTCGAAGTGTAATGTTTGTGTGATTCAGATTAAAAAAATTAACCTGTATTCTTAATTAAGCTCTCAGATTAGAAATTAACCTGTACTCTAGCTTTTACAAAAGAAACCTTATCATCTTGTCTGTAATAAACATTATCAATATCCATTGAAGTATAATTCAAGCGGAACATGACATTATTGCTTACGTAGTAGTTAAGACCTAAGGCCCAGTCAATACTTTCACCACCGCCTACACTAAAGTTGGTTTGACCTGAAGCAGCTTTTGAAGGATTTGCATCCCAAAATTTATCTTGCATAAAGATACCATCGATATCATTCATGTTAGTTTTGTTAAAACGAGCCACTAACTCTAAAGAACCTGCTTTTGGGCGATTAATATAAGCAGAAGCAGCATTGTAGCTGTAATCGTCACCTTTTAGCAAGAAACCAGCTTGTACGTAATAACCATCTGTCTCGATATCTCTTTGAACACCATACCAATCTTCGAATCCTTTTTCAGTAGAAGACCATCCCCACATATCAGGTCTTGAATGTGCAAACTGAAGATCATAGTTAGATTTACGATATACTTTGTTTGAATAGTATTCCGACTGAAACATGAAACGACCATAAGTAGCCAATACTTCCATATTCAATTTCAATTCATTACCTGCATGAGAAATCTCAGCATTTAAGAATTTATGCTCTGGTCCAGCTTTATATTCAACAACACGATTGTAATCGTCATCATTGAATTTCTCATCAAATCCATTAGCATCAGGCAAACGGTAAGAAGCAGAAGCTCCAATATGGAAAGTCATACCTTCTTTTACGATAGGGCTATAAACAGCTTTTGCAGTCGTACTATAGCCAGCATCACCTTTTTCAGTATTTCCGATTTTTCCACCAAACAAACCAGCAGAAACGAAATATTTATTTGAATAGGTAGTGTAAGCTATACCCACACTACGTCCGATACTGAAGGCCTCTCCTGAGAAAGAGTTCCCAATAAATCGAGAATCTTTACTTGAGATTGATCCCTGAATACCAAAAGGTTCGAAAAAATTACCAATTATAATTGAACTGTTGTTGCTCAAAGAATATTTTAAATAAATATCTTTTGCATGCACTTTATTATCGGCAAAGCTAAAATTGATTTTAGCATCCCATTGCTTCCATGAAGCTTTTCCATATAAACGAACGTCGCTAATACTTGTCTTTGAACTCAAATCAGTAGCATCTTCCATATAGTAAACGCCATCCATATAGGTACGTCCACCGAAAGACCAACTGTACTGCTCATCATTAGACTTGAATTTAATTGCGCCTTCTTTCTCATGAGCAACAATATTATTATCCTGAGCAAGAACAGAAGTGCTTACAAAGCCCAGAGCTAATAATAGAAGTGATATATTTCTAAACTTAATCATAATTCTAAATTTTAGTATTCCAACAAATTAGTTTCTTCCGATAAAAGTACCGTATCCAAGATCACTCATTACTGACTGAGCAGTAGCTCCTACTTGTGCTCTTCCTTGATATACCAAAGAAAGATCTGTTAGGTTCGTAAATCCACCATCGATAAAGTTTTCTCTTCCAATTCTGCCAGCCCATTCACCGGCTAGTACACGATTAGATGTGTCGAAACGTGAACTTTGTCCTTCGTAATAATAATCGCCATTGTATTTTCTCAACTGATCATCAGTATCAAAAGAATAAGCATGAATAAGCATTCCTGTACGGTGATACATTTCACACATCCAAGGAGCAGTTAACTCGTCATATTTGTTTGGTGCACCAGCAATAGAAGGTCCAACAATGTGAATATTGTTATCAACTGAAAAATTCAAAACATCAGCGATCATATCAGCATCATCATCTTTCAAGTTATCATATCCACCTTTCCAAAGCAACATACACTTAGGAATATTAGGAAGGAACTCTTCAAGCAAAAGAACACTTTGCCATGAAAAAGTTTGAAGAATAATACGTGATTTTGTGTTTGCAACAGCAACTTTACCAGGAGTCGTTACAATCGTTTTAGGACTATCTGTAGAAAGCCATCCGTTAGTTTTTAATACCTCAGCAAGGGTTTTCTCCATATCCTTGAATCTCCAAGGTTCCTTAGTTTCAATATAAACCCCAGGGCGATTTCCATTGTCTTTCTCATCAGCGATAAAAACAAATTCGCCTGTAGAAGCATCTAAATCCAAAGTTTCAGTTGCAACAGTAGTCATATAATAAGGCTTACCTTGCATATCTCTCTTAACTTTCATGCCTTCAGCAATCAACAAAACATCTTTTAAAGTAGAGATTTTCTGATCGATAAATTCTTTACGAGCATTATCAGGCTTGTCTTCGTTAAACCAAGAACCTGCATCCAAAGCACGTAATTCCTTTAAAGTAAATTGACTTAAATCGTAATCTGCTTTTCCAGGATAAATACTTTCAACATTCGATGTTCTACGTAAATTATTATCGTGCAATGCTAACAATACACCATCAGATGTTTTCTGAATATCAATTTCTAAATAATCAGCACCCATATTACGTGCCCAACGAAATGCCGCTTCTGTTTCTTCAGGAGCCCAGAAAGTCGATCCTCTATGAGCTATAATAGCATCAGGAGCATCAATTTTTAATTGATCAATTACAGCTTGTGTTTCTGCATTTACCGTTTTCAGACTGATTTTTCCCGACTGGTTCAGATCGTTTAGATCGTCAATGTCATCTTCACAGCCAGCAAATCCGATGCTAGACAGGATAAGAGCTCCTGCCAACAAATTTTTCACATTAAAATTTTTCATGTGTGTTCAAATTTATGGTTAGTAATTATTAATTCTATAATTGATATTATTGAGTTTTAAGCCTCAATAATGTAGGTTTTGAAAATATTAATCATGAAGACCATTATGTCCGTTTAATTCTTGAATCCAAGAAACTCCAATTAGGATGATAGCAGCAACACAAGCTCCTAGAAGAACAATAAAACCTCCGTCCCATCCCCATGTGTCAACAACGGCACCCATAGCGATATTTGCGAACATTGCACCTCCTAAGTAGCCAAATAAACCTGTTAAGCCTGCGGCAGTTCCAGCAGCTTTTTTAGGAACTAAATCTAAAGCATGAACACCAATTAGCATCACAGGACCATAGATTAAGAAACCGATACAAACAAGAGCGATTGAGTTGGCTAGAATTGAATCACTAGTCCAATACATGAATACAGATACAAAAACCAATACCATGTAAATGATACTTACAGGAGCACGTTTCCCTTTAAATACTTTATCACTCAAATATCCACAAAGAAGTGTACCTGGTATTCCTGCCCATTCATAAGCAAAATAAGCCCATCCTGATTCCTGAATTGTAAACCCCTTAGCTTCTTTAAGATATAGAGGAGCCCAATCTAGTACACCATAGCGCACCAAATAAACAAAGGCATTTGCAAAGGCAATAGACCATAACAATCTATTTTTAAGGATATATTTCATGAAAATTTCCTTTGCGGTCATCTCCACTTCATATTTTTCAGAATAATTATCTGGGTAATCATCCTTATACTTCTCAATATTTGGAAGTCCGCATGATTGTGGTGTATCGCGAATTAAGAGCCACGCAATAAAGGCAACACCTAAGGCCACAAAACCTGGGAAGTATAATATAGAGTGCCAATCAGCAAAGATTGCTACACCTAAAATTGCAAGAGGTCCAATAATTCCACCACCTACATTGTGTGCTACATTCCATATCGACATCTTCGTTCCACGCTCACGGATAGAAAACCAGTGAACCATGACACGACCACTTGGAGGCCAACCCATACCTTGAAACCACCCATTCAATAATAGTAGAACGAACATGATTCCAATTGATGAAGTCGCAACAGGAAGTAAACCCATTGCAATCATAGTAATTGCAGATAATACAAGTCCAAAAGTTAAAAATCGACGTGCATTACTACGGTCAGAAACATTACCCATTATGAACTTGCTCAGACCATAAGCCACAGATACACCTGATAGAGCAAATCCTAATTCTGTTTTTGAATAACCCAATGCAATAAGATCTGGCATAGCCAAAGAGAATACCTTTCTTACAAGATAATAACCTGCATATCCAAGAAAAATACCTAGAAAGACCTGTAAACGCAATCGTTTGTAAGTTGGGTCAATTTTATCATCAGACAGCAGTTCTTTATGTGCTGCCGGTTTTAGAAAACCAATCATATCAATAAATTTATGGGTAAGTATTTTAGTTCAACACGTAGTTGTTTGCTAAACTGATGTATTCTTCTATTTGATTTTGAATCCAAACTTCATCTTGCTCAAGCTCAATTGCCATAATTACAGCAACCTCAGGTGCAATTCGAGCACTTTCACGAGCATCCAATAATAAAGCTCTAGTTCTTCGTGATAACACATCCTCAAGTGTACGTGCCATTTCGTTTCGGACCGCCCATACAACCTGTGCTTTTATAATGCCTAGATCTTTACTTAAACAAGTAGCCAATTCTTTACTAGAACGAGCTAAGTCAAGAATTTTTTCTGAATCTGAACCATAAAAATAAAGTGGGTCATTCAAGTCTACATCCTCTTTCCAACCATGTAGTGGTAAATTACGAGTTACAGACTTCTTTAATTCCAGGGCAGCTACCTTTGATGCAGCATCAACCGTTTCCTCTCCCATTTGTCTATAAGTCGTCCATTTACCTCCGGTAATTGTTACTAAACCAGCATCAGATGTATATATTTTATGTCCTCGCGAAATTTCTTTTGTTTTTTTACCTTCTCCTGTTGGTGCAGCTAAAGGTCTAAGTCCAGCAAATACCGATTTCACATCAGATCGCTTCGGTTTCTTTGTCAAGAAACGTCCTGCAGTTTCGAGAATAAAGTCAATCTCTTCTTCAAGAGCTTGGGGTTCAAGTTCTGCTGTTTCTTTCTGCACATCAGTCGTTCCTACAACCACTTTATTGTGCCAAGGGACAGCAAATAATACACGCCCATCATCGGTCTTTGGAATCATGATAGCATGATCATTAGGCACAAACTCCTTATCTAAAACAAGGTGTACACCTTGACTAACACAAACTATATCTCTTGACTTAGGAGCATCCATTTTAATAATGTCATCAACAAACACGCCAGTTGCATTTACGACAACCTTTGCATTAATTTCAAACCGATCTCCAGTTTCGTGATCTATTGCTGAAACGCCTGAAATTTGTCCATTGGTTTTATTTAAACCGACAACTTTCATATAGTTAATAGCAGTACCCCCATTTTCTACAAAGGTCTGACATAGATTGATACCATAGCGAGCATCATCAAACTGACCATCATGATAAACAACACCACCTCTAAGCTTATCAGTCACTAAAGTTGGAATATGTTTTAATGTTTTCTTACGTGAATAGGGTAGTGAACGACCTAGACCTAAACGTCCAGCCATTAAATCATAAGCTGTAAGACCCAAAGTATAATAAGGCTTAACCCACCATTTGTAACTCGGGATAATAAAAGATTGATCTTTAACTAGATGTGGCGCATTTTGTTTCATCAAACCTCTTTCTCTAAGAGCTTCTAAAACCAAAGAAATATTTCCTTGAGCTAAATAACGAACACCACCATGAACTAACTTCGTACTTCTGCTAGAAGTTCCTTTGGTGAAATCATTTTGTTCAAGCAATAAAGTCTTAAAACCTCTGGTTGCTGACTCAAGTGCAGCACCTAGACCTGAAGCTCCTCCTCCAACTATCACAACATCCCATTTTTCAGAATTGTCCTTCAAGTTAAAAATCATTCTTTCACGTAACATTACCATTTTGCTATTACTTATTACTCATTTGTTTCTTCGAATCCTGAAAACCAGCATCATCTTTTCCATCAAGTTCCTGATCAAGTAAATCAGAAAAGAAACTATAAAAACGATCCATGGTAGCACTAAATTCAGTTGTTAAATCATTTTGCTGTTCCATGTCAAATTAATTTAAGAATACGTTTTATAATCAAATACATTGTTATACTATGCAGTCTGAGAAAAAATATATAAGCCAAGCTTATTTATCCTTATTATTTCTCGTGAAGACAAACTTAAAAAAAATACATAGCTATGCAAAGTACATTCAATGTTAAATTACTATTCAGAATGAATCTAAGCAAGAGTGAGCTACGCGATAATGAAATTCAACAATAAGTATTAAATCTATTCATCAGGGTTTCGTAAATACATAACTAAAAAAAGAGTGAATCAATAATAATTGATTCACTCTTTTGATTCGGTAATAGGCTTAAAAACAAATTATAAACCTGTATTAAAAATTAACTCCAAAAATTAAGTTCGCAGTCTCTGCTTGAGGATTGATTGCAATCTTTGCCCAAGTAGATAGACTGTAGTTGTCTGAAATTTTAATATCATGACTTGCTGAAGCTCCAATATTTACAAATCCAACACTTTGTCCGTAAACACGCTCTTCAAACATATTCATACCTGCAAAAAATGAGATATTTTGGCCACCTACTTCAACAGGATAACCTAATTCCAGATATGAAGAATAATTTTGTTTGCCTTCAGCGTTCAAATCACGTCCGTAAAGCATCGTGCTCCAACTTGCAGTTAATGGAAAATTCTCCCCAAAGTTGATATTAATAGTCGCATCAATTAAGTGATTGGTTGTTTTTCTATCAAAATCTAAATAATTGTAATCATTAATTGTTGCCCTATCTCTATTAGCATACAAATCCCAAACGGCAATATTTACATATTCGTTAAATTTGTAACCAACATGAAAATCGAACTCGGAATAGGTATTATCCAATCCATATCCACCCCAAGCTCCAAAAGTGAAGTTCTTATTGGTATAAGCCATATCAACTTCTAAATTGGCTGTATTACTCACCATGATACCTCTCCAGTAATGTCGAGATGTAAGAGATGGGCTAACGGTTACTTTTCCTTGTGCATTTGTTGTCAAATTTGAAGACAATAGTATGGTAAGGACTAGCAAAAATGCTAATCTGAATGTGTTTTTTTTCATAAGAATTAAGCTTAGACTCTGTAAAATATTTTTGTAGATAAAACCATCTTACAGAGTCAATTATAATTAGGTTAGATTGTAGGTATTAAACTCATAAACATGAAAGCTGCAATAGCTGCTCCCAATACGGGTGCTACGATAGGAACTAAAGCATATCCCCAATCGCTGGTACCCTTATTTTTCATAGGTAATATAGCGTGCATAATTCTTGGGCCTAAGTCACGAGCTGGATTAATAGCATAACCAGTAGTTCCTCCTAAAGAAAGTCCAATGGCAACAACCAATAATGCAACAGGGAGTGCACCCAGAGTTCCTAAACCAATTTTAGCACTATCCATTCCTGCAGCCTGTAGAGAAGGACCTGCTAAATAAAAGATAACAAACATCAAGACGAAAGCTCCAATGATTTCACTTATCGCGTTACTTTTAAGATTTCTGATAGCTGGACCTGTAGAGAAACAAGCTAGTTTTGAACCACCATCTTCAGTAGAATTAAAATGATCGCGATACATCAACCATACAAGAAATGCTCCCGTAGCAGCACCTAGCATTTGTGCAGCAATAAATAAACCAACTTTTGCCCATGCAAACATACCTGCTATTGCTAGACCAATTGTAACAGCAGGGTTGATATGTGCACCTGAAACAGGACCTGCAACAGCAACACCAACAAATACAGCTAATCCCCATCCCATGGTGATGACCATCCAGCCGCCATTATTACCTTTGGTTCCATTCAATACAACATTGGCAACTACACCATTTCCTAATAAAATCAATAACATTGTGCCTAAAAATTCGGCTATAAACTCATTCATAATAAAAATCAATTAACGGTTATTATTATTTTTAAAACAAAAAAATACCAGAAACATTCAACTTCATCATATCTTCCCTTCAATTCTGGTACTCCTTTTATATAAATCTATTTCTTTTAAGCTTAAATATCCCAGTTCTTTGAACGTCCTAAGGCTTTATTCCAACCAGAAATAAGTCTCTTAGATTCGTCTTTAGCCATGCTTGGCTCAAATTTCTGATCCATCTGCCATTGATTTTTAATATCATCTATACCATCCCAGTATCCAACTGCTAAACCAGCTAAATAAGCTGCTCCCAAAGCAGTTGTTTCAAGAGTCTTAGGACGATAAACCGGAGCATCAAGTACATCCGACTGGAATTGCATTAACAAGTTATTTATTGCAGCACCACCATCAACACGTAATTCTCTAATTTCGATACCCGCATCAGCTTCCATTGCCTTTAATACATCCATTACCTGAAAAGCGATTCCTTCCAGAGCAGCTCTTGCAATATGAGCAGCTGTTGAACCTCTTGTAAGACCTACAATTGTTCCTCTAGCATACTGATCCCAATGTGGAGCTCCTAAACCTGTTAAAGCAGGAACCATAAATACACCACCATTATCTTTTACTGAAGTTGCTAATGCTTCAACATCTGCAGAGGACTTAATAATACCTAGTCCATCGCGTAACCATTGTACAATGGCACCACCCATGAAGATACTTCCTTCAAGACAATAGGTCGTTTCACCGTTAATTTGCCAACCAATAGTTGTAAGTAAGTTATTTTTAGATTTTACTGGCTTATTACCTGTATTACATAGCATGAAACAACCTGTTCCGTATGTATTCTTAACCGAACCTGGCTCGATACACATTTGTCCGAATGTTGCTGCTTGCTGATCTCCTGCTATACCCGAGATAGGCACCTCGTGAGCAAAAAGAGTTGTAACTGTATGTCCATATACTTCTGATGAAGATTTAACTTCAGGAAGCATACTCATAGGAATATTAAGAAGTTCTAACATCTCTGTATCCCACTCCAATGTATTGATATTATATAATAAAGTTCTGCTGGCATTAGATACATCAGTTACATGAACTTCACCTTGTGTCAGTTTCCAAATTAGCCAGGAATCAATCGTTCCGAATGCTAATTTTCCTGCTTCAGCTTTTTCTCGTGCCCCTTCAACATTATCAAGAATCCATTTCACTTTAGTTCCTGAAAAATAAGAGTCGATAATCAAACCTGTCTTATCCTGGATCATATCAGCGTGACCGTTCGCTCTTAATTCGTCGCAATATTTTGAAGTACGACGATCTTGCCATACAATGGCATTATAAATTGGTTGGCTAGTCTCACGATCCCAAACGACGGTTGTCTCTCTTTGGTTCGTAATACCAATACCAGCTATACTTTTCCCATTAACTCCTGCGCGTACAATGGCTTCAGCTGCAACACCTGCTTGTGTCGACCAAATCTCATTAGCATCGTGCTCTACCCATCCTGGCTGAGGGAATATCTGAGTAAATTCTTTTTGTGCAGAACTTACCATCTCACCTTTTTTATTGAAAACAATAGCTCTCGAGCTAGTTGTACCTTGGTCTAACGATAGAATAAACTTGTCTTTCATTTTAGTTTTAATTTTGGGGTCTTGGTTAGCAAATATGATTTTTAGTTGTAATCAAATGGAAAATCTCTATCCGACTTAATACCGATATCAAAATGTAATCGTTTGCAGAATAGTGAAAAAAAACAGAATTTGTTATCCGAGTGGTCAGCACACTCCTATTGTCAATAAGCAAAGCTATTCTTTAGAGGAATTAAGATGAGTGTTTGCTTCCAAGCACTCATCTTAAGGGATCAATTATATCAGTTTTTAAACTCAGTGAAAATGAAACAATGGGTTTATTTATGATTTCACAAATCCAAAAGCTTATTTTCTTAGTTTAAAACATATCTTAAAGCTAAAGTTTGATACTTCTCAACTTGGTCTGCTTCCCATTTTGAGTCATAACCTAATTCTTTAGCTAATAATTGAGCTACTTCAGGAGCCATTCGAGAACTCTCTCTGGCATCCAACAATAAAGCTCTTGTTCTTCTTGATAAAAAGTCTTCAACTGTACGAGCCATTTCATGTCGAGCGGCCCAAACAACCTGTGCTTTTATTATGCCTAGATCCTTACTCAAGTATTTACCTAGATTCTTTTCTTCTTTGGTTAAAGCTAAAATTTTTCCTGAATCAGACCCGTAAAAGTACAATGGATCAGTTAAATCAACATTCTTTTTCCAGCCATGAATTGCTAAATTTCGAGTAATTGACTTTTTTATTGGATAAGTGGACACTTTTGAGGCAGCATCAACAACTTCCTCTCCCATTTGACGATAGGTTGTCCATTTCCCACCAGTGATGGTAATTAAACCTGCCTCTGAGGTGTAAATCTTATGCCCTCTTGAGATCTCCTTCGTCTTTTTACCTTCTCCTGTAGGAGCTGCCAATGGTCTTAAACCAGCAAAAACAGATTTTACATCAGATCGTTTAGGAGCTTTAGTCAAGAAACGACCAGCTGTTTCAAGAATAAAATCAATCTCTTCTTCAAGAGCTTGAGGCTCTAATTCTGCCATTTCTTTTTGAACATCAGTTGTTCCAACAACAACCTTATTATGCCAAGGCACAGCAAATAAAACACGTCCATCATCAGTCTTTGGAATCATGATGGCATAATCGTTAGGGACAAATTCTTTATCCAAAACAAGATGAACTCCCTGACTAACACAAACAATATCTCTCGATTTAGGTGCGTCCATTTTAATGATATCATCAACAAAAACACCTGTCGCATTAATCACAACTTTCGCTTTTATATCGATTCTAATACCGGTTTCACCATCGATTGCAGCAACACCAGAAATTTTTCCTTCAGCTTTATTTAAGCCAACGACTTTCATATAATTGATAGCCGTTCCGCCATTCTCAACAAAAGTCTGACAAAGATTAATACCATAACGAGCATCATCAAATTGTCCGTCGTGATAAACAACGCCACCTCTAAGATTTTTTTGTTTGAGAGTTGGTATATTTTTGAGCGTTCTCTTTTTTGAATAAGGTAAAGAACGACCTAGGCCTAAACGACCAGCCATAAAATCGTAGGCTGTTAAACCTAAAGTATAATAGGGTTTTACCCACCAACTATAACTTGGAATAATAAAAGACTGATCTTTTACAAGGTGAGGAGCATTTTGTTTCATCAAACCTCTTTCTCTTAGTGCTTCAAGAACTAATGCAATATTTCCCTGCGCTAAATACCTGACTCCTCCGTGTACCAATTTTGTACTTCTACTTGAAGTTCCTTTGGTAAAGTCATCTTGTTCTAATAATAATGTCTTCATTCCACGTGTTGCGGCCTCAACTGCAGCACCTAGTCCCGACGCTCCTCCTCCAACGATAACAACATCCCATTCCTGGTTTGTCTTTTGTACCTCAGAGATCATATTTTCACGTACCATTACCATTGTAAATTGTCTTTAGTTATAATTGACTAACTAATATTTTAAAAAATTGATTTTAACTTGATGATTGTTTCAAATCAAACCTTCAATCAAATTTTGTTCTACTAATATCGACACCTAACACATCACATCATACTTTGTATTACTATGTAGACAGATAAAAAATATATAAGCATTGCTTATCGTATTCTTTCTTTATTTTACTGACACATCAAACCTATAAAAAAATACATAGCTATGCAAAGTAAGTTCTTTTACTGTGCTTATTTAGAATTGATATATAAAAAGCTAATAAGCATAAACTTAAAGAGTAATTATAAGCAGACTCATATCAATCAATGATTATATCTAAGAAAGAGAAGTTGAAACATTTAATCAAAAGAAATTATAGCATAAGATCTCTTACTATGAAATATTTTAAAATACATTAACGACAAAATTCTTTTATACTAGATTGTTTATAATATTCTAAATAGAAAAGGGCGATAATTAATAAAATTATCGCCCTTTATATACTTTCAATATGTAACTAATCTTCGGAGTCTAACCATTGGCAAGTTCTTCCAACAGCTCTTTTCCAATATTTTAATGTTTTATTAACTTCTTCTTCTGGCATTTTTGCTTCGAACACCTCAGATATCTCCCAATGCTTTTTAATCTCCTCAATATCTTTCCAATAACCGACAGCTAAACCTGCAAGGTAAGCTGAACCAAGTGCTGTTATTTCTTTGACATTAGGGCGTACAACGGGTACATCAAGAATATCGGCTTGAAACTGCATAATGGTTTTATTCAACACAGTACCTCCTGCTCTAAGTTGCGTGAGCGCATTTCCAGAATCACATTCCATGGCCTTTAATACATCTCTAGAACGTAAAGCTATAGATTCAAGTGCTGCCCTAGCAATATGTCCGGGAGTGGTTCCCATATTTAAGCCCCAAAAAGTACCTCTTGCGTATTGATCCCAGTAAGGAGCGCCCAAACCAGTAAAAGCAGGTACAATAAAAACACCACCATTGTCTTTCTCTGATAAGGCTAATTCTTCAATTTCCTCCATGGAATGTATTAAATTCATTTGGTCTCGTAACCATTGAATAACGGCACCGCCAATAAAAACGCTACCTTCAAGAGCGTAAGTAACTTTATCTCCTATTTGCCAGGCAATTGTAGTAATCAAATGATTATTCGATCTTACAATTTGGTCTCCTGTATTCATCAAGATAAAACAACCTGTATTATACGTGTTTTTAACCATACCCTTTTCAAGACACATTTGTCCGAAAAGAGCTGCTTGCTGATCACCACAAATACCTGCAATTGGAATTTCGGCTCCGAATAATGATTTGGAAGTCATACCATAAACCTCGCTGGATGTACGAACTTCTGGCAAAATACTCTCAGGAATATCCAAGAGTTCCAATAGTTCTTTATCCCACGCCAAAGTGTTGATATTAAATATCATGGTTCGACTTGCATTAGATACATCGGTTACATGACAGGCTCCTTTAGTTAACTTCCATATTAACCATGAGTCAACAGTTCCAAATGCCAACTTGCCTTCCGCGGCCTTTTGTCGAGCACCAGGAATATTATCTAATAACCATTTGATTTTAGTACCCGAGAAATAGGCATCTAAAATCAATCCAGTCTTTTCTTTTATCTTCTCGGCCAGGCCTCTCTCTTTCAATTCATCACAATATTGAGAGGTTCTTCTATCCTGCCAAACAATAGCATTACCTAGTGGCTTCCCTGTCTCTTTATCCCAAAGAATAGTGGTTTCCCGCTGATTTGTAATACCAATTGCTTTTATATTTTCGGCAGTTAAACCTGCCTTTTGTATGACTTCCTCGGCCACTGAAGCCTGTGAATACCATATCTCATTGGCATCCTGCTCAATCCAACTTAAACGTGGTGAGAATTGTTCAAACTCTTTCTGAGAAATCGCAATAATTTTACCATCTCTATCGAAAATGATAGCTCTTGAAATTGACGTTCCCTGATCTAAGGATAAGATATATTCTTGCATAGCTGTCGATATATTAAATGATTATTTCAGAGAATCCGTTTTTTTTAGAATCTTATCTACTGAAACATTCAAAGATCCAACATATTCATTCATTGTTCCAAGAATAGCCAATCCATTCTCAGTAAGCTTGTAGTATTTTCTTGGAATGCCAGATTCCTGTTCAGCCCATTCTGAAGTTACCAAACCTTCTTTCTTAAGTCTATTCAAGAGAGGGTAGATAGTGCCCTCGGCAATTTCGAGTGAAGTAAACTGATTCATATCACTAATGAGTTCGTATCCATAACAAGGACGTGAACGCAATAACAAAATGATAATATATTCAAGTAATCCCTTTTTGTATTGGGATTTCCATTTAGCAATAAAATATTCGTTGTTTTCTGATTCCATAGTACCAAAAGATTGTTCATCTCAATATCGAGATATCAATAGTCTTTAGTCCTAATCAATTATATGATTAGTATTAGAGTGCTTTTTTGTTCGAATAAGCTCTAAAATAGCCTGTCTCTTACAAATATATTATGATAAATTAAACAACATTTAAAGAAAGCTAATCTTTTAGAAGGAGAATGTATTTGAAAACCGACTTTAGGCAATTCACAACAGCTCCAATACGGTAACATATAGCCTATTAAACACCTTCAACAAAAAAGGAGCTGCAATTAGCAGCTCCCTCAATATTTATAGAAATAGGATGTCTTATTTTTTAAAGATACCCAGGTCTTTCAAATCTGAACTAGAAACATAATCAAGGTGAGCAGCACATTTTGCTTTACCCATCTTAACAAATACCTCGCATGAAGATTGATACTTATCCTTACGAGTTGTATCCAATAACATCAAGTAACCCATGACGATATAACCTGCCATTTCAACCAAACGACGTGCATGGAAATCCAAGAAGTCGTTATGATCTGCAGTAGCGTTGATTTCATTTACTTTAGCAGCAGCTTCTTCGTACTTTTCAGTCATTCCCTTAAGGATTGTTCTGATGTACTCCAACTGTGGATTAAGTTCAGACTCTTCGTAGAACTTAATTTGAGCAAGATACGAACCTGTAGTTACCCCACGAACAGCAGCAACAACTTGTAATTGAGTTGTTCCTTCGTAAATGTTAGTAATACGTGCATCACGAACTAAACGCTCAATTGGGTAATCTTTCATGTACCCAGAACCCGCGTGAATTTGTAATGAATCGTATGCCACTTCGTTACAGAACTCAGAAGCAAACAATTTTAATAGAGGCGTGAATACATCAGCAATCTTCTGATATTTCTTCATCTCATTTCTCTCATCCTTATCTAAAGAACGATCCTGAGAAATATGGAAATAGCATTTGTAAACATCAACCATACGACATGTTTCGTACAACATAGAACGAGAAGCATTCAACTTCGCTTCCATATTGGTCAACATTTCATAAACAGCAGGGAATTCGATAATTGCTTTACCAAACTGACGACGTTCTTTAGCGTAAGCTAAACCTTCACGGTAAGCTGCCTCAGAAATACCTACTGATTGAGCACCTACACCTAAACGTGCACCGTTCATCAATGACATTACATACTTGATAAGTCCCAATTTACGAGAACCAACCAATTCAGCAGGCGCATTCGTAAATACCAATTCACAAGTTGGAGATCCGATGATACCCATTTTGTGCTCGATACGACGAACCTTCACAGCCAAATGTTTTTTGTCATAGATAAACATTGACAAACCACGACCGTCATTAGTACCTTCCTCTGAACGAGCCAGTACTAAAGCTACATCACCATCACCATTGGTGATAAAACGCTTTACACCGTCCAAATACCACTGATCTTCATCTTTATTATAAGTTGCTTTCAACTGAACTGCTTGCAAGTCAGAACCTGCATCTGGCTCAGTTAAGTCCATAGCTGCAGTAGCGCCTTTGGCAAAACGTGGCAAGTAATTAGCTTTTTGCTCTTTTGAAGCAAATTCGTGAATTGTTTCAGCACAGTCCTGAAGACCCCAGATGTTAGCAAAACCACCATCAGAGCGAGAAACAAGTTCAGCAGCCATTACGTAAGGTACAAGAGGAAAATTCAATCCATCGTACTCACGTGGAAGAGACATACCAATTAAACCAGCTTTTGTAAGAGCTTCATGATTTTCAGCAGTACCCTTTGCGTAAATCACACGATCATTTTCAACTCTAGGACCTTCTTGATCAACACCTTCAGCGTTAGGACCAATAATATCGCCACAAATCTCACCTACAATTTCTAGTGTGCGATCGTAGCTGTCCATAGCATCCTCAAAATCAAGAGGTGCATAGTCATACTTATCTTTATCTTCGAAGTTACGCTCTTTAAGCGCAACAATTTTTTTCATTAACGGGTGTTCCAGGTGGAACTTCATGTCCTCGTTATCTGTATAGAAATTAGCCATTTCTTTAGATGTATTTAATGGTAAGTCTGACGTAAGTCTCTCACCTTCTAATTACTAAATTTATTACTTGGTATTCTCTTTGTACTTTTTGATCATCTTAGGTACAACATCAGCAATATCACCTGTAATTACATAGTCAGCGAAATTGTTGATTGGTGCATTCTTATCCGTATTGATCGCAATTACCATTGATGATTCTTCCATACCAGCAGTATGCTGAATCTGACCAGAAATACCACAAGCAATATAAAGCTTAGGACGTACAGTAACTCCTGTTTGACCAATTTGACGTTCGTGAGAAGCATAACCAGCATCAATAGCAGCACGAGAAGCACCTACTTCACCACCGATAACATCAGCCAGTTCGTATAACTTATCGAAGTTTTCTTTTGAACCTACACCGTAACCACCAGCAACTATAATACCTGCATTCTTGATGTTTACTTTAGAAGCTTCCATATGACGTTCAATAACCTTCACAATAAAATCTTCAGAGTTCAAATATTTCTCAACTTCAATTTTATTAACTTTTCCTTTATAAGCTTCAGAACGAATTTCTTTCTTCATTACACCCTCACGTACAGTTGCCATTTGTGGACGACAGTCAGGGTTAACAATTGTAGCAACAATGTTACCACCGAAAGCAGGACGAATCTGGTATAAAAGATCTTTGTATTCTTTTTTGTTCTTTTTATCTTCATGATCACCAATCATCAAACTCGTACAGTCAGCAGTTAAACCTGAATGAAGAGCTGAAGAAACACGAGGACCTAAATCACGACCAATGCTTGTAGCACCCATCAAAGCGATTTGAGGCTTCTCTTCTCCAAACAATTTTACAATGATTGAAGTATGAGGTAAAGTTGTGTATGGGTAAAGACGCTTATCGTCAGCCATCCATAAAGTATCAACACCAAAAGGAATAATTTGTTTCTCAACACCTTTAAGATCGGCACCAATAACAATAGCCTCAAGGTTACACTTTAAGTCATCAGCTAGCGATCTACCTTTAGTTAAAAGTTCAAGACTTACATCAGCAATCTGTCCCTCTTCTATTTCGCAATATACAAATATGTTATTCACGGTTCTTAATTTTAAAATTCTACATTGAAATGATAGGAAAAACCAATCGATTAACCAATGGTATGGTTAGCAATTAACTCTTTCATTAGTTCATCCATATCAGCATCGCTAGGCTCAAGTACTTTAGCTTCTTTAGCTTGGAACACGACATTCTCAATCGCTTTTACCTTTGTAGGTGATCCAGTTAAACCAAGTTCTTTAGCATCAGTATCGATATCGTTTACACTCCACTCACCAATATTTAGGTAAGGACGGTTGTTGTGTAATGCGATATAATCTTCGTCAGCATCCTGCATTTCAGAAACCGCTCTTGCGTGCTTGTATTTCATAACAAACTTCGCGTTACGTGGACGACAGTCAGGAGCAGAAGCGTTAACAGTTATAACCATTGGAAGAGTTCCTTCAACAGTTTCAACACCACGCTCTATTCGACGCTTAACAAGAATTTTACCCTTTTCAACTGAAACGACATCCTCAGCATAAGTAATCTGTGGGAAACCTAACTTTTCAGCAACTTGAGGTCCAACCTGAGCCGTATCACCATCAATAGCCTGACGACCAGCAATGATAATATCAATCTTACCCATTTTCTTTAGAGTACAAGACAATGCGTAAGAAGTTGCTAAAGTATCAGATCCAGCAAAAGCACGGTCAGATAAAAGGATACCATTATCAGCTCCACGGTACAAACCTTCACGAATTATTTCAGCAGCTCTACCTGGTCCCATAGTCAATAATGTGATCTCTGTTCCAGGGTATTTATCTTTAAGACGCAATGCTTGCTCAAGTGCATTTAAATCTTCAGGATTGAAGATAGCAGGCAAAACAGCTCTATTCACAGTTCCATCAGCTTTCATAGCATCTTTCCCAACATTACGAGTATCGGGAACCTGCTTGGCAAGAACAACAATTTTTAATCCTTTCATTGTTATATGTGTTTTATCAGTTTATAATCGAATTTCTCAATCTATATTTCAGTTTCATTAATTGTGAAATCTGAATTATCAGTCTCTTCGATTACAATTTGTTATTATTCGGTTTTAAGCTTTCCTGAGCGTAAAATCAGGCTTAGCAAATATATAGAATACACTACTTAAATCAAATTTATATAAGCCTCTATTATTTTCAATAAAAATTCAACTTTACCATCTTACAATCAATATGTTAAGCCATAGTTTGCATTCAAAATAAGAGCTGTTATATAATACCTAAATCACTTAATAGACTCGCCTACCCATATCACCTTTGAAATTTTAGCTTGGAACTATTTTCACATCTATTATTAATGGTAACTTTAATACCTCTTAATAAAACCATAAGTTTTAAAATACATGATTACATTTTTAGCAGCAATTCTTTCACTTATACTAGCTTACTTTATTTACGGTAAGTTTATAGAACGCTTCTTTGGTGCCGATGATTCTATTGAAACACCAGCTATAAGATTAAAAGATAATGTGGATTTCATTGTTATGCCAACCTGGAAAATGTTTACGATACAATTCTTAAATATAGCAGGTTTGGCCCCATTTTTGGAGCAATATTAGGCGCCATGTATGGCCCAACAGCCTATATCTGGATTGTATTTGGCTGTATATTTATGGGAGCAACTCACGATTATTTCTCAGGTATGCTCTATATTCGTAATAATGGTTCAAGTTTTCCCGAAATTGTAGGTAAATACCTAGGAACAGGATTTCAAAATATCCTTCGAATCTTCACCATCTTATTACTAATTCTAGTAGGTGTTGCTTTCGTTACCGGACCTGCTGGTTTACTCAAAGATCTAACTGGTGGAGGTTTCTACTTTTGGCTATATGGTATTTTCGCATACTATCTGATAGCAACCCTTCTTCCTATTAATAAGATAATTGGTAAAATATATCCCCTATTTGGTGCAGCTCTGTTAATTATGGCCATTACTATTGCTGGTGCAATGATCTTCAAATCGTTTGATGGAAGCTTGAAAATGACTGAGATTAGTTTTAGTCAGTTAAAAAACCTTCACTCAAATCCTGGTCAGAATATTTTATACCCCATGATGTTTATCGTTATTTCTTGTGGTGCCATTTCTGGTTTTCATTCTACTCAATCCCCCATGATGGCTCGCTGTATGAAAAAAGAAAGCTATGGCCGCCCTGTGTTCTTTGGAGCAATGATAGCAGAAGGCATTGTTGCAATTATATGGGCAACTGCCGCTATGAATTTCTTCGGTGATGCGCATGCCCTAAATGATACGATTACTGCAGGACATAACCCAGCCTGGGTGGTGAATGAAATATGCAATACATGGTTAGGAAAGGTTGGTGCTGTATTCGCAATCATTGGTGTTATTGCTTGTCCAATTACAACAGGTGATACCGCCTTCCGAAGCGCACGCTTAACCATATCCGACATGCTAAATATTAAACAAGTGTCAATTAGAAGTCGATTATTAGTTAGTCTGCCTCTTTTTGCTGTTGGCTTCTTGCTCTCTCAACTAGAGTTTTCTACAATTTGGAAATACCTTGGCTTAGCCAATCAAATCTTATCCATGATAATGTTATGGACAGGCGCCATGTATTTAGCTAAGAAAAACAAAATGCACTATGTACTTAGTCTACCAGCAAGTTTTATGACGGCTATTTGCTTCACATACCTTTTGGTGGCTCCCATAAAAAATAGCGGATTGAATATTAGTACAGAATATGGAATCCTTATAGGTGTTTTGATAGCTCTTATTGCCTTTAGCTTATTCAAATTAAATATTAAAAAGAAATACAAAACACAGAAGCTTAAAATCTAACATCTGTGTGACAACTAGATACAAAAAGCGGAGATCCACAATGGATCTCCGCTTTTCATTTATGCATTAGTTTTCTATGCCTGTCCTGTTGGACCGAAGCTCATTGGGATAATTGGACCTTGAGATCCTTGTCCCCCATCAACATTTTTGATGGGCCCATTCATAGATTCAAATTTGCTGATATTATCTTGTAAAGCTAACATCAAACGCTTAGCATGCTCTGGAGTTAGTATGACTCTGGATTTCACGTCAGCTTTAGGTACACCAGGCATTATTCGCACAAAATCAATCACAAACTCAGAACTAGAATGTGTAATGACTGCAAGATTCGAATAGGTTCCTTGAGCAACTTCTTCGCTAAGCTGAATATCAATTTGATTCCCTTTTTTATTGTCTTCCATTATAAATATTTTTAGTTCTGTATCAGAAGTTTATATCATATCTAAGCTCAAAAATTGAGTTTAGCTAAAATAAGAAAATATATTTGGAATAAGACATAAAAAAAGGCTGTTTCAATAAATGAAACAGCCTTTATATTTATTAAGAGTTTGCTTACTCTTCAGTCGTTTTATTAGCAAGAAGCTTTTCGTAATCTTCTTTTGCACCTACAACGATGTCTTTGTAGACTTTAAGACCAGTACCTGCAGGAATTAACTTACCGCAAATTACGTTCTCTTTCAGTCCTTCTAAATTATCAACCTTACCACGAATAGCAGCCTCGTTCAATACTTTAGTTGTTTCCTGGAAGGAAGCAGCTGACATAAAACTCTTCGTTTGTAGAGACGCACGGGTAATACCCTGTAGAATCTGAGTTGAAGTAGCCGCGATAACATCACGTGCAACAACCAACTTCATATCCTTACGTTTCAATACTGAATTCACATCACGCAATTGTCTAGCAGTAACTGTTTGTCCTAATACTAATTCGTTAGAATCACCTGGTTCAACAACAACTTTCTTACCGAAAATCTCATCATTCTCAAGCATAAAGACCTGCTTATCAACGATTTGTTTTTCAAGGAAAACTGTATCACCTGGATCAGAAATAATAACTTTACGCATCATCTGACGTACGATAATCTCAAAGTGCTTGTCATTAATCTTCACACCCTGCATACGATAAACATCCTGTACTTCATTCACGATATACTCCTGAACTTTTGTAGGACCTTTAATTGCAAGAATATCAGCAGGCGTTGTAGCTCCATCAGAAAGTGGCGTACCAGCTCTGATGTAATCGCTCTCTTGAACAAGCATTTGTCTAGATAGAGGTACCAAGTACTTCTTCTCTTGACCTGTTCTTGAAGTTACGATAACTTCACGATTACCACGTTTAATTTTACCAAAAGCAATCTCACCATCAATCTCAGAAACAACAGCTGGATTAGATGGGTTACGAGCTTCAAATAACTCAGTAACACGAGGTAAACCCCCAGTAATATCACCTGTTTTACCAACGTTTCTTGGAATCTTAACAACAGATTCACCAATAGAAATCGTATCACCTTCGCTTACCGAGACGTGAGCCCCTACTGGTAAGTTATAAGACTTAAGAATTGCGCCATCAGATCCTAAGATTCTAACACTTGCATTCTTAGCTTTATCCTTAGATTCAATAATTACTTTCTCAGCAAAACCAGTTGCTTCATCAGACTCTTCACTAAAAGTAATACCTTCAATCAAGTTATCGAATGAAATCTTTCCAGAGAATTCAGAGATGATCATGGCATTATAAGGATCCCACTCACAAACTAGTTCCCCTTTAGAAACATCTGCACCATCCTTAGTATACAGTTTAGAACCGTAAGGAATTGTATGTGTTCTTAAAGCTATATTAGTATTCTTATCTACGATACGTAATTCAGCCAAACGACCAATTACAACATCGTATTTCTTACCTTCTTCAGTCGTATGCTCAACAGTTCTAAGTTCATCGAACTCAGCGAAACCATCGTATTTAGAAATAACCGAGTTTTCAGCAGAAACGTTACCCGCTGTACCCCCTACGTGGAAAGTACGAAGTGTTAACTGTGTACCTGGTTCACCGATTGACTGTGCAGCGATAACACCAACAGCTTCACCTTTTTGAACCAACTCACCACTTGCAAGGTTACGTCCGTAACATTTAGCACAAACACCTTTACGAGCTTCACAAGTTAATACAGAACGAATCTCTACAGTTTCAACTGGAGAAGCTTCAATAGCCGCTGCAATTTCTTCTGTAATTTCTTCTCCTGAAGCAACCAAAAGTTCTCCGCTTAATGGATGGTAAATATCATGAACTGTTGTACGTCCCAAAATTCTTTCGGTTAGAGAGGCAACAACATCTTCTTGATTCTTAATTGCTGAAGCAGAAAGACCTCTTAAAGTACCACAATCAGGCTCGTGGATAATAACGTCTTGTGCAACATCAACCAAACGACGAGTTAAGTAACCCGCATCAGCCGTTTTAAGGGCCGTATCCGCAAGACCTTTACGAGCACCGTGAGTAGAGATAAAGTACTCAAGTACAGAAAGACCTTCCTTAAAGTTAGAAAGAATTGGATTCTCAATAATCTGACCACCTTTAGCACCCGATTTCTGAGGCTTGGCCATCAAACCACGCATACCACCCAACTGACGAATCTGCTCTCGTGATCCACGAGCACCAGAGTCAAGCATCATGTATACTGAGTTGAAACCTTGGTTATCGGTTTCTAACTGAGTCATCAATGTTTGAGTCAAGTTAGCATTTACATGCGTCCAAATATCAATAATCTGGTTGTAACGTTCGTTGTTAGTAATGAATCCCATATTATAGTTATTCTTTACTTCTTCAACTTGCGCATAACCATCAGCTACCATTTCATCCTTTTCAGCAGGAACCTGAACATCAGAAAGGTTAAAGGATAATCCACCTTCAAAAGCCTGACGGTAACCTAAGTTTTTAATATCATCAAGAAACTTAGCTGTCAAATGAACACCACACTTCTTATATACGTATCCAATGATATCGCGAAGAGCTCTCTTTGTAATCAACTGATTCAAAAATCCTGCACCTTCTGGAGTATGCTGATTCATAATGATACGACCAATAGTTGTCTCAACAATAGTGTCAACTAATTCGTCATTTTCATTAAGATCTTTTACTTTCACTTTAATCTTAGCATGAAGATCAACTGCTTTTTCATTAAAAGCAATCATTGCCTCTTCAGCCGAGTAGAAAATAATACCTTCTCCTTTACAACCTGTACGCTCTTTAGTAATGTAGTATAAACCAAGTACCATATCCTGAGAAGGAACTGTAATTGGAGTACCATTCGCTGGATTCAAAATATTGTGAGAACACAACATTAACATTTGAGCCTCAAGAACAGCTTCATTACCTAAAGGCAAGTGAACCGCCATCTGGTCACCATCAAAGTCGGCATTGAAACCGGTACATGCAAGAGGGTGTAGACGAATCGCTTTTCCTTCAATCAATTTTGGTTGGAAAGACTGAATACCCAAACGGTGAAGAGTTGGGGCACGATTAAGTAGCACTGGATGTCCTTTCAATACATTTTCAAGAATATCCCAAACCACTGGATCTTTACGATCAACGATTTTCTTAGCTGATTTTACAGTCTTAACAATTCCACGCTCAATAAGCTTACGAATAACGAAAGGCTTATAAAGTTCAGCTGCCATATCTTTAGGGATACCACACTCGTGCATTTCCAAGTCTGGACCTACAACAATTACCGAACGAGCAGAATAGTCAACACGCTTACCCAATAGATTCTGACGGAAACGACCTTGCTTACCTTTCAATGAATCAGAAAGAGATTTCAAAGGACGGTTATTTTCAGTCTTAACCGCATTAGATTTACGCGAGTTATCAAATAGTGAATCTACAGCTTCCTGAAGCATACGTTTCTCATTACGTAAGATTACTTCTGGAGCTTTGATTTCAATTAGTCTTTTAAGACGATTGTTACGGATAATAACACGACGATAAAGGTCATTCAAATCCGAAGTTGCAAAACGACCACCATCCAAAGGTACCAAAGGACGTAATTCTGGTGGAATTACTGGAACAACTTTAACAACCATCCATTCAGGATTGTTTACTTCCTTAGAATCACGGAAAGCACCAACAACTTGAAGACGTTTCAAAGCTTCGTTTTTACGTTGCTGTGAAGTCTCAGTGCTAGCCTTATGGCGTAATTCATATGATAATGAATCAAGATCTAAACGAGAAAGTAAACTGCAAAGTGCATCAGCACCCATCTTAGCAATAAACTTATTTGGATCTTCATCATCAAGATGTTGATTTTCTGTTGGAAGTTCTTCAAGAATATCTAAATACTCTTCTTCTGTTAGAAAATCAAGATAATTGATACCATCAACGGCTTTAACACCAGCATTAATTACGACATAACGCTCGTAATAGATAATAGTATCTAATTTCTTAGTTGGTAAACCTAAAAGGTAACCAATTTTATTTGGCAACGATTTAAAATACCAAATATGCGCTACAGGCACAACCAATTGGATGTGTCCCATACGCTCACGACGTACTTTTTTCTCGGTTACCTCAACACCACATCGGTCACAAACAATACCACGATAACGGATACGCTTGTATTTACCACAGTGACACTCATAATCCTTTACAGGACCGAAAATTCTTTCACAGAATAAACCGTCACGTTCTGGCTTATAAGTACGATAGTTGATGGTTTCAGGCTTTAAAACTTCACCGCTAGATCTTTCTAAGATCTCTTCTGGAGAAGCAAGACTGATAGAGATTTTTGTAAAATTACTCTTTACTTTGTTATCTCTTCTGAATGCCATATATTGAAAATTAGGATATTAACAAATTGATTCATGAAAAGTGAATGTCGGAAAAACCAACATTCACTTTCTATATAAGGCTTATACTAATTTAACGCTCAAGCCAAGACCTCTAAGTTCGTGTAATAACACATTTAGAGATTCAGGAATACCTGGAGCTGGCATAGGTTCACCTTTAACGATAGCTTCATAAGCTTTCGCTCTACCCATTACATCATCCGACTTAATAGTCAAGATTTCCTGTAGGATATGAGCTGCACCAAAGGCCTCAAGAGCCCAAACTTCCATCTCTCCAAAACGCTGACCACCAAACTGAGCCTTACCACCAAGTGGTTGCTGTGTAATCAGAGAATAAGGACCGATAGAACGCGCGTGCATCTTATCATCAACCATGTGACCTAGTTTCAGCATGTAGATAACACCAACCGTTGCAGGCTGATCAAATCGTACACCAGTACCTCCATCATGAAGGTAAGCTTTACCAAAAGCAGGAACACCAGCTTTGTCAGTATATGCGGTAATTTCGTCTAGACTTGCACCATCGAAAATCGGTGTCGCAAACTTCAATCCTAACTCAATACCTGCCCAACCAAGAACGGTCTCAAATACCTGTCCAAGGTTCATACGAGAAGGTACACCAAGTGGGTTCAAGCAAATATCTACAGTAGTTCCATCCTCAAGGAATGGCATATCTTCCTGACGAACAACACGAGAAATAATACCTTTATTACCGTGACGACCTGCCATCTTATCACCAATCTGCAGCTTACGCTTCTTAGCAACATAAACTTTAGCCATTTGGATGATACCTACTGGCATCTCATCACCAATAGTTACGTTATATTTCTTACGCTTACTAGCACTATCAAGTTCTTTATACTTAATCACATAGTTATGCAATAAAGTCTTAATAGTTCCATTCTTATCTTTATCGGTAGTCCACTTGTTAGGATCTACTTGTAGATAATTAATCTCAGCTAGAAGTTTTTGAGTAAACTTAACGCCTTTAGGAATCAAATCAACACTTAAATAATCCTTAACACCTTGAGAAGTTTTTCCATTACAAATGGTAAACAACTTTTCAATAAGAAGATTATTTAGATTTTCAATAGTTTGATTAAACTCATCGTCAAGCTTTTGCAATATAGGCTTATCACTTTGCTTCGACTTACGGTCGCGTACTGCACGAGAGAATAATTTCTTCTCGATAACTACACCACGAAGTGAAGGTGAAGCTTTAAGAGATGCATCTTTTACATCACCAGCTTTATCACCGAAGATTGCGCGAAGCAATTTCTCTTCTGGAGAAGGATCAGATTCTCCTTTAGGAGTAATCTTACCGATAAGAATATCGCCTGGCTCTACAATAGCTCCAATACGAATCAAACCGTTTTCATCAAGGTTACGTGTAGCTTCCTCACTAACGTTAGGAATATCAGAAGTTAATTCTTCCATTCCTCGTTTGGTGTCACGTACTTCAAGTGTGTACTCATCAACGTGAATTGAAGTAAATACATCATCCTTAACAATACGCTCAGAAATTACAATCGCATCCTCATAGTTATAACCTTTCCAAGGCATAAATGCCACCTTAAGGTTACGACCAAGTGCTAACTCACCAGTTTGGGTACCATAACCATCAGTTAAGATTTGCCCTTGAACCAACTTATCTCCTTTAGCTACAATAGGCTTAAGGTCGATAGTTGTTCCCTGATTCGTTTTTTGATATTTTGGTAAATTGTAAGTGATTACATTTGATTCAAAACTCACAAATGATTCATTTTCGCTTCTTTCGTAAGCGATTACAATTTTAGTAGCATCAACATATTCAACAACACCATCTCTTTTAGCTACAATCATAGTACGTGAATCTTTAGCAACATTTGCTTCAAGACCAGTACCTACAACTGGAGATTCAGGTTTGATAAGAGGAACAGCTTGACGCATCATATTAGATCCCATCAAAGCACGGTTGGCATCATCATGTTCTAGGAACGGAATCAAAGAAGCCGCTATAGAAGCAATCTGGTTTGGCGCAACGTCCATCAAATCTAAGTTCTCAATCTCTTCAAATGGGAAGTCACCATCTTTACGTGATTTTGCTTTAGCATTAACAAATGAACCATCATCATTCAATGGAGCATTAGCTTGAGCAATAATCAATCCTTCTTCTTCCTCAGCTGAACGATAAGCTACACCTTCGTTGCTTAGATCAACTTTTCCTTCTGTTACCTTACGGTATGGTGTTTCAATAAACCCTAGATCATTAATCTTAGCGAATACACATAAAGACGAGATCAAACCAATATTTGGTCCCTCTGGTGTTTCAATAGGACATAAACGACCATAGTGAGTATAGTGAACATCTCGAACCTCGAAACCTGCTCTCTCACGAGACAGACCACCGGGTCCAAGAGCTGACATTCTTCGCTTATGAGTTACCTCAGCAAGTGGATTCGTTTGATCCATAAACTGAGACAATGCATTTGTTCCGAAGAATGAATTGATAACTGAAGATAAAGTCTTCGAGTTAATCAAATCAATAGGGGTAAACACCTCATTGTCACGCACATTCATTCTTTCACGAATAGTACGAGCCATACGAGCTAAACCAACTCCAAATTGACTATATAATTGTTCCCCTACAGTACGAACACGACGGTTACTCAAGTGGTCAATATCGTCCACATCAGTACGTGCATTCAATAACTTAATAAGGTACTTAATAATCTCAATAATATCTTCTTTGGTCAATACTTTAGTATCCCTATCAGTATTTAGACCTAATTTCTTATTAATTCTATAACGACCAACATCACCTAAATCGTAACGCTTATCAGAAAAGAATAATTTATCAATTACATCACGAGCTGTAGCCTCATCTGGTGGCTCAGAGTTTCTTAATTGACGGTAAATATGAAGAACTGCTTCTTTCTCAGAGTTACAAGGGTCTTTCTGCAACGTATTGTAAATAATTGCATAGTCAGCAAGATTTTGCTGCTCCTTGTGTAATAAGATAGTCTTAGCACCTGATTCAAGAATTTCTTCAATGTGTTCTGGTTCAACTACAGTTTCTCTATCGATAATAACTTCGTTACGTTCGATAGAAACAACCTCTCCTGTATCCTCATCTACGAAGTCTTCAATCCAAGATTTAAGAACACGAGCGGCAAGTTTACGACCGACAACTTTTTTAAGTCCGGTTTTTGAAACTTTAATTTCATCAGCGAGATCAAAAATCTCAAGAATATCTTTATCACTTTCGAAACCAATCGATCTTAATAGAGTGGTTACAGGAAGCTTTTTCTTACGGTCGATATAAGCATACATGACATTATTAATGTCAGTAGCAAATTCAATCCATGATCCTTTAAAAGGAATAATACGGGCAGAATATAACTTAGTTCCGTTAGTATGCAAACTTTGTCCGAAGAATACACCTGGTGAACGGTGAAGTTGAGATACAACAACACGCTCTGCTCCATTGATAACGAAGGTACCTTTTTCAGTCATATAAGGTACAGTTCCAAGATATACATCCTGAATTACTGTATCGAAATCCTCATGCTCTGGATCGGTACAATATAGCTTTAGCTTAGCCTTAAGGGGCACACAGTAACTAAGGCCTCGCTCAATACATTCTTCAATGGAGTAACGTGGTGGATCAACAAAATAGTCAAGAAATTCCAACACAAAATTATTACGCGTATCGGTAATTGGAAAATTCTCACTAAATACCTTAAATAATCCTTCGCTCTTTCTGTTTTCCGAAATTGTTTCCAACTGGAAAAAGTCTTGAAAAGATTTTAATTGTACTTCTAAAAAGTCAGGATATAAAAACTGATTCTTATTTGAAGCAAAACTAATTCTTTGACTAATAGTATTTGAAGACATTTACTTAAAATTAATTGAACCTAAACAATAATAAACAACAAAAAGGCTTAGAGTATCATAGAATGATACTCTAAACCATAATAACCTTATTTGAAGGTCTTAGCGATTCTATTTAAGTTCAACTTCAGCTCCAGCTTCTTCTAATTGTGCTTTTAATGCTTCAGCTTCATCTTTAGAAACCTTTTCCTTTATTGCGTTTGGTGCAGCATCAACTGCAGCCTTAGCATCCTTAAGTCCAAGACCAGTTAATTCCTTAACTAATTTCACTACAGCTAGTTTAGAACCACCTGCAGCTACAAGAATTACATCGAATTCAGTTTGCTCAGCAGCAGCACCTTCAGCATCTCCGCCTGCAACAACTACAGCAGCAGCAGCTGGCTCGATTCCGTACTCATCTTTTAAGATTTGAGCTAATTCACTTACTTCCTTAACAGTCAAATTAACTAATTCTTCTGCAAACTTTTTTAAATCTGCCATTTTGGTTGATTTTTAAAATTTAAATACTCTAAATATATTACTCTGATACTACTTCTTCAGTAGATTCACCCTTACCGTTTTCTAAAGCAGAAATTACTTTCTGAATTGGAGACTGCAATGCTGCAATAATGTCACCAATTAATTCTTCCTTAGACTTAATAGCTACAAGTGTGTCTAACTCGCCTTCGCCAATATAAACAGCTCCCTCAACGAAAGCTCCTTTAAGCGTTGGTTTGTCTTTACCTTTACTGAATTCTTTGATTAGCTTTGCAGGAGTATTTCCCACATCTGAAAGCATAAGAGATGTTGCACCCTTAAGTATTCCAGTCAAATCGTTGCACTCAACTTCAGCTCTTTCTAAAGCTTTATGAAGTAAAGTATTTTTTACAACAACCATTTTGATCTGCTTCTCAAAACAAGCTCTACGTAAAGCAGAAGTTGCTTCTGCATTCATTCCTGAAGTGTCAGCTAGATAAAAGTGATTTGATGCGTTGATTTGTTCTGTCAAGCTATCAATAATCTGAATTTTGTCTTCCTTTTTCATGATTACCAAGGTCTCGATTAAAAAATAATTTGATTAGTCAATAAGTGATTTAGGATCAATTTGAATCCCTACACTCATTGTACTTGACAGGTATACACTCTTGATGTAAGTCCCTTTTGCTGCAGATGGCTTCAATTTGTTGATAATACCTACGAATTCCATAGCATTATCTTTGATTTTATCTGCTTCAAAAGATACCTTAGCAACTGATGAATGAATAATACCATATTTGTCGACCTTGAAATCTATCTTTCCAGCCTTAACTTCGTTAACAGCTTTAGCAATGTCCATTGTTACTGTACCGCTCTTAGGATTAGGCATTAAACCACGGGGGCCTAATACACGTCCAAGTGCACCTACTTTAGCCATAACAGTTGGCATTGTAATGATAACATCAATATCAGTCCAGCCTCCTTTGATCTTAGTAATAAATTCGTCAAGGCCAACAAAGTCAGCACCTGCAGCTCTAGCTTCTTCTTCCTTATCAGGAGTACAAAGTACTAAAACACGAACATTCTTACCAGTACCGTGAGGTAGAGTAACCACTCCACGAACCATTTGATTCGCTTTTCTAGGGTCAACCCCTAAGCGGACATCCATATCCACTGAAGCGTCAAATTTAGTAGTGGTAATCTCCTTAACCAATGCTGCTGCTTCGTCGATAGTATAGATCTTATCTGCTTCGACTTTATCTAAAGCTAACTTTCTATTCTTTGTTAGTTTACTCATTTTAAATGCAGTATTAAAAATTATTGATTAAGCGGACTATCACCAGAAATAGTGACACCCATACTTCTTGCTGTTCCAGCAACCATACTCATGGCGCTCTCAACTTCAAAAGCATTTAAATCTTTCATCTTACCTTCTGCGATAGTTCTTACTTGTTCCCAAGTAATTGATCCAACCTTAATACGGTTAGACTCCGCAGAACCAGACTTTAATTTTGCAGCTTCTAAAACCTGAACAGCAACAGGAGGAGTCTTTGTAATAAATTCAAAAGAGCTATCTTTATAAACGGTGATTACAACTGGAACAACTTTCCCAGCCAAATCTTGCGTTCTAGCATTGAATTGCTTACAAAAATCCATAATATTTACTCCCTTAGCACCTAATGCAGGTCCTACTGGAGGTGAAGGATTTGCAGCACCACCTTTGATCTGCAATTTTATTAATCCTGCTACTTCTTTAGCCATAGTTTTACTTTTCTAAAGGTTTTTTATTCTTTTTCTACTTGCATGAAACTTAATTCAAGAGGAGTCTTACGTCCGAAGATCTTAACCATAACTTTAAGTTTTCTCTTCTCTGCATTAACCTCTTCTATCATACCAGTAAAACCATTAAATGGTCCATCAGTCACATTTACCGACTCACCAACAATATAAGGATTACTAATCTCCTCATCTTTATTAGTCAGTTCGTCAACCTTACCCAATATGCGATTCACTTCTGATTGTCGCAATGGAGACGGGTCGCCGCCTTTAGTATCCCCCAGGAAGCCAATCACATTCGTAACACTACGAAGGATGTGAGGAATTTCGCCTGTCAATGCAGCTTCGATCAAAACATAGCCTGGTAAGAAAATTCTTTCCTTGCTAATCTTTTTACCGTTGCGCACCACAAACACTTTCTCGGTTGGAATGAGAACCTGTGATACGTAATCCTGAAGTCCAAGATTAGAAATCTCACTTAAGATATACTCTTGGACCTTCTTTTCTTTTCCTCCTACAGCCCGTAGAACATACCATTTTTTGTCAATTTCAGCCATCTTAAAATTTCAGTGATTAGTAAAACATACTATATACTGTGTCCATCATTGCCTTGAATCCAAAATCCATTGCGGATATTGCAATTGCAATAATCGCTGAAGCTATCATTACTACGATAGCACTGCTTTGAAGTTCAGACCATGACGGCCACGATACTTTCTCTGTTAATTCAATATAAACGTCTTTAATATAATTTACTAATTTCATGTGCTTGTAATTAAAGTTTTATTAATTCACATGGAAGTTGTCTCACAGTTCTAAATAAATCCAGTTTGTGAGACTTATTTCATAAGACAAAATATCCTTTAGCACGGGTGGAGAGACTCGAACTCCCGACACCTGGTTTTGGAGACCAGTGCTCTGCCAACTGAGCTACACCCGTAAAGAAGAGTGATTCGGAAATAAATCCGAATCATTCTTTATATCAAAAATTACTCAACAATTTCAGTAATTTGACCTGCACCTACAGTTCTTCCACCCTCACGGATAGCGAAACGTAGACCTAGAGAACAAGCAACTGGAGTAATCAATTCAACATTGATAGTAACGTTATCACCTGGCATTACCATTTCAACACCTTCTGGAAGAGTAATCTCACCAGTTACATCAAGAGTTCTAATATAGAACTGAGGACGGTATCTGTTATGGAATGGAGTATGACGTCCACCTTCTTCTTTTTTCAATACATAAATCTCAGCCTTAATCTTAGTATGAGGCTTGATTGTATTAGGATGACAGATAACCATACCACGTTTGATAGCAGCTTTATCAATACCTCTCAACAAGATACCAACGTTATCCCCAGCTTGACCTTCGTCAAGAATCTTACGGAACATCTCAACACCTGTACAAACAGTCTTCAATCCTGCAGCACCAAGACCGATGATTTGAAGCTCTTCACCAGTCTTCACAATACCAGTTTCGATACGTCCTGTAGCAACAGTTCCACGACCAGTAATAGAGAATACATCTTCAACTGGCATCAAGAAAGGCTTATCAACCTCACGTGGAGGAAGTGGAATCCAAGTATCAACAGCTTCCATAAGCTCCATGATCTTTTCTTCCCACTCTGGCTCACCGTTCAATCCACCTAGAGCAGATCCAGCAATGATAGGCGTATTATCACCATCAAATTCGTAGAATTCCAAAAGCTCGCGCATTTCCATTTCTACCAACTCAAGCATCTCTTCATCGTCAACCATGTCAACTTTGTTCAAGAAAACCACCATTTTAGGTACGTTTACCTGACGAGCTAATAGGATATGCTCGCGAGTTTGAGGCATAGGACCATCAGTAGCAGCACAAACTAGAATTGCACCGTCCATCTGAGCAGCACCAGTAACCATGTTCTTTACGTAGTCAGCGTGACCTGGACAGTCAACGTGAGCGTAATGACGATTAGCAGTTGAATACTCAACGTGAGCAGTGTTAATAGTAATACCTCTTTCTTTTTCTTCTGGAGCATTATCGATAGATTCGAAAGATGCAACTTCAGAAAGACCTCTACTTGCCAATACAGTTGTAATAGCAGCAGTTAAAGTAGTTTTACCGTGGTCAACGTGACCGATAGTACCAATATTTACGTGTGGTTTTGACCTATCAAAATGTTCTTTAGCCATAACTCGAAAAGTTAATTAATGATTAGACAACAATTAAAACAATATTTTATATTTTCTTGAGCCATTGATGAGAATTGAACTCATGACCTCTTCCTTACCAAGGAAACGCTCTACCCCTGAGCTACAACGGCAAAACAATATGAGCGGGAAACGAGACTCAAACTCGCGACCCTCAGCTTGGAAGGCTGATGCTCTATCAACTGAGCTATTCCCGCAAATCACAAACCTATATAAATATAGTGTCGTGAAAATTCAATGTGGGGAGAGCAGGATTCGAACCTACGAAGACGAAGTCAGCGGAGTTACAGTCCGCCCCAGTTGGCCACTTTGGTATCTCCCCAAATAATAAATCAATAAAAAAAGAGCCGGTGGCCGGATTCGAACCGACGACCTGCTGATTACAAATCAGCTGCTCTGACCAACTGAGCTACACTGGCAATTAACAGACCATTCGATTCAGGACATACAATCCCCTCACAAATGGTCTGCAAATGTAAAAACATTTTACCTATATAACAAAACTATCAAATAATTTTTCCAATTATTTTCCTCGAAGTTTATCTTTACGCTTTGTGATTTGGCGTTTCAACGCATCTGCCGCTAAATCAACTGCTTCTTCGAACGTTTTGCTTTGCTTTTGTGCAAATATATCACCTCCCGGGATATTAAATTTTATCTCTACTTCTTTATTTTCTACTACTGATGGTTTTTCGGTTCTTAAAAAGACCTCAACGTTCGTCACATCATCATCAAGTTTAAGTAATTTACTCACTCTTCCCTTAACAAAATCTTCCAACTGTGCATCAGCACTGAAACCAACTGCTTGAATGTTTACTTTCATACTCTATCCTCCATGTTTTAAGCTCTGGGGTGAGCCTGTTTATAAATATCGTTTAACCTCTCAAAGCTTGTATGAGTGTATATTTGAGTTGCAGACAAATTAGAATGTCCCAACAGCTCTTTTATAGCATTCAACTCAGCTCCATTATTAAGTAAATGTGTCGCAAAAGTATGGCGTAACACGTGAGGACTTTTTTTCGAAAGTGTTGTAACCTTAGATAAATGTTTTATCACTATCCTATACAACAACTTTTCGTATGCGGGTTTCGCTTTGTTTGTAACAAATAAAAACCCATCCCTACTGGAACAAACCAGGAACCTATGCTCTAAATACTCATCAAGAAGTGTTTCGAGAATATTACTAACAGGAATAATCCTCTCCCTATTTCTTTTACCTAAAACCCGAACAACAGAGGCTGAACGATCAAAACTTGACAACTTTAGGTTCATCAACTCAGATAAACGCATGCCAGTATGATAAAACATTTCAACTACCAGTCTGTCTCGAATCCCTTCGAACCCTTCACCAAAATCAATCTCTTGTAACAATCGCATACTGTGCTCGGCAACAAAATTCGGAAGCTTCTTCCCTTGCCTAGGCCCAACAACTTTATCCATTGGATTTTGTTGTATCAGCGATTCTCGCAACAAATATTTAAAAAAGGACTTCAAAGAAGATAATTTCCTATTTACAGTTCGGGCTGAGCAGCCTTCATTCATTAAAAAAACAATCCACTTTCTAACATCTTTGAAATTCAAATCAACAATTTCACCTTCTTCAATCCCATAGGACGATAAAAACGAATAAAATTGACTTAAATCACAATCGTAAGATACCAAAGTATGTTTGGAGTATCGTTTCTCATATTGTAAATAAGACAGAAAAGATTCCTTATATCTCATACACTTTCAATTCATAGTCTAGATAAACTAAATTACAAAAAAAATAAGACATCGAAACCTTTTTCAAAAGAAATTAATCTTCGTTCATTTGCATTTGCTGAACATAAACCGCGTGGATTTTTTCTTTTCTTTTTCTAATTGAAGGCTTCACATAAACCTGTCTTCCACGTAATTCTTTGATTACACCAGTTTTTTCGAATTTTCTTTTGAATTTTTTTAAGGCTCTTTCAATGTTTTCGCCTTCCTTCATAGGAATAATAATCATAGTTTCTTCTTTTATTTAATTATTTCTAAATGAGCCGCAAACTTATTAATTCATTCACGATAATTCAAGCAAATTTATAAAAATCTGACCAAATACTTTCATTTTAATTGATTCATGTGCAAAACTCAAGTAATTAGACGATTTTTAGCGTCGAAATAAGCCAATTTACAGCGATTTATTTCAAAATTAAATATGGTTTTACTCTATTAAAGGTCGAATCTTGGAATATTTTCTTCTTTCTAAGACTTTCCAAGTCAAAAATTTGCCCTTTTCGTCTTCTTAAACGTAAAATATCAGATGCTTCTTTATAACTAATATATGGATGAATACTCAACTCATCAATCGTAGCAATATTAACATTAATGCAACGCAAATAACTCAAGTCGATTGTCAAAGATGAACGGATACTATCAACCCGACTCTTTTTTAAACCATAAACATCTACCAATTGATTAATACTATAAAAACCGCCTAACTTATCTCGATAATTAATAATACGCTGAGAAAAATAAGGACCAATCCCAGGCAAATCAAGAAGCTGAATCGAATCTGCCCTATTCAAATCAATCTTAAGCTTTTCATCAATCTCTTTTTTAGAGATATTTATATACGAATGCAATTCTAAATACTTCAAGGAATCGAATCCATATATTTTCTTCAAATCTTCTGCCTTTCCGAAATAGCCTCCTTTAGATAAAAACTTCTTTACTCTATTAATAGTACTTTTCTCAACTCCCAAACTATCCCAAGCTCTCCTGCTTATAATATTAGGATCGAACGAAAACAAGTGACTTCTACTCTCGTTTTGATCTGATTCTATCAGAACATATTTTTCATATTTTTTAAAGTCAGAAGAATCAATCCCATAAATTTTCATCAAATCTTCCTTAGTATTAAACCGACCAGACTTTCTTCTATAATTAAGAATATTGCGTGTTTGAAATTTTGAAAAACCCAAATTTAAAAGAGCCATAGAATCAGCCTTATTAGGATCAAATGCCCTTAGCTGTGCCTTAAATCCAGAACTATTATTAGATTTCTTCGAGGGGATTTTAACAAAAGGCTTTAGTTTTTGATACAATCCGTCCGTCATACCATACAACTTCTTTAGGTCACTACCTTTTGATATTCGAGCTCCTGATCTTCTATAATTCAAAAGATTCTTTGTCTGATAATTTGAGAAACCCAATGATAACAAACCTAAGCTGTCAATTTTATTCGGATCAAAGAAGAATAAATCTTGAGCTTTAGTCGTTTCCTGCCTACTATCAGGCTTGGATTGCATAACTGCCAAAAGGCTATCCAATTGTTTCTGCTTCTCAGTATTCCTATCCCAAACGGGAACATTATCGCTATTAATAAAGATGGGATACACAAAAACGCCGACTAGAATGGTCAGAAGAATAATCACACTCCTCCTTTCGGAAGAAGAAAACGAAAAATAAGTTTTTAGATGCTTTTTGAAAGACATATCTATATAGTGATAACAACATTACCCATTCAGCCACAACCAACCTAATCCGATTACTACACTGAAATTATAATAAATTTATCACTATACAAACTTAACAAACGGGTACTTATAGCAAAAAAAAAGCCTTCGGTAATTCCGAAGGCTTCATTATCTATTAAATCAAAACTTAGTTTTGATACTCTTTTAAGATATCAGCAACATCACCTGCTGCAACACGTCCATAGGTACGTTCACCAATTGTTACAACTGGAGCCAAGCCACAAGCACCTACGCAACGAAGACATGAGATAGAAAACTTACCATCCTCAGTCGTTTCTCCGATAGGCACCTTAAGGTGCTTTTTAAATTCTTCTAACACCTTTTCTGCACCACGTACATAACAAGCTGTACCCATACAAACAGAAATTGGGAATTCGCCCATAGGCACCATAGTAAAGAATGAATAGAAAGTAACCACACCATATACATGTGCAACTGAAACATTCAATTCGCGAGCAACAACCTCCTGAATTTCAGCAGGAAGATAACCGAAGCTATGCTGAGCTTGATGAAGAACATTAATCAGCTCACTGCCTTCATTATTAAATGATTTGCAAATATCGATAAGCTTTTCAATCTTATCTTTTGCTAATTTTATTTTTGCCATAATACTTATATTTAAGATATGAGATTATAGATATGAGATATGAGTCAGATGCAAAAATCTAAAAGCTCACATCTCAATTCTCAAATCCATTGTAATACTATTCAATTTCGATTTCATTTTTCTTGTCGAAATAGTGAGTATGCAGCAATTTATGCGACAATTCACCACAAGGCTTACCCAAGAACTCTTCATACAACTTAATGATGTATGGGTTTTCATGAGACTTACGAATAGCCTTACCAGCATCTTCACGATAAAGTGCAGCAGCACGCTTAGCTAAGACAGAAGTATCACCATGGTGTAATGGCTGACCACCACCACCAATACATCCACCAGGACAAGCCATGATTTCAATTGCATGGTAGTTTGATTTGCCATCACGAACTTCTTCAAGCAACTTACGTGCATTTCCAAGTCCATGTGCAATACCTATATTAACCTCTAAGCCATCGAAATCGACTTTAGCACTACGAATACCTTCCATACCACGAAGAGCGTTGAAGTCGACTTTTTCAAGCGTTTTTCCAGTATAAACTTCGTAAGCTGTACGAGTTGCAGCTTCGATAACACCACCAGTAGCACCAAAAATGACACCAGCACCAGTTGACTCACCCATTGGGTTATCAAAATCTTCTTCAGGAAGAGCAACAAAGTCCATATTAGCTTGCTTGATCAAGTTCGCTAATTCGCGAGTTGAGATAGAATAGTTCACATCAGGATCACCATCAACCTTAAACTCATCACGCTGACATTCGTATTTCTTAGCCAAACAAGGCATAATTGAAACAACAATCATATCCTCACGCTTGACACCCATTTCTTTTGCCAAATAATTTTTAGCAATAGGACCAAACATTTGCTGAGGAGAACGAGCAGTTGAAGGAATCTCTTTCATCTCTGGGAAGTGATGCTCAAAGAAATTCACCCAACCTGGACAACATGAAGTCAAAATTGGCAATTTAACATCCTTGTCACCTTTTAAGTGAGCATCAAGGCGCTGTAGCAATTCAGTACCTTCCTCCATAATGGTAAGGTCAGCAGCAAAGTCAGTATCAAATACACTATCGAAACCTAAGCCACGAAGCGCTGCAACCATTTTACCAGTTACCAAAGTACCAACTTCCATACCAAACTCTTCACCTAGAGCAGCACGTACAGCAGGTGCAGTTTGAACGACAACCGTTTTATTAGGATTCGCAAGGTCTCTAATCAACTGATTAGTATGATCCTTCTCAGTAAGAGCTCCTGTAGGACATACAGCAACACACTGACCACAATAAGTACAAGTAGATCTCTCAAGATCCATCTCGAAAGCTGGAGCAACTACGGATTCGAATCCACGGTTAACAGCAGAAAGAGCACCAACAGTTTGTACATCGTTACACATTGTTTCACAACGACGACACATGATACATTTATCCATATCACGAATGATAGCTGGAGACGTATCAACCTTGTATGTAGATTTGGCTCCTGCATAATGAATTTCGCGAACACCCAGATTTTGAGCAATAGTCTGCAAATCACAGTTACCTGATTTTGCACAAACCAGACAGTCAAATGGATGATCAGAAAGCATCAATTCCATAACTGTTTTACGAGCATTCAAAACTCTCATAGAGTGAGTTTTGATATTCATTCCAGCTTCGCACTTTGAGTTACATGAAGGTGCTAGGTTTCTTCTACCGTCAACTTCAACAACACAAATACGACATCCACCTGGATTATGCTCGATATTCATATCCTCAAGGTGCATGTGACAAAGAGTTGGTATTTCAACACCAATCTGCTTTGCTGCTGTGAGCATAGTGGTTCCTTTCGCAACCTCTACCTCTTTATTATCAATGGTTAATTTTATCATTTGTTCCATTTTCAATCCTCCTTATTGTATGCTAATGGCATTAAACTTACACTTATCCATACAAGCACCACACTTAATACATTTTTCAACGTCGATAATATGAGCTTCCTTACGTTCTCCAGCAATACAATCAACCGGACAGTTACGCGCACAAAGCGTACAACCTACACAGAGTTCAGGATCAACAACATATTGCATTAATGCCTTACATTCCCCAGCAGTACACTTATGATCTTCAACGTGAGCTAAATATTCATCGTGAAAATTCTCAAGAGTAGATAAAACTGGATTTGGAGAAGTTTGACCTAATCCACAAAGAGAGGTATCTTTAATGACACCACTTAGGTTGCGCAATAAATCTAAATCTTCTTTAGTTCCTTTACCTTCAGTAATCTTATCTAACATTTCATGAAGTCGCTTGTTACCAACACGACAAGGTGTACATTTCCCACAAGATTCTTCAACTGTAAAGTCAAGATAGAATTTTGCCATAGAAACCATACAGTTGTCTTCGTCCATAACAATCATACCACCTGATCCCATCATAGAACCAACTGCTAGAAGGTTATCAAAATCGATAGGTGTATCAAGGTGCTTCTCAGTTAAACAACCACCAGAAGGACCACCTGTTTGAACAGCCTTAAATTTCTTTCCATCTTTGATACCCCCACCAATTTCGTAAATTACTTCACGAAGAGTAGTACCCATAGGAACTTCAATCAGACCAACGTTATTGATCTTTCCTGCCAATGCAAAAACCTTAGTACCTTTTGATTTTTCGGTCCCAATAGAACTAAACCATTCAGCACCTTTGTTGATGATAACAGGAATGTTAGCAAAAGTCTCAACATTGTTTACGTTAGTTGGCTTACCATTATAGCCTGATTCCGCTGGGAATGGAGGCTTAACCGTTGGCTCACCACGAAGACCTTCCATAGAGTGGATCAAAGCAGTTTCTTCACCACATACAAAAGCTCCAGCACCATAACGCATTTCCACGTCGAAGTTAAAACCAGAACCTAAAATATCCTTACCTAATAAACCATAGTCGCGAGCTTGCTTAATTGCAACTTTCAAACGCTCAATAGCAAGTGGGTACTCAGCACGAATATAGATAACACCTAAGTCAGCACCCATTGTGTAACCACAAATGGCCATTGCTTCTAATACAGAGTGTGGATCACCTTCAAGGATTGAACGATCCATAAATGCGCCTGGATCTCCCTCATCAGCATTACAAACCACATATTTTTGATCAGCTTCGTTTTTAGAAGCAAATTCCCACTTCAATCCAGTTGGGAATCCTCCTCCTCCTCGTCCACGAAGACCTGATGCTTTTACAATATCAATAACTGCTTGCTGAGTCATTTCAAAACACTTACCTAGTGCAGAATAACCGTCACGAGCAATATATTCGTCAATATTCTCTGGATTAATAAATCCACAGTTTCTTAGAGCAATACGAATTTGTTTCTTGTAGAAACCCATATTCTTTGCATCGCTTACAACTTCTTTCTTATCAGGATCAGTATAAAGTAAACGCATTACCTGGCGTCCTTTAATAATATGCTCCTCGATAATTTCTTCAACATCTTCCGGTTTCACCTCAACATAGAATGTATTATCTGGAAGAATTTTCACAATTGGTCCTTTTTCACAAAAACCAAAGCAACCTGTAGTCACTACCTGCACTTCGTCATCAAGCCCTTTAGCTTTAAGTGCATTTTCTAAATTAGATTGAATAAGCTCACTTGCAGATGCTCTACACCCTGTTCCTCCACAAATAAGAATATGCATTTTATACTTTTCCATAACAGTGTTTAGGTTTAGATATTAGTCAATAGTATTGTAGTTTACAGGAATAATCCCATCAACCAATTCACCATTCTTAATGTACTTCTCAATAATCTCATCGGCTCTTTTCACATCAACATCACCAAAAACTATTGGATCTTTACCAGGTATAATAACCTCGATAGTTGGTTCCGCAAAACAATAGCCCATGCAGCCCGTTTGGGTAACAATAGCTGAAATTCCTCTCTTAGCACTTTCTTCGATAAAGAAATTCATTACTTCTTTTGCACCAGAAGCAATACCACAAGTAGCCATACCTACTTTAACTTGCACCATACTATCTGGAGCATCACTCTTTTCTCTAAGATCCATTTTCGACTGAAGATCTTCTTTCATTCTCTTCAGATCTGCAAGAGATTTTACTTTTGCCATAATCTCAAATATTAAAGGTTAGAAACTAAATTCAATTTATATTATTGTACTGATATTCTCGTTTATCATCTCTTTTAGATAAACCAGAATATTAGGGTCACTTAAGGACACTCCTTCTAAAACATCTTTTACTTCTTTGGTATCAAACACATATTCACCTTCGGCGGTTGTGTGCTTATATAAAAAATCCATTTCTGGATTACCTCCAACCAATAACATCATGGTTTCGGCTATATTACCTAAAACAGGTCTGTCAATATTCGAATGAGAAAAAAGCACTTCAAGCTTCGTTCCTTTTCCTTCTTCAGACCATATATTTAGACTTCCTCCTGTCTGTTCAGCATTTTGCTTCAGCAGCGAAATGCCCAAACCCACTTTTCGTGTCGTACGAGAAGTAAAGAAAGGGTCAGCTACTTTTGCTAAAACCTCGGCAGACATCCCACAGCCATTGTCTTTAAATATCAATTTATAAACATCGGCTTTAACATCTTCAAGTATCTCAAACTCAACAAGACTCGCATTGGCTCTCACCGAGTTTTGAATAATATCCATGATATGTTCTGACAAGTCTCTCACTTCTTCTAATTTATAGATCTACAAATCGCCCTTCTTCATTCCTCATAGCCATTTTCACTTCATTAAAGCTAGCTTCCATCATTTGGAATTTTGTGTATACTTCACCAACGAGATCAATACTATGAGCGTCGGAGCTTTTTATAAATGTTTTATCTTTCAAATAAGCATTCTTTTCCAAGAACGACTCTTTACTAATATGTCTTGTTATCTCGAGTGCATCCACATTCAAATCGAAAGGCACAAAGCCTAATTGAGAGATAACACTGTTTTGCATTTTGTTTATATGAGCTGGAATAAATAAGCCTTCCAGTTCATGAACCTTCTTTTCTAATTGATCGATGCTCTGACTAATACCAGAAATCAACAACCATTCAACTTCGTCTATAATCTCTTCAGCTTCATTAACCACAACTTGATAACCAAATTTATCGTTATCATTAGCGATATGCGGCAAATACGCTTCTAAATACGTTTGAAAAACAGCTAATTGCTCTTCAGTTTCAAAAAAACAAAGACAGTGCACTTCCTCTTTTGTTGTCACCTCCGCCCCCATCATCACAAGCATCCCCTGCTTTGCAGCCATTTTTTTTATTAGCGATGCGTGTAAGGTTGAGTTATGATCGCTTATTCCTAATATATCTATCCCTCGTTCTTTTGCCTTCTCTACAATATTCACAGGACTCATCTCCAAATCTCCACAAGGAGAAAGTACTGTATGTGTATGTAAATCGACTCGAAACGTTCGCATAATTTCAATTATTCATCACTAATTAGCTTATAAAGCTTTCCAGTCAATTCAAAGGCTTCCTCCTCTGATGATAGAATTGGAATTCCTTCAACATTACTTTGCTCTGCAGCGTCGGCTTCGGGTTCGTATCCTTTAACCAAAATGACAGCAGCTAGTTCTTTCAATGAAGCAATTGCCATGATATTCTTGTGAGTTTGAAGTGTCACCCAAACTTGATCGTTATCAGCATTCCCCATAACGTCGCTCAATAAATCGGAAGTATAACCACCTTCAATTTCATTACTCAAACCTTGTTCTCCCGAACAAACTTTTAAGCCTAATTTCTCAACAATATCGCTTACTTTCATTATTATTTATTTTTAATCGTCTTCTTTTCAAAACGTCCTTTTCCCCATGTACTCTCCGAAATATCGAAAGACTCTTGAGGGCTTATCAATTCTTCTTTTGCTAGCATTTTCTGTAGAAACACACACTGCGTCATCTTAGCTTTTCCCTGAACAATATCCTCGGCCAAAACTTTACATTTGGGTGCTCCACAAGCTCCACAATCAATACCAGGTAGAACTCGCATGATACGTTGGATCTTTTTCATTTTATCCATGGCTATCATCATATCGGAATCCAGACTTAATATAGACCTTGGATCAATTTCTGAAATTGCCATGTTCTTTAACAAAAAAGGACGATAAGACGTATACATTTCTTCAGACTCTTTTTGCTTCTTTATATCTTTATTGGCTCGCTTACTTAAACGCTCCACTGCTAAAAACCTATTTTCTGTACTCAACACACCGCCAGCACAACTTCTATCGCAAGCTCTCAGTTCAAGAAAATCAACATCTGTGATTTCTTCATTCTCTAACTTATCTAAAAATGCTATTACATTATGAATCTCATCAATAGCCAAACACCGACCTGCATATTGAGACGCCTCACCATTGGTTAGTGTCCACTCTATACTCGTTTTTGACAAATGACGATAATTCGAAACAGTTTGCTTTTCCTTACTATTCTTCTTAATACTCAACATGACCTTATTATAAATAAAGTCCATATTAATGACCCCGTCAATTAGTAATTCGTTCTCACCAACAGGCGATTTAACTGCTGCAATCTTAGCAGCACAAGGGGTGATATAAAAAATGCCTATTTCCTCATTATTAAAACCTTCATCAATTAACTTCTTGCGATAGAATTGAGAAGATATATCAACAACTGGCTTCAAGCGTACAATATTTTCAACTAATGAAGGAAAGCGCACTTGAATTAAGCGTACAATTGCTGGACAAAAACTAGATATAAATGGACGCATCTGTGTATGCTTTCGCATATACTCTTTTGTACCATCAATCAACAAATCAACTGCCTCATCAACTTCAAAAACATGAGTAAATCCCATATCGTGAATAACCGAATAGATTTGTTCTTCAGTTATTTCATCAGGAAATTGCCCTAACAGCACAGTAGGCAATAGAGCTACTCGTTGCTTAAAACTAAAAATCTGGTTAAAGTCGTCCTGTTCAACAATAATAGCATTCACAGGACAAGCTTTTAAGCACTCGCCACAATCAACACATGCATTTTTATCAATATCAGCTATCCCATTTTTCACACGAATTGCCTTAGTTGGACATACATTAATACAATGTGTACAACCAATACAAACGTTTTCGACAACTTTCAGAGCATGATAAAAAGGCAGCTTTTCCATTGTTCTAATTTAAATAGTTAATTAGTTCAATTTCTGTCCCCACACCAACCTCAGACTTAACATTTAGTTCATTAGTGTTTTTCTTTATATTAGGCAATCCCATTCCGGCGCCAAATCCCATCTCTCTTACTTCGGGTGAAGCAGTGGAATATCCTTTTTGCATAGCCAATTCAATATCTGGAATCCCAGGCCCCTTATCAACGATGCGTACAATAATTTTTTCTGGAGATATTGAGACGTTCATTTCCCCTTCGTAAGCGTGAGCCACAACATTAACTTCTGCTTCGTATATTGAAACAACAATTCTCTTTATTAGCTTCGGATCAACATTTAGCTTCTTTAAGATCTTCTTAACATCGCTAGAAGCCGTACCTGCCTTTGAAAAATTTCCCCCTTCTATATCAAATTTAAAATCCATCTGTCAGAATTAATAAACGGGTTCCAAACCCATATTACACAAAAGCGAACAAGCGCGAAACATCGAATAACGACACTCTATTATAGTAATCCCACTTTCTTCTGCGAGATTTTTCATTTCATCAGAGGCTTTTTTATCACGTACAAATAATATGTACAAAATATCGGACATCTCAGAGGTTCTAATCGTTTGTAAATTATTCAAACCTGTTACCAATAAAAGGTTATCAGAATCAATAGTCAAGACATCACTCATTAGATCAGAAGCAAAACCAAAATCGATATCTTGATTTAAATCTGTATTACCACAGACAATATGAGCATTTAAATTATCAAGTATTTGAGATACCTTTATCATTCTTAACTTTTAGGTTATGTTCAGTTGTATTCCTAGACAACGATGCTAAGATAAGAAATAGAGCAAGATAAAAGAATGCTCACAGGCGGAATAGGGGGAAAATTATAAAATACATATTTAGTCTAAATAACTATGCTTCACAACAGTTTTTAATGAGTATTAATAAAGGAAGCTCCTGTAAACTAGAGTTTAGACATAACCGGAATCATTACTCTAGTAAAACATGCTGAAAAACACGACACACCCCCTATGTTTATTATAGCACCCGTAATTTTAAGCTAAAAGAGATTCAAGCTTAACTCCACGTTTATGGTAAACATGAAACGACTTTATTTATCAACAAAAACCGCTAGATAGATATCAGTTTAAAATCAATAAAAATTGAACATTAATGCTTGAAAAAGAGATTTTGGTATGAATTATTATCTTAGATTCACAACAATTAACCATTAAGTTAAAAAGTAGGGTATAGATTTTCAATTATTACTACTTCATTTAGCTCTTTTTTTCTCTAATTCATGTATAAAAAAAATCAACATATATTACTTCTTATTCAGCATTTGGACCAAAACAAGAATGCATTAAATCACGCTCTAAAAATTGCTAATATATTTAAGTCAAAAGTATTAGTATCAAATTCACCTTTTGCGAAAAATAAAATTGCAGATAGAGATCTGGAAAATTACATTTCAGATTATGACAATGTGGATGCGATTCAACTACAAGTCACAAAGGACCAGCCAAATAAAATGATCAAACAACTCAATATCATCTTTATGCTTATTGAGCTTGATAAAAAAAATGATTTCAAATTCTTTTTAAATAATAACATCTTCTCATGGGTTCTCAATGCTAAAATCCCAACATTTATTGTAGGAAACAAAACATCAATAAAAACGGATTATTCTAATATAATTCTGCCAATTGATCACAAAAAAGAATCGAAAGAGAAAATGATTTGGGCAAGTTATTTTGGAAGATTCAACAATGCTGTGGTACAACTCATCCCTGCTACTGAAAAAGAGGATGCATTCATGAAAACAATTAGGAACACGCTGTTATTTACAAAAAAGATGTTCTCTCAATTCATTTTTGATTATAGAATTCACAAATCAAAATTCTCGAGCAAACATATCGACGAGGAAGCCTTCAAAGTGTCGACCACAAAAGAATCAGATCTAGTTGTTTTAATGACTGGAAAAGCACAAGGGATCTTCTTTCTTAGATACAATTCAAAAAAAATAAAACACTATATTAATTCATATCCCAATCCTATTCTCTTGATTAATCCTATGAAAGATTATTACCTCCCCTGCGATGGATAAGAATATAGTATCATTGGTCAAAACAAATAAACTAGCAGTCATTTTCTATGATATAAATTGTAAATTAAGTAATGAGCATGTAAAGCACGATTCATTAACTTCTTTTTATTTATCTCATGAAACACCTTCTAACTATATTAATCTTTGTCGTACACATACAGGTCAGCGGTGCTTGTAATCAACGTATAAATATAGAGCAAAGTGAAAATTTCACAAACCACATTGATGGCTTATGTGAAATATTCAACAATTCAAACGATACTTATGTTATGGTAGTTGCTCATAGGGGTGATTGGACTAATGCTCCTGAAAATTCATTACAAGCCATAAAAAATGCAATTGAGATAGGTGTTGATATTGTAGAATTCGATGTACGGTTGACAAAAGATAAAATCCCTGTATTAATGCACGATAAAACCATTGATCGTACAACTACAGGAAAAGGTAAATTATCAAAATGGAAGTTAGATGCATTAAATAAACTTTTCCTGACCGATATAAATGGCAAAGCAACTACCCATAAAATACCAACCCTAGAAGAAGCTCTAACACTTTCAAAAGGGAAAATTTTGATCAATCTAGACAAATGTACGATGCACCTAGATAGAATCGTTGAATATCTAAGAAAGACAAATACTCAAAATCAAGCTATAATCAGAATACGGAAAGACTTTTATAAAACTAGATTACATAAAAGATGCTCAAAAAAAGATCTCATTTACATTCCAAAAATTAAAGACAACAACAATAGATTAAAACACTTATCTCAAAAATATATCAAAGCAAACAAACCTTTTGCTTTTGATATTGATATCACAAAGGAAGATTCATATTTAATTCCTTGTGTTAAGCAAATAAAAGATAAATCCTGTCGTATATGGGTAAGTGCTACAGAAATTGAAAATGTTCGAAATTATAAGCATCTAGCAAAGAATCCAAGTGCAGAAACCAAATGGGGATGGGCTCTAAAAATTGGCGCCAATATCATTTTAACCGATGAACCTGCCTTACTTATAGATTACTTAGAAGATAAAGGATTGAGAAAAAGAAAAATTACTGGTATTTAAATATTCGCTTTCCCGATTTTAATAAAAAAATTACCTTTATTTTCGGGGCGTAAATACGAATAAGTACTGAACTCATCTATTTAAACAAAACATGGACCTTTTCAATCTTATATTCCACACTTGGTACGGTGGTTTATCATTAATGATTCTCTGCTCTATCATAATTGCAAAATCATGCAATTCATTTGAGGTTGCAACGAACTATTTAGGTAGGAACATGAGTGAAGGTGTAAAGGGTGCTTCCTTAAATGCAATTGGATCCTCAATTCCCGAACTTTTAACAACAGTCTTTTTTCTTTTATTCGCATCGCATGCCAACTTAGCACGCGATCTGGCTGCAAGTATAGGAGGTAATACAGGTTCAGCCATATTCAATAGTATTGCTATCCCCATGTTAGTTATTGGAACTGTTTTAGCAACCGTACCTGGCGTAATTGGATTAAAAATCAGCAAGAAAGTTATTCTACGAGATGGTCTATTTCTTATAGCTGCTGAAGTTCTTCTTATCATTTTACTTTCTAGTAAATATATTACGCATTGGCATGGCTGGGCTTTTACCCTTTTTTATTTTATCTATCTTGCGTATACCATGCTATCGATGAAGAAAGGGGAAAGATTCGAACCTCAAACCAGTGATGATAACGAAGACGGTAAGTATCTTAAATATGTATTGAAAGCAAACAAAGGCAGAAAACGCAGAAGTTGGCTACTCTTAGTAGGCTCAACATTAGTCATAGCTGCCGCTTGTGCTGGACTGGTCGAAGGTTGTAAAGCGATTTCAGATTCCTTAGAGATAAACCCTCTTTTTGTTGCATTAATATTAATTGCAGCTGCTAGCAGTGTTCCCGACACGATCATATCAATTAGAGATGCAAAAAAAGGGAACTACGATGATTCTCTGGCTAATATATTAGGATCAAATATTTTTGACATTTCAATCAGCTTAGGACTCCCTCTTGCCTTATTTCTATTATTTACGGATCAAAAAATAGAATTTACCGAAGCAGGATCAACACTCGTTGATATTAGACTCGTACTATTGCTAGTGACCTTAATAACTATTGGAATTTTTTACTTTAGTACCGTTTTAAGAAAACGACATGTTGTTATTTTAGGGATTCTCTATGCCTTATTCTTATTATATGCCATTGGTGCAGCAGAATATTACGCGGGTAGCGAATCATTTTTGGCACAAATAGCTGGCTCATTTATTCAATATCTCAGACAACCAGGAGGTTTAGGAGAATACCTTCAATTAATTGCTAATTATTTAACTTCAGGCTGGTAAAAGATTTTGCTTATATTTAATTATCCATCTAACTTTAAATTACATTCAACACTCTAATTCATTATATCATGTTTAGCTCTTTTGAAGTCATCTATAAATTCTCATTACAATTATTATTGAGTTTCTGGATTCTAGTTTGGTCTATCTGTTCATGGTATGGTGTTGAATTAGCTATCGGCATTAGTATTTGGCAAATACCAGCTACTATTATTGGAACCCTTCTAGCTGTTTTATCTGGAGTTTATTTCTATACGATCCTTTCTATCCCTTATAAACTTTCAAGAAAGTTTGATATTATAAAAGACAAGGTTGCTCTTGAATCTTATCAAAACTGTGAAGATTTTCAGAAAGAAGTTGCTGATTTCATTATTGATTTTTTCAGTTATCCTGGAGCAAACGTCATTGGAGGCAATTTCCATTTTAAAAATTGCCAGAGGTATGATTATAATTCAGGTGAAGAAATAACTAAATTTAAGTCTGACTCAATTACAAAACACAAACTGAAATCAGGGAAAAGAGCTATTTATATTCCTATTATGATTGCTGAGCACAATTTAGGTGATATGCTACTTATAATGGAAGGGAAAACTTTACCTCTTTTCAAGGGAATTATGGCTGATTTCGAGAATTACTTTCTTGATGACCAACTCTACCATGTCCTAAATTCCGTTTCAAGAAATCAAACTAAATAGTACGGAACTAGCATTCCTATTATATTTCAAAAAAAGTTAACAAGCTATCTCTTCTAGAAATAAGGCTCTTAAGTTTAATTAACACTTCCCCATCATAATAATTACGCCCAAAGCCTTTCTTTATTGAAAAATTATATCTACTTTCAAGGTAATAAGATTAATCAATACGGCTATTACAAGCCACATGTGCACTATTACAACTGATCAGTTACTATTTAACGAAATATTAACTCATGCTCTCTTGAGCAATAAAATATAGGAGGAATTGTGATGAATATGAAAATGCAATCCGTAGGTTTTAAAGCAGATAAGAAACTTGAAGCTTTTATCAATCAGAAGTTGAGTAAACTAAATAAATTCGATAATAATATTAGTGATTATAGTGTCACATTAAATATTGAAAATTCAGATCCTAAAGCGAATAAAGTTGTTGAAGTAAGAGTAAACGTTCCTGGAAATGAACTTTTCGCTAAAAAACAATCTAATTCATTTGAAGCAGCTGCAGAACTTGTTGCTGATGCTTTGAGAATTCAGATTCTAAAAAATAAAGAGAAATAATCTTTTAGCCTAATAAATTGAAGCCCTGTTACAGAATGTAGCAGGGCTTTTTTTTTAGTCTTCAAAATCAATAACATTGTGAGATCCATCACAAAAAGGCTTATTCTTAGAGGTACCACAACGACAAAAATACGTTTCACCTGATTTGATTTCTCTCTGCCCATTCGTATTAACCAGAGTTATCAGTCCTTCGACCATTAGTGGTCCCTTAGATAAAACCTTGACCTTCAATCCCGACTCTAAAGCAATTGGACTCTCTCGTTCTTCCTTCTCTGGTATATTCACATAAAATGAAAGCGCTTTGGTTGGACACTTTTTAGTCTGTTGCATTATTTCTTCCTTACTAGCTGCATCTATTTTTATCCAAGGTTGAGTCCCAGGTTGAAAAACGGATGCTAATCCTTTTGAACATACTTCTGAGTGAATACACAAATCAGCCTGGTAGACGATAGTAATTTCACCATTACTGTATTCCTTTTTAGTATTTTTCATATCAGTCGTTTTAAAAAAAATAAGTCAACAAAACTTCTAATTCTTAATTTAACACTTTTAAATGAAAACTTCATTGAAAATTTAACAGCACCTAAGCTTAAACTAAAAAGCTCATTCTTAAAACAGTAGCAAAATCAAGCCTTATAGAAAGAAAAAAACTTATTCTTTCTTTCATAAAACAGCTTGCAGGTGTCAGAATTTATTCTACTTTTGTCAGCGAACAAAGGGGATAACACCTCAATCAAATACGGGTGTAGCTCAGTTGGCAGAGCACTGGTCTCCAAAACCAGGTGTCGGGAGTTCGAGTCTCTCCACCCGTGCAAAAAAAAGAAAGCCTTTCGAATATTTTTCGAAAGGCTTTTTTGTATCTATTAAACTTAGAATATTATTCGAGAAGCATATTATGAAAGGCTTCGGCACAACGTTCACCATCCATTGCAGCTGATACAATCCCACCAGCATAACCAGCACCTTCGCCACATGGAAACAAACCAGAAACTTGAATGTGCTGTAATGTTTTATTATCACGAGGTATTCTTATTGGAGACGATGTTCTAGACTCCACAGCTAATATGACAGCTTCATTAGTAAGAAAGCCTTTCGATTTATTTCCGAAGGTCTTAAAACCGTCCTGAAGGCGGTATCGGATATGCTTTGGCAACCATTCATGCAAATCAGAACTCTTTAGGCCTGGTTGGTATGATGATGCTGGAAGATCAAAACTTTCAACCCCGTCTACAAAATCTTTCATTCTTTGAGCAGGAGCAGTCAAATCTGAACCACCTTTTTCAAATGCCAATTTCTCAAGACTCTCTTGAAATTTCAAACCTGCTAAAGAACCAAACTCTTTGAATTCTTCAAGATCTTCTTCCATCACTTCCACAGCCATTCCCGAATTGGCAAAAGCCGTATTTCTTCGCGAAGATGACATTCCATTTACAACCTGTTGATTATCTCCTGTCGCAGCAGGAACAATAACGCCACCTGGACACATACAAAAAGAGTAAACGCCTCTACCGTCGACTTGATTGACAAAGCTATAACTTGCCGCTGGTAAGTACTCTCCTCGCCCTTCAGGGTTATGATACTGAATTTGATCGATTAAACTCTGAGAATGCTCAATACGAACTCCCATTGCAAAAGTTTTTGCTTCAATGGCAATTTTTTGAGAATCTAAAAGGTAATATATATCTCGGGCAGAATGTCCAGTCGCTAAAATTACGGCTTCAGCCATAAGCTCATCACCAGACTCAAGTCTAACTCCCTTTATCTTATCACCATCAACTATCAAGTGATTTACTTTGGTCGAAAAATGAACTTCACCACCAGCCTGAAGAATACTTTCTCTAATTCGAACAATAACTTTAGGCAATACATCCGTTCCAATATGAGGATGAGCATCAATCAATATATCTTCCTGAGCACCGTGAAAGTGTAAAACTTCAAGGATCTTTTTAAGGTTTCCTCGTTTTTTAGAACGCGTATACAGTTTACCATCTGAAAATGTACCTGCTCCTCCTTCACCAAAACTATAATTTGAATCCGGATCGATCACTCTATCCTTATGAATTGAAGCCAAATCTTTTTTTCTATCCTCTACTCGTTTCCCACGTTCTAGTACAATCGGACAATATCCCAGTTCAATTAACTTTAATGCAGAAAATAAGCCTGCCGGACCTGCTCCAACAACAATCACCTTCTTTTTACCTTCAACATTTTGGTAGGTAAAATCAGATAATTTCAACTCAGGAAAATCCTCATCGTAAGCCACACGAAAACGCATATTTATTTTAATATTTCGCTGACGGGCATCAATTGAACGACGTAATATTTGAATTCCACTAATCCTGTCGCTATTTATGTTTAAACTTTTAGCTACTGGGAATTTGTAATACTTTTCGTCAGAAGCATCACGAGGACTTAAAACCAAATTAATTTCGGTAATCATATTTAAATATGTAAGTTGTGTATGAGTATGTCTACTCAAAATGAAACGAAAGTGTCACCACATTCGAACTCATTCTGTTTATAGATTCGGTGTAAAAAGCTGCATCTGGATTATCTTTATCTAAATTATGATTCAAGATATCCTGAAGACCAATAGAAAGTTTAAGTTCTGTAGCGAACTTGAAGTATGGTAAATAAAAGTCGATACCAGCTCCCAACTCTAAACTAAAGTAGTTAGGCTTTAAACTGACCATGACATTATTATCTGGATCTAAATGACTAGGAGCCTGCACATCCATTTTGTAGCTAAAACCTCCAACCAAATAAGGTCGGAAATTATCAAGCCTCTTTGCTCTGTACTTCAATAAAAATGGCAGGTTTATTACGACACTCTCTTGAATCGATTCTTCTGGTGAAATTTCAGATAATGGCGTTTCATCTAAAGAAATTTCTAATTTGTTATACCCTGAATATAAAATCAATCGTTCTCCAAACTCTAGCCCTGGTTGAAAACGTAAAGAGAAATTCTCATGCAATTTCAAATCAGCAACAATTCCTACTGAAAAACCAGGTGTAAAAGTCACTTGTTCTGCACGAGTCTTATCTTTAGCAGAATTACGAATGGCATAGTCCATCGCATTTAGTCCTAAAGTAAAACCAAAATGCAGTCGTTTCTGATCAACTTTTTGATTATTTAAGATACGTCCTGAACGATAAATCCCTTGAGAGAATATATAATTAGACGAAAAAAGGAGCAATAATATAATAAGTACTTTCTTCAAACTTGAATGTGTTGTTTCAATAAATAACCGGATAATTAAAATATTATTGTTCTATTTAGTTCCAATATAGATCGAGGCAATACCAAAACTTAATCTTTGTTCCTTTACCGTATTGAAACCACAAGATTTACATATCTGAACAAATTTATCTCCATCAGGGAAATTTTCTACTGATTCAGGCAAATAAGTATAAGCAGATACGTCTTTTGAAACGATCCTTCCCCAGAAAGGAAGAATTTTGAAAAAATAGAAGTTATAGACTTGCTTAATAGGAAACTTGCGTGGTTTTGAAAATTCTAAGACAACAAGCTTGCCTCCTTTATCCAACACACGATACATCTCGCTAATTCCTTTTTCTAAGTTTTCGAAATTTCGAACCCCAAAAGCAACAGTAATGGCATCAAATGAATTATTATCAAACTGAATATTTTCAGAGTCTCCTTCGAAAAGCTGTATTTTATTTTCTAATCCTTTTTTAGCAATTTTCTCACGACCAACAGCCAACATTTCTGTCGAAATATCGATACCAACAACCGAATCAGGATTCAATTTTAAAGCTGCAATAGCAAAATCGCCTGTACCTGTTGCAATATCGAGCATACGTTTAGGCTGATGAGAATAAAGTAGTTTTATGGCTTTTTTTCGCCATAACTTATCTATTCCAAGAGAAAGAAAATGATTCAAAAAATCATATTTCCTAGCTATATTATTAAACATCAGCGCAACCTGTGCTTTTTTCCCTTTATCTAAATCTTTATATGGATTGACCACTAAAATATATTTTCTTAAGATTAATAAATCTGATTATTGAGATTCTCTAAAAAACTAGAATTGAGAAACCAAACGCAAATATATTAATTGTCAAGACAAGCCAATTACAAAACGTACTTTTATTTACATGATTCCTAATCAATCAAAAGGAGAACTTAATTTAAAATCGGTTTTATAATCATCAATAAAACCAAAAGGGATATCATCAATACGCAATTCGCCCTTGGTAACATGCCCCAAAGTTGAAAAAGACAAGCCATACTCCATCATAGCATCAATAAAATCATCTTCATTTTCCATTGACACAGAAACTACAACTCTAGACTGAGATTCTCCAAACAGGAAGGCATCTTTTCGGACTTCTGCTGGCGAAGTGATATCAAAACCAAAGCCTAATGGCATGGCAGATGAGACTAAATTGAAAAACAAACCTCCTTCATCTATACTATGAGCTGAGACAATCAATTTTTGCTTAATCAGTTTCAGAATACAATCATTCACTTTTTTCTCTTCGTAAAGTGAAAAGTAAGGAATTCCCTCTGAAACCCCTTTTCTAATACACTGCAAATATTGTGATCCAGCAATATCATTATGAGACTGCCCAATAAGAAAAATCATATCACCTTTCTTTCTATAAATATAAGATGTATGATCTTGTGCTGAATCTAACATCCCCATCATACCTATGACTGGTGTTGGCTGAATAGGGATTCGAATCCCCTCAATGGTACTTTCATTATAGAAACTAACATTACCGCCTAAAACCGGAATATCATAGAATTGACAAGCTTCAGATAAACCCGTAACAGATTCTACCAGTTGAGCGTAAACTTTCTCATCTAACAGACTTCCAAAATTCAAACAATCATTAATCGCTATAGCTTTTCCACCTGAACATGTAATGCGACGTACAGCCATTGCCATATTAATTTGTACCCCTACAAAAGTGTTAGATTTGCAATAGTTTGAATTCCCGGAAATAGTAAAACACAGTGGATTCGTATTCTTATCATAGAGCACAATTGCATCAGAAGGTGAGTGATTTTCTTCTATTTGGTTATGCAACTGAATGTGTGATTTAACTCCAATATTTTTATCTTTCAACAAGTGCTTAATCAATTTCCAATAGTCATCTGGTTCAGGAATACTCCCTAGAAGATCTCTATGATTACTTTCAGTTGAAGGTATGTATTTTCTCTTTTCTTGAGGAGCTGTGTAACCCATTACAAGGTCTTCTGCAAAAAACTCTGCAACCACATCATTATCATCGAAGAAAGTTAAGGTCTTATTCTCTACTATAGTTCCAATTTGTGTGCAAAGAACTTCAGATCTATTGAAAACATGTCTAACATCTTCAATCTTTGTTTGATCGACAACAATCATCATTCTCTCCTGAGTTCTAGATAACATGACTTCTTCTACTGACAAATCATCTTTAGATAAAGGTATCTTATTCAACTCAACATCAATACCATAATCAATTTTAGCACCAATAGCCGAGCAGGCACTGACTAAGCCTGCAATATCCATATTTTCAACAAATAGCAAGGCATTCTGCTCAGTTAATTCGAGGATTGCTTTTATCATTGAGCTTGATAAAACGGGATTACTTTTAGCAACTGAACCTGTTCTATCATCTACAGCAATACCATCATTATTCGTTAAATTTCCAACAATAAACACGGCAGCACCAACACGAATATTTCTATTTGAAATAAGATGATCTTTATGTACTAGACCTGCAACCAATACATTTACGATAGGATTGCAATTAAAACAAGAATTGAAACGGATTTCACTATTGATATTTTTGACGTATTGTAAAGACGAGTAGTCGTAAACACCTTTTTTAACCTCTTCCATCAACCATTGGGTGCTTTCAAGATCCTGATTACCAAACCGAAATGAATTCAGAGAAATAATTGGTTTTGCACCAAGCGATGCAACATCACGAATAACATCGCCAACACAAGTAGCAGCACCTTCATATGGATCTATACCAGATGGATGATTATGACTACCCATTTTAAAAACACAGCACATATCATTGCCAATATCAACAGCACCTGAATTTGCCACTCCAGCTCCAACAATAACCCGATCCCCTTCAGTAGGTAAAGATTTCACCCATTGATAAGAACTTTTATACGAGATTCTTTCAGCCCACATGGCAGAATAAATAAGCAACTCCAATTCATTAAGTTCTCGACCTAATTTCATTGATATAGAATCTAAAATGTCTTTATAAGCTTCTAGTTCTTCCGCAACCTTTAATGTATTCGCCTTGTTTTTCATGTGTTTCTAATTTTTATATTAACAGCACATAGAAGTCACCACGCTAACTCTTAGTTAATCATGGTTCATTTCATCTGATTCCCAATTATTCTTTGTCAACAATTTTAACTTGATTAAAATATATACTTAAAAAAGATCAAAACGCATTTGAGTATTTATCGATCCATACAGTAACACCTATATTACCCATTGCTTGATGATTAACTAAATTTATAAAAAAATAATGAACACTAACATCAATTAGATACTTTGTTTCTAAATTTAGAGCTGAAAAAATCGAGTTCTAAACTTAATACTGGTAGAACTAAAGACATTCTTTAAAACACAACAAAACTCAGAGTATGAACAAAATAGCTTTAGTAACGGGTGCTTCAGCAGGAATAGGTGAAGCTTGTGCGTTAAAATTAGCCGAAAATGGATTTGACTTAATTATTGCTGGCAGGCGTGAAAAAAACATTGAAAATCTCGCTAATAAAATTCAAAACATCTATAAGAGAGAGGTATTTAGTCTTTGTCTTGATGTTAGAAACTACAAAGAGGTAGAAAAAACAATAAATTCTTTACCTGAAAAATGGAAAAATATTGATGTTTTAGTCAACAATGCAGGTTTAGCCGTCGGTGTTTCTCCTATTGAGCAAGGCGTTATAGATGATTGGGATCGAATGATCGACACCAACGTTAAAGGTCTTCTTTATGTGACACGCTGTGTAAGTCCGCTAATGGTTACTCGCAAGAAGGGATTAATTGTCAATATTTCTTCTATCGCAGGAAAAGAAACGTATCCTGGTGGAAATGTCTATTGTGGTACAAAACATGCAGTAGAGGCTATTACTAAGGGTATGAGAATTGATTTATTACCACACAATATTAGAGTTAGCTCAATTGCTCCTGGCATGGTTGAAACTGAATTCTCTCTTGTTCGTTTTAAAGGTGATGAAAGTAAAGCTGAACAAGTCTATGACGGATTTCAACCATTAAAAGCTGAAGATATTGCTGAAAGCTTGCTTTTTATCGCAACGCGTCCTGAACATGTTTCAATCAACGATATTCTTATTATGCCTTCAGCTCAGGCATCGGCAAGAGATGTGAATCGTAAATTATAAAGACCATCTATATTTTTTAAGTATCTTTCGTAATCAATAAAATTGCATTATGGACAAATTGAGCAATTGCAATATAAAACGTAACAAGAAGCTTCTCGTTTCAGATATAATTAAATTCTACGAAACAAGAGGCTATACACTCGTTGATGCGAATGCATATGGAATGACTTTGAAAAAGGGATCATGGTGGGGAAACTTAACTTCACTTAATCCCTTAAATTGGAGAACCATAGTTAGACTTGATGTCATCAAAGTTGAAAAAATGGATTACGATCTTTTTGCCCAGTATAAGTTTAGCTCAGTAGGCCAGTTTTTATCTACTAAAACGAAATTATTCTTCTCAAAAGAAGCTGAAGCATTTACCGAAGCCATGCTTAATTTCAAAGTTGACATTGATGAAATAGAACAAATTGGGAAGGAAGCTAGTGTTGAAAACTCAAAAAACATGTTTTCAGCACTTTTAATGGGAATCCTTATTGCCTTTCTATTAATTTTTGCACTAAGAATATACTTGCCACATGATTTGTCAATTGTGGCCAATTCAGGAATTACTCTTCTGAGTATTGTTTTCTGTAATTATATACTTAACCGACCAAATAAAACCGAAAACTAACACAATCGAAAACAAAACCACAGTTTTTGACTACCAACTAACATAAGAATGAAATTCATAAAACACTTGACAATTTTAAGCTTCCTTTTAGGATTTGCTTATGGTTCTTCTATGGCTTGTACAACAGCCGTAATTTCTGGCAAATCGACAAAAGATGGGCGTCCAATATTGTGGAAACACCGTGACTCTGAAAGTTACCAAAACAAACTACGCCTTTTTAATGATGGCGCTTTTACTTACGTTGGATTAATTAATTCTAACGATAACAAGGGTGATCAAATTTGGGGAGGGAACAACGAATTTGGCTTTGCGATTATGAACTCTGCTTCTTTTAACCTTAGAGAAGATAAAGATGCCAAGTTTAAAGATCAAGAAGGTATAATTATGAAAAAAGCCCTACAAACCTGCAAAACAATAGACGATTTTGAAAAGCTACTTGCTAGCTTACCTAAGCCAATGGGCTTAGAAGCAAATTTTGGAGTCATTGATGCAAAAGGTGGAGCAGCCTATTTCGAAACAAATGACAATGCCTTCGTCAAGTTTGATGCAAATGACAATAAAGTAGCTCCTAATGGTTATATCATTAGAGCAAACTATTCTTTTACTGGTCGAGAAAACGAAGGTTATGGCTACATACGCTATATGAATGCTGAAAAAGAATTCTTTGCAGCAGCAGGAACCAATCAACTAGATCCGACTTTCATTCTTAAAAACCAATGTCGATCACTTGAGAATTTCCTAACAGAAGACGATGTTAAGTCATATCAGAACTTATCCGAGAATCAAAATAATTTTATCGTTGTTAAAGACTGTATCAACCGTTACATCTCAACTTCATCTTTTGTTATACAGGGAGTTAAAGACAATGAAGATCCTAAACTAACAACCATGTGGACCTTGCTTGGTTTTCCTCTTGCATCAGTCGCTGTTCCAACTTGGAGTTTAAACAATGTGGATTTACCAGAAACTGTTCGCGCTGAAAATGATAAGAATGCAGAATTGTGTATCAAAACCTTAGAATTGAAGAAGAAATTCTTTCCTGTATCAAGAGGTGCTGGTGAAGATTACATGAATACCACTGCAGCATACAACAAAGAAGAAACTGGAATCGTTCAGCAATTAGAGAAAACTGAAAATCAAATTCTTCAATTAAGTCAAGAGAACCTTAAAAAATGGAGAAAAGAAGGAGTCAATAAGAATGAGATGAAAGCTTTTTATCAAAAAGTAGATGAGTTAATTAAAACCAACTACAAAACTCTTTTTGAACTATAGATTACAAGCTAAGCCCTAAAAGGCTGATAGAGATAGAAGCACTCACTTTTAAGTGGGTGCTTTTTTTTATTGAAATAAAGCGAAGGGAAACCAAGAGGAAATCTGAAGCCCACCTGCCTTAATATAAATGCAAATATAAAATAATTACAAACGTTTGCGCTATGTTTAAGAACTTATTTTCAAGACATAACAAACTCAAAACTTATGACTAGTTTTGACTGTTGATTTTAATTCAAAGTACTGATTAAATCGCGACTAATAATTTGAAGTTTGATGTTTAAAATGGCTGTTCACTCCAGTGTACAGCCATTTTTGAATTCTATCCACTCAACTAGAATTTAGCAATAAAACCAAAATGTATTTTAGCAGATTTAAAATCGGTAGATTCATCGTTTTGCTTTCCCAAAGCATAGTTTAAAGTGAATAAGCCAGATCCTGCAGAAAAATTTAAACCAAATCCATAACCCATGGGATGATCTGACATTATCTTTTCTTGGATCTCTTGCTTATACCATGCCAAATCATAGAATAGATAAATACTTGTATTTCGACTAGGAACAAATTGAAATTCCTGTCTGGTAAGTGCGTATTTTGAAGCTCTAAAAGAATCTTCGTTAAAGCCTCTGACACTCTTCATTCCTCCCAAACGATATAAATCATTTTCAAAATAATTGACTCGCTCCATCCATGCAGCCATTACTTGCCAATGATATACAAATTTCGAGGCTAAGGGTATGTAGTTTTTAAGACTCAGGGCGCCTTCAAAGATCTTCGTTTTTAAATCGATATTCTTATATAGCTCGTCTGGAATATTGATATTCCTCTTAATTTTATTTTCACCACCCGATATATCCAGAATCCACTGCCATCCTTTAAGGGGATTATACCTCCTGTCCAATTTCTCATATTCATATTGAAAACCCAACAAGTTCGACTTTGAATCGGCAAAATCAGGCAATACCGTTAGGCCAGCAAAATGCTTGGAAGAAATAAGATTAGATGACTTCAATTGATAAAATAAACGGACTACACTGTTACCGTTCTGCTGAAAATTGAGCCCCAATCTTAAATTTGTATTCACATAAGTACTATCCTGTTTCAAGAGCTGAAATGAAAAATCAGTGCCAAGCTTTGAGTTAAAAATATAGGGATAATGGAAAGCAAGTTTCAAATTCTGGCTACTCTCTTCCATCTTTCGCCAATTAAACTGAATACGTTCTCCCCTATGAAATGAATTGACCAAATCCAGATTCACTTCACCAGTGAGTTCTAATTTTTTCTTCTCTTTATTGTTCTGAAACCCAACAATCCCATCAAAGCGATTTGCTGATTGTTTTTTTAAATAGTTATGAACCTTGGCTACTCCATCGAAAAATTCAAGTTCAGATGGTTTTATTTCTGATAGAAAATCAAGTTTTGCCATCAATCTAGAAATCGATTCAAACTTTTCTTCACTATACAATTGATCGGGTTTTATGCTCAAATGATTTTCAAGAAATTTGCCATGAACTAAAGCATCCCCTTTTACAAGCATACTATCCCAAACGATTCGCTGGTTTGGGTTTAAAGAACAAGTTCCTCTTATTTCACCATTATCAATTCTAATATCAGTTAAATTTAATGTAGCAAATGGATATCCATGGTCTGAATAATAGTCCAGTATAACAGACTGCTGTTCTGTTCCACCTTTGAAAGAATATACTGCTGAGTGATTCACTCTTAATTCAGGCAGTCCCTCTCCTCTATTTTTATCAATAACTAAATTTAAGTCCTTCCATACATATGGTTTTCCAATATGAAAAACCGCATATAGCGTATCAGCTATTTTATAGGTACTATCTACATTCGTTTCAAGGTAACCCTTCTCAATAAAGTAAGACTTTAATTGCTCTACTTTTAAACTCAAGTTCTTCACATCATCAAACCGATAATGCCTTAACTTTTTAGCTTGTTTTTCAAAAATTGGAAGATCACTCCCTTTCAACTTTATATGATGAACTTGTTCTTGGGAAACTAAAATACCAGATGTCACCAATGACAAGATTAACATTAAAGGGATCTTAAACAGAAATAGGTATTTTAAATTGAAGTATGTTATATCTAATTTTAACAAAATAAAGTTATTATTATAGATGATTAAAATCAGATTCAAAAATGGATGATAATTTCTATAGTTACAAGAATATCATTATCTTTTACAAATTATTGAACAAAATTGCTTTGTTTTTCTTTAATAAACCATAAGTCTAAACTAATAAATGTTAAATTTGCAATCTGATTTGAAATAAATAACGCTATGAAAAAACTACTTTATGCACTATGCCTACTTCTATTTGTAGGAACAGTTTTAAGTTCTTGTGCTACCGATAAAAAATGCCCAGCTTATTCTAAAGTTGAAACTCAGAAAACATTGAAATCGGTATAAAGAACAAAAAATCTCATAAATTGAGATTTTTTTTTGCTTTTATTTCAACTAATTGCAATCGTTACAGATTCGCATAACAAACTGACCAACAACAAAGAAACTCTTTCGTGTTATCAAGAAACACATGATTTTTTTTCACATTTCCCTCTCGTTTTCTTATTTATTTCTATACTTTTGCATACAAGAAACAAAGGGTTTATTAAATTAAAACTTTATACAAATGTCAAAGATTAAAATTGGTATCAACGGATTCGGACGTATTGGACGTTTCGTATTTCGTCAGGCTGTTGCTCAAGGTAACATCGAAGTCGTAGCTATTAACGACCTTTTAGATGTAGATTACATGGCTTACATGTTAAAATATGATTCTACTCACGGAAAATTCAACGGTACTGTTGAAGTTGTTGATGGTCAGATGATCGTTAATGGTAACACTGTTCGTGTTACTGCTGAAAGAAATCCAGCTGATATTAACTGGGGTGCTGTTTCTGCAGAATACGTTGTTGAATCTACAGGTTTCTTCTTAACTAAAGAAACTTGTCAAGGTCATATCGATGGTGGTGCGAAAAAAGTTGTAATGTCTGCTCCTTCTAAGGACGATACACCAATGTTCGTTATGGGTGTAAACAACAAAGAATACACTAACGATCTTACTTTCGTTTCTAACGCTTCTTGTACAACTAACTGTTTAGCTCCTGTAGCTAAGGTCTTGAACGATAACTTCGGTATTATTGAAGGTTTAATGACAACTGTACATGCAACAACAGCTACTCAAAAAACTGTTGACGGACCTTCTGCTAAGGACTGGAGAGGTGGACGTGGTGCTGGTCAAAATATCATTCCTTCTTCTACTGGTGCTGCTAAGGCTGTAGGTAAAGTAATTCCTGCATTGAACGGTAAACTAACTGGTATGTCTTTCCGTGTTCCTACACCTGATGTATCTGTAGTTGACTTAACTGTTCGTTTAGAAAAAGGAACTACTTACGAAGCAATTTGTGCTGCAATGAAGAAAGCTTCTGAGAACGAATTGAAAGGTATCTTAGGATATACTGAAGATGCTGTTGTATCAAACGATTTTATCGGTGATACTCGTACTTCTATTTTCGATGCTACTGCTGGTATTCAATTATCTCCAAACTTCGTAAAAGTTGTTTCATGGTATGATAATGAAATGGGATACTCAACTAAAGTATGTGAGTTAATCCAATACATGGATTCAGTAAAGTAATCTACTGAAAACAATATTTCAAAAAAGGCTATCCTACTGGATGGCCTTTTTTTTTGTTCCATGATTTACAAAATATTGATATATAAAAAAAGCTTGTAGAGATTAACTCTACAAGCTTTATGTTATTCTAAAAATGAATTCTTTCTTACTTCTTTTCTAACTCAGTAAGATGCTCCATTTTTTTGTTCTCAAGAAATTCAGATATTCCACACAAGTGTTCTTTCACTTTCTTGTTCCCAAATTCATAGACCTTATCAGCCAAACCATTTAGGAAATCTCTGTCGTGAGAAACAAGTATTAATGTGCCATCGAAGGCCAATAATGCATCCTTTAAAATATCCTTGGTTTTTAAGTCAAGATGATTTGTAGGCTCATCCAGAATCAGAAGGTTAACTGGCTCGAGCAAAAGCTTAATCATTGCAAGTCGGGTACGTTCCCCTCCTGAAAGTATTTTAACCTTCTTAGTTGAGTTATCGCCTCCAAACATAAAGGCTCCCAACATATCTTTAACTTTCGTTCTGATGTCGCCAACAGCAACATCGTCAATTGTTTGAAAAACAGTTAGGTTTTCATCCAATAATGAAGCCTGGTTTTGAGCAAAGTACCCAATCATGGTATTATGCCCTAAGGTTAGATCTCCGGTGTAGTCAATCTCATCCATTATGGCTTTTACCAAAGTCGACTTCCCCTCACCATTTCTACCTACAAAGGCCACTTTCTCTCCACGCTCTAGCGTAAATTTAGCATCAGCAAAAACTAGATTATCGCCATAAGTTTTACCTAAACCATCAGCAATAACAGGATAGTTACCTGATCTAGGTGAAGGTGGGAATTTCAATCGTAAAGCTGAATTATCTTCCTCATCGACCTCTACAATAACCATTTTCTCGAGCATCTTTTCACGAGATGACACTTGGTTGGTTTTAGAGTATGTCCCCTTAAACCTATCAATAAAAGCCTGATTATCAGCTATAATTCTTTTTTGCTCTTCGTAAGCTTTTTGCTGATGAAGACGTCTATCTTTTCTTAGTACCAAATACTCTGAGTAATTTACCTTGTAGTCGTAAATACGCCCCATGGTTACCTCAATTGTTCTGGTGGTAATATTATCTACAAAAGCACGGTCGTGAGAAATCACGATCACAGCTTTTCCTGAATTTTTAAGAAAGTTTTCAAGCCACTGAATCGATTCAATATCCAAGTGATTCGTTGGCTCATCCAGAAGAATTAAATCGGGCTGACGCAAAAGAATTTTCGCTAGCTCAATTCGCATACGCCATCCACCACTAAACTCCGCAGTTGGACGAGTGAAATCCGCTCGCATAAAACCAAGACCAAGCAAGGTTTTCTCAACTTCAGCATCGTAATTAATTTCTTCAATAGAATAAAATATCTCACTTAGAGCCGAAACACGTTCAATCAACTGATAATATTCATCAGATTCATAATCTGTTCTTGACCCCATCTGTAAATTCAAATCCTCAATCTCTTTTTCCATTTCAAAGATCTTGGAAAAAGCTTGAGAAGCTTCCTCAAATACAGTTCTTGTATTATCAGTCATCAAATGCTGCGGCAAATATGCAATTACAGCGTCTTTAGGAGCACCAATTCGTCCACGAGTAGGTTTATCAGCACCTGCTATAATCTTCAACAGAGTCGATTTCCCAGCCCCATTCTTGCCCATTAGAGCAATTCTGTCCTTCTCGTTAATAACAAAGGAAATATCTTTAAATAAGGTAGTGCCACCAAACTCTACCGCCAAACCATCAACTGAAACCATTCTTCTTATTTTTAGACTTACCAAACCATAATCTGCAAGTCATATTTATTTTCAAGCTGCAAAGATATAAGAGATAGCCCAAAACTATTATTATAAAGAAGATTTTTACATATAAGATTGAATGACAAAGCTAAGACTCTTATTTACTTTGCACATAATTAGATTTCTGTCTATTCTAGTTTTGTAAAGCCAATTTTTCTTCTACTTTTGTTGTCTCAACATCTGGAGGGATGACAGAGTGGCCGATTGTGCATGCTTGGAAAGCATGTGTGCCGCAAGGCACCGGGGGTTCGAATCCCTCTCTCTCCGCTTTATGTCACAAAACCCACTGATTATCGGTGGGTTTTGTTGTTTAGGGGAATTAATCGGGGAAAGTAAAATATTATTACTCTTTAGCAAACACTAATTCTATTTTAATACTTTATATTCTTTCAGCCTAGTTATTATTACGAAACAAACCATTGAACTTTCGGTTTGCACCTACTAGCTCAACAGTTTCAATCGACTATTTGTCCACAACTTAATATGGAACAGGAATAATAATCTGTTCACAATAAGAAATCCATCTTTTATTGTGAGCTAGTAATAGACGAAAAACGTTATTGTTATTGTTGCTATTGCTCGGGTTGTTGTCATTACGATTAGCAACACGGCAGTTGTTCGCATTGTTGTTCCAACTACCACCACGCAAAACACGGTTAGAGCCCAACGATTATTATCCTAAATTATGAAATAACTCAGATCTTAACGCTTTTGTATCGGCATGATACACAAATGCTAACAAAGGCAATATGTGCTGTTGATATTCGGTTTGCGACCATATATTTTTCTTAAATTTATATTCGTACAATTTAGTTTTACTCACAAAGCGTTTTTTACTGCTATGGGTTAATGTGGTTTTATTCAGATACAAACGATAACCTAAAAATGATAAACCATGCTTATTGGTATTTAAAACAAATGTTTTCAAGCTTAAATCAAGCTCCTTTTCTAAATAGAAAATTACAGATTTACTTGCATTTAATAAGTCAGCTTTATTATTACTCCACAAAACCATATCATCCATATAGCGCACATAGGCAGAAATCTTCAATTGCTGTAAGATATACCTATCAGCAAAAGAAAGATAATAGTTGGCAAAATACTGACTCGTTAAATTACCAATAAGAAGTCCCTTGCCCACATTTATACAATAGCTGTCAATTATTTGTTCGAAAATTGCCAATAACAGCATGTCCTTATACTTTCGTTGAAGCATATCTTTCAGCACCATATAGTTAATGCTAGCGAAATATTTTCGCACATCGAGTTTCAGATAAAAAAGATGTTTTTTGTGATTTATTGCTGCTTGATGCAAAGCCGCATAAGTGCCTTTATTTATTCGAGTAGCATAACTATGGAATATTTGTTGTTTTTCGAATACCGAATGACAAATATTCATTAATGCATGATGCAATACTCTTTCAGGGAATGATGCAGCACAAATAAGCCTTTCTTTGGGGTTGTATATTTAAAAAAAACTATAATCCCCAACAGAAATCTCTCCCGAAACAATAGTCCTTTTTAGGCATTGCAAATTACTATTAAGCTTGTCTCTAAATTTTACGACCTCTTGATTTATTGACTTTCCCCTTTGCGCTTTCCAAAATGCTAGGAGCAGATTTTCGTAAAATCTACTATTTCAGCTATCAAATTCCCTATACGTTTCAATCTATTTTAAAATTAATTCACCAAATTTTTCCACCTTATTTTTCCCTACACCTCCTATTTTCAGCAAGTCACTTACATTTGCATATTCAAGTTTTGTTATTTCGGCCAACTCAGCATCCGTAAAGACAGCATAGGTTGGTATTGTTTGTTTTTCGGATATCGCTTTTCATTTTCTCGTAATTCGGAAAAACGCATAAAATCGCAATCCGACAATATTTCCTTGTAATCAATTTTTATTGAAGGCTGTTTTCTAAGCTGATTAACATTAGTATAAATATACTTTGCTGAAAACACAAAACACCGCAGCTCTCCGTTTTTATAACATTTTCCAACACATTCAATATTTTATGAGCTCGCAAAAAACTATTCATCTCTTCTTGTTGGCTTCCATTATCAGATAAGGATATACTAAATAGTTTTATCTGCATGATTTGATATTTTCAGGTTGGTATTTTTAGTTCACTTTTTATTGAACTAGTAACAGACGAAAACCGCCATGGTGGCTGCCCTGGCTCGGGGAGTAGTTAAAACGATAAGCAACACTGCAGCTGTACGGACTGCCGTACCAACCACCACCACGCAAAACACGGTAAGAGCCAGATGCAGGACCTGTAGGATTGGTTACAGCATCGCTACCATAACTACCATACCAATCGTTACACCACTCCCATACATTACCAGCCATATCGTAAATACCAAGTTCGTTTGGTTGTTTTGTACCTACTTCGTGAGTTTTACTACCTGAGTTAATATTATACCAAGCCACATCGCCAATTGTATTGCTACCCGCATAAGTGGTGGCTGAGCCTGCCGAACCCCCACGTGCTGCAAATTCCCATTCTGCCTCGGTAGGTAGGCGGTATGTTAAACCTGTTAGCTCGTTTAACTTTGTTATAAAAGTTTGTATAGTGTTCCAACTTACCCGTTCAACAGGTAAATTATCGCCTCTCCAATTTGATGGGTAACTACCCATTACCGCTACCCATTGTGCTTGCGTCACCTCGTACTTGCCAATTGCAAAACTACTAAGCGTTACTGTATGGATAGGTTTTTCACTATAACTATAGTTACTACCCATTTGGAAAGTGCCGCCTTGTACGGCTACCATTTCTATATCGGTTAAGGTACTGTTTGTTTTAGTAGTAAAACTAAATATAGAGCTTGAGGAACTTGCTCCTTTAGTATCTTTAGCAATAGCTTTCCAGTAATAGTTTGTTGAGTACTGCAAATCATTCAACTGGTACGAAGATGTTTTAAGATTAGATACCTCAATATTATCATCAAGCTCACCTTGTGATTCTGAAAAGTAAAGGTTGTATGATACTTCATCCTTTTCGGGATCTACACTATCGCCCCAATCCAGAGTAATACTGCTTTCCTGCTCAATAGCTTCATCGGCAGGAAATTTAAGATTCGGCGCAGATGGAGGCGTATTTTTCACATCATCATCATCATCTTTACTACAATTGGTAAAATTCATGATACTCCCAATAAAAAACATTAATAAAATAAATCTGGTTTTCATAGGTTCAAAATAAAGATTACTATAGGATTACCTTACTAATAAGTTAATAAAAATTAGTCATTTTATAAAATAAAGTTGATGAAAAGTAGAGTTTATTTGTTAAACATCGAACATCTGATATAGATGGCAATAACAATCAACGCTCCACTTTGAACGATTAAGACCAATTCTGCCGTTTGCTTTTAGTCTAACTTTATCCCGATAACGAGACAAAACACAGGAATAAACAAGAAGCTTAAAAACTCCTTGTTTTTATGTTGCTATCGGGTTAACAATATCGCTTTCCAGCCAAAATTCTCACAACTGTTAACGAATAGTTCTTCAGGTATTTCATATCTATTCTATTTTACAAAAGATGATATAACTAATAAAATATGAGATATTATGAACACTTTTATTATCTTTGATTCACTCGCAAATGAGAACATCTTTATAAAAAGCAAAGCAATCAAATAGTTGCAGAATTTGGTGTAATGAAAAATTGTTTACAAGGCTAAAATATTGTATCACAGTATACGGAAATAGGATAGTTCATGATCCTCTCTCTCCGCCAGTATTTAAAGGCAAAGCAGCATTTTAAATGTTGCTTTTTTTTATATTACATTTTTTGGTTGCAACATAGTTGCAACAAATTTCTCACACTTACGCCTTGAAAATGAAAAGCTGCCACACATAGCGAAGCAGCTCATATAATTACTAATATCTTTTAAGCATGAAATTCCAATAATATTTTTTGAATAAAACAATGCTAAGAAAAAGATTTAGATGCCTTGAGTTTAGTTTATTTTTAAATTTTACGGATGAGTTATTGAAAGAAATAATTGAAGACTATAACAAATAATCCTAATGATTTAAAAACCAGCCAGAATCGTATTCTAAGGAATTAGTTACTAAGTGTAATATCAGAACTACCATATTTTGAACAATTGCCCAAACCATCAGTAGCAAAACTGATAAAAACTAGTACTCTTAAAAAAATGTATTTTAGAAAAATATTGAAATGGAGATTGTATATTCAAAGAAGAGGGAGTATTATACATTTCAAAAAAACACGCAATCAAGCTACTTATCCAGATAAGGTACTTCATTATAAAATGCTAATTATTTCAGAATAAATACTGTTATTCCACTACAACATTTGGCAGTGAATTATAAAATACAAATCCTCAAACTAAGACCTGATCCATTAGTTATTGCCCATACGATGTATTGGATTTTTATGCAAATTCCTTCAAACTCAGCGTTATTGTCGGGAAGATAATCTTTATTTTTTATCCTATAAAGCTTCTACGAGTCTCATAATCTTGTCTGAATTAGAAATCCCAAGAATTTGATAATTGATCTCTGGACTACTACTACTCGTTCCTTTATATTATACAATAAACAAACAATTTATAAGGCTTCGAACTTTCTTTTTCAACAGGAACTTCAACCCTTTGTAAAGAAATAGCATGCTGATATCCTTCAATCTGGCATTCTCCGCCTGGCAGGAAAAAATTGCATCTTTATCCGATACATTCTGTATTAAGACATCAAGTATTACCCATTGACCTCCAGGTCCAATAGGGTTTTCTAATGGTTCAGAATTTACTTCAATCCCAGTAATATCTCCAACAAGAGATAATCCTATCAGAAAATCCAAAAGTTCAATAACTTCTAACTCTTCATCAGAATCTCCCATTCCTGGAATTTATTCAGACTCATCGCTATGAGACCTACTTTTTTCACAAGAGATAAATACACCTGAAAATAAAAATAAGGCAATAATTGTTAATATTTTTTTTTCATGATAAGAACTTTTATGAAATTAATTATACTTAACATTAACTATCATTGGTGATAGTACAGAATTGAAAATTATGTCCTTATATCAACATTGATATATTAGAGAGGGATATTTTAAATATAAATTTCAGTAAGTCCATTTAAGAAGGATTTGTGCTTCTCTGCTCAAAAAAGTTTATATGGAATAGCCATGCATTTCGAAAGTTCTTCTAACAGTTTAAAAAGGATTGAGTTCTGAATCTCAACTGCATTAAACTACCTAGCTTACATTGTTCTCACCATTAATGTACACAAGTTTGTTATTGATTTGTCATAACTAATAGAACAGCTTGTAAGCTTTTTCATTAGTTGGATAGTATTTATATAGTACTTGAATTTATAGTGATTGCACGGGAGTCTTATTACTTAAGATTTTAAAAGCTGATATCTATTTATCCCAGGTGATTGTTTGTGAACACCCCCATGGAATAATATTTCAGGTCTGCAATCCAGACCCTAGTTCGTTCTAGGCTTTATATTCTTAATCTAGGGCCTGACACCTATATTCTAGTATAATATTCTGAGCCTATCAAACGTCAATATTTACACATAAAGACGATCTGTCACTCATTGCCCTTTGGGAAACACTTTTTTGATGATCAGGTTCATATCATGGGCCATATCCAGTCAGATGTCACTGACTATCCTTCACCTACCTGTAGATAATTAATCTAGTATTGATGCAATAATTTCACTAGAATGAATTCCTCAGCACATATCAACTATTGAGCTTTCTTGACCTACGAATCTTGTTGGTTATATATGGAGAATAACTCACCCTGGGATAATGACAGTTTTGTAAATCGCCAAACACAAGCTTAAACTCATTAATATAAACCAGTTAGTATTAAGAATACACCGATTGTTTCCAGCCCTAGAAACCGATTGTATTATTTTTGCATTGAGGTTGAAAATTTCGCCCATCTTCACCTAAATAGTATTCAAGACTCTGCCAGCACCATTTTTTTGTCCGCTTACAACGAAGGGAATTATAATCAAAAAACAAAAGAAGAAATCTGTTTCTCATAGGTGCTTTTTAAATGGCTTACGGTTCGTTGTCGAGTAGGCAAAGGGAGTCTCACCCTAAGCCTCTCACAGAACCGTACTTGATAGTCTCCCATCATGCGGCTCTTATCGTATATAAATCGGATTACAAGTTGAATAGAAAAGTTCAACTTCCAATGATAAAAACAAATATGGAAACAGCTTTCTTATTCGTTTAAGCCACGCATACGCGCGGCAAATACTATTCTTATAACGTTTGTACTTTCGTCGTGCCCATCGAACCAATCGACTGTTTAGTAAGCGGAAAATATGATGCATTTCCCACTTGGGGAATTTACCGTAATAATTAAGCCAGCCCCTTATTTGAGGATTAAGCCGTTGTGCTATTCCCACAATGCTTCTACACGTTTTACTTTCTGCTAGCTAAATGGCTACCTTTTCAGCTATCTCCTTACGTGAAGAAATGCTGATTGCGCAACCGTAACCATGAAAAAGGCTACCTGTTTTCTGCGATTTACTACTGCGTGGCTGAAAACTATAACCTAAGAAATCTAACTTGACATTCTTATGTTTCTCTTGCTTGCGGTAATCTCTACAATAAACCAGTTTGGTCTTTTCGGTATGCAATTCAAGATGACATTCTGCCATCCTTTCGTACAATTTATTCAGCAGCCAATCTGCTTGTCTTTTGGTTCTACAGTGAATTATTGCATCATCAGGATAACGCTCAAATTTCACATTGGAATTTAGATTCTCTAACCATTTATCGAAAGCATAATGTAGAAACAGATTCGCCAACAATGGACTTATAACTCCACCCAGTGGTGTGCCTTTTCCCTGTTTTTGTATCAATTCTCCGTTTCTTCTTTCAACAGGCATTTGCAACCATCTTTCGATATACAGACACGCCCAGTTCTCGGGTACGTGCTTTCGTACCGCTAGCACCAGTTTTGCATGATCAATATTATCGAAAAACCCTTTGATGTCTAGATCAATTATCCAATCGTTTTTCCAACAATTACGCTGAACCTCCTCTAATGCTTGATGGGCATTACGATTGGGTCGATAGCCATAACTATTGTTGCTGAAAATTGATTCTAATTCTTAGATCTAAATAATTCTTAACCACTTGTTGACCGATGCGATCGGCAATAGTAGGAATCCCTAGCTTACGCATGCTGCCATCCTTTTCCGGAATTTCAACCTCTTTTACTGGCGGTGGAAAATAGCTCCCCGATGCCATTCGATTCCAGAGTTTGTAGAGTTTGTAGAGTTGTTGCGATCGGTCCGATTCAAATTCATCCCAACCCATATCATCAACTCCAGCACTTCCTTTATTGGATTTCACTTGCTTTAAGCATTCAATATCATGGTACGACTTATAGGTATCGATTTTGTTTCATTCCATAGATTCATCCTCTTATCGAGTTGATTTCTGTTATAAAACCATACGACTCTATCCCTTTGCTCCACTTCCATTACAGAAATTTCAACGCTACTACGGATAGATCCGTACCTGTTGTTGTTGTTGTACATTGCTATTCGGCCTATAAGTTGTACTTATTGCGCCTTTCACTTTACATTACAACACAGGTTCCCAAGTTCCTTATCTGAGCCTAAATAGAAGTCATGCCACCTGAACACCGTCTGCCGTACAAGCAATAAACAGGCCCCCCTTACACTTGTCATCCCATAATATACTTTGCGACTTTTGACAGAATATTACCACTTCTCGACACCTCATCAGTGGTTCACTTTCGTTCATCTCTTCTATTAATACCTGCTATACTCATGGTATAGATTCTCCTAAACGCTCAATACAATGGCTCTTTACCAAAGCTCCTTTAGGTGGTTTAAAGCCCTCTCCTGCAAGACGACTCTGGTGGGTCGATTCCACCATCTCAAATAAAGCATGCAGCACTCTTTTATGCCGATGTGCTGCTTCTTGGCACACTATGCGTAGTGTGGGTTTTTGAAACGATTAATTTACAATTCAATACTGATTTCACTTAGTGCTAAACATCTTACATTCAGCACAAACTCACATTACGTATAGCCTTTGTTAACTGCTTTTATATTTCCTATATGCTGCATCAATTACAAAGACCCCATTTGATTGATGTAAATGATGCATAGATATTAACCCTTTATGAAAATTGGGGTAAGCTGTTACAATAGTTTTTTCAACATACTCACTAATAGTCAATTTTTCTATTTTGTTAATACTTAATGCACGCCCATAAACACCATCAATATTTGCTTGTGATGGTCTATAAATTTCATTTTCATATTCAAATATAGCACCTCCATTCCTCGCTATTTTTGAGTTAATTATAACCGGATTATTTTTATGAGGTTCTAAATCTAAACCTTTCAGACTTAATGAGTTTACTTTGTAAATATATAATTCACTATCCATTGCGTTATTAATGTCTACTTTCTTATTAATAAATAACCATTTTGTTTTATTTTTATCATTGTGGAAATGAGCATCGGCTACTTTTTCATTATCAAAGGCTGTTGTGTATAGTTCCCATTCTGAAGGGAATTTTATACATTTATATATTTCCAAACGATTATTGTCACTAGTTTCAGGCATAAGAAAGATATCTTCATTTTCCTTGTAAATAAATGGATATGACAAATGATAGTCTTTTTCTATAACATCAACTATATCAATTAATTTATTGTTATAAATTTTGCCACAAGATATTTTTCCTTTTTTAGTTTTGTAATTATAATTTTCAAAAAATATATAATTATCACCTTTATAGTTGAATATAAAAGGGTCTGCCCAGAACTCATCTTTAGGCAGTTTTACAGGTTTTAATCTAAATAATGTCGAATTAAGAAAATCACCTTTTCCTATAAAAAGTGTCCAACAATTATATCTGATACCAAAAATTTTATAGTTAATTATTTCTATTATCTTACCTATTAATTTAGAATAAAAAAACAGTATATATTTAAATACTACTCCTAATTTAGGAACTTTATAAAGTGGGTTGAAATATACAAGTGATTTTCTTGGTGTGAATTCACCATTTTGTAATTTTTTAATATTTTTAAACAAAATAGAAACAGAGGCCTCTAAAATAAGTTTTTTTGTCCTTACAAAAGACCAGTGAACATTAAAAAAAGCTTTATCTATAACAAGACCACCATCTAATTCAGGCGTTAATTTTTGTAAAGTAACACCAACCGAAGATTGGTTTAAAACTATTTCCCAAAATCCAGCAGGCCCACCTCTATTAATTGAATTATCTGCGTGGTGGAATGACCAAATACCATACTGTGATGCTTGCAATATTTCACCTCTAATTATATTAAATTCGTGACGTAAAATAATATCAAGATTGTGTTTTTTTATTTTTTCAACATCACTAGCATCAAAAATATCTAAAAAGCCCTTTCTTTCGGGCGCCACTTTTATTATGTTAATCTTATTTAATTCTTTTATAATTTTTGCTCTATTAACGGTAAACTTTTCTTTAAATAAATTATTTTCAATTTTATGCTGAAAACCGAATAATAATTTTCCGATAATATTTTTTGATTTAAATAATCTTTTCAATTTATTTTTTAATGTTTTGGGACTATTATTTCCTTCTCTACCATCTTGAACTAATAAAGCCAATTCAAGAGATGGGTCTTTTAGAATTCGATTGATTATTCTTAATTCCCAATTTGATAATGCTTCAAACTCTTTAATTAATATTCCTATTCTCATTTTAACTCTTTATATTTTTGTTATTTTAATTGCAGTTAACGGTTCGTATAAGAATAGTAGCCGACTGCGGGCTTCATTCCTGTCAAGTTACAAGAAAATTGAATCGGGGTAAAGCCCTTTATTTTACAGCTATAAAGGCTATTATTTTCTATACATTGTTAGCATTTGTTTTAATTTATTTTTATCGGGATCAATCTTACGGACAAATAATTTATTACTCTTGATAATTGATTCATAATCATTTTCATCCAAGAATGCTGGATATCCTCCTCGCCCTGTTTCCCAATCAACGTATCTTAAATCATCATTAACAACTTTGTCTGCATGTTCTGAATTCATTATTATAGTTTGAAAATAAATTTCTTCTGCACAAAAAGTAAATTTAAATCGTTTAAGGAATGAAGGGTTTTGTTTTGTAAAATGAATTACGAATTGTAAGGTATCTCTGTGTATAGTCCAATATGTAGAGCCTCCATATAATTGTTTACAAAAATTTACAGATCGTTTAAAGCCTAATCCTTTCTGTATTCTTCGTGTGCGACCAATCCATTTGGATTCGAAAGATGATTTAGCGTTAAATAAATCATATAAATTGTAATATTCTAATCTATCCATACCTCCATTTCTCCAACACTTGGCTGGCATTTTAAAAAAGCCCATGTAATTAAGCTTTTTATCTTGATTATTGAATAACATATTTTTAATATATTCATTAGATTTCAGGGGATAATCTTGCCCTGTAATCAAATGAAAATACACATTTTCATTGTGTAATAGTGCTTTTTCCGATAGTTTAAGATATGCTTTAAGATGATTTAATCCTCCCCAATTCACTTTATATTTTTGTGTAAAGTATTTCACATTAGAGATGTTTGTTATTTCTCTAATTGCCTTTTTCGTTAATCTACTTTTTTTGTCCACATGTATGTATATATTAAAATTTTCATCAAATTCATTGATGAGTTCTTTTAGTTGTTCAAAATTCTTGTAAGCTGTAATTAATATTGCTTGTTTCATTTTCATTTTTTTAAATAAATGATAACGTTTCGTGTATGTGGCGTTGGGCATTTCGAGGTATGGTAAAGGGACATCGTTTATAAAGTTAAAGAAACATCGGTTACCCTTTTTAAGTAGTAATTTGAAACAAAACTCAGATTGCTATGCCTTGGAAAGAAACAACGACTATGGAACAAAAAATCGAATTTATTTTTGAATGGCGAACAGGAAATTACACCATTACCGAAATATGCAAAAGTTTTGGAATTTCAAGACCTACGGCTTACAAAATCATTACTCGTTTTGAAAGTCAAGGTTATGACGGCTTATTAGAACAGTCCAAGACAGCCAGAAATCACCCTAATTAAACAGATATAAAAGTGATTAATGGGATACTCCAATTAAAGGAAGTTCTTAATGGGTAATAAAAAGATATTGTCATCCCTTAACAATAGCAGACTCAAAAAGTCGGTTTGTATTTACAGCAAAGGGACATTATCATGAAAATCTAAAGTCTGCAAAAGTTGAGTTTACCAGGTTTTTAGAAAATATGGAATCCCCAAACAGATTCATTCCGACAATGGGAGCCCTTTTGGTTCAGTAATGGATATTCTGCGGTTTACACGACTCTCATACTGGTTTATAGAGATAGGTATTCTGCCGGTGTTCTCCGATCCTGTTCATCCAGAACAAAATGGACGGCACTAAAGAATGCATCGTGATTTAAAGGTTGCATGTATCAAAACTTCAGTATATGATTTTAAAGCTCAACAAAGGCTTTTAAACCGCTTTGTAAGGGAATATAATCACGTGAGACCTCATGAAGCTTTGGGAATGGAAACGCCAGCTTTTATACACATTTTTCCACGAGACCATTTCCCGAGAAAATACATCAATTTGATTCTGAGTCAAACTTTAGAGTTTTTAAAGTAACTCAAAATGGTGCTATCAGATGGAAATCGTATTAACTGGGTATATTTAACAACTGCTTTAAAAGGTAAATATGTGGGAGTTGAAGATTTAGATAATGGAATTTGGAAGGTGCATTACAGAAATGTATTTTTAGTTTTTTTCAATGAAGATCAATTAAGATCAAAAGAATCATCAACAAGGTTAGAGACTAATTTAGTGTAAAGTCTAATCTTTAACTTTTGTAAACAATGTATCTTAACGAACACGAATGCTCTTAACTTTCAAACTGCTGATATGATTACTAAGAGTTGCCACGAGCCGCGCCTAATCACCTCTCCATTAATGGTTTATGTGTACGATTAGGCATTCTTTCTTTATTAATTTCAATTTGTTTTAATTTTATAATAGAATTTAAATTGCTTGTATTAACTATAATCTTAACATTCAATTTAGAATTAAAAATAGTTTGAATAATTTCATCACCTACATTAAGTCTATAATGATTAGCTTCATAATAATTTAGTTTATTTGTGGTGATTTCATTGATCCCACTAAAATCATAATACTGAATTTTTGAAGCTAATTTTTCCAGAAATAGAAAGAAATCATGCGAAACTGCAGCTAAATATGTTTCTTTAAATATAGGATTAATAAAATAAACGACTTCAATTCTATTAGTTTTACACAATTCATTAATTTCATTAATTTCATTAATGGTTTTATCAATTCTTTCTTCATAAGAAGCAGACCAAGATGGTTTGGTAAAAATGGAATCTCTGACATGTGCGTTTGGGTTATCTTCTATGAAAATATCTTTTTTGTTAGGAGAAAAACAACCAGAAGTATAGATTACCTCATATGCTCCATCAGAATAAAATTTAGAAGTGTCTGCAGTTTTAATGCTATTATACATAGAATAAGAGGGCGGCAAAAAAAGATAGTATAAATAAGGATCAACCAGATTCTTATACGGCCTTCTAAGACTTTGGTTTTCATGCGATTCCGGAGAAACCAAATATGAGATTTCATCCAGCCCAATAAGAATTCTTTTAATTTTAACATCATTCCTCAATAATATTTTCACATCTCCCAATATTTCATTAGGAAGACATACTGAATATGTAAAATTATACCAACTATTCGAATCCGGTATTTTTGTTACATCAATTTTACCAACCCTTGATGAACCGAATAAAAAGGAGTTGTATTTCCCTGGATTATCAATGCAATATTTTATTTTTAAATAACGTTGGTTTGGTTCTGTTTTCTGTTCTTTCATGTCCCCTTTTAATACTCCAAACGGATCCAGCCAATAATTATAAGATGCAATTCCAAAGGCAAAAAATATTAGAGGAATTGAAAATTTTATTAATCGAATTAAAAAATTTTTCATATTATTTTTCACTAAAATTGAAAATAAATAAATTGTTGCTGTTTACCCATAAAAAAAAAGATTGCTAAAATTATTGAATAATACATAACATTTCTTATTGGTTTTTTCCACGTAAATCCTAATTTAGCAATGGCATATTGTTCATTTCTGCCTATCCACTCAACAACAACAAATATTGAAATTAAAACTAATGTGTATAAAGCAATACGCATTCCTGCAAAATGAGGAATTGTAAATAGTGATTTTGAAAAAATTGTAGATAAGTAATTCAAAGCGTGACCAATATTTTCTGCTCTAAAAAATATCCAAGCAAAAACAGTCAAGCCAAAAGTCAGCAACATAAAAGAGAGTTCTTTTAGGCTTGGGAAAATTTTACCTAGAGCTACTGTTTCGAGATTATTACGGTTGTTGTTTGTTAATAAAAGGGGCAAAAAGTAAATAGCATTCAATGCACCCCAAACTATAAATGTCCAATTTGCACCGTGCCAAAACCCACTGACAATGAAAATTACAAAAATGTTTCTTACTTTCATCCAGGTACCACCGCGGCTTCCTCCTAGAGGAATATAAAGATAATCTCTAAACCAAGTTGAAAGAGAAATATGCCAACGCCTCCAAAATTCGGCTATGTCTCTAGAAAAATATGGGAAATTGAAGTTTTGCATGAGGTCAAAACCAAAAAGACGAGAAGTACCGATAGCAATATCTGAGTATCCCGAAAAATCTCCATAAATTTGAAAAGTAAAAAATAATGCTCCCAATACTAATGTGCTTCCAGAATAGTCTGCTGAATTGTTGAAAATCAAATTGGCATATTCTGCACAATTATCGGCAATTACTATTTTCTTAAATAGACCCCAGAGAATTTGACGCATGCCATCAACTACTTTTGAATAGTCAAAGTGTCTTTTTTTGTAGAATTGAGGAAGTAGATGAGTTGCTCTTTCAATTGGTCCTGCAACTAATTGTGGGAAGAAACTTACAAATGCTGAAAATGCGATAAAATTATTTGTAGGCTCTAGTTTTCTTTTGTAGACATCAATTGTATAACTCAAAGTTTGGAAAGTATAAAAACTAATACCAACAGGTAAAATAATATTCAATGAGTTAGCTTTAATCTCTGTTCCAAAAAAAGAAAATGCAGTAATAAAATTATCAAGGAAGAAATTGTAGTATTTAAAAAAACCAAGAAATCCAAGGTTGACCAAAATACTTATCCAAAGAAAAACTTTCCGTTTAGTTTGATTTTCTTCTCGCCTTAGTTTCTGACCAACTGAATAGTCTACAATTGTACTGAAAAGTATCAGTGATAGAAATCTCCAGTCCCACCATCCATAAAATAGATAGCTTGCAGCTACTATTAGAAAATTCTGAAGTTTTAGATTCTTATTTGTTCCAAACCAATAAAGTAAAAAAAATATTGGTAAGAATATTGCAAAATCAATTGAGTTAAAAAGCATAAATTCAGTCTTTTCTTTTGATGGTTACTATTAGCACTTTCTTTTCTTTAGCATGACGTACAACGTTCTTGCTAAGTTGTTGTTTAATTATTTCAGCAATTTTCAGATGTGCTTGTTCATTAGGGTGTCCATCATATTTTGAGATTTTAAACTTATTGCCATCTTCACCGCGGAAATCATCAGCTCCGTTAATATATTTGATATCTTCAACTGAGTTACAATAATTGAGCATTGCTTCATCAATTAAAGAGAACAAGTTTGGTTTTTGCAAAAGATTAAACTCAGGCATTTTGTAAAGAATAAGTTCAGCTTGATTTGATTTACATATTTGAGATACTTCTTTCAACGCTTTTTGTGTGCTTTGCCAATTTTCATTTGACTCCAAGTATGTTTTTTTTGTTAAGTAATAAAAATCCCCAGCTGGCGGAACAATTCCCCAAATTTTCTGTTCTTTTTGTACATTTGTGGATAGGTACCTGGTTAGCTTAGAAAATGAATAAACTTGTTTTACAATGCTTTTCAGTCCTGGTCTCTTTTTAGATACTCTTTGTGGTGGTAATTTTATTTCCTCGGTTTCTTGATATTCTTTTTTGTCTAATTCCATTGGCCCGAGCAGATCATTGATATTGTATGCCAAAAAAATGAATTGAGGTTTGGAAGTTTTTGGTAATATTAAAATGAATTATAGTTGTCCAGCGTATTATTACTGGGCTTTGATACATCTAAAACTAAGATACTCTTCTCCGAAAAATGAGCGTTTTTTAGTAATATTGATAGTTTCTTTGAAAACTTATTAGCTGGGTCAATACCTCCACCATGGATGAATGAATCACCTAGAATAAGAATTCTAATTTGGTTTGAATCTGATACAAATAAAACCACACCAAAAATATGACTAGTTCAATACTCATTATTTAGTTTACGGAATAAAGACCTTCTTTGAAATGCGTCTTCAGTTTAAGAAGATTAATGCACTTGACAGTATGAATTTAAATTTAATCTAGTTTTATCAGTGACATCTAAAATCAAACTAAACAAAGAGGCTTTAAAAATATCAGCATAACATATAATTAGGGGTAAAGTAATCTACTTATGCATTCTATCTCAGATGAAGCAAGTCTGAAGAAGTCTAAAATAACAAATTATTACTTCATTATTATAGAATTCCATTTATCAAAAATATTTTTTTCGTTCAATAAAGAATTGATTTTCAACTTTGACACTTCACCTTTATCAATTAGCTCATTTATTGAAAGTTTTAATGAAGAGACAAACGCCTCTTTAATCGAATCTATATCATTCCAATCACATAAAAATCCATTAGAGTTATCAACTAAATCTTTATAATCTGAGACACGACTCATAATAATAGGTTTACTAAGCATCATTCCTTCACATATTACATTTGGAAATCCCTCATATTCACTGAACAAACCAATAACATCAGCTTTATTCATAATATTATATACATCTTTACTACTTTCGTTTAAAGATATAGACGAATTTAAATTATTTTCATTGATTAAATTTTCAGCCTCATCGTAAGCTTTTGTATTACCTATTGACTCTTCTTTTCTTCCAAACCAACTAACTTGTATTTGCTCCTTTTCCCTCTCACCTAATAAGCTTAATGCTTTTATTACTCCTAAAGGATTTTTTAAGTAACTATATGTTGCCACAATAACAATGTGTAATTTATTCCCTGATTTAGGAATATATTTGCTTTTAATATGCGAGCAATCAATAAAATTGTGAATAATTTTAATTTTGCTAGAGTATTCAGGGAATAATGATCTCCACATCAATGCCGCATTGTTTGAATTGCAAACAATACAGTCAGAATACTTCTGAAGTTTAATAACTATTTTTCCCTTAAAAGTTTTAAAAAAAAATTTATTTGCACTTCGCTCACCTGTAATAACTTTCCATTTTTTTCTCCCAACTGCTGATAAACAATTTAATAAATTAGGTACATGTAGAAAAGAAATAACTGCATCATATTTATTTTTAATTATGAATTTTCTTATACTCAAAATTCTATGAATGTAATTATCCCGAATTAACCAATGGATTAAAATGTTATCTTCTTCTAAACAATGAGCAAAAAAATTATCCCTTGAGTAACAAAGAACTTCTACATCTACTCCGTTCCTTTGTAATGCTTTAGCTAACAATACAATTTGTCTTTGTGCACCTCCCGAGCTTAAATTATCTGAAAGTATTAACACTCTGTTCATACAACATAATTTATATCATAAAACTTAAACAACTCAGTAAAAGAAAATTTTATATTATCCGGAGCATCTTTTATTAATTCTTTAAAAATATTATCTGATAATATATCATCCTTCATTTTTTGAATATAATATCTGTATGCTGGACTATTTAATATTTTCACATCACTTTCGATTTTATTAATTTCTTCTATACTTCTTCTGAAAATTCCTAAATGAATACCATGATGTGGTCTAAACTCTGATCTTTCAGGGGTATTATAATCTAATATTTTGACAGAATCTGTTTGAACACCAAATTTATTAAGATCAAATCCTAATTGTTTTACTATATAACCTAATAAAATTTCATTATTGGGAAATTTCACATATTTAAAATAATCACCCGTGTAAATCTGATTCCTAAATTTTTGCCTTTGTTCAAAATTTAATTTATTAAAATATTCCTTAATTTTCACAAAATGTAACCCAGTCAACTTATATTCTTCTTTTTCTCCACTTAAAAAATTAAATATTCCTTTAAAACCAGCGTGTTTAAACCTAAAAGCAAATGTCAAAAGCTTATAAGGATTATACATAGAGCGCCTACGTAAATTACTTATTGGTAAATCTATGAATTTCATATGCTTTATATGTTGCTTATGTAAGGCTAATGGTTCTAATAAATAGAACATGTCTATATCAACAGTATATAAATAATCATAATTCTCAAATAAATTATCCCACAATATCCATCTCAAAGATTTACTTTTTAAAGGTGTCATTTTAGAACAATCATTGAAACAACGTTCTCTTATTACTACTTTATTTGTTAATCCTATCTTTTCTATTTGCTTTTTGATATCTTGGTTTAATTCATCATACAGAAATAAGACAATATCATATTCGGGATATGCTTTATGACAAGAGTATAATAAAAAAGGTAAATAACATTGATAATTCAGTCCATAAACAAAGGTTGTGAGACAAACTCTTTTATTATTTAAATTATTCATACAGCTATGTTAATATATTTTCATGATACAATTCAAAAAATGAATAGGTGACATTTATAATATTGCATGTTGTAATATCTATATCAACTCTCTTTTTTAAAAATCATTTCTTCTGTAATCATCAAAAATCTCATTCCCTTTGTATTCAATACGAATATCGTGAAATGGCCTTTAGAGATAAAAAAAATATCCTACAGCTGCTCATAAAAGGAAGAACCATCTCTTCTTTACAGATATAAATATCTACTGAACCAATTAATTCACTTTTTAAAGTTCATGAATACGAAGTCTTATTAAGTTCAATTACTTAAGCTTCATAACCGACATTTTGATACTGGAAATAATCATCTGTAAAATAAAAGGGAATGGCTATTTAAGACATAGACTTAAGCTATTAGATACCAATGGATCTATCTATAAAATTCAAAACTGCAATTTGGCTCTTTTGAGAAAAAAATGAGCTTACAGGAATATCTCATTAACATTAATACGGATTGATTCATCGATTGCAGTCAATAACACGTTTTATTGTAGGGAATTTAATCTTAAACAAGGGCTATTGTTATGGGCATATAATTCCTGTATCCATTTATGAAGACTGATAGTGTAAGCATTAGTTAATTTTCACAAGCTTAAAATACATGGTAAGTATTTAATTTCTTTGACCTAATACATATTCATTTCAACATTCTCATAAACTAGAATAGAAATTAAAGTCGTTGTTTCCTTCTTAGACCTGAAATAAGCTAGATCAAGGTATAGTATCTGCTTCTTGTTGTATGAATACACCAAAATCCACAGTGGTATGAACAGGGGAGCTAGGTAAACCAACTGGTTCAGAAGTAGGTGTCAATTCCATAGGAATAGAAACACCAGATTCAGGGTTATCGCCAACTATTATGGGTTTAGAACCCAAATTTTCGGCATCAAATATTTCAGGACGGATTGGATCTGGGATAATATCTGTTTCTCCGTTACCGTTTCCAGTTCCGTCTCCAGTTACACTTCCATTTTTTTCAGTACAACAGGTCATCAAACAAGCTAAAAGTAATATGAGTAGTATTTTTTTCATGATCCGTAAATGAAGAGTTGGTTGTTAATATTGTTTGCAAAATATAATTTAATCAGTCCGAAACAGCTTTATCTTTCATGCATTTATGAATTATTAAACCAATCAAAAAACAAAGATGAATGCATTATCCAACAGCTCAATACACTCTGAGAATTGATTTAATAATTCTGTTTTAAATAAAAATTTATTTATCAGTAACTGTTTCTTTATTTCTAGTATAATAACTTTCATCCTCAGAATAAGGAGAACTAATTATTAAGTAAACTCCAAATTCAATACCCGTATGTGAAGGGATAACGGGTACATTACCATTCGGAGGAGTAATTAATGTCAAATCCATTGGAATATCAATACTGCCACCTTTATATACACCTGCTAATAATGGTCCCTGATTTAAATTTTCGACATCAAAAATTTCATATTTTGCTCCATCATCAATTAAATCTGATAAATCTACATTAACGGAGTTGTTCAAATCTCTATTGAATATGGTTATATAAGAACGTCCTGGTTCGTACTTGTTAGGCCTCTTAAAAATTACTGTACCAGAAGGACGATCATAGCTATACTGACTGTTAAGGTCAATTGAGAAGTTTTGTTGCCAATCTTTAAATGAAATATGTGATATCTCATTATAAGGCTTGGTATCACTTCCTGCATAGTAGGTATTGTCATCCCACTCATAAGATGAGCTTTGGATTCCTTGAGGAACTTCTAAATACACCATTTTTTTATAGCCAACAATTGTATTTCCACTAAATTCAACAGACTTCCAATCGCTCATTCTCAAGACAGGATAGCCTCCCATATAGTAATTATCTTTAACAATTATATCACGATTGGCAGCACCTCTATAACCTAACCGAACATTAGTAGTAATTGCTAATGCATTACAATAAGCATAATTATCTATTACAACTATCCTACTGGCAGGCTGACCACCAGCGACCAAAATATTTACGGATAACTTTCTATCTATAGAGACAAGACCATTATTAAAGCACGAATTTCCTTCAATATGAAAGCCATCTATTGAACTACTCTGAGTATAAACATGAAGTCCCATTTTAAAATTACTGAACATGATATTATCTGCGATGGTTTTGGTTCCATTTTTATTTTGAGCATAATAAGCATGACCATGAGCACGATCAGGGCCTTGCCACCCATTGTAATAAACGATACAACCATATACTTCATTATTTAGTGCCTCGATCCAATCACCAATTCCATTACCAGGAGCATCATGTATAATCAGATTGATAAGTTTTATATTCTGACCATGTACATTTATTCCTGAACCGATGGGAATATCATATACAGAACTTCCCGGGTTTTGTGAAACACGACCACGACTAGAGTTGGAATCAGTAACTGTGAAACCCCAAAATGTTGTATAGGAGCCGTTAACAGTCAATATTCCAGTACCTTTATAACCTATCCCATCAATAATAGCTTTTTCACCAGGAAATTGACGCACCACAATATTTGCTCCTTCTGCACCTCTTATAGTACTAGTGAAGTGACCTTTATAAACACCTGCATGTAACCAAATGGTATCTCCCTGTAAAACTGCAGCAGGGTGAGAGAGAGCTGTTTTCAGATCCCAAGGACTGAATTCACTGCCATCTCCATTTTCAGAACCATCTACTGCTACGTGAAAAGAACTTGCAAAAGAACTACAAGTCAAAAACAAAAGGAATAATCCTACGTGAAATTTAAAAACAATCTCAAAAATTCTACGTTTTCTTGCAACTAAGGTTGTTATGACTTTCATTTTCAATTATATTTAGATCTGTAGGGGTAAACTCGCAATATTAAATTAGAGAATTAAGAGATAATTGTAGATTTAATAATAACTAAAGTCCGCACATATGAACCGTATACGATTTAAAATTTTATTTGTTTCAAAATAGGGAACGTAATTTTGTTTAAAAGCAAGATTAAACCTCAGACCCTATCTATTCACCTGATAATCTTACGTTTATTATTTATGAATCAAAATGAGTTGCAAGATTTGGACACAAAATGGATGACAAACTTTTGATTGACTATCAAAAAAACAATATCGAAGTAGCGAAAAATTACAACAGATCTGGCAAAATAAAGGTTACATTGTTTATGTCGAATTTATTGTTTTCTTATTCTTGCTATCAATACTTACCAATTCAGGTCTCTCAAGACTAATCGTTTCATCATTTTCAGGTACTGAATCGTCTACCTTTGTACTTGCAGGGATATCTTTTATTTTTATAGTTTGAAACACTAATAATTCACCATCGCCATTACTATGATCATCTAACAATTCATATATTGAGTTCTTTGAAATAAATTCCGGAACCAAATCCTTCATTCTCGCAACTATCATTTCATTATTATCAACATTTAGATAATGTAGGATTTCAGAAATAGCCGTATTTACTTTCTCATAGTTATGTGGACGAATCTGCCCAATCATAATTTTATTATTATGAGTTGGAAGTGTGTTTTCATTTCTAGCCAATAACTCCTCATATAACTTCTCACCAGGCCTTAATCCAGTAAAAGTAATATGGATATCAATATTCAATTTTAAACCTGCTAAGCGAATCATCTTCTTCGCTAAGTCAACAATTTTGACAGGTTTTCCCATATCAAAAACAAAAATCTCACCTCCATCTCCCATACATCCTGCTTCTAAAACCAATTGACAAGCCTCAGGGATAGTCATGAAATATCTTGTTATATCTGGATGAGTAACTTTAACAGGTCCCCCTTGCTCAATTTGCTTTTTAAAAAGTGGCACTACAGAACCGTTAGAACCCAAAACGTTTCCAAATCGAGTCGTTATAAAAGCAGTCTCAATGTCTCCTCGCTGGGCTAAAGATTGGATATATATCTCACAAATACGTTTTGAGGCACCCATCACATTAGTTGGATTAACAGCTTTGTCGGTTGATATCATAACAAACTTTTCCACTCCAAATTCTACAGATAAATCGGCTAAATTCTGTGTTCCACCAACATTAACCCTAAGCGCCTCATAAGGATTATCTTCCATTAATGGGACATGCTTATATGCCGCTGCATTAAAAACAATTTCAGGATTGAAATGTTCAAAAACTTTACGCATTCGTTCTGAATTTGAAATATCTCCTATTACCATTTCAAAGGAAGCATTGTTATATTTTGAGTTTATCTCCTGTTGTAAATCATATAGTGGCGATTCTGCTTGATCTAAAAGAATCAATTTCCCAATAGGAAACTTTAGTAATTGACGAACAATTTCAGAGCCAATTGAGCCTGCAGCTCCTGAAATCAAAATGGTTTTTCCAACCAAACTTTCACGAATTCTCTGTAAATTCAATTGTATTTCGTCTCGTCCTAAAAGATCCTCAATGTTGACATCTCTAACACTTTGCTTGGGCATTTTTCCATTAATCCAATCATCAACTGCTGGTAAGACCTTGACTTCCCAATTATTTTCTAAACAGATTTCTGTGATTTCTCTTATTTTTTCCTTGCGCATTTTAGACATGGCTAAAACTACCATGCTTACACCCTTTTTCATTCCCATGGACAGCGCTTTAGGAAAACCACTAACCTGAACATCCCTTAAGTGTGTCGCCCACTTATTCCGATCATCATCAACAAAGCCAACAACTTGATAATTCTCTTTTCGTTCTTTATTTAATATCTCCAAAGCTAAAATGCCTAGATCTCCTGCTCCATATATTAATGTTTTCTTAGTTTTCTCAACTTTTGAGAGATATGAATACACTTCTCTAACTACCAATCGAAATCCAATTAGAAAAAATAAGGAGAAAATAAATTGAAGAACCAAAACCAAGTAGGGTACATGTAAAATACCTCCGTCAAAAGTTTGATTTAAATAATCTAAACCAAAAAGTAATACTGGGGCTGTAAAATTTGTATAAATCAAACGAATAAGTTCACGAATACCTGTATGACGAATCACACCTTTATATGAACTAAAAAACAAAAAACAAATAGCATAGACACCCACACAAAATCCACCAGCTATAAAAAAATCCATAACACTTACTGTAGGAAGTTTAAAATTTAGTCGAATTACATAAGCAATGATGAATGCGATAGATACCAAAATTAAGTCGATCAATAATATCCACCATGGTGAAAGAATGCGGACATTTAATAACTTAAATAAACGTGCTTTCATGAGTTGATCAGTTATAATGGGATGATATAATTGAGAAGGAACCTTAAAAACAACAAGAGAATCAGATCAGTTCTCTTACAACATATTTAAACCCTACATAAAACTTAAAATCTTATTATCAGAAATTCATAGATATAAGTTTATTCAAGCTCATTGCTTTTATTAATCTATTTCTTATTATTAGTTTACATTATCTAAATGTAAACGATAGAACTTCTTTTTTAAATAGAAATAGATTATCGATAAGCATATTACAACAGTAATAAGATAGATTAGATGGATCTTATAACTCTCATTATATAAAAACACATAACCTATAAATATGACTACTTGTATGATAGAGTAAATTGCAGCTACAAAAACATGAGACATTTGGCACTCATTGGCCAATATTTGATATAGATGTTTTCTATGAGATACAAATATATTTTCACCTAATATCAAACGATGAATAATTGTTAGAACAGAATCAATACCATATACAGATAGAAGAATAAAAAAACTTAAATCTCCACTTTTATTAACTAATTTCCAAAGTAAAAAGAGTACGATAAAAGCAATACTCATAGCTCCAACATCTCCAGCGAAACACTTAGATCGAACACGTGTATTATAAAAAATGAACACAAGTAATGCTATTGCTACTAGATAAATAAAATCATTTTGAATAAAATTTATAAGATAATTATTGATATACCATAGACTGGATATAGTAGTAAAACTGTACAAGCCAGTCATGCCATTAATTCCGTCCATGAAATTGTGGGAATTAATAATTCCAATACTTACTACAACAGAAATTATTAAATAAGGTATTGTAGTAGAATACAAGTTTAGTTCATAAAATACCAGTAATATTGCTATTAAATGTGTAAATAATCGAATTCTATACGAAAGAGAAAAGATATCATCCAATAAACTAATTATACTTATAAGAGTCAAACCTAGGTAAAACCAAGAATATTCAAACCCAGATTGAAAATACCAAAGCAAAGCTCCTAAATAAAAAATAATACCACCTCCTCTTATAATCGTATCCGTGTGAGAGCTTCTTAAATTAGGTTTATCGACAATATTAAATTTATTAGCAATAGCAAAATAGATTTGAATTCCACCTACTAATAAAATAAAATATAGAATATATAAAAGCATACAGAACAGAAGTTAGGTTTGACTACGAACATTTTCAAACAAGACACCTTATGAGCAAATCAGATGACTCTTTTAATACACTGACAGAGACTGCCTTAACGAGGGGTTTAATTCGATTAGAATATGAAGAGGATAACGATTAGAATAGACCATTTAATTATTATAAGTAATATCGCACAAAGCCATTTACCATCCAAAGAATAGTAAATTTAGTAGCTTGAATTGTATTCATTTCTTGAGTTTCTCTTAGAAATGAAAAATGTTTACCAATCAAATTAAACTTATTACTAGTTGCTGACCCCTTTCTTTGTCTATAAAAAGCCAATTCTTCATCAAGTCCATAAGATTTAGTTCCTGTTTTCAATATTGAAAGCCACAATGCATAATCCTGTTTTCTTCGATGTTCAGACATATAGAACTTACCTATAGCTTCTGCATCATATATTGCTGTTAAACAGCTTATTTCTGTTCGCTTCAATAAGTCCAAATAACTTATAGGTTTCTTGCTTACACGAAAGGTGCTCTTAATTACATTGTCATTTTCATCTAAATATCCGTAAGAAGTATGAGAGAAGAGAGCCCCTTCTATCATCATAAAGGCGATGTGTTTTTCAAGTTTTTGGCAATGCCAAATATCATCACTATCCAAGAAGGCTATATATTTTCCATTTGCTTCTTTAATGGCTTGGTTGCGTGTAATGCCTGAACCGGAATTAAGCTCATTTCTGAATATTTTAACGCGTACATCTATTTCTTTTAGCTCAAGTAGAATCTCCCAAGAATTATCCGTAGATCTATCATCTATTAATATCCACTCCCAGTTGTTATAAGTCTGACAAAAAACACTTTCTGCCGTATCCATTAGAAACAGAGACGAATTGTAAACTGGAGTAATTATTGAAACTAATGGCTGGGCCATAATTCGCTTAATCTATTGTAGTAATAAAATCTCTAAGCTTCCCTGACTGTTGTCTAAAATTAGCTTTATGCAGTATCCTTAATTCTAAATCAGTATTGAAATATTTGTTAGCTTCCGTGAATATCAAAGCTTTTATTTCATCAGAAACCAACTCTTTTAACCAAATATCCAACTTCCCTTTTTCTACTTGATGCGCTTGATAATTGAGTTGGGTTCTTTGTTTCATATAGATATTCTTAAAAATATAATAAAGAGTCAGGCTAGGATATTTCTTATCTTTTCCAATAATACTTTTCCCAACCCTCCCATTAACTTCTTCAATAATTGGATGTTGAATTCCACATTTACATTTTTTACCCTCAGGAGCTAATTTGATAGAATCTCCAAGTTTATATCTGATAATCGGAAAAGAGTAAGAATGTAGGTTGGTTACGATAATCTCATTATTTTCATCGGTCTCAACGTATACGCCTTCCATATTGATATGCATATTACCTTCTGCACATTCGAAAGCAATTATACCACTTTCTGCAGCGCCGTACTCACTTATTATTTTATGACCAAATACTTGTTCTACGATATCCTGATAATGAGGATAGATTTTCTCAGAAGTTCCTTTTATCATTTTCAATTTATCTGGAACGACACCTCTAGCTTCCATCAACTTAGCCAACTCGTAAATTACGGAACTATACCCCTCTATGTATTTTACCTTAGGGAGTTTTTTCCCTAATTTCAATAAACTTTTCTCATCATAGTCAAACATACGATATCGATTCAATAAGAAATCTAAAAACCGTATTCTTCTTCTTTGAGAAGCTTCTGTATTATAGCCCCAAAAATATAGGTTAGATTCCCAAGGCTTTACATCATGCCAGGAATAACCTCTCAACATAGAAGCACGATTAAAAGAATCCCATGATTCATTACGTTGAAATGTTAAAACTTCTCCACTTGTACCTGACGTTTCGCATAGAAACTCCTTTTCGAACATTTTCTTCTGATAGAAACCTTCTTTTCTATTCAGCAACTCCTTCTTAGAATTAATAGGTAAACTCAAAAAATCATCAAAAGTTATTGCGTGAGGATTAATGCTTAAGCTTTTAAATAACTTCTCATAATACGGTGAATTTGTTCCTATAAATGATAATAAATTCTTTAAGCGACTATATTGATAGGCTTGCAATTCTTTTAAAGAGTATTTTTCAGTTTGTTTTAATTCAGTATAATGTTGCCACAAGGATGGATTTCTATATTTGGTTCCAATCTGAAAAATAATTTTCGACAAATTCAACATCTTGTATTATTTTAATAAGTTCAACCATTGCATTCTCACAATTTCCCAATCCCATTCACAAGCTTTCTTTCTTGCAGCTGTACTCATTTCCTTTGTTTTTTCAGGATGATATTTCAAATGTCTAATAGCAGATACGATCTTTTCACTATTATTCGGCTCGACCATTATGCCTTCAATTTTATCTTTGAACAAATAAGGAATGCCTCCAACATTAGTTGTTATTACAAGAAATCCTAGAGCCATAGCCTCCATTACGCTCACAGGGGTATTATCAACATTTGTAGTATTTATAAAAAGATTATATGATGAAGACAGAGCGATCCAATCCTCCTTTGACAACTTACCTGTAAACTCCACAAAATCAGCAAGTTTATATATACTAACAAGTTCTTTAACATTTTCTAAGGAACCATCTTTATTTGGTCCGACCATACATAAATGAGCATTAGAAAAACCATTATCATGTAACTTACGTAGCACTTTGATTGCTAAACCAGGATTATAGATTTTATCAAAAGAACGTACCCACAATATCCTTAGACCACTCTTATCTTCTATAGATTTTACATTAAAAGAATAATTTTCAAGATCTATGAAATTCGGGATAACCATATAGTTACCTCCAACAACTTTCTCCATCTCAACTTTTAAATAATTTGATGGACAAACCACCTCATATGCTTTGTTCAAAAATTGCTTCATTAATTTAGGAGAACGTTTTGCCCTTAAAGGTAAATTACCCCCATGAAGAATTGGTATATATTTCACATGAAATAATCTGGATATAATAGCTGAAGTCCAGGCATAAAGAAAGGACGAAGTACTATATGTATCAATCAATAAATAATTAGAATCTCTATTTTTAACAACTAACCACCATATATCAAACAAACGAGATATCTTGTTTAGTTTGTTAGAGCCTTGAATAACTTCAAAATCTTTTTTTAGACGTTTTCCTAAAGTTTCAACCAAGGTTGGAGTAAAACCATGTTTTGTAAGTTGATTTCCAATATAAATTATTTTACACCTCTTCATATATTAATCAGCAAAAGTTAAAAAAAACACGATTAAAATAGAACATATTTTATCCTACTCAACAATCATTTCTTCTATAAATTACCTTTGAGTATCAAATCACTATTAAGTATGAGTTTTAGAATCTAGTGTTCTTTATAGTGATGGATTATTCATTTAGTATTTTCACGATTCTACCCCCCTTTTCTTTCGCTTTAAGTCATCAATCTCTAATAAAAACAGAGCAATAAACATGCCTGGCACAACGCCTAAACCTGAAGATGCACTTATATAAAGCATATAAGCAAACAGTGCCAATAAGGGGAGTTTATAATTCAATTTCCTAAAAACGGAAAATACTTTATTAAAGCGTTTTATTAAAAAAATACAAAAGCAAACAAATGCAATTAGACCAAATTCTATTAAAATATTAAGGTACAAGGAATGTAATTGAAAGGAACTTCCACGCATACCTCCAATTGTATTTGCTTTTATTGAAAATTCTTTGGTGAAAATTGCTCCTTTTCCTGGACCAAAACCACTTAGAATATTCACAGGTGGTTCACTAACCAAATATACCCTTGCCATTTTCCACTGTTCAAGACGGCCAGTTGTAACATTTGAAATTCCTTTTTCATTCTTGAAAGTTTTATTAAACCAATGTTGTGCAATTTCGGAATAACTAGAATTAATAATAAAAACGAAACTTAAACAAACTGCAACTAACATGGGTAAAAATTGCTTAATGTTGAATTTACTTAAAATCAAAAATACGAGATAGCTTCCTATGAACACAAAGAATCCAGTTCTCGATGTTGTCAATATTGTCAATATGAAAATAAATGCCAATAGTGGGTATTTTAGTCTCTCCAACCATTTACAACTCATTTGAGAAATCCAAACTTTTTTATCGGCAAAAATAAAAAATGCAGATAAGACCAATGCAATACTGTAAGCGCTTGGATTTGCCTTGTGAACGACATCACCAGATTCTATTAAAAAGCGGGTTCCAATATGTTGCAAGAAACTTATTATAATTAGCGAAGAACTTGCAATAAAATAAATGATATATTGTCTCACATAACGAACAGATTTCAAAACCATACTAAAAAGTAAAAGTGCTAGAACGGTCTCGATGAATTTCATGAAACCTACAATAGGAAATCCCAGAAACATACCATAAGCAACAAAAAGGAAAACAAATACGACAATACTTATTCTCGCCCTAGAATATATAATTTCTAAAAAAATTTGCCTGTTATTTACAAGCCATAACATAAGGGCAACAAATAAGATGATAGATATTCCATTATAAGAAATTACGTATTGTCTTAAAAAGGCTAAAAATGGAGCATAAATAAAAATTATCATTGTAAAAAAAGGAGCAGCATCCCGTTGAAATATGCTATATATAAATACAATACCAAGAGTTAATGTTAGCACATAACCTGCTAGAATTATTTGATCCCTCAGAATTAAACCAACTATAGCTCCCACAGTTAGCAAATAAAAGTAGATGAAAGAACTGAATCCGATCGACTGTAATCTACTTTTCATCTGTACAAATATTTAACATCTGATTTATGTATGTTTCCTCTGTAAAAATAAATATATGTTTGTCTAATTCATTACGAAGACGAATTAGATTATCATTATTTAAACTCAGTAAATCTTCAAATTTTCGTAAAAAATCTTCATCATTAAATCTCAACGAATCAAAAGGAACAATTTCTTTTTGTCCCCCTGAGTTGTGAACAAAAGGAATACAACCTTTCAATATTGCTTCAACAGTCGTAATCCCAAAATGTTCATTAATGGCAGGGAATACATAAAATAATGTCTTTTTTAATATATTATCAATCTCATTAAGGGAAGCATTAGGATAAAAAGAAAGGTTTGATAATTTTTGTTCACTCGCCATTTTTTTTAAGCGATCTAAGTAATCAATTCTATTTTCTGAGACACCACCCATTATGTTGAATTCCAGATCAGGGTGCTGTTTAGCTAGTTTCATCAAGAATTCAGGTCGCTTATAATCCACAATACGACTAAAAAAAGTAATATTCCCTCTTAAGTTGAAATCGTCTTCCAGAAGATTATCAATTTTCAATTGATTCGATGGGTATACAACTTCTAGTTTTCTATCATGAGCCTCTTCAAAAAGTTTAGCTATAAATTTTGAAATAGTCACATAATTGGCATTTTCCTGGGGTTCATATGCAGGATAAAAAGGGCGAATGATATACTTATATAATAATTTAGCTATTTTAAATCGTACAGTTTTAGGTTGTAGCTGCGGCAGTAAAGGTGGACCACAAAGATAAAATAAATGTGGCCGATTCTGATCTACTAATACATTTGCTGTAAACGTATATACATAATCATAATCAATAGGTATCTTACTAATTTTAATCATATTAAACGGCCATAACAAATATCTAAACAAATTAGGAAGCGTTTTAATAAATGAGGGGGCAATAGGTAATCGAAGTCTGGTATAATCAGCAATTACACCTGCTTCATTCAACAATTCACTATTGGGAGCCTCATGCCAAAAGATAACGGGCTTAATTCCCTTTCTGTTAAGACCTTTAATAAGTGACCAGATACAAGTTTGAACACCACCTGCCGCTGTTAGATCAAATATAATTGCTACTTTCATTATAAAAATTATTATTAATATTATGAAATCAACCTAAGAGTTTCAAAAAAATGTTTTGTTTGATTTTTAGGACCAAATTTTTCTTCAATATAATTAAAGCTATTGTTCACAATTTCGTTATAAAGATCCTGATCCTCACACAACCTAACAACCTGTCTAGCAAGCCTAAAAGAATTATCATGATCACAAACATCAAAATGTAGTCCCGTAATATTATCTTCTACCATTTCTTTACATCCTCCAGTATTTGAACAAACCACTGGCGTCCTGGCAAGCATAGATTCAAGAATTGTACGAGGAAATGGTTCCCTATCAGATGTTAAACAAAAAACATCTAAATCTTTAAGAAGCTCTATTGAATCCTTGCGGTATCCCCAAAATGTAACATAAGAATCGACTTTTAATTCTTTAGCCAATTGCTTTAAACTCGCTTCAAAATCATATTCATTGGGAACTGCTTTCCCTACAATATGGAAATGAGCATTAGGTATTACTTTTATAATATCTGGAATAGCACGAATAACTAAATCGGGTTGTTTATATCTGGTTATCCGTCCAATAAAACCAATATTAAAAACAGATTTATCGAAAAGAAGATGTTCATGATTATTTAAACGCTTAGTTATCAAATCAATATCGATAGTATCGTGACATACACTGATATTTGGATGCATATCACCATAATAATCTTTAACATCCTCAGATACAGCAATTATCGAATCTGCTCGTTTAACTTGTTTTAAATTAACCAGTTTCTTTTTTGAAAAATATTCACGTGTGTAAATAGCTAATTTAATTCCTGCCCATTTTGCACCTAACGAAACTCGGAAGCTAGCAGCAAATGTATTACATAAAACAATATCAAATCTGTGCTTTTGCAACCATCTCATCAAGAAAAAGGAACTAATCTGATAACAACCCGGGAACATCCTTCTAGGCCCACTAAATTTCTTCACATGTACCTTAAATCCTTGTTCTTCGTAGTATTCTGACAACGCACCATATCCAGGTGTCATCATTTCGAATTCAACATCGGCTGGGTTTACTTTTAACATGTCAGTAATAGCATATTCAGCTCCGCTAATAATGTCATTTTGTGTATGAACAATAAGAATTTTCATGTTAATGGATTTTTTTATTTTTTTCAGGAAAGTATAATATAGAGATTAATCATTTTTATATTTTATCATTCCTTCGATCAGCTTCTTAAGTCTACTTGTTACATCTTCATGTTGAAATAACTGATCGGTCAGCACAAATTATTGATATTCAACTAAGTTACTGAAGGTTACTGAATTTTTCGATAAGAACTGAAATATGATGTTGTGAATAAATTATCATGCAAACTCAAAACAATGAGGCAAATTATGATATCAAGTAAAGAAATTTGTGTTTTTAGGACTACTACATCTAGCAAGGTTTCTGGTTATGTGAAAATTACAATATCTACCTCTTGATGTTTTATGAATAATAAGCCGTTAACGTGTTCTTAATATCCATTTTTTTATAAAATCTCCAGAATATTTCATCATCATTTCTTTCTACAAAAAATCTATTAAAATGTAGAGATGTATTGCTAAACAATAGGGTTCTTATACTTTAAATCTGAATGAAAATAAGAAAACAGCTTACGAACAAGACATAATAAGCCGGATTTAAATGCACCAAGAATCTTTTTTAATTCATTTTGCATTTTTTTTTCATTTACGGAATTAATATATCGTAGAAAAATAGATAAACCACTTACAAATTCGCCTTTACTTATCTTGATATACGATTTACTTAAAAAACAATTATTCAATCTCTTATCAATGGTTAACCTCAAATTGGGATCAGAAAAATAATCCCGTAAATAATTAAAAAATTTTATATCCTCTTCATTACGATAACTAATATTATTGCCAGACCAAACTCCCCCTCCATGAATTCTATAAACTGACATAACATCTGACAAATATTTACCAAATCCCCTTTCAGCCAAAAGAATAATCAATCCATAATCTCCCTGTGTAATTTTAAGGACCCAATCAGGTAATATCTGTTTAGTTAAAATATTCCTATGCATAACAGATGCAGTCGCGATATTCTTTTTAAGAATGATCGATTCTAAATCAACAAGCTCATCAATTTTACGATTTCCAATGCCTAAGCTCTTTGTCCCAGAATTTTCATCTAAGATTTCATAATCATGAAAAGTAAATGTGTACTCAGGGTTAGCTTCCAGGAAATCGACTTGCTTCTGCAACTTATAAGGATCTGTCCAGTAATCATCACCTTCACAAAGGGCTATGTATTTCCCCTTACATCTTGGCATAACAATCTCAAGACCTGGGCTAATTCCTTGTGAATATTGGTTTGTTTTTTGAATTAAAGGAATAATTAAATCTGGATGTTTATCTGCATACTCTTGAATTATCTTTGCGGTATTATCTGTTGATGCATCCTCGCAAACAATAATTTCTATAGGAAATGTTGTTTCCTGCATTAAAAATCCTTCTAATGTTTGGGCAATATAATTTTCCTGATTATATGTGATACAGTTTATACTTACAAGGGGGGTAGACATCAGATTACAATTTATGTTTATTAGAATTCCTTTTTCCTATCGAGATAATCCCATTGTTAAATTCTTCTATTTTAATTCAAAAGAGTTTAATAATTTCTTTGTAGTCTCCACAGAATTGAACATTAAGACATCAATTATTGAAAGATTCTCAACAAAATGACAATTACACTGATCATAAGTTACTTTCTTTGATTCAATAAATTTCAACTCTATACCAAATTGTTTGAAAAAATCTTTAGAGTATAACTTAACTCCTCCAGTTAAATTACAATAGCACGAAGCATTATCATGTTTGCAAATAGAAATTAATCGTTCAGACATACCAATACCCTTGGAATTAGCATGCTTCTTCGAACTGAATTCAAACTCAGTTTCAATACCTAAGTAATCAGCAACCAAAACAACAGAGTTAGCTGACATTTCAGCTATAGATGTAGCTGAACTTGTTAAGCATTTTTCGATTAAAGGATATACATCATTAAAATAAGGAGCTTTTGAATAAGTGCATCTTATCGTTTTCAGCAACTTAACCGGACCATTTATTAACTTTACCTCATTAATGAGTTTGTTTTGGCTAGCCCCATTTAATTTTACTCTAAAATACTGAAAAGGGTATGTTTTAGAAATAATTCTATTTCGAGCAATCCAACCGTTTTTAATGAAATTTACATCATCACAAAATACAAATATATCAACTAGATTGACCAATTGCAGATATCCCAGATAAGGGAAGAAATAGGGTTGCATAATTGCTATTTTCATAACCTACATTTAATTATACTTACAATATGTTTTATAACACAAATGTCAATGTCAGGATAAATGGGTAAACAAATCACCTGTTTAGTTATTGCTTCAGCGACTTGCAAATTATCTGCTGATGCGGAAGGCAACCCCCTATATGTTAGGAATTGTGATATTAATGGGTAAAAGTATCGACGTCCGAAAATATTATGTCTTTTTAACTCTTCGTATAAATAATCTCTTGATTTCCCATATTCCTTTCCGTCTACAAATATTGGAAAATATGAATAATTATGCTTTACACCTTCAATGTCTTCAAGGTAACTTATTCCTTTTACATCTCTTAACAATTTCCTATATAGCAATGTTACATTTCTCCTTTTTTCGATTGAAATATCAATACTCTTTAATTGTAATAAACCATAAGCAGCTTGCAATTCATTCATCTTAGCATTTATTCCAGGACCGATTACCTTTGTCTCCCCAGCAAATCCAAAATTCTTTAGATAATCTATTTGCTTTTTAGTTGCTTCATCTCTGCAAATTATGGCTCCACCTTCAATCGTATTAAACACCTTAGTTGCATGAAAACTTAAAATAGACATATTGCCAAAATTCAATACAGAGTCTCCATTGATATCTACACTAAATGCATGTGCCGCATCATAAATAACTTTCAGACCATAAGTATCGGCAATATCTTGTATTGCTTTCACATCACAAGGATTTCCATAAACGTGAACAGGCATAATAGCTGTAGTCTTCGATGTGATTGCAGCCTCGATTTTATGTGGATCCAGGTTTAAGCTTACAGGGTCTATATCAACAAAAACTGGTTCAATACCATTCCAATTTAAAGCATGAGAAGTGGCAACGAAACTATAAGGAGTAGTTATTACCTCACCCGTAATTTTAAAACATTGTAAAGCTGTTATCAGTGCCAAAGTTCCATTCGAAAAAATTGAAATGTAGGGAACGCCTAGATAGTCAGCCAAAGCTTTTTCAAATTTCTGATGGTATTTTCCATTATTAGTGAGCCATTTACTTTCCCAAATATCCTCTAGCATGGGGATAAATTCTTCCAATGGAGGAAGTACAGGAGAAGTAACATTAATCACCTTTTCTTGAAGTTCCTTTTTAACTGAATTTTCGCAGCTTGGTACTGATAATTGATTAAATTTCAAAGCCTTCATTGAGTCTAAAGATTTCAATTAAAATGAATAATAAAAAACCACCAACGTAAAAACTGAATTAAAAATTGTTGCACAAGAGAGAACATGAGTAATTTAACTAACCACATGGCTATACAGGTAACTGCATCTACAAAAAATGAGAGAGTTATATCTCTTAATTTAGTAATTGGCGAATATTTATTGGGCCTGAAGTATAATAACTATTCAATAAATAGGCGATATATCCGATAAAGATCATTGCTATCAATATCGCTTCAATAGCTATGTAACTAGTTTACCTGCTTTTAAACTACTATTACAGCATAATTGTTAAGTACGTTTAAAACTGACTTTCCGAATGTATGTATGAAGGATTGATTTAATTTCGAGATATTCATTGAGTTTAAAAATTTCTAAAATGAATATCAACAAAACACCTCCCACTAGCAACTGAATTATAAATTGTTGCACTACAGAGAGCATCAGTAATTCAACAGACCACATAGCCAAACAGGTTACAACACCTACCAAAAAAGATGGTGTAATATCTTTTATTTGGTTAATTCTTGAATATTGAATTAAGCTTGATGTATAATAACTATTCAATAGATAGGAGATACATCCGTTGATGATCATTGCTATTAACATCGCTTTAATACCTAAATAAATTCCAATTATTATAACTGGTATCGAAATACATTTTTTTATTATTTCCAATCTCAAAAAAAGATCAGATCTGCCCTTAACCTTCAATATATTCAGGTTTATTGAATGAAGAGGATACAGCATTTGAGAAAAACAGAGCAGTTGTAAATAAGGAATACAGGGGGCCCATTTTTCTCCAATTAAAATAATGACAAGAGATTCAGAGCAGGCAGCTAAGCCCATCATTGCTACAAATGAAATTAGCATTGAGGTTTTTATTATTTTTCGAAACCCACTCCTTAATGCTTTAAGGTCCTCTTGTATAGAGGAAAGAACCGGATAACTAACTCTTTCAATAACCCTCGTTAGATTACTCGAGAACAGACTAGAATAACCCTGTGCACGTGTAAAAAAGCCTAAATGTGCTGCGGAAAAAAACTTCCCGATAATCAAATAATATAAATTATTGTAGATTGAATCAATAAGAGCCGAAATCAATAATTTAGATCCAAAACCAAATAAGTCTTTAAAACTTTGAATTGAAAACTCCCATTTTGGTCTCCAAGTATTGAAGTACCATAGCAATACAGTTTTAAAAAAACTCGCTCCCAACTGTTGTGCCACCAAGCTCCATACACCAAAACCACTATAAGCCATACTTATTCCAATAGCACCACTAATAATTGTACTTATTATGGATATTTTACTTTGAGTCTTGAAATCAATTCGCTTGGTCAGTAAAGTATGCTGCACAACAGACAATGCGTTTATTACAAGTCCAATGCCCTGTACACGAATGATAAATATCAATATGGGCTGATCATAAAAGGAAGCAATTAAAGGAGATACAAGAAATAATATGCAATAAAAAATGATAGCTATCCCAAGATTGAAAAAGAAAGTTGTATTACAATCCCTATCAGTTACATCCGTTTTTCTTATCAGTGCAGCTCCGAATCCAGAGTTGATAAATACATTAGAAATCGCAATAAAGATGACGATCATCCCTATAATTCCATAAACTGAAGGGTCCAATATACGAGCAAGAACTATACCTATAAAGAAAGATATCGATTGTTTCCCGAAACTATCAAAGAAACTCCAAAATAATCCATTTATGGTTTTTACCTTTAAACTCCCCATTTACTTTCAATTCTCTTCATTGTTTTTTTTTCAAACCCACGCTTATTAGATATAAAATAGTAGCTCAATTGTCAGAATATAAACCAATAATATGATTAAATAATAAAACTATTTATCAAGTTTAAATGATTTTTTACAATACATACTTATACGTAATCTCATCCTCAATTTGTTTCAGATAATCTCCATACACATTTTTACCGTATCGGGAGATCGCTTCATTGAGTTTCTCAATAGTAATCCAGTGCTTTTTAAAGGCTATTTCTTCCAAACATGCTACTTTAAGTCCTTGTCGTGACTCTATTGTCTGGATAAAACTACCTGCCTCCAATAGCGATTCATGCGTTCCTGTATCTAACCAGGCAAAACCTCGTCCCATTCTGTTTAGCTTCAATCTTTTCTCATTAAGATAAGCTTGATTCACACTTGTAATTTCTAATTCTCCCCTATAAGAAGTTTTTATAGACTTAGCCTTCTGAACTACATCGTTAGGATAAAAATAGAGTCCAACTACGGCATACTTAGATTTGGGCTCTTGAGGCTTTTCCTCTATACTTATCACCTCTCCATCCCCATTAAATTCTGCTACGCCATATCGTTCAGGATCTCTTACATAGTACCCTAATACACAAGCATTTCTATCCTGAGATACCGTATGTAACGCATTTTTCAACAATGGCGTCAAACCATCACCATAAAAGATATTGTCTCCAAGAACCAGGCAAACATCTTCCTCTCCAATAAAATCTTCTCCAAGAATAAAGGCTTGAGCTATACCATCTGGTGAAGGTTGAACCTTATATGAAAGTGAAATCCCCCATTGAGATCCATCACCTAAAAGACGTATAAAACCAGCCTGATCCTCCGCCGTTGTAATAATCAGAATCTCACGAATACCTGCCAACATTAATACCGACATAGGATAATATATCATAGGCTTATCGTAAATAGGCAATAACTGCTTGGATATTCCTTGTGTAATAGGATACAGGCGAGAACCAGATCCTCCGGCTAATATAATTCCTTTCATAATTAATAATTTATTAGGTTACTAATCAGTCCAAAAATCTCAATAAAATCTAAACAAAATACTAATGAGACTCGTGTATTTGATTAACAACTCTAAAATTGTATCAACCTTAATACTATAATCATAAGCTCAGTAGAATTAGTCTTCCTAGCTTTCTCTCAATATTACTGACAATTAAATCAGCAATATCAAACCAGTTCCTTATTTTATTATTGATTTGGAACTCGAACTCTATATCACCCAGTAAAAATTAGACTCTACAATACTGCAGTTTTTAACCAGTCATAATTCTCTTTGAATAATATAAATTGTCACTTCAATCTACTAAAGGAAAACTTTGACTTTCTCTCGAAGAATGATTTGAACTTGTATGTAAAGCAGGAATATTAAGATTCAATACAAATGAATTTCTTTTAAAAAAAGATATTAGTTCGTTAGTCGATAAATACCTTCCTCTTGAATTCACATGGATATTATCATAAAATAACTTTTTGTCAACTAATAAGTTCGAATGATTAATCAGTTCATTTCCATTTAAGTCAGACTCAACACCATGACTATAAATAGGGGCTATATAATAAATCAAATGACAATCATTTCTTTCACATATATCTTTAATTTTCGACAAGTAAGGATTATTCAACTCTAGCAAAATAAAATCTGAAGATTCCCGATCCTCTATAATTGGTATCGAAGATTTAGGATACTGAAAATTCCCTCTGGAGTCAAAATGGTGTCTTTTCTTTAAGTTATTAAGTGTAAATAACGAAGGGAAAAACAATTCAAAATTGTAATAGGATACTGCTAAAAAAGGTAAATATTTAGAATATGCCAGAATTTTTAGAAAACGTCCATCTATGTTCTTAAAATAATTACAAACATAATTTCGATCTATAAATGGTGTGAATCTATAATCATTATCTCCCAGGGTATTTATGCTTCTCTTTGCACTCCCTAAATCCAAATTTAATATACAGATCTTTGAATTATATCCTGATTCAAAAAAATGCTCCAACATTAAAAAATGAGTACTCAAACCAGTATCATCCATTGAGAGATTTATACCATTCGTTTCTAACTCCGAGTCAATCTGCTTACTGTTTATTGTTGTTAAACCTCGGCTTGATCCCAAAATGATATAATCAAATTCTTCTTTTTGATCAAAATTATTAACTAAAAAACTAGGTTTATAAAAACTCGATTTTTTGAGAACAAATAATGATGCATAAGCTAACACATTAACAATAAATAGAAAGAGAATGAAATAAACAGATAGTTTAAATAAAAAAGCTTTCATAGTTCAAAACTGAAAATATATAAATTCAACAGGATTTTTAAAGGCGCCCATATAGAAAATAACTATAAGTAAAGATAAAGCTCCTAAACCTGATAGTTTCACTTCATTTAAACCTTTGCGATAGCTTCTGAACTCAAAAATTATCAATAATATTATATTAAAACCTGAAATCAAAGCCAACAACAAATGCATTTTTGTGCTTAATAAAATATTATCACCTTCTAGATTAAAAAACAAAATTTTAACAAAATAATCCATTGCTTCAGTCAAGTCTGAAGCTCTGAAGAATATCCAAGCTATACATGTTAAAGAGAATGTCAGAAGAATATTTAATAATTCTCGAATTGAAAAAAATGAATTTTGAATAGAATCAACATTTTTTCTGTTTTTATTAGAAAGTAATAACGGAATGAAAAAAACTGCATTTAAGATCCCCCAAAAAATAAAAGTCCAGTTAGCTCCATGCCAAAATCCACTGACAACAAATACAATAATCGTATTCCGAATAGCTATTTCTTTTCTTACTCTACTACCCCCTAATGGAATGTATACATAATCTCGAAACCAAGTTGTTAACGAAATATGCCAACGTCTCCAAAATTCAGCAATATCCCTTGAGAAATACGGAAATTTAAAGTTTGTCATTAAATTAAATCCAAATAATCTAGAAGTTCCAATAGCTATATCTGAATAGCCAGAAAAATCGCCATAGATCTGAAAAGCAAATAGTACTACTCCAATAACAAGAACAATAGATGATTGATTTCCATAATTTTCAAATATATCATTTACTAATACGCCACAATTATCTGCTATTACTATCTTTTTGTATAAGCCCCAAACAATTTGCTTAATTCCATTGGAAGCCATAGTATTATTAAAAACTCGCTTCTTATAAAATTGAGGTAACAAATTTTTTGCTCTTTCGATAGGGCCTGCAACTAATTGTGGAAAAAAGCTTACAAACGAAACAAAAGAAATAAAATCTTTTGTTGGATCTAATTTTCTCTTATAAATATCAATGGTATAGCTTAAAGTTTGGAAAGTATAGAAACTGATACCAATAGGTAGAATAATACTCAATGTACTTATATTCAGATCACTTCCCAAAAGACTAAAAGAATCAACAAAACTTTCAACGAAAAAGTTATAATATTTAAAAAATCCTAGCAGACCTAAATTGACACCTATACTTGTAATTAACAAAAGTTTCCTTTTTATCGAGTTCTGACTTTTCGACAAATTATACCCTACTGTATAATCAACAAGAGAACTAAAAGCAATTAATGATAAAAAACGCCAATCCCACCACCCATAAAACACATAACTAACAATTAATATCATTAGATTTTGCGCCTTCAGATTTTTATTAAAAACAAACCAATATAGAAGAAAAACTATGGGCAAGAAGATCGTAAATTCAATAGAATTAAATAACATAGATTTTTATTTTACTATTTAACGCACATTTCATTGTTCTCCCAATACCACTCAGTTGCATCTGTTAATCCCCTTCTCAAAGTATATTCAGGGTTATATCCCAAAATAAGTTTCCCTTTTTCAATTGAAGCTAATGAATGTGGAATATCGCCAAGTCTGTTCGGTCCATGTTTAACTTCTACGTTTCCAATTTGTTTATCATATAAAGAGAGGTTCTGTTTAAGTATTTCCACTAACTCATTAAGACTAGCACTCTCACCATAAGCAATATTAAAAACTTCAGATATAGATTCATCGTGATGATTACAATTTCCTTCAATATTTGAATAATCATCTTTGATTGAAACAGATGTAAACTGAGATTTATAAATCTGCTTTCTTTCAGTTATTGACTCACTAGGTGTTAAAGCTGCTAGTTGATTAGCTTGTATCACATTATCTACATAGGTAAAATCTCTACTAAAAGTGCCATCTCCATTTATTACTGGACTCTGATGTTTTATCAACGCATTCACGAATTTGGGAATAACTGCAGCATAAGCTCCATTAGGGTCCTGTCTACGACCAAAAACATTAAAATAACGTAAGCCTATAGTCTCAATACCATAAAGATCACTAAAGTTCTTTGCATAAAGTTCATCGACATATTTAGTAATAGCATAAGGCGAGAGGGCATTGCCTATTTTGTGTTCCTCTTTAGGGAGACCTGGATGATCCCCATAGGTAGATGAGCTTGCTGCATAAACAAAACGTTTTATTCCTGCTTCCTTTGCTGCAAAGAGCATCTTCACAAAACCTCCAACATTAACATCAGTTGATGTAATTGGATCCTTAATGGAACGTGGAACAGAACCTATAGCGGCATGATGCAATACAAAATCAACACCTATTACCGCTCTCTGACAATCCTCATAATTACGAATATCACCTTCAATCAGTTTAAAATTAGGATTAGATAAAAAGGATTCTACATTAATTCTGTGTCCTGTCGAAAAATTATCAAGGCAAATTACTTCATTGTTTTGTTTCAAAAGCATCTCACAAAGATTTGAGCCGATAAACCCTGCTCCTCCTGTCACTAAAACTTTTGAACTCGTAATTTTTTTATTCATCAAACTTACTTTATTCAAATTATAAACGACAATCGATTAACTCCTTTGGAAGAACTCCTTTTATATCATAAATTACAGAATTAGAACCATTCCTAAAAGCAGGATAATCTAAATCCTCGAATTCAGAATGTGCAACCGCCAAAACAATGGCATCATATTTATCACCATTGATTTGTGATATCAAACTCAATCCGTAAACATTTTCCACCTCTTGCTTATCTGCCCAAGGGTCATATACATCTACATCACATCCAAAATCTTTGAACTCATGAATAAGGTCTATCACTTTAGAATTACGAATATCAGGACAATTCTCTTTGAAAGTAATTCCTAATATCAAAATCCTAGAATCAGAAATTCGATGTTTTTTCCGAATCATTTCCTTAATTACCATTGAGGCAACATAAGCAGACATTCTATCATTCAATCTACGACCAGCCAAAATAATTTCGGGGTTATAACCAACCTCTTGAGCTTTTTGAGTCAAATAATAAGGATCAACACCAATACAATGACCTCCAACTAATCCTGGCTTAAATGGTAAAAAATTCCACTTGGTACCAGCAGCTTCCAAAACCTCGTGGGTATCAATTCCCAATCGACTAAAAATCACTGATAATTCATTTACAAAAGCAATATTTATATCACGTTGAGAATTTTCAATCACCTTTGCAGCCTCAGCCACCTTTATGGAAGATGCTTTATAGGTTCCAGCTATTATAATTGAAGCGTATAATCGATCTACAAATTCAGCTATTTCAATGGTTGAACCAGATGTAATCTTCCGAATCTTAGTAACTGTATGCACCTTATCTCCAGGATTTATTCGTTCTGGTGAATATCCACAAAAGAAATCTTTATTAAATACCAAACCACTATACCTCTCTAAAACAGGAACACAATCTTCTTCTGTTGCACCAGGATATACTGTTGATTCATAAATAACGACATCCCCTTTTTTCAAGGCTTTACCTACAATTTCTGAAGCTATAATCAATGGTGTTAAATCTGGACGTTTATTCTTATCAATAGGAGTTGGAACAGTCACAACAAATACATCAAATTGCTTAAGCAACTCTTCATTACTTGTATAGCTTAATAATTCCGATGATAACAACTCTTCTTTATTAACTTCTAAAGTTTTATCATTACCAACTTCTAGTTCCGAAATTCTAGTAGTATTAATATCAAAACCAACAGTTATGTATTTCTTACCAAATTCAACAGCAAGTGGTAGCCCGACATACCCAAGTCCTATCACTGCAATCTTACGATTTATAATATTCATAATTAAGAATAGTTTTGTGGTAGTTAATTAAAAGTAATGTGATTTATTTCTACGAATCTGACAAGATCCAATCTTAAAAAGAAGAACTACAGATCAGCAACACTGTAGCCATATCCATATGCATAACTATTGGCATACCCGTATTTTTGCATTTTAACACCATTCATAACCAGACCAACATTATGAATGTTAGCCTCACTCAATATTTTCATATTCCGCTTAAAGAACAGTTTATTAGTAAACTGATGCCTAACAACGAAAATGTTTGTGCTTGCATATGGCGTCAACAATAAAGCATCTGTTACAATCCCCATTGGACTCGTATCTATCACGATACATTCATATCGTTTTTCTAACTCCTCGAATAAGATAGCAGTTGCTTTAGAACCCACTATTTCAGCTGGATCTGGCGGTATGGGACCGGCAACTATACAATCTAAGTTTTTATATTTAGAATGATGAATGACTTCTTCAAGAGTATTCTTTCCATTTAAATAGCTTGTAATTCCAACTTCTTCTGAAACACCTAGATATTCTCCTAATTGAGGTTTTCTTAAGTCAAAACCAAGCAGAATCGTTTTTCTTCCTGCAAGAGCATGTATGCCAGCTATATTAACTGAACAAAATGATTTCCCCTCACCTGTAGTCGAAGAAGTAACAAGTATGGTTTGTTTGTCACTTCCATTTTTAAGATAATCAAGTCGAGTTCTTAAGGATCGAAAAGCTTCTGTAATAGGTGCACTTGGATATTTTTGTGTCAAAATATCGCCATCTTTCTTACTAAAAGCAATATTACCAATGATAGGAACAGTCGTTATTCTTTCCAAATCTTCTTCAGACTGAACCTTATGGTTAAATAATTCACGTAAAAACAAGAAAAGACCTGGAATCATGAACCCAATCAATCCACCTATTATAAAAATAAACATAGTCATAGGTTGAAGTATTGCCTTAAAAGATGCAGGCTCAATGATCTCACTATCAGGTAAATTTGATGCCTTTTGAATTTGAGCTTCTACCCTCCTCTCAAGAAGGAGCGTATACAGATCATTCGTCAAGTCATAATTACGTTGAATATTCATAAACTGCTGTTCCTTACCTGGTAATAAATTTTGCTCCCTGGATATTCTGACTTTTTGTTTCTTCAAAACCGTCTCTTGATCATTGATATATTCCTCTTGAGAATTAATATTTTCATACAATGATGCTAGTATTGTTGCTTCCTGACGTAGCAGTCTTTCTAAATAAGGATTATTTAATTTTACTTTGCCCTTGTATTGAAAAAGAGCAGTTCTTACTTCTCCTAGTTGAGTAATGTAATCAGTCAAAACACTTTGCCTAATCCCCACTGAGACTGGTGAAATCAGTTTATTAAAATCCTCACGTTTATTCAAGTATCCTCGCAAACGTTTGAAATAAGAAGCTTGAGTTTGCAATACTAAGATCTCAGCCTCGATTTCCTGTAATCTAAGGTAAGCAGCCTCCAATTGAACTGTAGGCATGACCACTTTGTTAGAAGTTCTGAAGTTTCGAAGCTTTGCACCCATACGACCTAAGGTATCTCCCAAACCATAAAGTTGTTGATCGATAAAAGAAATTGTATTATTGGCAATCTGATTTTTTTGATCTAAACCATTCTGAATCCAAACAGCCATCAACATATTCAGAAAAGATTTGGTTTTCCCCAGGCAAGTACCCGTTGTCGACATATAGGCAATAGAGGCTCCTTGGGCTACAAACGAAACATTAATATTCTTAAAATCATTAACGATACGTTTGTTATCACGAATAAGAAAAAAAACATTATTTTCTTTTAATTTTTCATCTAAATTTGATATGTCAGATTTAATCGTAAACGCATAATGTTCTCCTTCTATTCTCTTACCAATTTCCACCTGTTCATTCATTTTAAAAGAAGTAAGCTCTCCTACATCCTGCTTATCAAAAAAATCATGAAGTACCACATTTTCCCCATGGGCAACCAAATTTAAATCCCCATTACTGCTTCTTTCAAGATAAAACTTCACTCCTATAGGCTGAACATGGGTCTTATCTAAAACTATCTGAAAAGGTTTATCTAAATACAACTCCTCTTCCCGATACTTTTCCTTCGAAAATAAAGCTTGTTTAATCACTTGTAAAATTTTCAAAGAGTTGTTCTGCGTCCCCTTTAATTTACCTTTAGAATAATAGCTGACATTAAAATCAAGCTGTTCTAAAGCATGCATAATCAGGGATTCAGATTTTAAAATAATTATCTGATTCTGGAAATTCTGCATATCTGGAGTAGAAAAACCACTCATCATAGCCATCTCTTCTGACACATTCCCATGAATTTCACTCTTAATCAAAACTGTAGATTCCACTTTATAAACTAAAGTTGTATACCGATTTACAATAAAGGCGGATAATAATCCCAAAATTATGAAACCAACAAACCAATACCATTTATTATATAAAAGAAAAATCCATTTCATAACATTTGGTTTTTCTGACTTATATTCATTCTCAATACTGAATACATCATCATTTTCGTAAGTACTCTTGTTATTTGAATGATACATGATCTTTGCTTATAGATTGAAACATAAATTTCATAATTACTTTTAATATTTTACAATCAATTATTTGAGTGAATTTGCCAATAAAAAGAAGGTAATCAGACTTGTTATTAAACTTAATGAGAAAGATTCCCCGAATCCCCACATTTGAGCTTTAACAGGCTCAATATAAATAAGGTCATTAGGCTGTATATAATAGTTTTGACTATCAACAAGATTTAAATCCGATAAATCAATCGTTATTATCTTAGAGCCTTCAGTTGAAGGACGAACAATTCTCACCTTCTTCCTTTTTCCATATATTGTTAAGTCTCCTGCAATTGAAATAGCTTCAAAAATAGTTAGTTGATCCTTACTCATATTATATTGTCCAGGCTCATTCACTTCACCCAAAATTGTAAACTGCGTATGGGTTAATTGAACCTGAAGTGTAAAAGTATCGATGTGGTTTTTAAGTATTTTCTGCATTTTGGCTTTAATTTGTTTTACTGTCAAATCAACCACCTGTATTTGTCCTATATAAGGGAAATCAATTTCACCATCATCAGAAACTAGATAACTCTGATACCTCATACTACTTGGGTCTCTCATGTTGCCAACATTTATTTGGCCTGCATTAAGGTTGTAGAGACTAGCGACAGCCTCATCAGGTGTTAAAACCCTTATATAGATGTAATCACGTGGTTGAATTTTATAAGCTTCAGTAACCTCAATAGCTCTTGTATACAGGTTAATATATTTTTTCTTATCACTCACGTCTTGCATGTAAATTATCTTCTTCTGAGGTATACAAGCAACAACTGAGAATAATAGTAGAAGAACTAAAATTTTAGAAAATTTCATTGGTGTATAGTTTGGTGTTAAGACGTTTTATTTTTCCTATCTAAAATATCAATTATTTATATAACAGAATGAGGTTTTATTTTCTTTCCAGTTGAACTAACTCTCATCAGTTTTTCGAAACTTATAACTTGAGGGATCTTATGTATTTGAAGTTTTTCATGACACTTTCTTAGGATTAGCTCCTTCATTTGTGTCTCATCACTAGTGTTTTTCAAAACAATACTAGCTTTAATAGCTTCGCCCAGTAAATCATCATAAATCCCTATAATCGTGCAATCAACAACATCAGGAACAGATAAAATAACTTCTTCAATCTCTTTAGGACTTACTCTATTCCCGCCTACTTTTAGTATCTCTTTTTTTCGACTTTCCAAGAAAATATAACCATCCTTATCTATCCTTCCTATGTCACCTGTATGTAACCATCCATTTTTTAATACAGATTCAGTCCCTTCTGTATCATTAAAATAAGCATGCATAATATTATCACCCTTTGCAACAATTTCTCCATGTTCACCAACTTTCACATCTGCTCCCTTCTCATCAATTACTTTCAAGTATACATTGGGTATTGATTTGCCAATAGATCCTATCTTTTCTTTTAATCTGTCAGGTGGTAAATACGATAAACGTGCGGTTGCTTCAGTCTGTCCATACATGACAAAAAAATCTATTTCTGGAAAAGTATTAATGAAATCTTCAATAAACATATTGTGAAGCTTCCCACCTGCTTGAGTAACATATCTAAGTTTTGGAAATTCAGTCTTCCTAAATGTTTGAGACTTTTTTAAAAGAATTTGAAAATGACTTGGAACACCTGCAAACCCAGTACATCCGTAATTCTTAAGGTTAGTGATAACTGAAGCTAGAAATATAAAATTATTAATGAGTACTAATGAAGCTCCAACCTTAATATGCGTATGCAATAAAGACAAACCATAACAATAGTAGAAAGGTAAAACCACTCCCATAATATCCCAGATCCCTAGATGCAGGTAACCAATAATGGACTTGGTATTTGCAATAATATTCTGATGACTGATAATAACGCCCTTGGGAGTTCCTGTCGACCCTGATGTAAACAAAATTTCAGCCGTCCTATTTTGATCAAAAGCTCCAGAAAAAGTTAATTCGGATATGCTTTGATTTCTAATTATATCATCAAGTTGACTTGCATCTATTCGATTTATTCCAGAAGATGAAACAAGCTTATTAAATATATTGGAACAAAAAATACACTTACTTTCTGTTGACCTTATAATATAGTTTAAGTTCTCTTGATCGATTGTTGGATCGATTGGAATGCAAATATTACCAGATTTAAGAATTCCCAAATATGCAGTAATAAAAAAAACAGAATTTTCACTGGCTAATATGATATGCTGTTCCTCTCCTTGTTCATTTTTCAGATAATTGGCGAGCCTTAAACTATCCTGATATATTTGCCTATACGATATGCTTTCCTTTGGTCCAATTACAAGATCCTTTTCAAGCGTACTTGAGTTTGAAAATAAATAGTCAACAACATTCATTTTATTCCTTTCTTAAAATAAATAATAATCAAAAAATAGGTGCTAAGCGTAGATATTCAGTAGTTTTCTGTTTTCTAGCAAAATTTTTAAAAATATTATGAATTTCATCTACCGGTTTATGGAAAACATTGGCGACATCTTTAATATTATATCGATTTTCCCATGCATACCACAGAAGATCCATTTGGTGAAAAGGCATTTGGTAAAAGAATTCTTCTTGTGTTTGTTCTGCACTATATGTGTCTGTTGTTGGAGTACGGTCAATGATCTCTTGAGGTACACCCAAATATTCGGCTAACTGATAAACTTGAGTTTTATAAAGATGTCCTATAGGCATAACATCAGCTCCTCCATCACCATATTTGACAAAAAAACCTTGCTCAACCTCATGCTTATTCGGAGTTCCTACAACTGCATAATGAAGTCTTTCAGCGTGATAGTACAGCATGGACATTCTACTGCGCTGCTTAAAATTAGTTGAAGCTACGATTTGTAAATATTCCTTAGATGGCAAAAGTTTACTTTCTTCAGATCCGTCAGGCCTAACTATAGTCAATGAAAATATTGAAGGGATATTTTGTGAAATATTCTGTTTAATCTCAATCTTCACTTTATCCTTTAAAGGATTAAATTCTGGAAAAACTTTTAAAACGGCATCATCCCTTCGTTGATAACACCCAAAACCATCAAGTGCTGGTGTTATATCTTCAACAATGGTTTTAACACCAAATTTATCTGCCAATTTTTGTGCTAGCATTAAACTATCTGGACTTGAATCTCTTTCAGGCATTAACACCCCTAATACATTTTCCTTACCTAATGCACGAGTTGTAAGAGCAAATACAACTGAAGAATCAATCCCTCCACTAATTCCTATTACAGCACCTCTTCTCTTGAGTTGATTCTTAACATCAGCCCTAAGTTTTTCACATATTTCGTTGCAAATCAATTCAGCATTTTCAAGATACAAGATATCTTCTGAAAAAAAATTAGTTTTTGTTTCCATATCAAATTTATTTCAATAGAGTTAGTTTACAATCAATTAAATCCGATTTATTTAATTTATTTCTATGTTTTTTCACAAACAAATCATCCAAAATCTGAGTTGATAAAATTCCCATGTAAGCCATTTTATCAACTTCTGAAATATTCTTTTTAGAATTCATTTTTAAGACGAGTTTATTAACCATATTATAATTAAAAATGCCTGTCGTTTGAATTCGTTTTTCTGATAACATATCCTTTGTGTAATCAGATTCAATATTGTCTATGGAGGGAGCTCTATAAGCTTGTTTTGGTCTATTTAAAATTTGCTCTGGTAATTTCCCTGCCATCATTTTTTTCAACAAAATTTTTTCATCCAAACACTTAAGCTTGAATTCGGATGGAAGCCTCATGCAAAACTCAATAATTCGATGATCTAAAAATGGATATCTCCCTTCAACTGAGTTTGCCATTGCCATCCTATCACCTTGAGAGGATAACAAGTATCCTGACATGAATAATTTGATTTCAAGCCACTGTGCTCTTGATAAAAGATCTACATCTTTAAATTTCTCTTCTAGACTTCTTTCCAACTCTTCAACAGGATAATAATTATCAAGTTCAATTTTTAAATTATCTGAAAAGTATTTTTGTATTCTAGATGTGTTATTCCACCTCAGTAAATGTGAATAAACTAACGAGTCCGTTTCAGTTAGTTTGTAAGAAAAGAATAAGTTCAAAGATTTTGCCCCATTCAGTTGTGGCATATAAGGATACAATCTCTTTAATAGTAATGGTCGATACTTGGATTTTGGATCTTTGGCCCAAAACTGCCTGATTAAAGCCTCTTTAAAAATATTATAACCTCCCAATAGTTCATCAGCACCTTCTCCAGTAATAACAACCTTTATGTCATTCTTTCTAACCAATCCTGACAGCATTGCCATTGGTGAAGGAGAACTTCTTAAAATTGGAGTCTCCAAATGCCAAATTACATCTGTAAATATTTGGGATATATCATTGCTCCCACATTTAATACTATTGTGATCCGTTTTAAAAAAATTAACGGCTTCACGCTGAAAATCCGACTCATCAAACTCTTTATCGGAGAATTGCAAAGAAAAGGTTTGTAGTTTTTTTTGATTATTCTCCTTTATGAATGATGTTGTCACACTTGAATCGAGACCTCCACTTAAATAAGCACCAACTGGAACATCAGCTCTCAATCTTATTTTAACTGCATCCGAAAAAAGATTACGAAATTCTTGAATAGCTTCTTCAAGTGTTATATCTAGGTATTCATCAGATTTACATAGAGGTAACTCCCAATATTTTTCTTCTTTAATCTCATTGCTATTTGCTAAAATATAATGGCCAGGCTGTACTTCAAAAATATCTTTAAAGATTGTGAGCGGTGACAAAGTAGTCCAAAATGTAAATACTTGACTTAACGCAATTGGAGAAATATGAGCTTCAATATTAGGGTGTTCAAACAAAGCTTTCATCTCAGAAGCAAATACAATCCCACCATTAAGCTTTGAATAAAATAAAGGCCTTATACCGACTCTATCTCTGGCAAGAAATAACTCTTTATTTAATGTATCCCAAATTGCGATAGCGAACTGACCATTCAATTTACTTAAAAACTTTACACCATATTCTTCATACAAATGCAATACAACTTCTGTATCAGTACTTGTCTTAAAACTATGACCTTTAGTTTCTAGATCTTTTTTTAATTCCAGATGATTAAATATTTCTCCATTAAAAACGATCCATAGAGTATCATCTTCATTTGATAAAGGCATACGTCCATTATCAAGATCTAGGATACTTAAACGTACACTCCCAAGACCTATGTCATTGGTCAATACAATACCACTTTGATCAGGGCCCCGATGTTTTATTCGTGTAAGCATACACTTTAAAACATCAACTGAATTGTTTGTCTTTAGATTTGGATAAAAGCCAACTACACCACACATAATTATTTTTGAGATTTAACTAATTCACAGGACTCTTTAACTTCGAGTCTATCTAAAATAAACACAGAAATACTATTTATAGATGCGAAATTTTCTACGACTAACTCATCATCCTTGGTCTCAATAAGAAACTCATCTCTAATAAAATCAACTAGAAATAAAAGTCCCATTGAATCAAAAAGTCCTTCCTCAAAAAGTAGGGTTTCAGACTTTATATCATTTTTGTTGGAAAATGTTGCTTCGCTAACATAGTGATGTAGCTTCTCTTTCACCATCCCGTCATTATTCATAATATTAATTATTTAAGTTATCTTTGTATTATTACATATAATATTTATCTATTCAAGACCATTAAGCCCTTGGTTATTCTCCTTCAATAATTCTCTTTGAAATTCTAATAGATTTTTAGATCGAGAACCTAATCGTCTTATTGGATTCCCAAAAAACGTTCCCCATTCTGGCAAGTTATTTCTAACTAAAGATAATGCCCCAACTGAAGAACCTTCTCCTATAGTAACATTCGGTAATATAACAGATTCCGCTCCAATTATTACATAAGACTCAATCCTTACAGCACCTCTATAAACTCCTTTATACTTTTCAGGAATTGTTGGATTAGTAAGGTATTTACCCGAATAATCATCAGACCTGCTATATATTTTAACCCCTTGCGATAAACCACTAAAATCATTGATGAAAATCCCATCTCCTGCAGCAAGAAAACAGTAACCTCCAATATGAACGAAAGAACCAATATTCAATTCACCTTTTCCGGTCGCAATAATTGTACAATAAGAATCAATGATTACATTATTGCCAATAGAAATATTAGCTAGTCCTACTATTGTAGAATTTTTATAAATCTTTACATTTTCACCTATTGATTTAAAACCTGCATTTTGTAATTCAGATTCAGTAAAATAACCAGGATCGAAAGGATTATCCATATTTTAATTATTGAAAATTAGTATTGTTCCCTGTTCAAAATTTACCCTATTGCAACACACATTGTCCACCTACTTTTATATACTGAAGATTCTCATAGCCAAAATTGAAAAGTAGACCAACAGGGGCATCAATATCTTTTAAGCTGTTCATAAATAAATTTTCTTGCTCTTCTGATAAAAATGAATGTGTGTCTAATCCAACCACAATCTTATCAAAACACAAAAACTTCTCCTTTTCATTTTTAATATTTAGCATTGAACCATTTCTTCTAGAAAAAGGGATATTTCTTAGCTCTAATTCAAGTTCCAAAACCTTTTTATAAACGTGTTCTTGACAACCGTGGCCAAGTTGCTTATAGATATAATTTCCAATTTCAATAAGTTTATTAATTTCTACTTGATATGATTTCTTTTCCATAGTAACTATCAATTTTAGAATTAATATATTTCTTCTCCTCAATAATTTCAAATCAGATATATCATCAAGTACAATCAATCCATTTACTACTGGATGCTAATTGTAATTGTGGATTCCAGAAAAAACAGAATAAGTAAGAAAAAGTATATTTATTTAAATCCATCACAAATGATTCGTGCTTTCGTATCGCATGACAGGGTAACTCTTTTACAGCTAAATCTAAATTCATCCCAAAGAGTTTGAACTGATTCTCTTCGCTTGTTTTCTTATCACGAGAATTATTGCTCCAAATAAAATGAATAGACGTATCGCCTGCCATCTCTAACCTTAGATTAATAATCTCACCTAAATTACCCGTAGTCAACTTTAGTCTCGTGATATCGAGATAACCTTCAGAATCGAAAGCATGTGTATTTAGTTTGCAAAATAAATTTTGTCCACTCATTGAGTTACGTCTACCCTCAGGATTCCAATACGGCCTTATTAGATCATCTAAATTTAGACTCACAAATCGACTTGCAGCCTTAAATTTTCCTCGCTGATTCATCTGTGCCGGAGTTCGAGGATTTTTCACCTTACTTGGCTTGCTCCTGATATAAGTTTTACCATAGCGATGAGAAATAATCACAGGTCCAACAAGTCCAGTCAATAATTTGTCTTTGATACTTGCCATAATCTTTTGATATAATCAGAAATAGGCTAATTCCCGACTTATGTAATAATAAAATTCTATAAAAAAAGTCCTGAATGATTATTCGATAATAGGTTGAATTTTAGACAAGAAAGTTTACTTTGTGTATCGTTTAATCTACAATCAAAATATTTGATTGCTTTTATCCTGATATAAATGGATAAATGATATTCAAACTATACTAGAGCCCCCCTATCTACTTTATATCATCGATGGCTTTACCCAAGCTTGTTCCAAACTAGGTCTAGTCTTGTTCCAGCTTTGTTCAGATTAAAGGATAAAAAAAATCAAGCTAGTTTTCGCTATAATTTAGCTCTACTTGTGTTTTTAGGCGTTTGACTTCATCCATAGAAATATTAGCATGCACACAACAACCTAGGCTAATAAAACGAAGCACGATACGATTCTGACCACGCAATTGTAGAAGTTCACCTCTAACACCTTTCAATGGCCCGATTGTTACTTCAAGATGATCTCCTTTTTTCAAACTCGTAGAAGAAAGTTCAACATCTCTTTTTATATCTTCTAGGAAGAGTTTGAGGGACTCAATTTGAGAATCAGGAATAGGTACGGCTTTTCCCCCAAAACAGACATATCTTACTGCCCAAGCTGAACTTAAAGCCTCGTAATATTCACGCTCACTAACTCTAACAAATATATAAGAACTAAACAGGGGTGTTTCTACCCATTTTTTACGATCACTCCAAACTCTCATTTCTCTTTTAAGAGGCAAGTAGGTCTCAATCCCTTTTTCTAAGAGCTCTTTATACACTTTTTTTTCCGACCTAGATCGTGTGTAAATGGCATACCATCTATATGTTCTTTTGAGTACTTTCAATGGTTGATAGTTTATGGTGTAGAAATAATCAGATAAGCGAAATCAAAATCTATCTAAATTGAGAGGTATTTGACACAGCTTCGCTCTTTCAGTCCCATTATTCTATAAATGAGCCTACAAAATCGCACATTCTTAAATATTCCTATAAATAAATTTAAGACTGCACTAGTAAAGCTATGATGCTTTCGAATGAACTTCAATACCCGAAAAGAGGTATTTTAATAGATATTGCTCTATAGTTTCTTATTTATAAAGAAGCCTCCAAGTGAACAATATATTTCTTTAAAAAGTGAAAACTCGTGAGTTTCAGAAGAGATTTACTATCTTAAATAGACTAAATAAGATAAGAGTTCGGCAAAACTAGCTGTTTAATTATTACTAGAAGATTCCAATTTTTCCAGCGATGAATGCAAGACAAGCGGTATTTTTGACTTTTAATTTGTTAATGATGTTTTTTCGATGAGTATCAGCAGTATAGTAACTAATGTTCAATTCTACACCTATTTCTTTATCGGTAAAACCTTTAACAATTAATCTAAGGATCTCCATTTCTCGTTTAGTGAGAGATGCTATCAATTCTAATTCATTATTAGAGTTTAAATCAGGAGAATCAGCCTTTTTTCTATGCCTATTATTCAACTGGTCAGTTAAATCAATAATACACCCAAATAATTGTTCTGGGAAGTTATTGGGATATCTGGTTCCAACTACAATATTCATATAAACATCTCTCCAGTTACCACCAGAATGTTTAAGTCTTAGTATTTCGGAGAAAGTAAAACCTATTTCTTGCCGAGCAAGATCGAGATAAGTCTCAATTTTGGATATATCTTCTGGATGGATAATTTCGACTATGTGTTCTAGAAAAGTATACTCTTCAGGTACTACAGGAGGAAGATTTAATATTTCGATGCTTTTCTTACTAGTCCAAACAACATTTAAATTACACGCATCCATTATAAAATAAGCCGTATCAAAACTTATTTTTAAATCTTCACTGAAATGAAATTTATCTTCTAATTCTAGATCAGTAATAAGTTTTCTTGAATCTGTTTCCCAGTATTTTTTTTTTCTTCGCCTTATCATCATCTTCACATATTCTGAAAAAAAAAGTAAAATCGACAGTAGTTCCCAAATGGAATGAGAGAGAGTATAGGATCGTATTTTGAAAGAATATAAACATATCTTAACGCTACCTTTCACAATAGTAAAATAAGTTCTAGTGCTCTGGATTATTAAATTTATGGCCTTTTATTTAGATATGAAGAATATATTTTGATCCCATTTGATGAATATGATATCTGACCGGACAAACTAACAAATTAACATGATTTAACAAGTTGGAGTATTGTTAATACCTATTAATTTAAATTCTAATATATTTTGATGCTTTGAAGAGTTTATAAAACAATTACAAATAAACATACTGATAAATTTAATAAGCAATACATAGCATTCGAACTCTTTATATTAGTTTAAGACAACCTATCATTCCTAAATAAATGAAATATTAACAATCAGACTTAATCATCAAAAAAAGAAAACAAATAATGCATTATTTTAAAGAATATTTTGATAATTTAACTTGAATAATCACTCTATTTTTAGTAATATAGTATTATAAATTATTCTTTGATTTTTCAAATTACTTTAAGAACTTTATCCTGCATCATTAAAAGCTAATTGCACGAAAATAATTTCAATAAATAATTAGGTAGATATTGTATTCTAAGTCAATACAAGTATTTCAAGCCTTTTTTATAATCAGAACAATAAAACAAAACGATATTCATATGAAGGAACTCTTAAAAAAAGGTATTGCAATCTTTGGGACTAAAGCTATTTTTTTAAATTGGATTGAAACTGAAAATGAGGCATTAGGAAACATTACTCCTGACTCACTACTTGATTCAACTCAAGGAGTTTCAATAGTATATGATTTATTGATGAAACTTGAGCAAAATATAACATCATAAGTTTGTTAACAACTTCATTATATTTCTTTTGTTAGAAGTACGATGAAATAGATCTAAATAAAAAACCACAAAATAATAAGCGGCTATTTACCATTATTGGTAAATAGCCGCTTATTATTTTATAAACTAACTGTTATAAACCTCCTTCAATTATATATTATTGAAAAAACAGTCTACTTTTTTATCATTCTAATCTATTTACACACTTCCTTGAAAGCAATGATATTTTCCTATATTTGACCGCACAAAAAAAACAATTAGATATGAAATACACCTTACTTATTTTGATTATTACCCTTTTTGTATCATGCGAATCAGATTTAAAGGAAACAATACCTAAAGATTATACAGTCGAAAATGAAGCTGAAATCAAAAAATATATAACTGATAATGAATTAGTCGCACAAAAAACTGAATCGGGCTTATTTTATGTGATTGAAGAGCCAGGAACTGGCTTACAACCTACTGCCAGTTCAGATGTTACTGTTGCTTATAAGGGATATTTCACCAACAAATATGTGTTTGACGAAAGTGATGAAGATGGTATTTCTTTTCCTTTAAATGGAGTTATAGCTGGTTGGACGGAAGGTATTCCCTATTTTAAAGAAGGTGGTAAAGGCAAACTTTTAATTCCTTCTCATTTAGCATATGGTCCTTATGGTAATAGTCGTATTCCTGGAGGGGCTGTTCTAATTTTTGATATAAACCTTATCGAAGTCAATTAGACCTAACTATTGATTAAATCAATCATCAAATTATAAAAAAGGCTTGCTCCTAAGTTTTCACTTCAGAGCAAGCCTTTTTATATTCTTTTTAATCTAAAAAGTATAGCCTTACACGCCATATTTTTCATGCAAAGGCTGAGTGATTATGGCCTTAATTTTTCTTGTAAGGCTTCAGTATCCTTCTTTGTCAATCCCTCAGTAGGAATTGGAGGATGAATAACAACCTCAATTTCACCTACAAGTTTTGCAATAAAAAGTGTCTTGAATTCCTTTTCGAAACTTTCACGTATAACAAAAACGATTTTACCAAAACCGGCTGCAATCGCATCATGAATTGAATAATCAATAATCGTTTCATCAGAAGGCCCAATTGGGTCAATTTGCTTTTATCCACCATATCGGCTTCCCATTCCAGCTGCAAGTACTAATAGTATCGGTTTCATATCAAATTTTTAATTTATTCTTAATACTTCATTCATTACATTGGACAAGGTTCCCATCAGTGCTGAATTATCTAATAATTCAGAATAAACAAGCTCTGTTTCATAACTGATTCTATCCATTGCGTATTTATTCATAGCCATATTCACAGGATCTGAAATATATTTTCCTGTATGAGCCAATCTTCCTCCAATAATTATCATCTCTGGTTAAGTAAATGAAATAGACTCACTGAACCTTTACCCAAATACTCACCCATCTTATTCAACTAATCGATAGCAAATTGATCGCCTTCAATAACTGCTTTCAAATCAACTGATAGATTTTTATCTTTCTTATTACTTAACAAGCTTACCTGTCCTTTTTCAAGAGCATTATTAATGTTTCGAACTAAAATCTCGTTAGAGGTTAGAGTTTCCAAGCAACCTATCTTCCAACAATAACACAAGTCCCCATCCGGATCGATCGGGGTATGTCCAAACTCTCCGGCAAAACCATTTTTACCAGAATACAATTGCCCGTTTAAGATGATCCCCAAACCGATTCTATTGCTTAGATTCAAACACAAAACATCTTTTTCCCCTTTGCCTTTCCAAAAGCTTTTTCACCCAAAGCCATTAACCTTGCATCATTATCCAACAAAACAGAGGAAGCAAGTTTATTGCTCAGATAAATTGCTAATCCCTCCTTAGCAAATGACAAATGTGTGAAGGTGATATCACTTTCAGCATCAACTAAACCTGGAATAGATACACCCATTGCCAGAAAATTAGCTGGAGGAATTTACATTTTCAGAAGTATATCATTGACTTTTGCAACCAACATATCTGTATATTCTGATGAATAATTTAAATCATTTTTTTTGTATTCTTCTCTCAGAACAAGCGTATAATTTAAATCAAAAAGTGCAATTGTAAGTGTATGCAAATTGATATCGACACCTAAAAGTATTGGTATTCGGGGTTAATACAATAAAGATTTGGGCGTCTTCCTCCTTTTGATTCTCAAATACCATTATTGAGAATAATGCCAAAACCTAGCAAATCATCAACAAATGAAGCAACCAAAGGCTGACTAACTTTAGATTGCTTTACGATTTCAGCAATAGAAGCTTTTCCATTAACATACAAATGAGATAAATCTTACGATATTGTTCCATTTTTCGTTTTTATTGCATTAGCAGTTCCTGCTACCTCTTTCTCATATTTGAATTCTGGTCTCAATCTGACTTTATTTTAGTTTGGTTTAATTCTCGTAATAAAAGTGTTAATATTTTTAAAAGAAGAATCATCTTTAAAAATATTTTTTTTAAAAAAAACATGTATTGATTGTTCATAAATATCTCTCTTAAATGTATTGAATAGGATTGACAAGTTTTATTCGTGGAGTTGATTTAAAACTAACATTTAAACCATTCTCTAAGTGGTGTAATTCTAGTCTACTACGCTAGTATATTTTGTTCAAAAATTTTCATTTTGTTTATTATTTAATTTTTAATAACTTGAATAAGTTTAAATTAAAGATCTATAAACAAAAGGGACGCAGTCGGCTAAACTCTCAGAACTGCGTCAATGTCTAGCAAAAAAAGAAAGCTTTAATGACATTATATTGAACAGATAAAATCTAAATTTATGATGATATAGAAGAGGATAAAACCAAATAAAGTGCATAAAAAAGGACATCAACCAAACCAACAGATAAAATACAAAATATGAAAATAATCGTAGATTCATCTTGTGACATATTATATTCATCATATTATATTAAAGGATTACAAGATTATTTCGGAAAAAGAAATATTAGATTCTCTAATAAATATTTTGATATATTCAAACATAACAATCATTTTTTTGCTTTTGTTATAAAAGAAAAAAAGGAATTAACCAAAATAATAATTGATTTTGCAGATCGCTCGGTCATAGATGAATCAGCACTAGAATGGTCAGATGTTTATGGCAAAATAAATGTTGAAAATTCAAAAACTAATCAGAATAAAATCATTCCCATAGGCCCTAGTTTCGGTATAAAGATTTATTCCCCAACTAAAACAATTATTTTAGCAGCAATTAATTTTATTAGATCTTATTACAGAATTCCAAATAAAAGAAGATTTTTATCAGACTATAAAGCTTTATTAAATCGTCCAACCTTAAATGACTATTTCCCTAATTTTAACAAAGATGGCTATATATATTTTGCTGCTTCATTATGGAAAAAAGAAATAAAAACGAACACCTTTAGAGCTAATTTTATAAGAGCTTGCAAAAATCATCATGATATTAAATTTGAAGGAGGTTTTGCTCCACGAGTTAGAAATGATGTTGAAGGTTTTGATGAATTAATAATGAAATCTCGAGATAAAATGAATACTTATATTAATAAGTTGAAGCATTCATCAGTAGTATTTAACACACCAGCTGTAACTGATTGCCACGGATGGAAATTAGCAGAATTTTTATGCTCCGGAAAAGTCATAATTTCAACTCCAATATCAAGAATACTTCCCCAAAATCTAATTGACAATAAGCATATCATGTTCACTAGCGGGTCAGAGCAAGACATCACAAAAAAATTAGAAAAAATAATCTCCTCAAAGAAAATTAGTGATACTCTCAAAAAAAATGCAAGAGAATATTTCGAAACAGAGTTATCTCCAGAAAAAGTAATCAAGAGAATAATTGACAAAAAATGAGTTCACATGGAAATTGAAATTAAAACCCACTTCGTCTTCTCCCCTAAAAAAGATCAATAAGTAAATCTCTTAATTTTTGCAATATTTGCTCCCTCTCAAAAACATTTGGATATGAAACAAGCCCTTGGGATTGCTCAATAAATAATGAATAAATGAAATACAACTTACTTATTTTAATTTTTGCCCTTTTTGTTTCATGTAGCAAAGACGAAGAAACAAATTACATCGAAGAAAACGATAATGATATTATTGAATATATAGAAACACACAAGCTAGATGCAACAAAGAGTAGCACTGGTTTATATTATGTGATTGATGAGCCTGGAACTGGAAAAGATGTAAATCCAAATTCATACGTAAATGTATCATACAAAGGCTATCTTACAAATGGAGACGTATTTGATGAAAGCGATTCAAATGGTATTTACACATACTTACAACAAGTGATCGTAGGATGGACAGAAGGTATCAGTTATTTTAAAGAAGGTGGTAGTGGTAAGCTTTTAATACCAGCTCATCTGGCATATGGGAATTCTAAAAATGGTACAATCCCTAGAGGTTCTGTCCTTATTTTTGATATTCAACTTATAGAAGTATACGATGATATAGAATCCCTATATAAAAGTAAAAACGAGAACGATATCATAAACTATATCACAGATAATGAGCTTGAAGCACAAAAGACTGATACTGGGTTATATTACGTGATTGAAGAAGAAGGAACGGGTATTCAACCTGATGCGAGCTCTTCAGTTACAGTAGCCTACAAAGGTTATTTCAGAAATCATCAAGTCTTTGATAAATCAGAGAGTTATACAAAAAAATTACAAGAGGTTATAAAAGGTTGGACAGAAGGTATCCCCTATTTTAAAGAAGGTGGTAAAGGCAAGCTTTTAATTCCTTCTCATCTAGCATATGGCCCTTACGGTCGTGGTGATATTCCTGGAGGTGCTGTTCTAATTTTTGATATAAACCTTATCGAAGTCAATTAGACCGAACTATTGATTAAATCAATCATCAAATTATAAAAAAGGCTTGATCCTAAGTTTTACACTCAAGGACAAGCCTTTTTATATTCTTTTCAATCTATAAAACAAGGCCTTAAACGCCATATTTCTCATGCAAAGGCTGATTGATTATGGCCTTAAGTTTTTCTTGTAAAGCTTCAGTATCCATCTTTGTCAATCCTTCGGTTGAAATAGGAGGATGAATGACAACCTCAGCAACACCTGGACAAGCATTTCCTTTAAATAAACTACTTCGTTGCAATCTTTTCCAGTTGGTCGTTTGGGTCACTGGCAAAATTGGAATGCCCATTTTAATCGCAATTGATACCGCCCCTGATTTAAACTCGCCAAGTTGTGGTGCATTGGGGGGAATAGTTCCTTCTGGTAAAATAACCAAAGGATGCCCATCCTTTACCACATCCATCATCGCTTTAAAACTCTTTAAGGCTCCTATTCTGTTATGTCTATCAACCAATATATTCATCCCTGAAGTATAAAAAATATGGAAGAGAGGCCATTTTTCAATTTCCTTTTTACCTGTAAACACAAAGCGCTGATCGAAAATCGCATACAAAGGTGCAGGATCGAGGAATGAAGTATGATTAGAACAAATTAAGAAGGGTTGATCTCTAAGAATATTCTCTTTCCCCTTAACTCTTAAATAAATACCTGATCCATATAACCATACTCTGGCATAGACTCTAATTATTTTAAAAGCTGCTGGAAAGCGTTCTTTCTTAGATAGGAAAAACTTGAATAGTGGATAAAATAGCACTAATGTCAATACAAAATAGAGTAAAAAGTAAATTTTGTATATCAGTTTAAATGGAAATAAGATGTAATTCATTTTCAATAAGTCATTTGATAGATCAGTTTCAGATCAATTTCACATAAAAGTATGATAATTTATACGAGTTAATCCAATATTCGACAAAATTAAAATATCCTCAAAAAGATCCATCATAATTTAAGAGAATATGTTTTTTATTATTCAGATAATTCACATCTCAAAAAAAATGGAACAAACAGGTTTATGACATTAAGCATCTTTCCTAAAAGAGATATTGATTATCTTGTGCAGCTAAAGAAATACTAAGCTAAACACTGACACTATGAAAAAGATTTTTGTATTTGCCTTGATGCTAATGGGAATCTCCATTTTTGCACAGGCACAATATGCAGATTATTTTACTTCTGCTACCATGCGATTGGATTACAATCATGTTGGAAATTCAGGAGAAGAACATTTTGCCTTCGACCAAATGGTAAATGATGGCGAATGGGCAGGAAGTAAAACCGTATTGCTTGATGAATTGAAGTTAGGCAAATATTTTTTCGAAGTAAAAGATATCAAAACAGGCAAGCTGCTCTATTCACGTGGCTTTGCAAGTATTTATGGCGAGTGGGAAACAACACCTGAGGCTGATAATGAGTGGGGAAGTTTCCACGAATCACTTCGTTTTCCTTGGCCTAAAGAGGACGTAAATGTCACCATTTTAAAAAGAAATATCAAAAATGGATTCGATCCAGTTTGGACATATAAGGTAAATCCTAAGCATCACCGTGCCTTTACCAATCCAGTAACAAATCATTACAATACAATTGATATTGTGGTAAATGGTAAGCCTGAAAAGCAAGTTGACATAGTGGTATTGGGTGAAGGTTACGCTAAGAAAGATATGGCTAAATTTAAGAAAGATGCTCAGCGTTTTGCTGAAGTTCTTTTAAACACAGAGCCATACGCTTCTTTCAAAGATAAGTTCTCAATCAGAGCTGTTGAAACACCATCTCCAGATTCAGGGGTGAATCATCCTCATCAGGATATTCATACACGTTCTGCCCTTTCAGTAACTTATGGTGCTTTTGATTCTGAACGATATGCTCTAGGATACGATAACAAAACTATTCGCAATGCTGCGGCTGCCGTTCCTTACGAATTTACTGCAATTCTGATGAACGATTCCATTTATGGTGGTGGCGGTATTTACAACTTATATATAACTGCAGCGGTTAATAATGCATTCCAGGAGTACTTATTTGTACACGAGTTTGGGCATCATTTCGCTGACCTGGCTGACGAATATTATACATCAGCAACGGCTTACGAAATGGATGCTGAGCATATGGAACCTTGGGAGTTGAATGTAACTGCCAATACTGATCCTGAAACCATCAAGTGGAAAGATATTGTAACACCTGGCACACCAATTCCAACGCCATGGGAAAAAGAGAAGTATGACGAGCACAGTATTGCCGTTCAGAAAAAACGTGTAGAAATGCGTAAAGCCAAGGTTGACGAAAAGGTGATGGAAGACTTCTTCATCAAGAAAAGAACATGGGATGATGAGCTATTGGCTAATATGAAACACAGTGGTAAAGTTGGTGCTTTTGAAGGGGCACAATACAAATCTAAAGGTTTATATCGTAGTGCTTCTAACTGTATCATGTTTACGCGTCACGATAAATTTTGCCCTGCCTGTCAGCGAGCAATCAAATTGATAATCGATCAGTATTCGAACTAGAATTCTAATCGAAACTAGATATACAAAGCGATTCATTTAATTATGAGTCGCTTTTTTTATTTCCTCAGGCCTACGAATAAAAAAATAAAGATATCTTAGTCTTGAATTTAGAAAAATTAAAAATGCTTAGTCAACAACTTATAGAATCACCCGTTTTTAGAGGCATAGAAGCTGAAGAAATGGAGCTTATTATCGAAAAGATACAATACCGTATTCGTAAATATAAAAAAGGCGATATGGTGGCTTTTCGCGAAGATCGTTGTGAAAACTTAATGATCGTTCTTAAGGGAAGTGTTAAAGGTGAGATGCTCGATCCTTCTGGGAAAACGATTAAGATTGAAGATATTATGGCACCCTACCCTATTGCTTCAGCTTTTCTTTTTGGACAGAAAAATCAGTTTCCGGTGAATGTTACCGCCAATGCTGATGTAGAAATCTTTTTCCTTGATAAACAATCAGTCATTGAGCTCTTTCAGGACAACAAAGTTTTCTTGGTTAACTATCTTAATTCCATATCAAATCGTTCTCAATTCTTAGCTCAAAAGCTTCTCTTTTTAAGTTTTAAGACTATAAAGGGAAAACTGGCCAACTTCATATTAAAGCAAGCTGCACCTGATAAAGAGAAAATAGAACTTCCGAAATCTCAGGCAGAGATGGCACAATTCTTTGGTGTTACTCGCCCATCCTTTGCTCGTAGTCTTAAAGAAATGGAGCAAGAAGGCATGATTGAAGTCAATCGTCGTGAGATTAAAATCTTAAATCGACAATCTTTATTACGCCTGATGCAGCAGTAATCTTATTCATTAAGCTTATAAATAAGATCAAGCAACAAATACACGCTAATTACCAACACCTTACACTCGCCCTCATTCATTCGATTCTTGATAAAAGACATTTTTATCCTTTTCAGAAAAAAAAATAATATTACTTTTGTGCTTTGGAACAAGCATGATTAACTGGTCTTATAATCACCTCATTCATGCTCGATTTCAAGTGAGAAACGAAAACAATATTCAAAACATATAAATCTTTAAGCATGCACAACAGAGTTAACATTAGCGATAAAATTTATTGGGTAGGATGTAACGACAGAAGAACTCATCTTTTCGAAAATTATTGGCCTATTCCTAAAGGAGTCGCATACAATTCGTATGTTATTGTTGACGAGAAAATAGCAATTGTTGATACCGTTGAAAAAGGGGCTATGGATGAGTACCTTGATAATATCGAAGCGGTATTGGATGGTCGTCAAGCAGATTACCTAATTGTGAACCATATGGAGCCTGATCATTCAGGATCGATTCGTTCATTAACTGAACGTTACCCTAATATGCAGATTGTTGGGAACAAGAAGACATTCCCAATGTTGAAAGGTTTTTATGGTATTTCTGAAAACTTACTTGAGGTTAAAGAAGGTGACACTATCGATTTGGGTGAGCACAAGCTGAACTTTGCAATGGTTCCAATGTTGCACTGGCCTGAAACTATGGTCACTTTCGAATCAACAAAGGGGATTCTTTTCTCTGGTGATGCCTTTGGTGCTTTCGGTACTTTAGATGGTAGTATTTTCGACGACGAGTTGGATCTTGAATATCTTGAAGAAGAAATCAGCCGTTACTACTCAAATATTGTTGGTAAGTATGGTAGCCCTACTCAGCAAGCACTTAAGAAATTAGCTGGACTAGATATTAAAATGATTTGTGCCACTCACGGTCCTATCTGGAGAACGCATGTTGCTGATATCATTGCAAAATATGACAAATGGAGTAAGTACGAAACTGACGAAGGTGTTGTGATTGTATTCTCATCAATGTATGGTAATACTGAGAAAATGGCTGACAATATTGCTCGCCAATTGGTTAAGCGTGGTATCAAAAAAATTAGAATTCATGATGCTTCCAAAACACACCCTTCTTACATCATAAACGATATTTTCCGTTTCCGTGGTGTTATTTTAGGATCTTGTGCTTACAATGGTGGACTTTTCCCAGCTATGGAGACCCTAGTTCACGAATTGCAGAATATGGCCGTTAAAAACCACGTTCTAGGTATTTTCGGATCGAAAGCCTGGGGTGGCGGAGGTGTTCGTACACTAAGCAAATTTGCCGAAGCAATTAAGTGGGAAGTTGTTGCTGATCCTGCTGAAGCACTTTGTGCTCCTGCTAATAAAGATTACAATCAGTGTGAAGTTATTGCAGAAAACATGGCGAATCGTTTGAAAGAATTATATAGCGATAATCAGTAAGCAATTACTGTTTAAATATAGAACGAACGCCTTCGAGAAATCGGAGGCGTTTTTTTGTTATCTATAATAGAAGCTTCATATAGTTAACCATAATTATCATGATGAAGATTTTGGATAATTCTTATTGTTTTGTAGATTCAATGAGCGAACATAAGAACCAAATATCTTCTTAAAACTATTCCATACAGAAATATAATAAGTTCATAGGATAATCAATTTTATACATAAAAGATGAGAACCGAATATAGAATTATTGATGGTAAAATTAAAAATAATAAAACTAATTGTGAGAGTCGTATTAAATTTAGCATCACCAATTATATAAATGGAATATATTACTTTGAAGTCTATTTATTAAATGAATCTTTTAAAGAACAATATTTTCAAGATGAAAGGTGCATGGTTGATGATCATGAGCTTACTGGCAAAACTGATAAGAATGAACAAATAACGGTAACAAATCTATCCGTAGCTAGTTTAAAATCTTCACAAAACTCTAAGATAGCTTATGAATGTAATGGATACATTGAATTAATATCAGAAGATGATTCAATGTATAATAATGAAGTAGAAAACAAAATAGAGCAAAATATTGAATACATAGAGTTAGAAGGACTTAATTTATTTTTAGCAGACCATACCCAAAAGAAGTTATATAGAAGTGGAGAAAAAGTAACTGATTTTTTTGATTTTGAATTTGATCATTACACTTCTCAACTAGTGTGTAATAATATTGATCAAGTGGTAAATAACTTTAATCTTGTTTTTTATAAAAATGCAATAAATGATAACATTATTCTTGAATTCACATTTAAAGAAAATAATAATCTTGCGTTAAAATCATATTATAAAATCAAGAGGGATTTACTCTCAATCTTGACACTCGCAAATAACGGAAACATTAAAGTACGCTCAGAATTATTTGGACAATATACCTCTAAAAACCAGAATGGATTTGTTGATAGTAGTATGAAAAGAATATATTCCTTTAGGGAAAAAAAGAAACCTATAAATAATAGATATTTATCTATCAATAAAAAGGTCTCTGGATCGAACAATACTGTCAAAACACTACTAATAAACTCTTTTGATAGTTTTATTGAAGAAAATATAAAATTCGACTTAACAAATGCTATTCTAAATATTATAAATGCAGAATCTGTAGAAATTGAAGAACGATATTATATCCTTATCACAGTTCTAGAAAAATTAGCTTCAAGATTATCTAATCTTGAAAATAATTACGAAAAAAAGGTCTTGCTTAATGAAGAAATCTTTTCAGACTTAAAAAAAGATCTAATAAAGACCACAAGTAAATACAAAAATAATTTCTCAACAAAAAATGATTACAATACATTTCAATCTAAAATTGGAGTTCTAAATAGAATAAACAAAAATGAAACCAAAGAAAAATTATCTGAGCTGTTTAAATATGCTAATGTTGAATTAACTGATCAGTTGAGAAGCTTAATTAGCACTGAAAGAAATTCAGCTGTACATGAGGGTAAATTTGGTGACTCGTACAAGGAAATGTATATCAATTATTTTGTTCTTGACCATGCAATCAGAGATATCATACTGAATATAATTAAATATAATGGTAAGAGATATAGACAAATATATTTTTAATATAAGTTCTGCATATTATTTTATGTGAATTAAAACACTAAGTAAAGTAGTCGTCATGATATAAAAATCCCAACAGCACATGACATACTGTTGGGATAAAAACGAACGAGTTTTAAATATCTATTACTTAATTTCGATTAGGCTAATTGCTGCACCACCACCGGCTGCAAGATGCAAGTCAAGTGTTGACTTAGCGTCTACAATTTGCTTTTCAATCTTATAATCAGTTGGGTTTTTATCCCAGTGTGCTTTCTCTCCATCTAAATACAAAATGGCTTGATACTTTTTTCCTTTTGGAAGGAAATCAAGCTTAACGCTCATATTTCTGGCTTTTTCGTCACTAATAGAACCCACAAACCAATTGTTCGAAGCTCTGTCCTGACGAGCAATCGTTACAAATTCACCAATCTCCCCGTTTAGAACTTTAGATTGTTCCCAATTCACCACAACATCGCGGATAAATTGAAAAGCAGGATGTCCTTTATAGTTCTCAATCAAATCAGGAACCATTTGGATTGGACTATTCAAAACCACATATAAAGCTAACTGCTGTGCCAAGGTTGTATTCACCTGATTGTTGGCTTTATAAGGCTTCAGTTTGATATTAAAAATACCAGGTGTGTAATCGATAGGACCTGCAAGCATTCGGGTGAAAGCTACAATTGGAAGGTGTTCTGCTGGGTTTCCACCATCGCTCGACCAAGCATTAAATTCCTGACCACGCAAACCTTCACGAGCAATAGCATTCGGGAAAGTTCGGCGCAAACCTGTTGCTTTAATTGGCTCGTGAGCATTAACAGCCACCTTGTATTTTGCTCCCATCTCCAGAGCACGACGGTAATGATTCACCATCCACTGTCCGTGGTGATATTCCCCTTTAGGAATTAACTTACCCACATATCCAGTCTTAACCGAATGGATGCCCAATGAGTTCATCAAATGATAAGCACTATCCATTTGCTGGTCGTAAGTTCTTGGAGCTGCAGAAGTCTCATGATGCATAATCAGCTCAACACCTTTTTCTTTACCATAACGAACCACCTCAGGCAAATCGTAATCTTCGTAAGAAGTCACAAAATCGAATACACCTTCACGGTCTTCAAACCCAATCCAATGTTCCCAACCAGTATTCCAACCTTCAACTAACATTCCTCCAATATTGTTTTCCGATGCAAAATCGATCAACTCTTTGGCATATTCAGTAGTTGCTCCATGATTGCCACTTGCCTTATCCCAGGTCTTAGTTCCCAAGTGCATATCCCACCAAATACCAACATACTTCATAGGTGTGAAATACGAAACATCACCAATTTTGTTGGGCTCATTTAGGTTTACAATTAAATCTGACTCAATTAAATCACCTGCCTTTTCAGCAATCTGAATAGTTCTCCAAGGCGTATGGAATGGCAAAGATCGTTTCACCTTATACTTTGTTCTCTCTGATCCTACCAAAGTAGAAACCATCTTCATATTCGAAGTATCTACTTTAAGTGTCATACCTGAATAATCCGTCAGGTTAGCCTCATGAAAACTCAAATAGATTCCCTCGGCAGTTTTCATACTCACTGGGGTATTCACCGCATTGTTAGGGATTGAGGTTTGAGCCAAACTCGCATGACCACGCAATTTAGTCGCATCAATCTCAGAAAATTGAGTTGTATGATAAAGATGTTCATAGATATCCCAGTCACCAGGAATCCACCATACCTTATGGTCGCCAGTTAGATTAAACTCGGTATTCTCTTCAGCAATCAAAAGCTCTTTCATAGCTTCTTGCTCAGGAAAGTCATATCTAAAACCTATCCCATCATTATAGGCTTTGAACTCTAAATTCATTTTTCTGTTGGGTGCATCTTTTTCAGCTAAAGCCACAATAAGTTGGTTAAAGTGATCTTCAACCATACGCTTTTCGCCCCAAGGCATTTCCCATGTAGAATTGCTGCTTGTTTGCTTTGCTGATACAATTTCCCATCCCGATTTAATAGCAGGCATATTGGTGAAATCGAAACCTAATGTTGAAGGATCAATTACTGATTTCCCATTGAAATGAACCTGATAAGCTGGCTGACCATTTTCAAGATTAACAGTAATTGCAATTTTTCCATCGGGCGATTTAAGCTCTTGCTTTTGCATATTGCCAATACAAGAAACCATGGCAGCTGTTAGAACGACCAGGCCAAATAAAAGTCTTTTAATATTCATGAGTTTGTAATTTGATTTTGATTGTTTTCGATAATCAAAATAAGAGCATTCAATTTCCAATAACTAAAATATAAACCAATATATAGACGAACAATGACAAGTTACAACTCTAACATACTCACAAACTGCAAACTAAACAAACTCGGGATTTTATAAAATATAGACAAGATACAAGAGTACCATGTAATATATATCAGTTTAAAGAATATTTCGTTGAGATAAGATTCAACTATTCCAAGGACAAGCGGTCTTCTAATTGATTCTTCTACAGAAAAAAGGCAATAAATAACATTAAACAATAGAATACATATTGTTATATTTGAAGTGCATTTTAATTATCAATAAAACATTTATAAACATGAAAAAAGTAATCTTTCTTCTAATTGCATTAGCAACTTCAACACTTGCAATTGGACAAGAGGACAAAACAGAACAGATCAAAGAAGTTGGTCTTACATTTAGAAATCTCGACAATTTCGGATTTAGCTATAAAGTTGGAACAAAACATGAATTATGGAGGTTCAATGCCGTTTCTCTATCTGGGAACATTGATAATCGAAATTATGATGATAGTTCAGATGATACAGATTCTAAGAAATTTGGACTAGGCTTTAGTGTTGGAAAGGAATATAGAAAGTTAATTGCAAAGAATTTTGAATACAGATATGGTTTCGATTTTTCATTTGCTTATAATCACTCAAAAAACACTCAAACCAATTATTCTCAGTACAGTCAGTATAACAATTCATATACTGAAAAAAGCAAATTATTCACCCCTGGAGTTAATTTAGTATTTGGACTCAATTACATCCTTGGTGAAAATTTAATTTTAGGTGCAGAGCTTATGCCATATATTACATATACATTTGGAGAATCTTCTGTAGAAGATTATGATACAACAACGGAATACTCCAATTTCAGTTATGGTTTTGACAGTTCTTCTGTCTTATTGTCTCTAGCATATCGATTCTAATTATAAGATTTAAAAATTTCAACTAGAAGTATAATGCTCAAATACCTTTAAGCTATTTGGGCATTTTTCTTACACGAAAATATGTATACTTTTAAACCGACTTAATCGCCATCACCTTTAAATCGAAGGCCTCGTTGGGGTAAATGGAGCGATTTCTGATCTTAGTTTTATAGGTATAAATGGTATTGACTGAAAGGTTGAGGATACTGGCGATTTTCTCGCTATCGGCAATACCAATTCGTATTAAAGCAAAGATACGAAGATCGGTATTTAGAGATAAATTGTCCTTTAAATGTATTCCGTCCTTTTTATCGAAAAGCTGATTGAAGCGTTGGACAAAATCAGGAAATAGCTTCAAGAAGATTCGGTCGAAATCTTCGAACAGACGTTTCCGTTCATTCTTGGAGTTGTATTTCTTCAATTCCTGCTCAATATTATCATAGGATTTCGTGATCAGCTGTCGGGAGATACTCTTCTTAAAATCTTCAAGCTTATCGATATATTGAGAACTAAAGTTGAAATAATAACCGATATACTCTTCCTTTATTTGACTTGCTTCACGAAGAAGCTCGTTTACATGAGTTAAGTTCTGATTACTTCGTTCAATTTCCTTTCGTGCTTGTCGTAATTTCTGTAACTGACGAAGAATAACCAATGAAAAAGCCAGTACCAACAAACTGATAAGGCCAACCAATTTTTTCTGTTTATTTTCTTTTTGGAAACGCGCCGATTCAATTAAAGGCAAGGTGTATGAAATTTCAAATTTCCGCTGCTCTGAACCATAAAAATCGGCATCGGCCTTAGCCAAAAGAATATACTGATAGGCCTTATCAATATCGCCTTCCTTATAGAAAATTTCAGCCAAGGACCGACAGGCAGTTGTTTCCTTAATGCCCGCTTTAATATCACCAATACTGGCTCTCATCAGAAATTCTTTAGCCTTTTCGCTTTTATTCCTATCAGCATAAATAAAACCCAAACCCGAGGTTACAATAGCCGTCTCATGATCATTCAGGTCAAATTGATTCAGAAGATTCAAATAATGCCTTTCAGCTTTTGAGAGCTCTCCACTCACCATCTCCTGAAGTGCCATTCCCAATACTTTCTCAAAAGATGGTTCTGGAAATTCTTCAATCAATTTTCGACTGTAATAATGCCCCAATTCTTTGTACTTCTCACTGTAGTGTTTATCTCTTGAATAGCCCGATAAATCGTAGTACGCACGGTAGGCTGTGCTGTAGAATTCCTTTCTTTTAACCTTTGGCAGAAACTCATATTTAACCGTTTTTATCGTGTCAATCGAAGAGGTGTACAAGCCTTTCAAAAGCATGATTAAACTGAGCTTCGATTTAGATTCAGCAATCTTAGCCTCATCCTTTAAACTATAAGCGAAACGGTTGGCTTCTTGTGCATATTTGAATGCTGAATCGTAAACAAAATACTCGTAAGCCTTTACTGATTTCATTAAAGCAGAGAATTCCTTATCTGTATTTTTTTCTTCTCTGGTAGATCGTAAATCCTCCAAGAGATTTTTAACAGTCTCCTTCTTGGCAACATCTATCTCATCACGTTTCAATATATAATGATCCAATTGCTTAGACCAATTTGTCTGAGCAACGCTAGTTTGACAAAGAATGAACTGAATGAATAATATAGAAAAGAGAAACCTTAGCATATTGAACTGTGTGTATTGAAATAAATGTAGAACACAAAGTAAAGCATAAAATGCAAAAACAAAAATAGGAGATCAAGCGCTAACCCATCTCCTATTTTCTCTATTCTTAATATGCTTAAACTATAAGCTGAAATAAATCTGTTTTATCGTTTAGGTATTCGAAAATAAAATTACGATCCGCCATTCTCTGCTGTAGACGTTGCAAGTCTTCAGGATTTTGAACTTCGATGCCTATAACCGCTGGCCCTTTTTCTCGGCTGCTTTTCTTATAATATTCAAAATGAGTGATGTCGTCACCCGAATCAAGGACATCATTCACAAACTCTTTCAAAGCTCCTGATCGTTGTGGGAATCGAACCATGAAATAATGTTTCAAGCCTTCATATAAAAGACTTCTTTCCTTTATCTCTTCCATTCGAGTAATGTCGTTATTGCTACCACTGAGAACACAGACGACATTTTTACCCTGAATCTTGTCACCCATCAATTCCAAAGCAGCAATGGATAAAACACCTGCTGGTTCTGCAACTATGGCATCCTCATTATATAAACTCAATATCGTTGAACAAATCAGACCTTCGGGAACAACCAAAATATCATCCAATACCTTTTCACAGATTTTCCAGGTGTAATCACCGACTTTCTGGACAGCTGCTCCGTCAACAAAACGATCTATACTTTCAAGTGCAAGATTACACTTATTGTCCAATGCCAACTTCATGGATGCGGCTCCTTTGGGTTCTACACCAATAATTTTGGTATTGGGACTAAATTCTTTTATCCATGCACCTACACCAGAAGCCAGTCCTCCACCACCTATAGGCAGAATTAAATAATCAATCGGCTCATTGAATTGTTGCAATATTTCCAAACCAATTGTTCCCTGTCCTTCTATTGTTTTAGGATCGTCAAAAGGGTGAATAAAAGTTTTCCCCAACTCCTTGGCGTCAGCTATGGCTTTCGAAGAGGCATCATCAAAAGTATCTCCTATAAGGAAAACTTCCACATAATCACCACCAAACATTTTAACCTGCTTAATCTTCTGTCGAGGCGTTGTTTCGGGCATATAAATACTTCCAAAACATTTCAATTTCTGACAGGAATATGCTACACCTTGCGCATGATTTCCAGCACTAGCACAAACAATTCCTTTATCTAAGCAAGCTTTACTCAGGCTTGATATTTTATTATATGCACCTCTTATTTTATAGGATCGAACCAATTGCAAATCTTCTCGCTTAAGATGAATATTTGCTTGATATCTGCTAGATAGATTCAAATTTTTGAGCAAAGGCGAGACGATCGCGACATCTTGAACCTTCTGATTTGCCTTGACTATCTCCGACATTATCGGATAATATTCTTTCTTATTTTCTGACACAATTTTCCCTTTTAATTTAAGCTTGCTCAGAGACAAATCTCTGAGCATACTCTATTGACTTGTTTATAAGGGTAACCAATCCTCAACATCAAGATTAACAACTAACTGAAGTTCTTTACATAGTCAGCTAACCAGTCACCTACTTCGCTGGTACTATATACTTTTTTACCATCGGCAATATCTTCTGTTACCACGCCTGCTTCAAGAGCTTTGTCTACGGCTTCACGAATCAAAGCGCCTTCCTTCATCATACCAAATGCATACTCAAACATCATGGCAGCAGAAAGAACTGTAGCACATGGATTTGCAATGTTTTTACCAGTTGCCTGAGGATATGAACCATGAATTGGCTCAAAAACGGAAGTATGTACACCTATAGACGCTGAAGGTAACATGCCCATAGATCCTGAAATCACACTTGCTTCATCGGTAAGGATATCTCCAAACATATTCTCGGTAACCATCACATCGAAACGTTTTGGCCATGTGATTAATTGCATAGCGGCATTATCGACAAACATGTATTCCACTTCAATTTCAGGAAATTCGGGCTCTATTTTCTGAGCTGTTTCTCTCCACAACCTTGAAGTCGCCAACACATTAGCCTTATCAACGATGGTTAATTTTTTACGACGTTTTCCTGCATATTCAAATCCCAAACGAACAATTCTCTCGATTTCTTCAACCGTATAAACGCAAGTGTCGTAAGCCGTTTTACCATCTTCAGAACGCCCTTGTGGACGCCCAAAGTAAATCCCACCAGTTAGCTCTCGAATACACATAAAATCAGCTCCATCAACGAGTTCAGTTTTCAAAGGCGATTTATGAATCAAAGATTTGAATGTCGTTACAGGGCGAAGATTCGCATACAAGCCTAACTTCTGACGCATAGCTAACAGGCCTTGCTCCGGACGCATCTTTGCTGTTGGATCATTGTCGAACTTTGGATGACCGATGGCTCCAAATAAAACTGCATCTGAATTCATACAAATCTCGTGGGTTTCATCAGGATAAGGACTGCCTACTTCATCAATGGCAACAGCACCGACAAGAGCTTCGGTATATTCAAAGTCATGTCCGAATTTTTGAACAATTGCATCGGTTACTTTTCTGGCTTGTGCTACGATTTCCGGACCAATTCCATCTCCGGCTAATACTGCTATTTTATATGACATTATTTTGATGATTTGTTAATGAGTGAATGTGATAATTTGTGCTTTTATAAATGTGTAATGGTGTTTTCGGTTATGCGTTATCCCTATTTTCTATTAGATTATCAGGATGACAAGAGACAACTAAAAACTACCAGAGAAACCTTTAACCTTTAACCTTTAACCTTTAACTCCCAATTCTCGGGATCAGAGGAGCTGGCTTACTTCCTTATTCATCTCAATCAGGTTAAGCATTCGGATTGTTGCTTTAATAGCCGCTTCAATCTGATCTGGATCCAAACCTCTGGTTTTATATTCTTTGCCCTTATAGTTCCAGGTAATTAACGTTTCGACAAGAGCATCTGTTTTTCCTCCGGGAGGAATTCGAACAAGGTAATCGCTTAGTACAGGTCGGTCTCTTTCCAGCTCTTCATAAACACGCCAAATAGCATTCATAAAAGCATCATACTGACCATCTCCTGAAGCTGTACCTTCATACATGACACCATTAATCTCTAAGTTGATAGAAGCAAAGGGCCTCATCCCTTTCGAAAGGGATAAAGAATAATGCTTGATCTGAATGGGCATCTCCTCCATAGTCTGATTTAAAACATCAGAAACAATATAAGGCAGATCATCTATTGTTACCATTTCTTTTTTGTCTCCCAATTCTATCACTCGCTGGGTTACAATCTTCATGGTTTCCTCTTCCAGGCTTATCCCCAATTCTTCCAAATTCTTCTTAATGTTCGCTTTTCCTGAAGTTTTCCCCAAGGCATATTTACGTTCACGGCCGAAGCGCTCAGGCATTAATCGGTTAAAATAAAGCTCATCTTTTGAATCACCATCAGCATGTACACCACAGGTTTGAGTAAAGACATTTTCTCCAACTAAAGGCTTGTTAGCAGGAATTCGAATACCTGAAAAAGTCTCCACGATACGACTCACCGTATTTATCTTATCCTCATCCACATTGATTTTTCGAGCCAAATGATCTTTTAGAACCCCTACTACCGAGGCCAGAGGAGCATTACCTGCTCTCTCACCAAGACCATTTATAGTGGTGTGAATGCCATTCATACCTGCCAAAACAGCTGAGTACACATTAGCAAGAGCCAAATCATAATCGTTATGAGCATGAAAATCAAAATGCAGTTTTGGGTATCTTTCGCGACAAGCAGAACAAAAATCAAAAGCCTGTACCTGATTCATCACTCCCAAAGTATCTGGCAACATGAAACGTTGAATATTTTCATTTTGCAATTCATCCAAAAGATACCAAACGTAATCTCTCGAAGTGTGCATTCCATTAGACCAATCCTCAAGATATAAATTCACCTTGATTCCTAGTTTTGTAGCATAAGCGACAGCATCTTTAACATCCTGAACATGCTGTTGGGGCGTCTTTCTCAGTTGCCCTCGTAAGTGTTTCAACGAACCTTTTGCCAACAGATTGACGACTCTGGCTCCACTGGCGTGAATCCAATCCAGAGAAGCGTTCCCATCAACAAAACCTAATACTTCAATTTTATCGAGGAAGTCATGTTTCTCTGCCCACTTGGCAATTCGCTGTACGGCTTTAAATTCTCCTTTAGATACTCTGGCTGAGGCTACTTCTACGCGATCGACTTTTAAGGATCGTAGTAATAACTTTACGACACCCAATTTTTCTTCAGAATTAAAGCTCACCCCAGAGGTCTGTTCGCCATCCCTAAGGGTGGTATCCATTATTTCTAAGCGACACAGTTCGTTCATTTTATACCTCTTCCTTTATTTTTTAGCTTCGAAAGCTTCTATTTTATTTTTCCTATCGAGAAGATAATCGATATCATCGAATCCATTCAGCAGGCAATTTTTCTTATAGGGATTAATTACAAATTCTTCACTTTCGTCATTTAAAGTGATGCTTTGCTTCTCCAAATCAACTACTAACTTTTGACTCTTATTTTTCTCTACAGCGTCGAAAATAGTCTTTAAGAATTCTGACGATACAGTAACTGGGAGCACCCCATTATTCAAGGCATTATTTTGAAAAATATCAGCAAAAAAACTACTCACAACCACCTTAAAACCATAATCGTGAATCGCCCATGCTGCGTGCTCTCTTGAAGAACCAGATCCGAAATTCTTTCCGCCCACTAATATTTCACCCGAATATTCTGATTGATTCAAAACGAATTCCGGATTCTCTTGCCCATCAGGTGTATATCTCCAGTCGCGAAAAAGATTTTCTCCAAAACCATCACGGCTGGTTGCTTTTAAAAATCGTGCTGGTATAATCTGGTCTGTATCCACATTTTCAACAGGAAGCGGGACATATGTCGATTCCAATGTGGTAAATTTATCTATTGACATGCTGTATGTGTGTTAATGTGAAAAAATGAGATCAGTTGTCGGTTTTCAGTTATCGATAACTGATACCTGATTACAAGAACTCTCTTGGGTCAGAGATAACTCCAGTTACAGCTGCAGCTGCAGCAGTCAATGGACTAGCCAATAATGTTCTGGCTCCTGGTCCTTGTCTTCCTTCAAAATTTCTGTTCGAAGTAGAAACACTATACTTTCCAGCTGGAACTTTATCATCATTCATTGCCAAACATGCCGAACATCCCGGCTGACGCATTTTAAATCCTGCTTCTTCCAGAATCTCAACCAATCCCTCTTCCTGAGCTTGTTTCTCGACTTGTTTCGATCCGGGAACAATCCAAGCCGTAACTGATTCTGCTTTTTTCTTTCCCTTCACAGCAGATGCAAGAATTCGAAGATCTTCGATACGTCCATTGGTACAAGAACCAACAAACACGTAATCGACTTTCTTACCCAGAAGTTTATCTCCTAAGTCGAAGCCCATATAGTCCAAAGATTTTTTGAAAGTTGGTAGCTCAGAAGGATCAACTTCTGATTCAGTTGGAATGCTTCCTGAAATACCAACTCCCATTCCTGGATTGGTTCCATAGGTTAGCATGGGTTCAATATCCGAAGCCTTAAAAACATATTCTTTATCAAAACTTGCGCCTTCATCGGTTTTCAATTCTTTCCATTTGGCAACAGCTTTAGTCCACTCTTCGCCCTTTGGAGCAAATTCACGACCTTCAACATAATCAAAAGTCGTTTGATCCGGTGCAATCATTCCACCACGAGCTCCCATTTCGATACTCATATTACAAACGGTCATTCGACCTTCCATGCTTAAACTGCTAACAGCAGGGCCTGCATATTCTACAAAGTATCCCGTTGCTCCTCCTGTTCCCAATTGTGCAATCACATAAAGCGTCAGATCTTTAGCCGTTACACCTTTTTGCAATTCACCATTAACCGTGATTAGCATTTTTTTAGGTTTTGGCTGTAAAATACACTGAGTGGCAAAAACCATCTCAACCTCCGAAGTCCCAATACCAAAAGCTACTGCACCAAAAGCACCATGTGTCGATGTATGACTATCGCCGCAAACCAAAGTCATGCCAGGTTGGGTATGCCCCAGTTCTGGACCAACAACATGAACAATTCCATTGTAGGGATGATTTAATCCATAAAGCGTGATGTTATTTTTCTCACAATTAGCTGTTAAAGTCTCAACTTGCTTTCTCGACAATTCATCCTTGATACTGAGATGTTGATTTTCTGTAGGAATGTTATGATCTGGTGTGGCAATGGTATTTTCAGGACGAAAAACTTTTAGATCTCTTGCTTCCAATCCAGAAAAAGCTTGTGGACTAGTCACCTCGTGAATCAAATGCTTATCGATATAAAATACACTTGGACCTCCATCAATCTTCTCAACAACGTGAGCATCCCAGACTTTATCAAATAGTGTTTTTGGTTCCATATTACTTTTTTAATACGATTATGTATTTAAATATTTTCTTTTATAACTGACTTAAACTATTTTAGATAGGGCATCAACCAATGCCTCCACCGAAGCGGTAATGATATCGATATTGGCTCCGAAACCATAGTACATTTTTCCTTTATGTTCTAATTGCACATGTACTTTACCGAGATCATCGCTTCCTCTAGTTAAGGTTTGCACAAGGAATTCCTCCAAAGAGAATTTCTGCTTAATCAATTTCTTAACAGCATTGAAACAAGCATCAATGGGACCATTTCCTTCAGCTGTAGCAGCACAAGATTCCCCTCTCAACTTAAGATGAACCGTTGCCATAGGAATGGTCGATTTACCTGCAACCACCTGCAATAATTCTAACTCTACCGATTTAGTCTCCGACTGATGATCGCCCATCAACTCAGACAAATCATTTTCATTAAGGTTCTTTCTATCGTCGGCCATAACCAAAAATCTGGTATAGGCATCATCCAACTCTTCCTGCGAAAGGCTATAGCCCATTTCTGTCAAATGATGATTCAAAGCAGCACGTCCACTTCTTGCTGAGAGGATGATTGCTGACTCCTTAATCCCAACATCAGCAGGATCGATAATTTCATAGTTTTCACGGTTCTTCAAAACACCATCTTGATGAATTCCCGATGAGTGTGCAAAAGCATTACGTCCAACAATGGCTTTATTTGCTTGCACGGGCATATTCATTAATGAAGACACCAAACGACTAGCTTGGTATATCCCTTTCGTGTTGATATCAGTGTGAAATGGTAAGCCATGATGGGTTCTAATTGCCATCACCACTTCTTCAAGAGAGGTGTTACCCGCTCGTTCTCCAATACCATTCAAAGTCACCTCAACCTGCCGGGCTCCATTAAGCAAACCACTCAAAGAATTGGCTGTAGCCATTCCCAAATCGTTATGACAGTGAGTTGACAAAATTGCCTTATGAACATTGGATACATTCTCCATCAAATACTTGATTTTTGCTCCATACTCACCTGGCAAACAATAACCTGTTGTATCAGGAATGTTGATAACCGTTGCTCCTGCTTTAATCACAGCCTCAACGACTCTAGCCAAATATTCATTATCCGAACGACCTGCATCTTCAGCATAAAACTCAACATCTTCAACATAGCGTTTGGCATACTTTACTGCACGAACTGCACGCTGTAGAATCTCATCTGGATTGGAATTTAATTTGGATTGTATATGATAAGGTGATGTTCCAATTCCTGTATGGATACGGCCTCTTTTAGCAAACTTCAGAGCCTGAGCAGCCACATCGATATCCTTTTCAACGGCGCGGGTTAGCGCGCAAATGATAGGATTACTTACGGCCTTGGCTATTTCGACCACCGATTGAAAGTCTCCAGGACTTGAAACAGGGAAGCCCGCTTCAATCACATCTACACCTAGAGCTTCAAGTGTTCTTGCGACCTCAATCTTTTCAATTGTATTCAACTGACAACCCGGGACCTGTTCCCCGTCGCGTAGTGTGGTGTCGAAAATAAATATTTTATCACTCATCTTTTTTATAATTTGTGGTTAAGCATTGTTCGATTAATAGCAAAAAAAAAGCCCTTCCTTAAGGGAAGAACTTCGTATAATGATCAATTGTTGTGATTCAAATTATAACACAGTCTTCCCTGTCGATCCCTCAATAATAAGGTCGAGAATGAGAATTAAACCAATAAGAATAGTATTCGTATTCATGATATTTTTCTTTACTGTGATACTGCCAATCAAGATCATCTCTTAATTGCTAAACAAACATAAAAACTATAGGACTTGAGTGAAAACAAATTATCCGATTCAACTACGACTTTCAAATCAATTCGCGAATATGATCCTTTGCAACAACAAGACTTCAATCACCTTATCTACCGAATATTACAAACCAAGCGCATTGGGTTAAGAATGGGTTATCCAACATCATTTTTATAAATAGATCTGATTCATATTTGTACCATTGGTACCCCAAAATGGGTTTAGGGTACCAATAGTTGATCACAAATTAACATCAGTGCAAACTCTCATTTACACGATACAGTCAGGCCTTTTAAGCTAGTTATTCTCTGGACGGAGCTTACGAACGGCTGTTCCGGCTTGCCACATTTCACTATCTCGTAGCTCTTCCAATTCAGCATCTAATTTCACTCGGTAATCATCCTGAGAGTTCGAGTCGATAGAACGTTGAGCTTCCTTCCCGGCTTCTACTTCTTTGTATAGCTTTTCGAAAACTGGCTTGGTCGCATCACGGAAAGGCTTCCACCAATCAAGTGCACCACGTTGAGCTGTTGTCGAAGTATTGGCATACATCCAGTCCATACCATTCTCAGCAACCAAAGGCATCAAACTCTGAGTCAATTCCTCAACTGTCTCATTGAAAGCCTCAGATGGCGAGTGACCATTGGCACGCAATACATCGTACTGAGCAGCAAATATTCCTTGAATACATCCCATCAATGTTCCACGCTCACCTGTTAAATCAGAATACACCTCACGTTTGAAAGTGGTTTCGAAAAGGTAACCCGATCCTACTCCAATTCCCAAAGCAACTACACGATCGAAAGCACGACCCGTTGCATCCTGGAAGATAGCGTATGATGAATTCAAGCCACGTCCCTCAAGGAACATACGACGTAAACTCGTACCTGAACCTTTAGGTGCAACAAGAATAACATCAACATCAGCTGGAGGTATAATATTAGTTCGCTCCTTATAGGTGATACCAAAACCGTGAGAGAAGTAAAGGGCCTTACCCGGCTTCAAATATTTCTGAACAGTTGGCCAAACAGCAATCTGTCCTGCATCTGACAATAGATATTGAATTACAGTTGCTCTATCCAATGCTTCTTCAATCTCAAAAAGATCTTTACCAGGAACCCAACCATCAGCGACAGCTTTGTCCCATGTTTTAGATTCTTTACGCTGTCCAACAATTACGTTAAAGCCATTGTCTTTCAAGTTTAGCGACTGACCGGGACCTTGAACACCATAACCGATTACAGCAATGGTTTCGTCTTTCATCACCTCACGTGCTTTTTCCAATGAGAATTCTTCACGTGTTACTACTTGTTCGTCTGTTCCACCAAAATTTATTGTTGCCATCTTTTTTTAATTTTTGATTGGGGATTTTAGATTTATGATTTGGGAAAACCAAACGCATCTTTCTTTAATCCCACTCTATTTTATTAATTATAATTTTATCTTTTTTTTATCCTTTCGCTCAAGCCGCTAGGCTTTTACTTTTACTCATAAAATAATTTTACAATAAGGAATTCATGATTTTCAATGCTCCTTAAATGAGAAAAGTAAACAAAAGAATCAAGTCAGTCTGATCCTTGTTTTTACTCCGTAGTCACATATGAATCACGCCTCACGGCAGACTGACAAGCCACGCTCAAAACAAATAATTAGATCTCCTTTTATTTCATTTCAAACCTTAGTCCGAATTCATAATTCATAAATTAACTTGCTTCTTCCAATCCCTTCAGATACGAGGTGAAATCTTTCTGCGAAGTCGAAACTGCTACACGACCTGATCGAGCAAATTGCAAGACGCCGTACTGTTCTAACTCATGAAACAGAGCTTGATTATCGGCCTTGTAACCTACTCGCTCGATAACCAAAAAGTCAGGACTCACCGTAAGAATCTTAGCATTTTTATTTCTCACTAAGGCTTCAAGATTTCCATTTAATCTGGTTGAGTTAGCAATTTTAAATAGAGCCACCTCTTGATGGACAATTTCTTCTGCTTCGAAATAGAGTGCTTTGAATACACCAATAATCTTTTCAATTTGAAGCACCACATTCTCAACCTTACTCTCATCCATATAGGCTACGATTGTGTATCGCGACACACCTTTCACCTCTGACTCTGATACGGTTAAGCTTTCTATATTGATTTTTCTTCGTGAGAAAACGATGGTTACCTCATTCAGAAGACCGATATCATTTTCTGAAAAAACAGTTATTGTATACTCTTTCATCTTAATTATTTTTTGATTTGAGATTTTTCAATCAAGCCTGAGACGGACTTCCCTTTACACTTCGACTCCGCTCAGTGAACACTCAGCCTTTTGACTTTTAGAACTTTAGGCTTTACTCCAGTCTCATTTGCGAAACGGCTGCTCCTGGTTCAATCATTGGCAATACATTAGATTCTGTTTCAACAACAACTTCAAGAAAGTAAGCGTTTGGCGATTCCAACATTTCTTTGATCGCTGCGTCAAGTTCTTCACGTTTACTAACTCTTTTGGCTTGTATACCGTAACCTTCAACAATCTTTACAAAATCAGGGTTCTCCAATCGAGTACAAGAAAAACGCTGATCGAAAAACAAATCTTGCCACTGTCGCACCATACCCAAGAATGAGTTATTTAAAACAATGGTTTTAACTGGCAAATTGTATTGTTTGATCACTGCCAACTCCTGCAAAGTCATCTGAAAGCCACCATCACCTGATATGGATATGACTTGAGCATTTCTATCTCCAATTTGAGCTCCAATGGCTGCTGGCAAACCAAATCCCATCGTTCCCAACCCACCAGAAGTAATCTGCGTATTCGGTTTTTTAAACTCATAGTAACGAGCTGAAGTCATTTGATGCTGACCAACATCGGTACACAAAATAGCTTCGCCATTGGTTTGTTCTGAGACTAAACGAACGACCTCAGCCATATTAATTTTCTCTCTATTAGAATAAGCCTGTTTCTTAATCACCTTATCAAACTCAAGCTGATAGAAATCTTTAAAACTCTTCATCCACTCAGGCTTAACATTTCCTCGAACCAATTCATTCAAGGCTGTTAAAGCTTGCTTGGCATCCGCCAATACGGGTACATCAACCTTTATATTTTTGTTATGCTCCGATCTGTCGATATCGATATGAACAATCTTAGCTTGCTTGGCATATTGGGCCGTATCTCCCGTTACTCTATCATCGAACCGCATACCAACTGCTATCAAAACATCACATTCATTGGTATTGATATTCGGTCCGTAATTACCATGCATACCCAACATCCCAACATAAAGTGGGTGATCTGTTGGAAAAGATGATAAGCCCAACAAGGTACAAGCGACAGGTGTCTGAGTCTTCTCAGCAAAAGCCATCAACTCCTTTTCTGCTCCTGACAATAGTATTCCCTGACCAGCAAGTAATAAAGGTTTCTTTGCCCCATTGATTAATTTGGCTGCCGCCTCAACCTGACTTATGTCTAGCTCAGGCATAGGCTGATACGAACGAATATGCTCACATTTCTTATATTTATAATCCGTTGTCGCAATTTGTGCATCCTTTGTGATATCAATCAATACAGGACCTGGTCGACCCGTACGTGCGATATAAAATGCTTTGGCCATAACCTCTGCAATTTCATCTGCTTTAGTTATTTGGAAATTCCACTTCGTAACAGGCATAGATAGACCAATCATGTTGGTTTCCTGAAAAGCATCCGATCCCAAAAAACCACTAGCCACCTGGCCTGTAATAATTACAAGTGGGGTTGAATCCAGATAAGCATCAGCCAATCCTGTTATAACATTGGTTGCTCCTGGTCCCGATGTTGTGAAACAAACGCCCGGCTTTTTACTGATTCGCGCATAAGCCTGTGCCGAATGAGTTGCCCCCTGTTCGTGACGAGCTTGGTAATGCTGTAATTCTTCTTGGTGATCGTATAAGGCATCGTAAACGGGCATAATGGCGCCACCTATATATCCAAATATGCTATCTACATCCTCTTCAATCAAGCTTCGAACTAATATCTCAGCTCCCGATAGATGTTCTGTGGGTTTACACATGGTATTTGTATTTTGACTTGTTGCTGCTATTTCCATCTTAAAACATTTTTAGTCTTAACTACTACTTCGACTCCGCTCAGTAAGCGATTCGCGATATTGAGTTATTGACCTTTTGACTTTTTGACTTTTCAACCTTTATAACTGCCTTACTGCCCCTTTATCTGCTGAGCTGACCAGTTTCGAGTAGGCTTGTAATGCCTTTGAAACCATTCGCCCTCTTCCTCTTGGTGTGAAGGCTTTGTCATCATAAGCTTCTTCTTCATTTCTTCTAGCCTCCAAATCTTCATCCGAAATACAAATATTCAGACTACGATTAGGAATGCTGATTTCAATCTTATCCCCTTCTTTTATCAGAGCAATTGCACCTCCCGCCGAAGCTTCTGGCGAGACATGTCCGATTGATAAGCCTGATGTTCCTCCTGAAAATCGACCATCGGTAATCAGAGCACACTTGGCTCCCAATCCCATGGCTTTAAGGTAAGAGGTTGGATAAAGCATCTCTTGCATGCCTGGTCCGCCAGATGGACCTTCGAACTTGATCACCACCACATCGCCAGCATTCACCTGCTTGGTGAGAATGGCTTCGCAAGCATCGCGTTGTGAATGATAAACCTTTGCTATACCTGTGAAGTTGAAAACCTCCTCGGCAACTCCAGCCGTTTTTACCACACAACCATCGGGTGCTATATTTCCGAATAAAACTGCCAAACCACCATCTTGGGTGTAGGCATTTGCCATATTTCTAATACAACCCTTTTCTCTATCAGCATCAACTTGTTTGTACTGCGAATTCTGCGACGCGAATGTCAGGTTACGTCCGCTGCGACCTGGTGCAGAATGATAAATCACTTTCGCTTTCTCACTGAGTTTATCTGAAGTCAAATCATATTCTTCAAGAGCTGTCTTTAAACTTTTCTGATCAACACGCCCCACTTCTGTGTTCAAAAGTCCACCCTTAGCTAGCTCAGCTAGTATGCTCATGATACCACCTGCACGGTTCACATCTTCGATATAGTAGTTAGGTGAGTTGGGCGCCACCTTACACAGGTTTGGTGTTTTGCGCGACAGCTCATCCATGTCTTTCATTGTAAAATCAAGTTCAGCCTCGTGAGCAATGGCCAATAGGTGAAGCACCGTATTGGTTGAACCTCCCATTGCAATATCCAATGTCATGGCATTCCTGAAAGCCTCAAGTGTAGCAACTGATCTTGGCAGAACTGAAGCATCGCCATTCTTGTAATAAGCATCTGTTATCTTTACAATACAATCCGCAGCATCCATAAACATATCTTTACGCAGCTTGTGAGTTGCAAGCAAAGTTCCGTTTCCTGGTAAGGCCAAGCCCAAAGCTTCGTTCAAGCAATTCATCGAGTTAGCAGTAAACATACCCGAACAAGATCCGCAAGTTGGGCAAGCCGATTCTTCAATTTCCTGAAGCCGTTCATCGCTTACACTATCGTCACCAGCCTTAACCATGGCATCAACCAAATCAAGTTTTTCACCCTTCGATTCGCCTGCCTCCATTGGACCTCCTGAAACAAAAACGGCAGGAATATTCAATCGCATAGCGGCCATCATCATGCCTGGTGTAATCTTATCACAATTAGAAATGCAAATCATCGCATCAACCTTGTGCGCATTACACACATACTCCACACTATCAGCAATCAGCTCGCGCGATGGCAATGAATAGAGCATCCCATCATGTCCCATGGCGATACCATCGTCAATGGCAATGGTGTTGAACTCAGCGGCAAAGTAGCCCGACTTCTCAATCTGCTTTTTCACCATCTGCCCAACGTTTTGCAAGTGTGCATGACCTGGTACAAACTGAGAGAATGAATTCACGATAGCAATCACTGGCTTCCCGAACATCTCTTCTTTCATGCCATTGGCTCGCCAAAGGCTTCTGGCTCCTGCCATGCGTCTGCCCTCTGTGGTTTGGCTGCTGCGTAATTGGTTTTTATACATTTTGGTTAATCGTTAAGTTGTTTGTCCTAATTTCTGTTGTCGATTATCGGTTGCTTAGCGGATTCGAGGCAAAAAAAAACGCTCTTCCTTTTCGGGAAGAGCGCTCATAATTTCGTTAGTTCGAATTATTGTGTGTGCACGCCTTCCCTCATCCTCATTCTAATAATGACGATGACCATAATAATGACGATAATGACTAGCTTACTTGATAACATACAATAATCTGATCTAAAAAAAAGCCTCTTCGTTTCGGAAGAGGCTTTGAATATTTTGTAAAACTGGTTTCGTTTAGTTAAATATGCACAACCTCGATTCATGTCCAATTAGGACGCGAATAATGACGTTGATAATAATGATTGTATTAAATTGCATATTGCTTTTTCTATTTTCGGATTCCTCATTAATTGATTGAAATCCATTTTGTTTTAATCTTGTCAACGAACCTTTACAATCATTCTCTCGATCTGATTACGCTGACAAATCTATGCGACAAATATAGCTTATAAAATCTTTTATTTCCAAATCCTACGATTCCCAAACCTGATTTCATACTCTCATAGCATTCTAAATAAGAATCAAGAATACCCATGTTTACTGGCTTTCTTATTTTAAAAAGAATTCCTGATTCATATTACTTTCACAGCTATTTTTGCTGATGAAATTAATAGAGATTAGCTATTTTTCTATCTCTTCTTAGAATGAAAAATTCATTTTCCACTCCTAGGTCATGTAAGTATAGGCGATAATTATAACAAGCACAAGGAAAATAGAAATCACTAGTATTTCTTTTCTTCGCTCTAAACCTGCTTTCAATCTAATTTTACCTTTTATTTTTTCAAGCTTCTCTTTCGAAACCTTTTTGTAACGCAAAGCAGCTTTATCAGAATGTGATGCTTCTCGATTATTTGATCTGAACTTTTGCTTATTGGATGTTTTTATAGCACGATTCTGCCTCATCCTAATAATCATATCTAAAACATGTCCTGCACTACTCATCTGATTGCTTTATAATTTTGAATTTTCAATAATAAGATATGATTGGTTACACATATCTCAATTTAAGATCCTATTTTTTTGTTTCACGAACTCATCTTCGGTTAAAACTCCTTTTTCTTTAAGTTCGTTCAATTTCAAAAGTTCATCAGAAATATTTCCTGTACTTGATAAATTTATCTCAGATGTATTTTTATTCGACAAGACTGTTACGATAAGACCTACAACAGGCGTTGTTAATAATGCAATTACAAATGATAAAAAGAATCCTATTTGTCTTCCTATTCCAATTGTACCAACTAAAGCACATACTAAAATGTATATCCCAATAATGTAAGAAATCATCATATCTATTTATCTTAAATTTATTTTATAAAAACTGAAGTAAATTAATTATTTATCATCAAGCTTCATAATATTAAAGTTAAATAAACACTTAGATTGCTTCCAAATAATTTCAAACATAAAAAAGCCGAAGGATTCATATCCCTCGGCTCACTATAAACGTTCTATTTGCTTAACAGCTACTTGCTGATAAATCGAGTTGCTTGCCCGATTGGGCAGCTTTTTTATCTAGATTCATACCTACAGTCAGCCCAACAACCAAACCAATAATTAATCCCATCCCATTATTATCGAATGAGGCTGAAAAGGCGACTCCTAGTGCCACACCAATAGACATCCACAAATTCCGATAATGGTCCTTGGTCACCCATCCCAATTCTTTCTCAAGCAATTTTAAGATACTAGAATAAGCTTTTCTCAAGCTTTTTCTCAATTCTATATCAGTACCCGAAAAGTTATTGATTTTTTGAATATCAGAATTAATCATATTCAGTATTTCACTTGGGATTTCTCTTTTTGTCAGTGCCTCAATCAAGGCTTGCAATCTTTTGTAGGCTTTTAATAATCGCTTATTTTCTTCTATACCTTTTATATCTTTTAGTTGTTCAATTTTCATAATATTTCAATTTAACATTCTCTATACTATTGTCTTACAGCTGCAATGGCTAATTATTTTCTTAACTCTTCCATATCAGCTAGCATCTCATCTAACTTTCTAAACTCACGCCCATATACCAAGCCAACATCGAACTTGTAAATACGCTTTCCAAAAACGGCCAATAGCCCCAAGATGAAAACGATGCCCAATACCCAGAATACAGGAATACCATTCATCAGATAGATTTGGTGGGGTTTTCCTAAGATTTCAGTTATGAGTTCTTGAAATTTGCTTGAAAACCAAAAGCCCAGAACCATGAACAGAAAGAATAAGGGGTAATAGTATCTGGCAATCCTGGAATTCACATCAAGTTGTTCTTTCATCCAATGGTCGAATGTTCTAATATATTCGTAACTACTGATGTTTTTATCAATTTTCATCAGGCCTTTCATTAGCTTACGATTGACAAGTACAATGCTATTTAGTATGAAAAAATACCCTACACCCATAACTGGTATGTCTAATGGGAAAGAGGCAAGCAAAATCACAAACGAACCTATAAATATGGCATTCAGATTAATCTTGAACATTCTCTTAAACTTATCCACAAGGTGCATGGACTTCTTATTGTACAGGTTATTCAACTTAGGCACCACCAAGTCATCAGTATTCAAAAACCCTTCTTTCCAAATTTCTTCAATTGACTTTTCCATCTAATATCTTTTTTAAGCGTTCCTTAATTCTTTTAATACGCACACCAATATTGTTGGGATTGGTGCCAATGATATCAGCGATTTCCTGATAGCTCTTCTCCTCCAGATAAAGCAAGATAACCCCTCTGTCCAACTCCGATAATTGCCTAATAGCATTATAGAGTTCTTGCAGAGATTCATCAGCAAACACCTGACTATCTTCAATTGCTTCGGCCGGCAGATAATCAGAAGCAAAGTGCTGGTGGTTATTCTTCTTTTTCTTCAAAAGGGTGAGACAAACATTCAAAGACAATCTGTAAATCCATGTCGACCATTCCGATTGACCTCGAAAATTGTCATGGCTCTTCCAAATCTGTAAGCAGACCTCTTGATAATAATCTTCGAAATCCTCCTGAGAGTTGGTATATGCCCTGCATATCTTAATGATAATTGCAGCATAGGGTAAGATTGAAAGTGTGTAAAAATCGCTACTCATTCTGTTGTTTTTCTATTTAGTGTCTTAAGTCTTGGATTCTTACAGGCACTTGAATATTTTTTTTTCAGATGGACTATTTGCATCAGCTGAGGCCTTAATTTAATCAAATAAAAATTGACATCAATTATCAGCAAATACAAACACGATAGTCTGCATCTTTAATAGGGTCATACATTTCCAAATAAAAAAAGCCGAAGGATAAATCCTCCAGCAAATTATGTTGATATTCATCTTTTAAGCCCCCATGATAAATCATGGGGCTACTATTCAATCTCTCCAAAATTGGTAACTTCATCGGTAAGCTTATAATCGTATTCAGGATACTCAAATAAGCTCATTCGTGGTTCGGTTTCGCCAATGGAGTAACCCCAAATACTTTCATAGTCCTTAATATCCTCACCCATCTCCTCCAATTGGTATAAATACTCGGCAATCGACTTCGATTCAATAATAATAACCTTATCCATATTGTGCATAGCTGGACTGTGACTACGGGTTTTGTCCAATTCAAATTCCAATATTCGACGTCCGTAACGAGTTACTCCAATAGTCCTGAATGTCAAACTCTTTCCGACCCCTGGCAAGTTCAACACATTCCTGTCTGTTCCAATAAATGGCAAACCCGATTTCTGCAACAGATTACGAATATTGTCAGTCAGGACCTCAGCATTGTTAGGGAATTCACGTATTTCTTCCTCATACTCGAATGGTATCCAACCTATAATTTTTTCCTCCATCTGCTCCTGAACTGCCCTCTCATTAGTGGCGAAGTTGAAGCTGTTTTCCATATAGCCTTTCACACTAAAAGTATAGTAATTCAACACCCCTATTTCATTCAGCGTTTTTCGTAATTTCGATGAATGCCCTCTGCGTGATGCTGCTGCGGTAAATACCAATTGATTGGTAACAGTCCATCCGGCAGAATTTAGCAAACGAACAGACTCTCGTGCTTCAGGCGTAACCTCCATAGATGATTCAAAATGTGTTTGTATAATAAACTTCTTCACGCCTAACTTAGCCGCTTTGTGTTTAAAATCTTTCAAAATCTTTATCAATTCAGGCTTGATTCTTTGTGGAAGATAAATCGGCAGTCTTGTCCCCAGGCGAACCCTTAAAATCTCAGCATATTTATCTCCCTCTTTACGCTTCTCATTCGCTTTCTTTTTTCGTGCAGCCATTTCATAAACCGAATCCAGAATTTGTTTTAATGAGCTATCGGAACTCATAAATGCATCCCCTCCGGTTATTAATATATCGCGCAACTGTGAATCCGACTCAAAATATTCGAGCAATCTGTTTAGTTTTTCCTGCCAGGTCTCCTTGGCTTTTAGTTTATCCAGATCAAAATTAAGGTTGCCCCTCTGAAAATCGAACATCCGTTGGCAGGATGAACAAAGACCAGCACAAGCACGTCCCATGGTATCAGGGATTAAAATAGCCACTTCAGGGTAGCGACGATGAATATTATTACTCGTTGGCAAAATCCAACCAGCAGCATTTGGTTTTCCGGGTTCAACCAAATCTTCTTTTTCCCATGCTACTATATGACCATATTCGTCAACCAATTGCTGGCTATAAATCACATAGTGTCTGATTGCCAGATCGGCACCTATAGCGAAGTAAGGCACCCGCACATGAAGCAATGACAAATAATAAGGATTTACAAAAAATGGTATACCCTGCTTTTCAGCTGCATAAAGAACTTTCATTGAATCCGGATCGAGAGAATTGCCCAGTAGTTCATTTAACAGGTCAGGAGAACGTACAGCAAACCTTAAGTGGAACTTGTAATCATCCCACCATTCAAGCATCTTTAAATATTTTTGTTCTTCGCTTAAATTGGATTCAAACAGGTACTTCTTACTCTTTATTTCTTCTGAATCAATTTTTGCAATTAATACTTTAATAATCCGTTCCCTGTTTTCTTCCCTTAGCTTTATTATTCGGGGATCAAGGCCCGTACTCCAACGGTTCATCCATTCTTCGAGATCGCCAACTGTGGGCATTTCACGCTTATAAGTCCCGCAAAACTGACGGAATAAATAAAGCATGTCTCTAAAAAAATAGGGTTTAGCCCCACCCGTTCCATAGTTAACAGCAAGCCAAATTAATTTGATTGGATTACTTATTGCTTTTTCTCCTCTAATATTTGGATCTTCAAATTCGCGCCCCGCATTATCAATGTAATCGAGAATTCTGATGGCTGCAAAATCAACCCAAGTGAGTTTCTCATAAGCTTCACGTCCTTTAATTTCTCCTTTATAAAATTGATAGGCTTCTTTATGCTTTTTCAACTCTTCAACCACCCAATTCCTAACACCAACCAAAGCCTCGGTAGGATTTTTGGCATTTCGCATGATTTCCTCTAAAACAGGGCTTACTTTTAACAGTTCCTTTAAAAGCATGTGCGATTTTACCGTTATCGCAATCTGATCTAAATGGTGAACTTTCGGTACCATGGTTCTTGGTTTTTGGATTCACTTTAAGGTACGATTTTTTTAAAATTTTTGCTAATTCATTCCTCTGTATCAAAGCTTCATCTATTGATATTTGGTTTCAAAAAAATGCCGAAGGATAAATCCCACGGCAAATTATTTCAGATATTCACCTTTTAAATCCCCATGATAAATCATGGGGCGAATGTTTACTTCACTCCAAATAGCAATGAATAGATAATAAGAGCAATTAATAGGAAGCCAATAAACAGAAAGAAAAAACCAAAGACTTTTACAGACAGATTTCTATCAGGGGTAATTTCCATTTCAACGACACGTTCATCCAACTTGCCAGAACTCTTGAGTTCTTCGTAATCCCTTGGGCGATCTTTTTTATATTCATCAAGCAATACATGGCCGGTAAATATCACCGTATCCATAGGAAATGATTCGGGACGGAAGTGGGTATTAAAAAAGTGAATTGTAAAAATAAAACCCACCGCCAGCAAGGCTTCGTCGCTGTGTATTATTTGAGCAACATTGATTAGCCAACCAGGTAAAAACTTGGTAAACATCTCTGGGAACCACAATACCAAACCTGTGAAACCAATAATGGCAACGCCCCAAAATACAGCTAGATAGTCGAATTTTTCCCAATAGGTCCATCGTCCGTAGTTAGGCCGTTCACCTTTCCCTACAAACCATTTCACACTTGCCCAAAAATCTTTAAGATCCTGACGATTAAACATGATGGAATGGCTACCAAAAATAAATTGAGACCAACCAAGGCCCATTTTACGCCTACCATTCATGAGTGAAAAAAGGTGATAAATAAAGTAGCCGAATGTCACTATAGCACCTAAACGGTGTAAGATACCTGCCACTTGTACACCTCCTAATAAATCAACCAAATATCTAGCCCATTGCATATTGGCAAATTTAAGTAGCATACCCGTTAGAGCTAAAATTACAAAACTTAGAATGACAAAAATATGGGTATAACGCTGGCTATCGGTAAATCGACGAATATAAATCGCCTTGCCCTTAGGTTTATGAAGCTTCTTTTTCCTTCTTTCCCGCAAGGATTGAGGTAACCACAGAAGTGTGTGCAGACCAAAAAAGCCGAAGACTGCCATCAGTAAAGAAGACATGCCCCAAAAGGTGTAATACAAAATAGGATATTTATCGCGGTTGTTATGTGTTGCATGAGTCAAGAATCCCGTAAATCCGACATTCGCATCCTCATGGCATTTCTGGCAAGTCGCCACAATATTCTTGTATCCAACAGCAGAATTCGGATGCTCGATATTCATATCGGAATGTGCCCCATGACAATCAGAACACCTAGCTGCCTGTAAATAGCCAAGCTGATAGGCCTTCCCATGATAAGTTTCCAAATAACTATCTGATAATTGCTTATGACAGAGACCACATTGATGGGTGATTTCATTCATAAATTCATCTTTGTCGATTTCAGAGATCAAGTGAGCGGAA